>SVKK01000038.1 GCA_015068425.1 Oscillospiraceae bacterium | reverse complement strand
ATTAAAGGCATTTCTCTCCCCCAGTCTCGCGCAAGCGCTCGACAGCCCCCTCGTCAGAGGGGGCCAATAAAAGCCCCGCCGCCAAGAAAAGCTGGAAGTGGGGCGGGTATGCGATAGAAATACGGTTCGAGAGCCTTAAGGCTCAGCAGGTATCAGCCCACTATATGGGCCAGAGCAGGCCACCCGTTATATGCATCTGTCAAGAAAAAGTGGACACTTAAAAACACCATAGTTTTAGAAGCCCAGTTCGGTCTTGTACTGAACTGGGCTTTTATAGCCCAAGGCGGCCGCAGGTCGCCTATTATTGAAGTAATGTACATACTTGTCCAATAGCGAAGGGACATCCTCTGTAGATGCCAACCTGAAGTCAAGAAAGAGTTCTTCTTTCATCCACCCATTTAATGCTTCAATTATTGGATTATCTGTTGGAGTTCCCTCTCGCGACATTGACCGAAGTATGTTATAATGTTCGTGGGCCTGGCAAAAAGCCCGTGAGGAGTAGACAGAACCCTGGTCGGTGTGGAAGACTACCTGGGGTGTCTGCTCCTCTTTCTTTCCTACGAGCAGCTTCAGCTGCTCTAAACAATGATAATATGGTTTGTTGCTACCAGGAATAGGTGTTGCTTGATGTGCTAAAATTTCGTTGTTGAAAGTGTCTAGCAGAAGAGTCCATTCCCATGGTACACCTTTATGTTTGAATATGGTCATGTCTGACACAACGATCTCTAATGGCCTCGTTGCATTCCAGTTTCCTTTTACCTCGTTTGGAAACTTAACACTCTCTTCTCCCGGTTTCTTATACCTGTATTTTCTCGCTTTGGAATGAATTCCGGCAGCTTTGCAGCACTTGTGTGCCAGGTTATGTGAAAATATCCAACCGGTTTCAGCAAATACATCGTCTGCAAGGCGATGATATCCATGAGATGGATATTTTTTGTGTTCTGTTTCCAGTAGTTGTGTTAGTAAAATTCTATCTTGCTCATATTTATTGGGTTTTCCTTTGCGTTTTCTCCATTTGTAGTAACCAGATCGGTTTACGTCCATGACTTTGCAAAGAAAATTTACAGGATATCTGGATCTAAGTGTATCGATGATTTCAAATTCTTTCCTCTGCCAGTAACGAACTCCTTGGTTGCACCAACTCCTTTCACCAAGTATCCTTTTTTTAATCTCTCGTTTTCAATTTCCAATTTAGCAACCATTAACCGTAACCGTTCTACTTCGGGAAGATTCTTGCTGACATGAAGTGCTGCAAACGGATTTCCTGGATGTCCTTTATGGACAAAGGAACTTTCTCCTTCTGCGATATATTTCTTTACCCATTTACAGATCATGCTGCGATCTGCACGGTACTCCTTTTCCAAGGTTCTTACTGAGATATGATTATTCAGATGCTTATGGACAATCTCAGCCTTTTGCTCCGGTGTCCATACTCGTCTGGTCTGACCCTTCTTCACTATTACCACCTCCAACTGTATTTTAGCATAAAGAAAAGGTAGACAACATGGTGGTTTTCCATGTGTCTACCTTTATCTTACAACTTCACCGTGCCGGTGGTTTGCACAGCCCCCCTTAGGGCCTTTTATCAGCCGAGCCTATAGGCTCATCGAATTAATCTTTCTTATGCGTGTTCCGCCCTGCCACAGCAGATGCGGCTGCGGGGCCGCCGGCAGATTATCAAGCAAGAGCAACACTTTCGGCCAAAATTTCTGCTGGGGTTTTCCAGCCAAGACACTTTCTGGGACGGTTATTGATTAGGTCTTCAACAAATTGAATTTCGTTATCGGTAACTGTCCTAAAATCGAAACCCTTTGGAAAGAAAAAACGGATAATATCGTTTGTGTTCTCGTTTGTTCCGCGCTGCCACGGCTTATGTGGCTCAGCGAAGTAAACAAGAGTGTGTAGGTGCTCTTCCAACTTTCGGAACTCAGAAAATTCAGAACCGTTATCTAAACTAACACTTTTGACCGGCAAGCCACGCAATAGTTTCTCAATAAGCAATCTGGTATCCGTGGCAGAGCGTTTCGGCAAGAAGCCTATCCGCAAATAACGACTTTTTCGGTCAACCAAGGAAACAAGAAGGCCTTTGCCAACACCACCGTACACCGTATCGCCTTCCCAATCGCCAATGCGAATCCGTTTGCGGATTTCATCCGGCCATTGAGGGATGATGCGGTCAGGTTGGATGCTATTATAGCAGGAATTGCGGGGAAGCATAAACTTTCCACGCCGTCTGAGGTGCTGTTTCACAGTAATTCCGTCGAATTTACCTAACTTTATGTACCGATAAATGGTTGATACACAAAGCGGTTTTCTTTCAGGAAATTCCTCACGCCAGCGACCACAGATCGTTTCAGATGACCAAAAATGATGCAATCCCTCCACAATATAGTTCCATTCTTTCGTTTCAGGATGCAAGGCAGCTCGTACTTGTTCCCTGCGACGACGGATATAGCACTTATATGCGTGCCAATGATTGTACCAGTAGTTATTGTCAGGCTTTCGGTGCGGTCTGTACTTTGCTTTGTTTCGCTTGACCTCTCGACTGATGCTGGAAGGGCTCCGTTCCAAAATGGCTGCTATTTTTCGGAAAGAGTAGCCTTCAGATAAAAGTTGCTGTAGATATTTTCTTTCTTCCAGTGTAAAATGTGTGTAGGACAATATGCTTTCCTCCGTGTAGTTTGTTTGTGTGACAACTACATTTTACACCAAGGCTTGCATATTGTCTTTTTTTATTTTGGGTGTTGCACTTCGTATGATAACCTGCCGCCCGCCCTCTGACGAGGGAGGCTACCGCTGCGGCGGGACTTGGGCATAGCTAAAGCTTTTTGGAACCACCGGCACTACCGGTGGTTTTCGCGATACAATAAAATGCCGTTTTCCAGAGACATTCACTGGAAAACGGCACATATATTTATTGTTTCTGCATTGCAATAATTTGATGTAAAAATCGTTCTTTAACCACATCACAAATACAGAGAGAGGGTATGTTCCGTCACATCGTCCCAATTATATTTCCCGCATATAAAGTCTGCAGCCTGAGCCTTGCAGGCATACACAGCTTCTTCATTATCGCAGACATACTGCAGCTGATACTTCAGCGCCATTACGTCACTTTTTGGAAACAGAAGCCCTTTGTCTTCCACCACATCCGCACATTCCGGAATATCGGATACCAGACAGCAGTTTCCATAGCTCATAGCCTCCAGGAGGCTCAGTGGCATACCCTCCAGATCGGACGGCAGCGTATACACATAAGCATTGCTGTAAAGCTCGTCCAGCAAAGCGCCCTGAACAAATCCGGTAAATATAATTCGTTCATCATCCTTTGCCATATCATGAAGTTCCTTCTGAAAACTGTCCGTATCACTGGAACCACCTGCAATCACAAGTTTTTTATCAGTATTTACATCTCTAAAGGCTTCGATCAGATAACGGAGTCCCTTTTCCGGAACCAGTCTGCCCAAAAACAAAATATAATCCTGACCCTGAAGACCATATTTTTCTCTTATCAGTTCCGGTTTCCGACACTCCGGTCGGCTGACACCATTGGGAATAAGTTTCGTATCTCTACCGTAGGTGTTGCTAAAATAATCCTGAACAGCTTTACTCAAGACTATTATTTCATCAGCCCAGCGTACTGCATTACGCTCGCCCTGACGTATAAATTTTGACGCGAAGCCGGCTTTCCACTTTTCTCTCTGCCAATCCAATCCATGAACCGTTACTATTACCCGCTTACCCAACCATTTTGGAATAAAGCTGAAAAAAGCAGGGCCTTCTGCATGAATATGAACGGTGTTATACCTTCCGAAGCCACAGCGCAGTGCAGCGAAGAATGAAGCCGACACTGCTGCAAGCCCCTTCTTTTCCACCGTCGGTACAGAACGCAGTCGAACTCCCTTGTACTGTGCTGCTGTCTTACCATCGAACTCAGCGCCTCCGACATGATGCCCACGACGGTTATAGCAGGTGACCGAATGGCTTAGTCGCACCATACGAACCGCCAGTTCCTCCACAACGATTTCCACACCGCCCTCACGGGACGGGATACGCTTTTGACCAAACATCGCAATATTAAGCTTATCTCTCATATTCCTTCCCCATCCCTTTTCAACAAACTGTGAATTCCTGCTTATCTGAGTTTTTCGCTCTTCAGCGCTTGCCGTACATCCGTTCGTAATAGTTCTGATACTCACCGGAAATGATGGTCTGCCACCATTCCGTATTGTCCAGATACCAATCTATAGTCTTCTGGATGCCATCTGCAAACATAGTCTCAGGCAGCCAGCCCAGTTCATTATGTATCTTAGTGGGGTCTATGGCATATCGCATATCATGACCCTTTCGGTCGGCTACATATGTTATAAGGCTTTCGGGCTTACCCAATGCCTTGCAGATGAGCCTGACAATATCGATATTGCGCATCTCATTATGTCCGCCAATATTATAAACCTCGCCCACTCGACCTTTGTGAATGATAAGGTCAATTGCCTTGCAGTGGTCTTCCACATAAAGCCAGTCACGAACATTCAGTCCCTCACCGTAAACAGGAAGAGGCTTATCTGCCAAAGCATTTGCTATCATAAGGGGTATCAGCTTCTCGGGGAAATGATAAGGTCCGTAGTTATTAGAGCAGCGGGAAATGGTCACAGGCAGACCATATGTTCTGTGATAAGCCATAACCAACAGATCGGCGCCGGCCTTGGAGGATGAGTAAGGAGAGCTTGTATGTATGGGAGTCTCCTCGGTAAAGAGCAGGTCGGGGCGATCCAAAGGCAGGTCGCCGTATACCTCATCCGTGGAAACCTGATGATATCGGGTGATGCCGTATTTTCGGCATGCATCCATCAGCACCTGTGTGCCCAGAATATTGGTACGCAGAAAAACTTCTGGATTTTCAATAGAGCGGTCCACATGGCTTTCCGCAGCAAAGTTTACCACAATATCTGGGTGCTCTTCCTCAAACAGCTTATATACCCCCTCTCGGTCGCAGATATCCAGCTTCACAAAACGGAACTTAGGATTATCCATAGCAGGAGCGAGAGTGCTCAGATTTCCTGCATAAGTAAGCTTGTCCAGACAAATAATGCGGTAATCGGGATACTTGTCCAGCATATGGAAAATAAAGTTGGAGCCGATAAATCCGGCACCGCCGGTTACAATTATGGTCATTCTTTTTTCTCCCTTTTCTTCATACTCCATACCAAATCATCCGCCACTCTGGCTAGATACTCGCCATAGGAGGATTTACCGTAGAGTTTTGCCGCTTCCATCAGTTGGTCAGCATTTATCCATCCAAGGCGGTAGGCTATTTCTTCAGGAACTGAAATTTTGATACCCTGTCGTTTTTCTACCATGTTGACAAATTCCGCTGCCTCCAGCAGGCTCTCCATAGTCCCGGTATCCAGCCAAGCGAAGCCGCGCCCCATCAGCTGTACGTCCAGTTTCCCCTGTTGCAAGTACATATTGTTAAGGGTCGTAATTTCAAGTTCGCCACGGTCAGAAGGCTTCACTTGAGAAGCCATGGCACTGACCCCCTTGGGATAAAAATACAGGCCGGTAACCGCAAAGCTGCTTTTCGGCTGAGCAGGTTTTTCCTCCACGGAAATAACCCTACCATTTTCATCAAATTCTACCACACCGAAACGCTGTGGATCCGGCACATGATAGCCGAAAACCGTGGAGCGTCCATATTCGGCATTAGTCACCGCATTGCGCAAAATTTTGGAAAATCCATTACCGTAGAAAATGTTGTCTCCAAGAATCATGGCGCATTCATTATCCCCGACAAATTCCTCACCAATAAGGAATGCCTGCGCCAGTCCATCGGGCGAAGGTTGAACGGCATAGCTGAGTTTTATACCGAATTTACTGCCGTCTCCAAGCAAATCTTCAAAACGCGGAGTATCCGAAGGTGTTGAAATAACAAGAATGTCACGAATTCCCGCAAGCATCAAAGTGGATAGGGGATAATAAATCATAGGTTTATCATAAATTGGAAGCAACTGCTTGGATGTAACACGGGTCAGCGGGTAAAGTCTTGTGCCGGAGCCGCCGGCAAGAATAATACCTTTCATAGCTAATGCCTCCTTATTTATTCCCTAAATTTCTCTGCATATCCGTCACTGTACACATGTACCGATACACATATTGCTAAATATTTATACCCAGTAATCATATCACAACCGCCTTCAATAATCAAGTGCGGCACAGGAAAACCATCTACTGAAGTTCGAGCACGCATACAGAAAAAAAGCCTCCGCTTTCATCAAGTAAGCGGAGGCTTTTTTTACATTTCCATTCTTTTCACAAGATATGGTATGCATTCCTCGAAATCAACGCCATACCATTTTTCCTTGCCGTTTCCGAGTGTCACACGGATGCACTCGGCGGTATAATCCGCAGCAACAGCAACAGCTTCATAAGGAGTGTGTCCGTTCATAAGTGCGCCCACAAAAGCGGAGGAGAAAATGTCTCCCGTTCCGTGGTAGCTTACAGGAAGCTTTTCGTGGCAATAATAAGAGAACTCTCCTTTTGCGCTGCTATAACTCATAGCGCCGGTCTTGCCCTCTTCAAAGCTTACTCCGGTGAGGATGACATTCCTTGCGCCCTTATCTGCCAGAGCAAGAATGAGGGTACGAACATATTCCTCATCGTAGCGCTCTTTGTACTCAGTACCGGTCATAAATGCAGCTTCCGTAATATTGGGCAAAACATAGTCGGCATTTGCGCAAAGCTCCGCCATTTTCAGTGCGAAGGCCTCATCGAAGGCGGGATACAGCTTTCCGTTGTCTGCCATAGCGGGATCAACGCAAATAAGGCTGCCCTTTTCCTTCAGCTTTTCAAACACACCGCTCACAATTTCAATCTGCTCAAAAGAACCAAGATATCCGGTATAAACAGCGTCGAAGGATATCTCCTCCTTTTTCCAATGGTCCACAATTGGCTCAATCTCCTGCGTAAGATCGTGGAAGGTGAAGTTTTTGAACATAGTATGAGTACTGAGTACAGCTGTGGGGATGATTGCGCATTCCACTCCCATAGCAGAAATAATGGGAAGAGCCACGGTAAGAGAACACTTTCCGAGGCAGGATATATCCTGAATGGTGACAATTCTTTTCACTTAAAAGACCTCTTTACAAACAAACTTTTTATCATTATACTATATTCTGACCTTATTAAAATAGTCACTTTTTATCTATTTAATATATCCAGATTGGAGAGATACCAATGCTGACATACTCATTTGAAAACCGCGGAAGCGACAGTCTTTATGAATACCTCTACAAGCAGATAAAATCTGATATACTGGAATTCCGTCTTGCTCCAAATGAAAAGCTGCCTTCAAAACGCAGTCTTGCAAAGCACTTGAACATCAGTGTTATCACCGTAGAAGGGGCTTATAGCCAGCTTTTGGCGGAGGGATACATATATTCTCAGCCAAAAAGTGGCTATTACGTGTCCGCACTGAACACAACCACAGCAAACGCAAGCGAGCATACTCATCGGGAAAGCACCGAGAATGCCGCGGAGATTTTTGCGGATTTTGTTGGCGCTCACAGTGAAAAAAACGCCTTCCCCTTCAATACATGGGCAAAACTTATGCGCGAAACAATGTCAGATTCAACTGAAAAACTTATGGTCAGATCCCCCTCCGCGGGAGTATGGGAGCTCCGGGAGGCCATTGCGGAACATCTGCGTTCCTTCAGGGGCATGGATGTCCGTCCCGAGCAAATTGTCGTTGGGGCAGGCACAGAATATCTATATGGTCTCATCATTCAGCTTCTTGGGCGGGATAGGTGCTACGCCATAGAGGATCCTGGCTACGGAAAAATCAGCCGTATTTACAAATCAAACGAGGTTGAGTGTGCCTTTATCCCAATGGACGCCCAGGGAATTGACCCCGTTGCGCTCGAAAAAAGCTGTGCGGATATACTCCACATCTCACCATCTCACCATTTTCCAAGCGGAACAGTAACTCCCATCAGCCGCCGCTACGAGCTTTTGAGCTGGGCCTGCTCCTCTCCACGAAAATACATAATAGAGGATGATTACGACAGCGAGTTTCGCCTTTTGGGAAAACCCATCCCCCCTCTTAAAAGCATTGATGTTTTGGGAAAGGTTATATATATGAATACCTTTTCCAAAACGCTCAGTTCAACCATACGCATCAGCTATATGGTGCTCCCTGAGGCCTTGATGGCGGAGTACTCAAAACGTCTCAGCTTTTATTCCTGCACGGTTTCCAACTTCGACCAATATACTTTGGCTGCCTTTATACGCAGCGGGCAGCTTGAAAAGCATATCAACCGTATGCGCAGTCTTTACCGCAGCCGCCGTGACAGTCTCATTAATTCCATCAGATCTCAGGAGAAATTCCCTCTTGTTGAAATAAAAGAGGAAGATGCGGGACTGCACTTTCTCCTTAGGCTCCAAACTGAATTGCCGGACGAAGAAATTGTTCGCCGCTGCAGCGAAGCGGGCCTTCGGGTCAGCTGTCTCAGCGAATATTACAGAAACGCCGACGCCCCGAGCCACACCCTTCTCATCAATTACTCCTCCCTTGATTCTGAGCGCATACAGGATGCGGTCGACAGGCTATTTAAGAGCATTTGGGCTTGAAAAAAATGTAAATCAGTATTAGAATGCATTTTGCATTCTAATTTTATAAAGGACATTCAAATATGGAATCTATCATTAAAATGCTCTCCTCCGAGCTTAACACCCCGGAGAAATACATCGAAAATGTCGTCTCCCTCATTGACGAAGGTAACACAATCCCTTTCATAGCCCGTTATCGCAAGGAGCTTCACGGTGGAATGGATGACACCTCCCTACGCACTCTTGAAGATCGGCTCAGCTATCTCCGCAATCTGGAAAAACGCAGAGAAGAGGTTAAAAGCTCCATCGCTGCTCAGGAAAAGCTCACCGATGAGCTTTGCGCCGCTATTGACAAGGCAAGCACTCTTGCCGAAATCGAGGATATATACCGCCCCTTCCGTCCCAAGCGCCGTACCCGCGCCACTGTTGCAAAGGAAAAAGGTCTGGAAAGTCTGGCTGCCCGGCTTTTGGAGCAGGGCCGCGACTGTCCCCCTCCCGCGGTGTTGGCCGAAGATTATGTCAACCTCGATTTGGGTGTGGAAACTGCGGACGATGCTCTCGCCGGTGCATCGGATATTATTGCCGAAATCGTCTCCGACGCCCCCGAATCCCGCAAACTTCTCCGCGAAAGCCTTATGCGGCACGCCGAGTTGAAGGTCAGCGCGGCCAAGGAGGAGGACAGCGTTTATCGTCTTTACTATAACTTCTCTCAAAAGTTATGTAAACTTCAAGGACATCAGGTTCTCGCGGTAAACCGTGGCGAAAAGGAAGATTTTCTGAAAGTTTCCGTATCTTGCGAGGATACCGCTGTGCTTCCTGGTCTTATCCGCCTTTTCGTCATTCCCGGCCGCCCCTCATCCGATTTCGTTCGCTCCGCAGTTGAGGACAGCTATTCCCGTCTTCTTTTCCCCGCCGTTGAGCGCGAGATAAGAAACAACCTTACCGACGAAGCCTGCGAAGGTGCCATCCGCAATTTTGCGCTCAACCTTAAACCTCTGCTTATGCAGCCTCCCGTGAAAAACAAGGTAACAATGGGCTATGACCCCGGTTATCGCAATGGCTGTAAAATAGCTGTTGTTGACGGCACAGGCAAGGTTCTTGATACTGCCGTTATTTATCCCACCCAGCCCTTCAACAAGGTTTCGGAAGCTAAGTCCACCCTCAGCCGTCTCATTCGTAAACACCGCATTGAAAACATTGCCATCGGTAACGGAACAGCCTCCCGGGAGTCTGAAAAGCTTGTTTCCGAGCTTCTGCGAGATCACCCCGACGTAAGCTACATGGTTGTAAACGAGGCTGGCGCCTCTGTTTATTCAGCCAGCAAGCTGGCGGCGGAAGAGTTCCCCGAATACGATGTTAACCTCCGCTCCGCAGTTTCCATTGCCCGCAGGCTTCAGGACCCTCTTGCCGAGCTTGTTAAAATCGAACCTAAGGCAATAGGCGTTGGACAATATCAGCACGATATGCCTCAGACCCGCCTAAGCGAAACACTTGGCGGAGTTGTGGAAGATTGCGTCAACTCTGTTGGCGCGGATTTGAACACCGCCTCCCCCTCCCTCCTCAGCTATATCGCAGGTCTCAACAAGACTACAGCTAAAAATATTGTAAACTACCGTGAAGAAAATGGCGCTTTCCATTCCCGCAAAGAGCTGCTCAAAGTCCCCAAGCTTGGTCCCAAGGCCTTTCAGCAGTGCGCAGGCTTCCTCCGCGTTTCCGAGAGCAAGCAGGCTCTTGACAATACCGCCGTTCACCCCGAAAGCTATGAAGCCGCCGAAATGCTCCTCAAAGAATGCGGCTATAAGCTTTCCGACATTTCCGCAGGCGGACTCAGGGAGCTTGAAGCAAAGGTTAAGGAGATCGGCATCGACTCTCTTGCCGAAAAATGCAGCGTAGGCGCTCCCACTCTCAGAGATATTATCGGCGAGCTTCTTAAACCCGGCCGTGATCCCCGCGACGAGCTGCCTCCCCCCATTATGCGAAGCGGCGAAATTATGGAGATCAAGGATCTGAAGCCCGGTATGGTTCTTGTTGGCACCGTCCGCAACGTTATCGACTTCGGCGCCTTTGTGGACATCGGAGTTCACAGAGACGGTCTTGTTCATATCTCCGAGATCGCCAACAAATTCATCCGCCACCCCAGCGAAATTCTCAGCGTGGGTGACGTTGTCAAAGTTATGGTTCTTGAAGCCGATGCCAAAAAGGGCAGAATAAATCTCTCCATCAAACAGGCAAAATGATTTTTTAACAGCAAAAAGCTCAGACGTACAGTCCGTCTGAGCTTTTTTGTTTGATATTTTAGAGTGCGGGGAAGTCTGTACAGGAATTTTACGCCTTCAATCCGCATATCGCGCAACTACGACAAAACGGCTATAAGAATTTCTGCGGTCACAAGTAACCAGCGTTATCAGCTGGTCACCGTATTCGGCATCCACGCCGGTGTCATAGATGGATTTTTCCTTAAACTGGGAAATAGCGTAATCAAAATCTTCCTCGTTCTCAGCGTCAATAAACTGGTAGAACTTAAAACAGGTATCGGTCTTTTTATATATCCGGTCATAAAACACAGCCAAAATCTCATACTGGCGATCCTCATAAAGATTGCTGTACAGGACGGTTGGATGCTTCTCCCAATATGACTTATCCTGATACTTGTGCAGGTTTCCGAACATACTTCCGTCATTCATTCTGTGCGCATAAATCAGAATATTGTCGCTCTCATTGCTGCATTCAATTTCCGCGAAGGGAGTGCCGGCATAGCTGTACTGACCATTAAAATTCGTGTGCAGATACTTATCACCGTTTCCGTCATTCGGGCGCATAACAGGATAATTTATAACCGTATCCTCTATTTTTATCCAGCCAAAGAGATCATTATTCCTATTGTACAGTTCCTCATAGCGCGCCAGCATAGTCTTCACAGTGGGGACGGATTCCTCCGGTTTATCCGTATCATCCACCCCATCGGTGTTTTCCGCGGGCTTATCATTATCAAGGATAAAATTCGGTCCGAAAGTATCATCAGGAACTGTTGATGAGGTACTGTTATCAACAAGCAACTGCGCAAGTTCATGAAACTCCGCCTGAATAACCCTGCTTCGGATGCACAGGAACAAAACCGTCAGCAGCATTATGAAGCAGAAAATCAAGCCTGCGGTGAGCCATACGTTCTTCCCGCCGCGCTTCGTGTGCTTAATATGCGCTCCGCCGGTTTTTCTCGAAGACCTACCCCTTTTTTTGAAGTGTTTCATAAAATTTCCTTTCGGGTGTTTTATGGCGGAATTCCGCCCGCCGCACCCTGCGAAGCTGAAAAGACGACGACGAAAACCCGTCGCCGTCTTTTCGGGAACTAAATTAGATTTTGTGCATCAATAGGTTCTTCTCTTCTTGGTGAAGACAAACACAGCTGCACACAGCATAGCAACACCGGTCATGGTAACAAGGATCATAGCAGTGTTGTCGCCGGTCTGATGAGAGTCATCGTAATCACCCTGATACTTGAATGTCTCGGTCTTGGTATGCTCCTTGTCATTCAGGCAGGTGTAGGTTATCACGCCGTCTCTCTTTTCGGTAGCGGTAGTGGTGACCTTACCCGCATCCCACTTATGACCGGTGGCTTCGATTTCCTCGGTGTAGGAGTCGCCGCAAAGACCACAGGTAAAGGTCTTTTCGCCTTCCTCGGTGCAGGTGGGCTCGGTGGTCACAACGCCCTCATATTCGTGGGTATGGTCGATCCAGCTTACGAGAACGGGAGACATGCCGGTTATGGAGAAGCCTATGTATTCTTTTCCGTCAGCGCCCTTGATCTCCTCAACAGCGGGAGTCTCAATCTGGCCGGCAGTCTTGCCAAATGCGTTCTTGCTAAACATATGAACAACCTTGAAGTCGTTCAGCGCAAGAGAGGTGCCTGCGGGAACAGGAATAGTGATATAGAGAACGCCGGATTCGGGGAAATGCTCCTCGTCTGCAACGTGCCAGGTCTTTCCGTCCTCAGTGTACATCAAAGTCAAGTCATAGAGTATGGAGTCGATCAGCTCGGTGCCGGAAAGAACCTCCAGCATAACCTGCTTGATGATGGCGGGAGTGGTCATACCGGCAGCCTTAAGCTCCTCGGTGATGTCTCCGGCATCAAAGCTCGTGTTAACCTTAACAGCAATGTCAACCTCGGAAGGAATAAGCTTCACGCCGCAATTATCGCAGCTGTTGTCCTTATTCTCATCCATATGGAAGCTGCTCACTTCGGTTTCAATGGTCTCGCGGCTAAGCTCTTCTTCGCAGCCTTCTACAGAGCAGTAGATAACCTCATCATAGCTGCCCTTTGCAATGCAGGTTGCGGGAACTTCGTTCTCCTTAACTGCATCTGCAGGTTCGTGACCGGCGGGGATCACTACCTTCGTGCTGTAATCGCACTCGGTGCAGTATTCGTAGGCTTCCCAGCCATCCTGAGTACAGGTCTTCTCCTGGGCTGCGCCCTGGGCAATGACGTGACCGGCGGGGAT
>SVKK01000045.1 GCA_015068425.1 Oscillospiraceae bacterium | reverse complement strand
CAAAGGCAGCCTTGCCCTTTTCCACATCCTTGGCAATACCCTCTGTACCCTCAAGAGTACGTACCCACTCAATACCGCCCACGATATCGCGGGAAGCGAGGATAAGAGCGCAGATAGCAAGTTCCTTAACAGCCTCGGCATTGGCGCCGGCGGTGTTGAAGACTGCAATACCCTCTTCGGTGCAGCGGGCTACGGGGACGTTATCGGTGCCTACGCCTGCACGGGCGATAGCAAGAAGCTTATCACCGAAAACTTCGTCATGGAGCTTTGCGGAACGGATAAGAAGTCCGTCGGGATTTTCAGCGTCAACATTAACATTCAGACCGCGCTCAGCCAGCTCATCAAGACCCTGCTGAGCAATTTTATTCATAGTTTTTACTTCAAACACGGTTTTTCACCTCATAATCTTTCATGAATTCCACCAGTGCCTCAACAGCCTGCATGGGCACGGCGTTGTAGATGGAAGCACGCATACCACCGACGAGGCGGTGACCCTTAAGGTTAACAAAACCTGCGGCTGCGGCAGCCTTGCAGAATGCAGCGTCCTTATCGGCATCGCCGGTGTTAAAGGTGACATTCATGAAGCTGCGGGCTTCCTTTTCTGCGCAGGGAATAAAGAACTTGCTTTCATCAAGATAGTTATAAAGCAGCGCGCTCTTCTCGTGGCGAAGAGCATCCATGGCCTCCAGACCGCCGCGTGCCTCTATCCACTTGAGCATAAGACCCAGCATGTAGATATTGTAGCAGGGAGGAGTATTGTACATGGAGTCCTTGTTGATCATGGTCTGATAGCTCATCATCAGAGGAGTGACAGCCTGTTCATGTCCGGCCAGGGACTTATCGATAACAACAAGGGTAACGCCTGCGGGAGCGAGGTTCTTCTGTGCTCCGGCGAAGATAATTCCGAACTTGCTGACATCCAGGGGCTTGGTCAGAATATCGGAAGACATGTCGGTAACCAGAGGAACGGAAACTTCGGGAATATAGTGCCACTCCGTTCCGAAAATGGTGTTATTGCCGCAGTAATAGAAATACTTGGCATCGGGGTTGAGCTTGAGCTCATCCTGAGTGGGAATGCGGGTATGGTTGCAGTAAGACGTATCGGCGGCAATGTTAACAGTGCCGTACTTGCCTGCTTCCTTGGCTGCGATTTTTGCGAAGTTGCCGGTTACGGCATAGTCTGCGCACTCATCGGGAGCCATCAGATTCAGGGGAACCATGGAGAACTGGGATGATGCACCGCCCTGCAGGAAAAGAATTTCATGGGTGTCGGGTACATTGAGAATCTCCTTCAGATCCGCCTTGGTTTCGTTAAAAATGGAAAGGAAAGCAGAAGATCGGTGACTCATCTCCATGACACTCATTCCGGTAGATCGGAAATCAAGCAGTTCGTTTGCCGCGGTAGCCAGCACTTCGGTGGGCAGAGCGGAAGGGCCTGCGGAAAAATTGTAAGTTTTTTCTCTGGACATGGTGTAAGCCTCCTTGTATTTTAATACTTTAATGAAGTATTTCACTAATAATAGTCTTTTAAATGAAAAAAGTCAAATGATTATTCCAACAAGCTTTTTGCCATTTACGGACTTTATCTGCACATTTCTCACAAGACTGTGAAGATTTTCACCAGCAGAAACGACCTCGCAATAGTTTTCGGAGTGTCCGCTCCATTTTCCGTCCTTTTCTGTTTCAAAAAGCACTCTCAGATTTTTACCTACCATAGACTCAAGATATGCCTTTTGCATCTCCCCTGCTATGCTCTGGGCCTGTTTCGCCCGGGCGCTTTTAACGGCATTGGTGAGATGCCCCGGCATCTCCGCGGCAAGGGTGCCGGGACGGATGGAATAGGGAAAAATATGCATGGACGCAAAATTACATTTGTGTATAAAGGCCATGGCCTCGGCATGATCCTCCTCCGTCTCTCCGGGAAATCCCACTATAAGGTCACAACTGAGCGCGCAGCCGGGAAAATACTCCCGCAGCAACTCTATGGCAGCGTAAAATCGGGCGGTATCATACTTGCGGTTCATGTTTTTCAAGGTTTTGTCACAGCCACTTTGCAGAGCAAGATGGAAATGGGGGCAGATGTTTCCCGCATCCCGCAGCATTAGGCAAAAGTCAGCGTCAATAACCGTTGGCTCAAGGGAACCTATATGAATACGCACACCGGGAGCTGCGGCGGCTATAAGCCGTATAGCTTCACCAAGAGCTGGCTTTCCGGGCAGATCGGCTCCATAGGAGCTTATCTCAATGCCGGTGACAACTATCTCTTTAAACCCCTCTTTACTGAGCCTCTTTGCCTCCGCCTCACATTGTGGAAGAGGCATACTCCTTACATGTCCGCGGGCATATGGAATAATGCAATAGGAGCAATAATTATCGCAGCCGTCCACTATCTTCATGTGGGCACGGGTGCGTCCTCCCATAGCGCCGGAGGGCAAAGGCTCGATGGCAGTACGCTCAAAGGGGTCATCAACATTATATATTTTTTGTTTTTCTTCAACAGCACGCTCCAAGGCCTCTACAAAGCCCCTCCTATCGCCGCTGCCGAAAACAATATCCACACCCAGCCTCTCCACTTCATCAGCACTCACCTGAGAAAAACAGCCGCAAACAGCGCTTACAGCATTAGGGTTCTCCCCCATAAGCCGCCTTATTGCTTGCCTGGATTTTCTGCCGCTCTCGGCAGTGACGGCGCAGGTGTTGACTATAACGGCGTCTGCCTGCCCGTTTTCGGCGCTGCTGTGACCGCGCTCGGCCAGCATAGTCTCCATTGCCTGAGTTTCAAACTGGTTAACCTTGCAGCCGAGGGTT
>SVKK01000013.1 GCA_015068425.1 Oscillospiraceae bacterium | reverse complement strand
GTGCCGATGCCGTCTGCCTGATACTCGAAGTAGATGGGCAGGTTGGCCAGGTGGGTCTTGAATCTCCAGTCGGAGGAGCTATCCATACCTGCAGAAGAGAATGCAGCGAAGCCGAGCTCGGCAGAGCGAGCGGTGATGTCTTCAGCAACAGCCTTCAGATCTGCGAAGGAAGCGATATCCTCAACAGAGTAGCCAGCCTCAGCCAGGAGAGCCTTGTTGGCAATGATGCCGTAGGACTCGATAACGTAAGCGATACCCAGAACAGCGTCGCCCTCCTTGAGAGCAAAGCCGTCAGAGGTCAGGTGACCGTACAGCTCGGAGCCGGACATGTCGTAGCAGTAATCCTTCCAGTTGGCAAGGCCTACAGGGCCGTTGACCTGGAACAGGGTGGGAGCTTCGGACTTGCCCATCTCGGCCATGAGGGTCTCCTCATAGGTGCCGGAAGCGGCGGTAAGTACAGTGACAGGAACGCCGGTCTCAGCAGTGTAAGCCTCCGCCAGCTTCTGCCATGCTTCATCCTGCTCGGGCTTGAAGTTCAGGTAGTAGACGGAAGCGGTATCCTTATCAGCACCGCAGCCAACCATACCAAGAACAATGATCAGAACCAGCAGAATAGCAACAAGCTTTTTCATTTTGTTTCCTCCTATTAATTGTTGGTAATTTTTTATGCTTAACGACTTTTGCCGTAAAAGCTCATAGAAAGTGAAAAAAATAACGTTTTGCCTGCACATGCTCATTTATTATAAAACAGCATTTCCAAAATTTCAATACAAAAAATACTTTGAGGTTTATAATTTCCACTTATTGCCATATACAGAGTTCATTATTTATGCATTTTTAACACAGTGCCCCTTCCCTTGCGCGGCGGATGCAAGTGTGATAAAATATTTAAAAGCTTAGAGGTGATTAGTATGATGCACACAACGCTTTGTTACCCTATGCGGGGAGGGCAATATCTGATGCTCCACCGGGTAAAAAAGGAGCACGATGCCAACCGGGATAAGTGGATAGGCATAGGTGGCAAATTTCTCGAAGGAGAAAGTCCTGAGGAATGTCTTCTCAGGGAAGTGCGGGAAGAAACCGGCCTCGCTCTCACCGACTGGCGCTACCGGGGCATAGTCACCTTTGTTTCCGACCGATGGGAAGGAGAGTATATGCATCTCTTCACCGCCCACAAATGGGAAGGGCAGCTCTCGGGCTGCGACGAGGGGGAGCTTGAGTGGGTTGATATCGACGCCGTTCCATCCCTGCCCATCTGGGAGGGGGATAAAATATTCCTCCGTCTGATGGCCGAGGACGCGCCCTTTTTCTCTCTTAAGCTGCGCTACGAGGGGGAAAAGCTTGTATATGCCGCCCTCAACGGAAAGGAGCTTGCTCTTTGAGAATTCTCTCCCTTAGCATTACTTCTGAAATGGAGGGGCGCAGCGTCAGCTCCCTTCTGCGGCGGGAATTGAATATGGATAAGGGCTACATCGTTCGCCTTAAGTATAAAAGAGGCGGCATTAAGCTTGACGGAGAGGATATCCGCACTGTTGACAAGGTCAAGGCCGGCCAGCTGCTTGAGGTGGATGTAAGCGACCGGGACACTGTTGCAGGTATCGAAGCTATAGAATACCCTCTCAAGGTACCCTATGAGGATCTCGACTGCGCCATTATAGATAAACCGGCAGGTATGGCTGTCCACGGCCACAGCTCCAAGACCGGACTTACCCTTATCTCTGCTTTCGCCCACCGCTGGGGCAAGGATGCCGCCTTTCACCCCGTCAGCCGTCTGGACAAGGGTACCAGCGGTCTTATGTACGTAGCCCTCAGCGGCTATGCCCACAGCCTTTTTATCCGTTCGCTCCACAGCGAGGATTACCGCCGGGAATATCTTCTCATCTGCTCACCTCCGCCCGCCGAGAAAAAGGGCAGCATCTCTCTGCCTATAGCCCGGGAAAGCGAGGGGAGCCCCAGGCGCTGCGTATCCCCCGAGGGGGCAGAGTCGCTCACCGAGTATGAGGTGATTGCCACCGACGGCTCTCTTGCCCTTGTGCGTGTCAGGCTCCACACCGGACGCACCCACCAGATAAGGGTGCATTTTGCCGCCATCGGCTCCCCCCTTCTTGGGGATGCCTTTTACGGAGGAAGCTGCGAGGCTATAGCCCGCCCTGCGCTCCACTCCGCCTTTTTGAGTATGAAACAGCCTGTTACAGGGGAGAGGATTTCCCTTTCCTCTCCCATTCCCGAAGATATGGCGGCACTTTCCCCCATCCTTGCCGACGCCGCCCGAAAGGAGACAGAAAAACCATGAGCGAGCACACCATGAAGGTCATAGCCCGCATACGCAGCCCTTTTTCCGGGAAGTTTGGCATTCCACGCCAGAGCGGGCTTGTGAAGGAGCTGCGCTCCACCATAGTTTTTGAGCCCGAGTTCAGAAATTCCGATGCCCTGCGCGGCATGGAAGGCTTTTCCCATCTTTGGCTTATCTGGCAGTTTTCGGAAGCGGCAAGGGATGAATGGTCTCCCACCGTCCGCCCCCCCAGACTGGGAGGCAATGTGCGTATGGGCGTTTTCGCCACCCGCTCCCCCTTCCGACCCAATCCCATAGGACTCAGCTGCGTGGAGATAATTGGCATTGAAGAGCAGGGCGAATACGGCACAGTTATCGTGGTGGCAGGCGCCGACCTTATGGACGGCACACCCATTTATGACATAAAGCCCTACGCGGTTTATGCCGATTGCCACCCGGATGCCCGCAGCGGCTTTGCCTCCGCCCAATGGGATAGGCAGCTTAAGCTGGATTTCCCCGACTCGCTGGCAGAAAAAATTTCCGACAGCTCTCTCCTTGCGGCTCTTCGCGGCGTTTTGGAAAATGACCCCCGTCCCTCCTACCACAAAGATCCTGAAAGGATTTACGGTATGGACTTCGGCGGCTACAATGTTAAATTCCGCGTCAGCGATGGAGTTTTGACCGTCACCGATATAGCGAAGATATGAAAAAAGAGTTCCTTGCAAGAATGCAAGGAACTCTTTTTCATTATTCTTAATTTCAATCCAGCAGTTCGCTGGCCTTTTTCAGTTCTTCGATTATCTGAAGATGCTGGGGGCAGATGCTCTCGCAGGCACCGCAGCCGATGCAATCCTTTGCATAGCCACGCCCGCCACCGGCAACCCACTTATATTCGCCTCTTGCTCTTTCGGGATTGCGGTAAATGGTGTTCAGATTGACGCAGCCCAGAATTTCCGGAATATTGATCTTCTGAGGGCAGTCATCCACGCAGTATCTGCACTTGGTGCAGGGAATGGTGGGAACAGCCTCGATAATCTCCAGACTCTTTGCAATGATTTCCTTTTCCTCCTCGTCGATGGGACGGAAATCGCTCATATAGCTCAGGTTATCTGCCATCTGCTCAATATTGCTCATACCGGACAAAACGGTGATGACACCGGGAAGGCTTGCGCAGTAGCGCACTGCCCAGGAGGAGATGGATGCGTCGGGTCTTGCCTGCTTCATAAGAGCCTCTGCCTCAAGAGGCAGAGAGGCAAGGGTACCACCCTTGACAGGCTCCATAATGATAACGGGAACGCCGTGCTTCATTGCCACCTCGTAGCACTCGCGAGCCTGAACGGACTCATCCTCCCAGTCCTTATAGTTTATCTGGAGCTGAACGAACTCAGTTTCGGGATGATCGGTGAGTATCTCGTCAAGAGACTGAGCGGTATCATGCATGGAGAAGCCCAGATGACGGATGAGACCTTCCTTCTTTCTTTCGGAAAGCCAGTTCCAGATGTCATGCTTTTCAGCAAGCTCCTTGCGGCCCGCTCCCAGATTATGTATAAGATAAAAGTCGAAATAACCGGCGCCGGTGCGTTCAAGGGAGGTATAAAAACGCTGATGGAGTTCCTCAAGGCTCACATCTTTGTCAAAAAGGGGCAGCTTGGTTGCTATTTGGAAGCTTTCGCGGGGATAGCGGTCCACAAGAGCCTCTTTGGCAGCGCGCTCGCTGGCGCCGTTGCCGTAAACATAGGCGGTGTCGAAGTAGGTGAAACCTTTCTCCATAAACATATCCACCATGATTTTGACCTGCTCAATATCAATTTTGCCGTCGATTTCAGGCAGACGCATAAGGCCAAAGCCCAGCTTTCCGATTTCTTTGCCCAGATAATTTTCCATATTATTTCTCCTTATATCCTGAATTCTTTTTTGCTCAACAATATTTTTCCTCGATTGCTTTGGTATAAAGTTTTATTTTGATTTTGAAAATCAACCAGCTTATAAGATTGAACACCATTCCGGCAGCAAAGCCGATTCCAAGGCCAACTTTCCAGTCAAAGGGAATTGTCTTGAATATCAAAGGCAAAATTGCGCCGAGAATCATAAACCAAAGGCCGTGGGTTTTGTATGTAAATTCCCAGCTGCTTCCATCCACTTCAATTCCATAAACATATGTAATTAAATTAAATTTTATCGGAGGAATCGCAGTTTGAATTTTAAGCCCGCCGAAATTAACACTTTTTGAAATATTGATGTTTCTTTCTTCCATAATAAAACCTCAACAAATTATTGTTTTTGCCTGATAAGTTCCACTACACACTCTATATGGTTTGTGTGGGGGAACATATCAACAGGCTGAGCGCGAAGAGCCTTGTAGCCACCCTTTGTCAGAACTCCAAGGTCCCGGGCGAGGGTTTCCGGATTGCAGGAAATATAAACCACCCGTTTGGGTCCCATATGAATAAGGGAGCCGAGGAACTTATTATCACTTCCCGCCCGGGGAGGATCCATAAACACCACATCGGCGCTCTCACCCTCGGCGGCCATACGCTCCATAAACTGACCCGCGTCGGCGCAGGTGAACCAGCAGTTTTTGATATCATTGAGCTTTGCGTTATATATGGCGTCCTTGACGGCATCGGCATTGAGCTCCACGCCCGCCACCTTGCCCGCCTTGCGGGAAGCCACCATACCGATTGTGCCTATGCCGCAATAGGCATCCAGCACCGTTTCGCTGCCGCTGAGATGGGCATAGTCCACAGCGGTGGAATAGAGTTTTTCCGTCTGGACGGGGTTAATCTGGTAAAAACTCTTCGCAGATATTCTGAAACGGCAGCCGCAGCAGATATCCTCAATATAACCTTTGCCGAAAAGTACCTTTTCCTGCTTACCCAGCACAAGGGAGGTGAACTTATCGTTAACATTCAGCACCACCGTTGTTATCTCCGGATGGAGCTCAAGGAGCTTTTTCAAAAAAGGCTTCTGATTTTTGAATATGGGTGTTGAGGTTACCAGCACCACCATCACCTCATTAGTGGCAAAGCCGCGCTTCACCAGCACGTGACGCAAAAAGCCCTGACAAGTGCGCTCATCATAGGCGGTGAGCTTGAACTCCGGCAGCATTTTTCTGATGGTGACAATTATCTTGTCGGCAGTTTTATCCTCAATCATACATTTATCAACGCTGACAATGCGGTGGCTGGAGGACTGGTAAACGCCGGAGATAATCTTTCCCTTGCCGTCTCTTCCGAAGGCTGCCTGCACCTTGTTGCGGTAGTTATAGGGATTATCCATGCCTATTATCTTTTCAACCTTGCAGTATCGGCCAATCTGGTTTATTACCTTGGCCTGCTTCCACTCCAGCTGCCGCTCATAGCTCATATTCTGGAGCTGGCATCCGCCGCACTTTTTAGCATGGGGGCAAGGCTCTCTTTCAGGCTGTTTCACTTGCTCTTTCATTCACTCAACCTCTGCTTAAAACATTCAAATAAATTCCAGGGATATTCATCGGGGGGCATATGGCTTAAACTCATCCTCTCACCAAACTTGGGATGGTGAAAATCAAGGCCATATGACCAAAGCGCTATATTGCACTTTCCGCCGGAGCCATATTTTTTATCCCCCACCAGGGGCAGACCACGGGAGGAAAACTGGGCTCTTATCTGGTGGGTTCGTCCTGTATGAAGGCGGATGCGCACTGCGCTGAACTCTCCCCGTCTTTCCAGCACTTCATAGTCCAGCAAAGCCTCCTGAGTGTTCTCATCGGCGACAGGGCTCACATAGGTCTTTTTCTCCGCCTTGTCTCTGCGGAGATAATCTCTCATACTGCCTTTTTCTTCCGCAGGGCAGCCCTCAACAACCGCGAGATATTCCTTGCCTATTCCCTCTTCCATAATCTGTTTCCCCAGATCAGAGGCAGCGTGGCGCGTGCGGGCAAGAAGCATCATTCCGCCCACCACCCGGTCAAGACGGTGGACAGTGCGGATATTCTCCGTACCCAGTTCCGCTCTCAGCAAGTCCGGCAAACCTCCCGGCTCGTCGGTGGAGAGAACTCCGCAGGGCTTGAGACATACCACTATGTAGTTATCCGCATAGATTATCTCCACGGTTTTCTCCTCATAACAACATTAGCTTATATTTTATCATCTTTTTCTTGAAATTGAAACAGGAAAAAGCGGGAGAACATCTCCCGCTTTAATGTTTATTTGAGTTTTTTCAGCTCTCTGCTTATTATGAAGCAGTTTAGTATGTTCAGCGCCGCAGTGACCGCACCCACGATGAAGGTGAGAGTATATGCGCCGGTGGCGGCATAGAGAGCGTTGGAGATGGAATTGAAGACTATGGAGCTTATGCCCAAGGCCATCATAATAACGCCATAGTTGGCACCCATATGCTTTGTTCCGAAAAAGTCGGTTGTGGCTGCAGGATTTACCGCTGCAGGACCGCCAAACGCGAAAGCAGTAAGCAGCACTGCCACCAGATAGCCCCAGCCCTCCACAAAGCTCAGCAAAATTGCGAACACCGCTGTGGCCGCGGAAACAAGGTAAAGGGTGTTGATGCGGCCAAGTTTATCGGAAAAGCTGGAAATGAGCACTCTGCCCGCGGTGTTGGCAACCCCCGTCAAGGATACGGCCAGCACAGCGGCTGCTTCACCAAGGCCTCTGCTCAAACCCAGACCTTTAATGAGAGGATTGAGCATATTCCATGTTCCGTTGAAAAGGAAGATGTTCAAAAACAGCAGCCAGAAGGGCAGGGTTTTCACCGCTTTCGAAAAAGGCATGCTCTCGTTTCCAACCGGAGCAGCCTTGGCAGCACTCTTGGGCAAAGCCGCAAGATATTTCTCATCCGGAAGACGGATAAAAATACAGGCAGCAAGACCCACAACGAAGAAAATTATGGCGAGAACACCCAGCGCAGGATTAAATCCCATTGTCTTTATAAGACTATCGGCAACGGGGGAGAAAACAACAGTGGAAAGACCGAAAGCGCCTGCGCCTATGCCTGTTGCAAATCCTCTGCGGTGGGGCAGCCAGCGCTGAATGCAGCTAAGGTTCGCACCGTAGCTTACACCGCTTCCGAATCCGCCCAGAATGCAATATGTAAGGTAGAATAGGACTATTGGACTGCCCGAGGGGATGAAACGGGAAATGAGTATGCCCGCTCCAAACAGAATAACCCCCGCGAAGCACACCTTGCGGGGACCAAAATGGTCAGCAGCGGCACCGCCTGCGAAATTGCCCGCGCAAAAGGCAAAAAGCATAAAGCTGGCCACCAGATTTACGCTGCCCTCTTCCCAACCGTGGAAGGCCATTGCGGGAGCTTTGAAAACACTCCAAATATAGATTATACCCACACATACCTGAACAAGCAGACAGGCCGCGAGAGCGGGTATGGGCGAATTTCTCTTTTTCATAGCTCACCTCTCGTTTCTTTATAAGAGGATTTTATATACCCGCAGCGGCTTTGTCAAGTTTTGGGTCGGAGGAGGTGGGCGGCTGCGGGATATGTCTCCGACGGCCATATTCTTTTCGTGTGGCCAAAAGAATATGGAAAGAAAAGTCCACCAAAGAGGGGGTGAGAAATGCCCCCTCTTTGGAAATACCCTCGGTACGAAGGTAGAAAATGCATTGTGCCACATAATTAAATACTAAATATTAGTGTGCGCACCTCTACTTCCGCTCAGGACGCTGCTACGCCATGGTGCCTGTTCGGCACCACCGGGATTTCTCCTCGTTCTGTTTTCCGGCAGCTGCGCTGCACTTGGGAAATATTCAAAAAATTTTCTCTGCAGCAGGCGGCATTGCGAAGCCAGCCGCCGGACCATCGCCGCTTGCCGGCGCGCTCCAATAAAAGCGGAGCGTTCCTTAACCTCCCTTGGGGGCCAGGGGGTCGCGATCCCCGGTCGCCCTTTGGTGACTTTCCGTCGATACGGAAAGTTACCCGCCGGAGGCATATAAAACCGATTCCCCCGCCTCGCATACGCGAGGCACCTCCCTTCACGCAAGGGAGACTTAAGTGGGCGGTTAGCTCGGGAAGGTTTCGCGGAGGATTCCCAGTTGCTTTCCCGCTTTTTCCAAAATCTCCAGGAAGCGAAAGCGCAGCTCAACGCCATCCTCATCATATATAATCCTGAGCTCTTCATCGGGATAATAAAGCGCTGTTTCCGTGCAGCTTGGCTCCACGCTCAACTGGGGAAAAATCACTCCCCACCAGTTGTGACCCTCACCCGCCCCCAGAATAAGGCGCAGGCATTTATATTCTCCCGGAGGAAGGGCATATCCATCGCCCTCGCGGTAGGAAAAAAGCTCTGTTCCAAAGCGAAGCTCCACCCGCTCCCCCTCCGATGCCGAAAAGGCCGCGGAGAATATCTCCCCCTTATTCTCCGCAATAATCCTCTCAGCCTCCGAGGCACTCTCTGCCGCGACCAGAAGCTCCTCCAGCTTCGCCGCCACCGCATCCTTCACCCGCATTTTCAAATCCTGGTCTTCCTCCTCATCAGAGGCTGCCACAACATGAAACCTGATGATTTTCTCCGAAATATTCTGCCTGCTCTCCGCTTCCGCCGCAGTTTGGCAAAGACATACGCAAAGGGCGATAAGCAGACTCAGCTCCCAAATTTTTATTCTGTTTCCCATAAAAAAACACCGCCGATACTATGTAGTCACAAATAGTATCGGCGGTGTTTTTGTTTTTTATTCAGTTTTTTCGCTGTCCACATAGTGGGTGCGGAGATATTCTCCCCATCGGGCATATTCCTCCTGAATCAGATGGATGCCGTCGGTGCTTATCTCTGCGGGCATAAATCCGCTTTCATCGGCAAAAAGCTCCACAAGATCCACATACCAGCACTCCCGCTCCGCGGCGAGAGCACGAAGAGCCTCGTTATAGCTGAGAACCCTCTCCATAGTGAAGGGATAGCCACCCGCATTCTTTTTCTCCGTTATGGGCGTGAGTCCCATTATGTATATATCCGCATCGGGATGGGCGGCAGAGAGCATATCCAAAACATTTGCATAAAGAACAATGAAATCCTCCGTTTCGAAGCCAATTTCATTTATTCCCAGCAGCACATATATTTTACTGTAGCTGCCCTGAGTAACGCCGTAGGAAATGGTAGTTGCATAGGCCCTGTCTCCCCAGAAGGCTTCATTTTTCACTCTGTCCAGATTGACAACACTGGCGCTGGTGGCAGCGCAATAAGTGGCGCTGTTTATTCCGCCATATCCCCAAAGACCGTGAACAAGGCTATTGCCCACGAAAAGGGCATCGGCGAAAAACTCATCATCCATCCGCTCCCGCTCTATGAGGTTAGGCCCGGAATACTCAGGCTCAGGGGTGGGCGTGGGTGTAGGGATTGGGCTTGGTGTGGGCGCAGGTGTGGGCGCAGGTGTAGGCTCAGGGGTCGGGACAGGTGCAGGTTCCGGGGTGCTCTGCGCGCTGAGATCTTCAGGCGCGGGAGCTGCTGCAGGAATTTGGCCGCAGGCGCAAAGCAATGCGGCGCATATAATTGCAATGGCTATGCACAGCGCTCTTTTCTTTATCTTTAACATATATCTCTCCGGGATATTTAATATTCGTAAATTCCTCCGCCCAAAAATTCGCGGATAAGAGCATCGGGGGCAACATATTCTTCGTCAATAACACCGAAAAGCTGCAGAGCGGGGAGAACCTCTCTCAGCTCGTCGAAGCGCTCTATGCCTTCGGGAATGGCCTTGAAAAGGCGGGTTGCCTGAGCATTGAAAACCGCAGGCTCATAGGCGAAGGATGTGTCAAACTGCAAATCCGCCTTGTCCTTGAAGGGGGAAATATAGTTCTTTTCGCCCCGGCGGACATTTGCCCACATTTTAAGGGTTTCAGAAGGATCGGTGCCTCGGAACTTGCTGTCGCGAACCATACGGCGCATCAGGCGGAACCATGTGCGCTTGAAAACCACCTTCCCCTCGAACTCAACATCACTGCGGGCAGAGATATAAAGCTTGAAAGCTTCAGGGTGGACTTCTGTGATAGAGTCGTTGAGAGCGTGGATGCCCTCGAACACCACCACTTCGTTTTTCTTCAGCTTTATGGACTTGCTGGGCTCAAGGATGCGCATGCGGCGGGAGAATTCATACTTTGGCACATAGATGCGCTCACCCTTTGAAAGCTTTGTAAAATGCTCATTGAGCAGCTCCATATCCAGGCAGAGAGGAGATTCCAGATCAAGGTCTCCCTCCGGAGTTCTGGGTGCCGTTTCAGGGTCAACGGTGCGGAAATAATCATCCATTCCCACGCTATAAGTTCCCACGCCACGCTTATTGAGCTCCTCTGCGATTTTCATAGCGGTGGTGGTCTTTCCGCTTCCGCTGGGGCCGGAAAGGAGCACAATGGGACTTCGTTCCATATTCTCTATTATTCTGTCTGCGGCCTTGCTGACCTTTTCTCGGTAAAGCCCGTCGCATTCTTGAACAAAGCTTTTAGGGTCAGAAACGGTACGGAAATTGATGTCAGTTAGCTGATAAGCCATTGTAAAACTCCTTTATTATGGTTTTTTTTGCACAGGTTTTATCTATATCCGCAATATACTCTGCGGGATACTTTGGTGCAAAGAAGCGCTCCAGCCGCCCCGTGCCCGTGACAAGCTTGGTGGAGGCTCCCGCACCCATGGCTATTATGGAGCATAGTTCTTCCATTATGCAAATATTATATAGGTTATCACTGCCGGGCTTGCTCCAGCCCACATTCTCAAGTCCGCCCGACATAAACTTCTGGCGATAGAGATAATAGGGAGAATAGCCTGCTTCGCTCAGGGACATACGGGATATTTCCACCATCTCCTCAACCTCTTCCGCCGAGGGAATTCGTGTGCCCTCAAGGGTAATACGGGAACCTTTTTTCAAAGAAAGAGTGTGGACAGTTATATTTTCCGGGGAGAGGGAGAGCACCTTTTCCATAGTGCGGGCAAAGCTTTCCTTATCGTCTCCGGGCAATCCGGCAATAAGATCCATATTAACCTCAAAGCCTCCTACCTCACGGACAAGCTCCAAAGCCTTCAATACATCCTCCGCGCTGTGGCGGCGGCCAATTATCTCCAGCACATTATCGCTCATAGTCTGGGGATTGACGCTTACACGGCTCACTCCCCAACGGCGCATGGTAAGCAGCTTATCGCGGCTTATGGTATCCGGTCTGCCTGCCTCCACAGTGATTTCTCTGCAAGAAGACAAATCAAACTTTTCGTGGAGCGCAGAAAGAACCTTATCAAGCTGCTCAGCGGAAAGGGTTGTGGGCGTTCCTCCGCCCAGATACAGGGCAATTACATTAAGTCCCAGTTCCCTGACAGTATCCGCAGTGGCCTCAATATCCTTCATCAGGGCTTCAACAAATGGGGCAATCAGCTTCATGCTTTTTTCAACGGACTGGCTTACAAATGAACAGTAGGCGCAGCGTGTAGGGCAAAAAGGTACCCCCAAATAGAGACAGACATCCTTTTTCCCCAGCTTTTCTGTAACAGCCCGTGAGGCATGAGCAGTATGGAGACAAAGCTCCGCTCTCTCCGGAGAAGCGTCATAAAGCTTTACAAAACGGCTGAGAGCCGCTTTGTCGCTGAGGCCGCTTTCCAGAAGATCGCTCATCAGCTTTCCGGGACGAATGCCGCTGAGAGCGCCCCAGATCGGTTTTTTTCCCAAAAGCTTTAATCCCGCTCTGTAAAAGCTCAGCTTCACAACTCTCTGGCGAAGACGCTGCTCCACTATGGCATCTTCAAACAGCTCTGTGCTGACAGCCGCTTTCCCTCTGAAAGTTCTTCCATACCCATCGCTTATACTTGTGGTTGCCGTTACGAACTTTTCGCCATCGCTGAGCTTCACCACAGCCTTAAGCGTGCCGGATGCCTTCTGTGGATAAATGGGGCTCTCGCCCGGAAAGAGCATAAGCATTATCTGCTCAACAGCATATTTATAGTCATTGTTTATAAGAAATAGTTCCATCAATTACTCCGTACAATAAAATCGCCTGATTATTACTGACATTTTATCCTATATGCCCTCTTTTCGCAAGGGAATTGAAACAAAAAAGCTGCACCCTCACGGACGCAGCTTTTTCTTCAGTTGTTTCAGCCGACGGGATCTCCGGGTTCCGGAGAGTCTCCCCCTGCCACAGTGTTGGGCTCGTCGCCACTTCCCGGCGAACCGCCTCCAGCTCCCGGAGTCTGTTCGGAGCCTTCGGGGGTATTGCTGTCCGGAGTCGGTGTGGGCGTTGGGCTATCCGGAGTCGGTGTGGGTGTAGGAGTTGGTGTGGGCGTATTAGGAGTAGGTGTGGGTGTGGGTGTAGGAGTAGGTGTGGGAGTAGGTGTGGGAGTAGGAGTGGTAGCGGGAGTAGGAGAGGGGCTCTGCTTTGCAGCTTCCTCTTCCTCCTGTTTCTTCTTTTCCTCTTCTTCCTTTTTCTTCTTCTCCTCCTCTTTCTTCTTTATCTGCTCTTCAAGTTCCTCTGTCAAATCGCCGAAAATGTTAGTAGGTGCACCAAGAACAGGTGCAGGGAAGCTTCTGTAGGGAAGATCTGCGTGAACAGGCTGCATTACACGCTTAAAAATCTGTGCCGCAGGATTGCCCCATACATACATTGGTGCCGGCATATCATAGCCGGTCCATACCGCAGCCACATAATAGGGAGTAAAGCCACAGAAGTATCGGTCATGGTTGGCGCTGGTGGTACCGGTTTTTCCCGCAACTGCCATGCCGCCGAACCAGGCATTGCCGCCGGTTCCGTTGGCAACGGCATTTTTAAGCATATCGCACATATTCGCAGCGGTATTGGGAGAAAACGCAATGTTGGTCTTAGGCTGATTATCGATAATCATCTCGCCGTCGGGTCCAAGAACCTTGGTGTAAAGACGGGCTTTTGTAAATATGCCGTTATTGACAAAGGCGCAGTATGCCTGAGCCATTTCCAAAACGGTAACACCGTCGGTGAGAGAACCCAATGCCATTGGTGAGTAGGATATATCGTTGGGAACAAGCGATGTGAAGCCCAGTCTCTGGGTCAGGAAATCATAGGCTGCCTGAGGAGTGAGTTTATCAATTATCTGCGCAGCAACAGTATTCTTGGAAGCGGTAATTGCTCCTCTTATAGTTATAATATCGTCATAACTGTTTGGGCTGTTGCTGGGATACCACCAAGTTCCTCTCAAACGGATGTTGGGAGAGTCGTTTACGAGGGTGTACTGGGTGATGAGGCCATATTCGAAAGCAGGTCCATAAGATGCAATAGGCTTGAAGGAAGATCCGGGAGAACGCTTGGACTGAGTTGCGCGGTTAGTACCAAAACGCTCTGTCTTTTCACCGACACCGCCGGAAAGAGCTTTTACCTGTCCGGTATAGGGATCCATAAGAACTATAGCGGACTGAAGCTGCTGAGTTGAATAATAATATCCCTTCGGCAGATTGGCAGTGTCCTCATATACAGAGTCCACAATCGCCTGAATATCCGGATCCATGCAGCAATAAATCTGCAAACCGCCGAAATAGAGAAGTTCATTGGCGGCTTCAACGCTGAGATTGAGCTTTTCCATAAGATCCGCGCGAACGGCCTCGATGACAGCTTCTTCGTACCAGCTGTAAATAGCATCCTTATAGCCTTCGTTTTCACCGCGGACAAACACAAGCTCCTCCGCCACAGCATCCTGATACTCCCCATAGCTTATATAGCCCTGGTCGTACATTTCGTAGAGAACAAGCTCCTGGCGGTACTTGTTCCACTGGCGGCAGGTTTTGGTCTCGTCCAGGTCCTTGTCATATACCATCTGGTCGCGGAAGGGGTCATACTTGGAGGGGTTATTGGTTATACCCACAATGCTGGCGCACTCCGCCAAGGAAAGATCCCATACATCCTTGCCGAAATAGGTTTGCGCTGCGGTCTGAATTCCGTAGCAGGCATTTCCGAAATAGACGAAGTTGAGATACCATTCGATTATTTCCGACTTATCGTAGGTTTTTTCCAGCTCAAGAGCCTGAAAAATCTCCACCAGCTTTCGCATAACAAGGCCTTCGTCCTTGCCCGTCACGTTCTTGACAAGCTGCTGGGTAATTGTAGAGCCGCCGAAATCGTTGCTCATAGCAAAGAACATCTGGATAACAGCGCCGGTGCTTCGGTACCAGTCCACGCCCTTATGATCATAAAAACGCTTGTCCTCAATGGCTACAAGAGCATGCTCCATATCCTCGGGAATGTTCTCATAATCCACCCAAATTCGGTTTTTAGTGGTATTGAGGCGAACAAGTTCCTTGTCCATACCGTCGGAATCGGTAAACCAGATGGTGCTGGAAAGGCTTACCTTATAGTCCTCAAGGTCGGTTTCCAAAGTGGGGTTGACGCTTGTTTTTATATAATAGGCAAAAACACATGTGAAGAGCAGGCCGGTGACAATAGCAACCAGCAGCACGCTGACCACAATTTTCAAACCAAGGCGCAAAACACCACCGACGATACCCGCAGTGGTATCCGCCGTTGTTCCTATTATTTTTCTTACTTTCTTACTATTCAAAAAGGCTGCGCCTCCGTTTCCGCATATCGGTTCACGCTAATCATACTACATGTTTTCAAATTAGTATAGCACATTTTGTCAACAAGGTGCATCGAATTTGTAAATTTTCCTCCGATCTGTATTATTTCTTTTTCCAAAGGAAAGAATATTCGGAAAGACAGTTATTTTTTATTTCAAAAAGGAGGTATATATCTTTGAAGTTCGGCATAAGAATTATAGCGTGCATAGCAATGATGGCAATAGCCCTCACCATGGTGGTTTTCACCGCAGCTGATTTCCGGCAGGTTCGTGGAGACAGTTTTGTTCTTCGGGAGCATTCCGGTCGCGTGGCGGTTTTTTCCGGAGCGGATAATGATGAGCCGCTGGCCATCACGGATATAGAGCTTGAAAATCTCCCCAGTTCCGACAGAAATAAGCTTTCCTCGGGAATTGTTGTTTCCGGAGAAGACTCTCTGCTAAAGCTGCTGGAAGACCTTGGCTCCTGAGAGAAAAGATTAATGTTGATTTTGATTTGCCCATAGTTTACAATGAAACCATCACAGATACTAAACGGAGGTCAACTATGGACGAGGGAATTTTCATCAGCATCACCGATGAGGACGGCGTAACTTTCCGCCTGGAAGTCCTTGGCGAAGTGGAATTCGGTGCAAATGTATATTCTGTTTTTCTCCCCGCAGATATGAACGAAGACGATCCCGATTACGGTTTCGTTATCCTGCAGGTAATTGAAGCCGACGGCGGCATCGAGTATGCAAGCGTGGACGACGAAGAAACTCTGCAGAAAGTTTATGCTCTTTTCATGGAAGAGCTTTATGCCGAGGATGACGAGGAAGAGTAATCGGCTCACTTAAAAATTAAATCAATCGCAGGAAATTTGTTGCCTGCGGTGTTCGTGGAATCAGGATCCGTATGGACCTACATTTTTCATAAGGGATGCCGGGCTCTCGCCGTGAATTGCAGGCCTCCCGTTGTCGGCTTTGACCGGGAACGGACGTTGGAAGCAGCGAAGCGGTGAGGAGGCGACCCACCTGCACATGCTGCAGGTTATTATGGATCCCCACGGCACCGCGGGTTTTTTATATCCCGCGCTATTCCATTTTTCCTGTTTTTGATATATAATGACATAATTCAGTTAATTTTCAAGGAGTTCCCGAAATGATATTCGGAAAATACATAAACCGATATTATCTTAAATACGCGCCGCGGCTGCTGCTCGGTCTTCTGGCGCTTCTCGCCGTTGACTATTTCCAGCTGCTCATCCCCAACTTCTACCAACTCATAATCAACGGTATGAACGACGGCTTTGTCCTTCATAATGGCGTGGAAAAAGTCTTCGATATGGACTTTCTTCTGGACAGCATCTGCCTGCCCATGCTTTTTATAATCGTCATCATCGTTATAGGTCGTTTTCTCTGGCGAATTTTTATTTTCGGTTCTGCCATTCGCGTTGAAACTGACCTGAGAAACGTCATGTTTGACCACTCCCGCCATCTTTCCACCCAGTATTATCAGGTGAACAAGGTTGGCAATCTTATGAGCCTTTTCACCAATGACCTTGAAACCATTCACGAATGCTTCGGAAGCGGTTTTCTGATGCTTCTTGATGCCGTGATTCTGGGCTCAATGGCAATAATAAAGATGTGGAATATGGACCGCGTTCTGACCGTTTTCTCTCTTATTCCCATGGCTCTTCTTTTATGCTGCAGCACCATTGTCGGAAACTATATGAGCAAAAAGTGGCGGGCAAGACAGGCCGCCTTTTCCCGACTTTCTGATTTTTCTCAGGAAAGCTTTTCCGGAATTGCCGTTATCAAGGCCTTCGTGAAAGAGACCAAAGAACTTCTCGCTTTCAAAAAGCTCAACGCCGAGAACGAGGAGGCCAATATCAGCTTCACCCGCACCGCCATGCTTATGCGCGTGATGGTAATTCTCTTTGTTGAAAGCGTCATCTGCGTCATTCTTGGCTACGGCGGCTATCTTGTATGGAAAGACGAGTTCAACGCAGGTCAGCTTATGGAGTTCATTGGCTATTTCACCACTATTGTCTGGCCCATTATGGCTGTCAGCGAGCTTATTGACCTGACCGCCCGTGGCAAAGCCAGTCTCAGCCGCGTAAGCGAGCTGCTGGATGCCACGGTTGACGTTAAAGACGCCAAGTTCGTCCGCCCCCTTACCGATCCCAAGGGCAGCATTGAGTTCCGAAATCTCACTTTCCGCTATCCCGACGGAGAATATGATGTGCTCAAAGATGTCTCTTTCACCATTGAAGCAGGCGAAAATGTTGGTCTTGCGGGAAGAACGGGCAGCGGAAAAACCACCATTGTTGATCTTATTCTCCGCTCCTATAATGTGCCCGACGGCTGCATCTTCATAGACGGTCAGGATATCAACACTCTCTCCATCCGCTCCGTACGGGATGCCTGCGCCTATGTTCCTCAGGATAATTTCCTTTTCTCCGACACCATTGAAAACAACATATCCTTCGGTGTGGATTCCTCCGACAGGGAAGCTGTTCGCTCCGCTGCCGTTCTCGCCGATGTGGACGGAAATATCAGCGATTTCAGCGAGGGCTACGCCACCGTTCTTGGGGAGCGCGGCGTCACCGTTTCCGGCGGTCAGAAGCAGCGCATCAGCATTGCAAGAGCTCTTATGCGCGATGCCGCAATCTTAATTCTGGATGATTCCGTCTCCGCCGTGGACACCAAAACCGAACGGGCCATTCTGGAAAATCTCCGCCGCACCCGCGCGGGACGCAGCACAATTCTCATTGCCCACCGTGTATCCACCATCGAACAGATGGACAAGATAATCTTTATAGACGAGGGGCGTATTGCCGCCGTAGGCAGCCATCAGGAGCTTTATGAATCCTGCGGCGCCTACCGCAAAATGGTAGAGCTCCAGCGCCTTGAAGAGGAAGGAGGTCTGGACTGATGAAGGAATACCTCCCCATTCTTATAGTAGGAGCTATTATAGGCTGCGTTTCCCTGATCTTTCTCATCGCCTTTGCCGCGGTGAAAAACAAAAAGGAAGATATGGGATTTGACCGCAACATGCCCGACAGCGAAATCATTGTCCGCCTTCTCCGCTATGCAAAGCCCCACTGGAAAAAGTTTCTCCTGGCTCTCGTAATCATGCTCTTCAGCATTGCTTACGATGTTGTCTCCCCTCTGATAATTGGGCACATAGAAGAGACTATAAAAGAGCGCTTTGAGATGAGCTATCTCCTCATCCTGGTGGCGCTCTACGGAAGCTTGCTTGTTGTTTCCATGGTCTGCACCTACGCTCAGGCAATGATTTTGCAGAAAACGGGACAGAAAATTCTCTCGGAGCTGAGGGAAGATATATTCACCCACATACAAAGCCTCTCCCACGAACAGCTTAACGCCATTCCCGTGGGCAAGCTTGTCACCCGCGTCTGCAACGACACAAACGCCATAAGTATGATGTTCACCAACATACTTGTTAATCTGGTGAAAAACCTTATGGTCATACTGGGTGTTCTTGTTGCGATGCTGGCACTGAACTATGCCCTCACATTGATGGTGCTTTGCTTTGTACCCTTTGTACTCCTTTTCACCGTTATCTTCCGCCTCTTCTCCCGCAAAGCCCACAGAAAGGTGAAAGACGGCACCACCGACATAAACACCTATCTTTCCGAAAATCTTTCAGGCATAAAAATCACCCAGATTTTCAATAGGGAAGATAAAAAACTATCCGAATTTCTTGAAAAAAGCGCCGCCTTGAGGAAGGCAAAGCAAAACCAGCTTTTCGTATTCGGTATTTTCCGCCCCATGGTGTATATGCTCTATATTTCCTCCGTTCTCTGTCTCCTCTATCTTGGCGGCAGGGGATACATAAAAGACAGCACCTTCCTCGGTCAGCACATAGAAAGCTGGATCATCGTCAGCTTCTATATGTATGTAAACAAGTTCTTTAACCCCATTCAGACTCTGGCGGAGCAGTTCAATATGCTCCAGTCCGCCTTCGCATCCGCCGAAAAGATCTTCACCATCTTCGATATGGAGCCCCAGATTATCGACGAGAGCGATGCAATCGAGCTTGATGAGATAAAGGGCGAAATCGAGTTTCGTGATGTTTGGTTTGCCTATAAAACTGACGAATGGGTGCTCAAGGGAGTCTCCTTCCATATCGAGCCGAAGCAGACAGTGGCTTTTGTAGGCGCAACGGGCAGCGGCAAAACCACGATTTTGTCACTCATCTGCCGCAACTACGACATACAAAAGGGTCAAATTCTCATTGACGGCATTGATATAAGAAAAATCAAGATATCCTCTCTCCGCCGCCATTTTGGCCAGATGCTGCAGGATGTTTTCCTCTTCTCAGGCACAATTCGCAGCAATATTCTCCTCCGCAGCGAGGATATCGGCGACGAGACTGTTATGGACGCCTGCCGCTATGTGAACGCGGATAAATTCATCTCCCGTCTGGATGCCGGTCTTGATGAAAGCGTGAGAGAGCGGGGCAACAACTTCTCCGCAGGTCAGCGCCAGCTTCTCAGCTTTGCCCGCGCCATAGTCCACCGTCCCTCCGTTATGATTCTGGACGAGGCAACCGCAAATATTGACACGGAGACCGAGCTGCTCATTCAGGACTCTCTGGAAAAAATGCGCAATATAGGCACAATGCTCATTGTTGCCCACCGTCTGAGCACCATTCAGCACGCGGACAACATTATTTTGCTGAGCCACGGCGAGATTATAGAGCAGGGAACCCATCAGGAGCTGCTGAAGCTTCGCGGACGCTACCATCATCTCTATACTCTCCAATACGATAAGCAGCAGCTTGAACAAAGCTAAAAAAGGAAGCACCTTTAAGGGCGGACTCACATAGGGATTTATACGCTCCAAAGAATATCTTTTCCAGCAATACTGCAAAGAAAATCCACGGCAGGCGACAGCCTTGCCGTGGATTTCTTCTTTGTCTTGCAGAAAAATATTTCTCTTTGGAGTGCTTGGCAGTTTTGAATTTCAGATTTTTTTGCAGCAACTCCGATGAGCGCAGAAATACTTTGTGTATTTCAAGAGCAGCGGAGGAAGCTGCGGGGAAAAAGATTTATTCAAAACCGTGTAAATCCCTATGTGAGGCCGCCCAAGGAGTGCTTCCTTTTTTATTTAAAGCTCAACCTTATCTGTCATAACATTCAATATTTCTTCGTCCGTTTCCTTCATACCCACACGGCCTATATAGCCCATAGAACGGATGGTGGCCTCAAGATCATCCTTAACAAAGCCCTCGCCCGCGCGAAAAACCCTCTCGTGGCTGCCCATATAGTGGCTTATTATTGCGGCATGAACAGCGGAGGCGATCTTTGCGGCACATGATGCCTTTGCTCCGTCGCAGACTATTCCGCCAACATTGCCGAGGGTGTTCACTATGGTATAGCCTATTTCCTCATAGTCGCCGCCGAAAAGATAGGTTATTCCCGCTCCCGCGGCACTTGCGGCGCTGACCGCTCCGCAGAATGCGGAGAGAGAGCCTATATACTTTTTAAGGTGGATGGCTATGAGATTACTGAGAACAAGAGCCTTATAAAGCTTCTCCTCGCTGACCTTCAAGTCCTTTGCATACTCTATAACGGGAAGACTGACGGTCATTCCCTGATTGCCGGAGCCGGAATTGATTATAACGGGAAGAGCGCAGCCGCCCATTCTTGCGTCCGAGCCCGCAGCAGCCATGGCGCAGGCGCGAGTGCGCACATTATCGCCGAAAACCTGCAGCATGGTGTAACCCACACTGGCGCCGTAATTGCCTCTCATACCCTCACGGGCAATTGCAGAGTTGAGCTCTATCTGAGGAGCTATGATATGGCGGACATCCTCTATATCCACCTCGTCGGCAAAATCCAGAATACTTCTTACATTCAGTCCTGAATAGTCCTCAGCACGCTCTTCCGCCTTTGCAACATTATTGCGGAAGATAACCTCTCCGTCTTTTTCAATGCAGGTTATAAGGGTATGGCGGTTAACTACGCTGACCGCGGCGCTATGTCCGCCCGCGGTGAGATATGCCACCACATAAAGGTTATCTACGTCCTTTACAAGGGTGACGGAGCAAAGTTTTTTCTCCATCAGGGCTTTGCAGCGGGCAATATCCTCAGCATTTACGCTTTCAAGAACCTCAAGCTCGCTGTCCGCGCTGCCGCAGATAGCGCCGAGAATGGCGGCAGCCTCAATGCCCACAAGACCACCGGAGTTGGGCACGGTTACGCCCTTTACGTTTTTGATAATATTGCCCGAGCAGCGAATTTCGATATGCTCCGGCTCGCAGCCTAAAACCGCTCTCGCCTTTGCTGCGGCATAGGCTATGGCAATGGGCTCCGTGCAGCCCAGCGCGGGGATAAGCTCGTGCTCAAGTATTCTTATGAAATTGCGGTAATGAGGACTTTTCATAGTGTGTTCTCTCTTTCATACCGTTTTATCTATTATATAATCACCTATGGAGCAAGGCAAGACATAAAACAAAAAAGGGAGGCATGCCTCCCTTTTTTACTCATAAAACTTCAAAAATTCTTTTGTTTCCTCTTTTTCCGGGGAATTGAGAACTTTTTCGGCAAGACCGAATTCTATCATTTCTCCCTTGCGGAGGAACACAGCCTTATCCGCCACACGCCTTGCCTGCGCCAAGGAATGGGTGACCCACAAAACCGCGGCTCCGCTTTTTCTGCAATAGTCCATAATAAGCTTTTCGCTGAGCGCTGTGGACTCCATATCCATGGAGGCGGTGGGCTCATCCAAGATCACTAAATCATACTTTTTCATCAGCACTCTTCCCAGCGCCATTCTCGCGCTCTCGCCGCCGGAGAGCTTATTGGCGGGGGCTTTTGCCAGATGGTCGATGCCCAGCTTTTTCAGCATTTCCATAGCCTCCGCCTCATTGCCGCCTGCGAGGGTCAGGTTGCGGAGGGTGCTCATACGGAAGGCATAGCTTTTCTGGGGCATATATCCCACACTCAGCTTCCCATCGAAGGGCTTTGCGCCATAATCATTGCTTATAACCCCTGCAATGGCTTTGGCAAGGCTGCTCTTGCCGCTGCCGTTGGCACCTACAAGAACGCAGATTTCGCCGCCACTGAGCTCAAAAGCGGGGGTTGAAAGCACTTTGCGGCCTTCATAGGTTTTTGAAAGGGCATTAATCTTCATCGGCTGAGCCTCCTTTGGGCAAGGGATATGACAATATTCACGACAAGAGAAATCGTCATAAGGATTATGCCGAGGGCTATGCCGAGAGAGAAATTACCTCTGTTGGTATACTGCATTATGGCCGTGGTCATAACATTGGTCTTCCACGCAATGGCGCCGCCAACCATGCTCACAGCGCCCACCTCGGCTATCGCGCGGGCGAAGGCCAGAAGATAAGTGGAGAAAATATGGTAAAGGCTCTCATTCATCAAAAGGAGGTATCTTTTCATGCCGCCAATTCCGATGCCCCTCGCGCTTTCACGCAGATCCTCGGAAATGCCGGATACGAAGCTTTCCATATTGCCGATGACGATGGGGGTTATGAGCACCACCTGCGCAGCAATCATCAGCGTTACGGTGAAAAGAAGCTTCAGCTTCCCGAAAGGACCCACACCGGAAAAAAGTATGTAAAAAAGCAGGCCGCATACAACGGGGGGCATGCCCATCAAGGTGCGGTTAATTACCACAAGGGCTCCTCTGCCCTTGAAGCGGGCAGAGCCCAGCCAGACTCCCAGAGGAACGCCGATAAGAAGGGCGATGACGGAGCTTGTAAGGCAAAGCTTCGCCGTTGTGCCCAGAATATTCATAAGCTCCGGGTCTAAGCCAAGTATCATGTCTATTGCTTTTCCTATTGCCGACGACATCCGCGCCCCTCCTTCCTTTAAGTTAAAGGCGGCGAGAAGCCCGCCGCCTTTATCGCTTATGTTTTTGTGGCTCAACCCATAATACCGCCGTTTGCGCGGAAGGTCAAGTAGGTAGCCTTATCGGAGAGGATGTAGCCGCCAAGCTCTTCGGCCATGGTCAGGCAAATGCCCATACCTGCGTTGGAATAGTTATACCATTTGGTGTAGTTGGCAACAGAATCGCTCTCGGTGGTGATGCCCAGATTCTCGGGCCAGAGGCTGATTTCCTTGGTGTGGGTGCCGGAAGCATCGCCGCGGGAAACGAAGGTGAATTCGCCTTCTGCGATTGCAGCAAAAGCATCCTTAACGCTGGCGCACTCAGCAACATTGGCGGGGTCAGCGGAAGGTCCGCAGAGAACATAGAAGTTATAGAGGAAGCTCATGCGCTCGCTCTCCTGACCATCCAGAAGGGCTGCGAAGCCGGCATCGATGAAGTCGGTTTCCTGGCTCTTGGAGTGAACGAAGATCAGGTCTGCGTTACCCATCTTGGCATTGGCAATGCTTTTGCCGGTACCGGCGGAATAAACGTCAACCTCATAGCCATAGGTATCCTCAAAGATGGGGAGAAGGTAGCCAAGAAGGCCGGAGTCATTGACGGAGGTGGTGGTGGAAAGGCGGATGAGCTTGGTCTCCTCGGTTGCTGCAGGAATCTCGGCAACAGAAGAAGCGCCATCTTCGAGAACATAGAAGAGATACTCGCCGTAATCTTCAAAACCGAAGTTTCCGGCAAGAGCCTTGGTCTCCTCGGAAAGGAGCCAGTTGATGAGAGCGGCAGCGCCGACAGTGTTGATGGCAACGCCTTCAACGCTCTTGTTGTCAGCATCCACGAAGGGAGCTTCGGGGTTAACAGCCAGCAGAGAATAGGTGTTGATCATGCTGTTATCCTGCTCATAGAGGATGGCAAGGTCAACTGCGGGGGCGGCGGGCTCGGCGGGAGCTGCAGGAGCAGCGGGGGTGCTGCCGCAGCCAACCAGAAGCGCCATTACCATAGCGATTGCAAGAATAAGAGACAGTGCTTTTTTCATTATTTTTCCTCCTGATATTTTTGTGTGCGCGGGAAAACAAAAAATTCCCTCTCCCGAATTCGGCAAATGGGTATAATTATCCCATATGCCTCAAGGGAAAGGGGCTCGTCAACCGTCTTTGCCTGAGGGGCAAACACACTTATTTACCGACACATTATACCTCATAGTTAATAATAGTGCAAGAAAATAGTCTTATATATAACCAACTTTCATTTAGGATATGCCAAATATTCATATAGGCGGCAGCCTACACCCTTGTAATTTCCCGGTGGAAAAACTATAATAAATATATTAATAAGAATAAATGTGGACGAGGTTATATATGCTTTTGGTGCTTACTCCCGGGGAAGCCCTCGGACTTATAAAAGAAAAATTTCACCCCTTGAAGCGAAGGGAACAGGTCAGCCTGGCTCATGCCGTTGGAAGAGTGCTGGCAGAAGACATCACCGCCTCGGAGTATGTCCCCGGTTTTGACCGCTCCACAGTGGACGGCTACGCCCTTCGGGCGGAGGACTGTTTCGGCTGCAGCGAATCCATTCCCGCCCTTCTCAGCCTCTCCCGCAGCGTAGCTATGGGCGAGGATGCGGGCGCCCCTCTTGAAACAGACTGCTGCGTCTATGTACCCACCGGAGCCGCGCTGCCTTCCGGCGCAAACGCCGTTGCCATGGTAGAATACTGCGAGGATTTCGGCGACAATACCATAGGTATAACAAAAAGCGTTGCCCCCGGCGAAAATCTTATCTTCAAAGGTGACGATGTTTATCCCGGCAAGGTGGTGCTTCCCGCGGGCAGAATGCTCAGCGCCAAAGATATAGGCTCTCTTGCAGCCATGGGAAAAACAAATGTGAGTGTAATTACCAAACCCCTTGTAGGCATAATCTCCACGGGAGATGAGCTTGTTCCGGCTGATGAGACCCCCTCTGAGGGTCAGGTGAGGGATATTAATTCTCTCATGCTTGCCGCCCTTATTGAGCAGTTTGGCGGAAAGGCAAAGCTTTACGGCATAGTCCGGGACGAGGAAGCGATTCTGGAGGAAGTTTTGGAGAAGGCTCTCGGGGAGTGCGACTGCGCGCTCATTTCCGGAGGCAGCTCCGTTGGCACAAAGGACGCCACGGGACGGATTATTGAGCGCCGGGGCGAGCTTTTGTTCCACGGCATTGCAATGAAGCCGGGCAAACCCACCATACTGGGCGTCAGCGGCGGCAAACCCATATTCGGTCTCCCCGGTCATCCCGGCGCCGCTTGGTTTGTAAGCCAGATTTTTGTCCGCGCAGCAATGGACGCCCTTTTCGGAAGAGAAAGCCGCCCCCTCACCCTTCGGGCCATTCTCACCGAATCCGTAAGCGCGAACCACGGACGCGCTCAGTACGGCGGAGCCAGCCTTGCTCTCCGGGATGGCATATGGTACGCCACCCCTATCCGCAGCAAAAGCGGACTTATTAGCTCCCTTTGTTCCGCCGATGGATTTTTCTGCATCCCCAGAGACAGCGAAGGCTGCGCCGCAGGAGATGAAATCGAGCTTATCCTCTATAACACCTATCAGGAGGTTTGAAGCAATGGCTTTTCAGTATCTAACCAACGTTCCTCTGGAAAAAGCCAGAGATGAATATATTCAGCTTTTGCTTGATTCCGGTTTTTCAGCAAAAACGGAAATCATTCCCGTTGAGCGCTCCTGCGGCCGGGTAAGCGCAAAGGCGGTTTATGCCGCCATCTGCGCCCCCCATTATCCTGCCAGCGCCATGGACGGAATTGCCCTTTCCGCAGCCGCCACCTTTGGCGCAGGCGAGACAAGCCCGGTTACACTGGAAGAGGGGCAGTTCACCGTTGTGGACACCGGCGACCCCATTCCGGATGGCTGCGACGCTGTTATCATGATAGAAGATGTTGTCCGCCAAAGCGACGGAAAGGTGAAGCTTTTCGCCCCTGCCGCCCCCTGGCAGCACATTCGCCAGATCGGCGAGGATATATGCGCGGGCGAGATGATACTGCCTTCCCACAGCCGCATCAGTCCCGCGGCTATTGGCTCTATGCTGGCAGGCGGCGTTCTGGAAGTAGAGGTTATTCGCCCCATAGTGGTGGGTCTTATTCCCACCGGCGACGAGATAGTTCCTCCCACCGACAATCCCAAAGCGGGAGACATTATCGAGTTCAACTCCTCCATTTTCTCATCCATGCTGAAGGAATGGGGCGCGGAAAGCATATGTTTTCCCATTGTTCCCGATAAAAAAGAGCTTCTTGCAGCCGCGGTGAAAGAAGCTGTGGAAAAATGCGACGCTGTTGTTCTCAATGCAGGCTCTTCCGCAGGCCGCGAGGACTTTTCCGCCTCCGTCATCGCCGAGCAGGGCGGCGTGCTCTACCACGGCATTGCCATCCGCCCCGGCAAGCCCGCCATTTTAGGCTACTGCGGACACAAACCCATACTGGGCGTGCCCGGTTACCCCGTCTCCGGCATCATTGTTATGGAGGAGTTTATGAAGCCCCTCATAGACCGTTGGTACTGCCGCTGCGGCGCCGCGGCAGAATATGCCGAGGCCACCCTCTCCAGAAGTGTTGTTTCCGGCCTTAAATACCGGGAGTTCGTCCGGGTGAGAATGGGCAGCGTTGGCGGCAAGCTTATGGCAACTCCCCTTAACCGGGGCAGCGGCGTTGTCAGCTCCTTTATGAAGGCTGACGGCATTATAGAAATTCCTCAGGGTCTGGAAGGCTACGAGGCGGGCAGCAAGGTCAACGTGAAGCTTCTTCGCCCCAGACAGGAGCTGGATAACACCCTTGTGGCAATCGGCAGCCACGATCCCCTTCTTGACGAGCTGAACGATATGCTCCATCTCTCTTACCCCGATAGTTTCATGAGCTCCAGCCACGTTGGCAGTATGGGCGGCATTATGGCAGTGCGCAGAGGCGAAACCCACATCGCCGGCGTGCATCTTCTGGACGAGGCCGACGGCAGCTATAACACAGCCTTTATCAAGCGCTATTTCCCCAAAGGCGGCGTTCGCCTTGTTGAGTGCGTTGGACGCACTCAGGGCCTTATGCTCCAAAAGGGTAACCCTCTGGGCATAAGCTCCGTTTCCGACCTTACAAAGGAAGGCCTGCGCTACGTCAACCGCCAGAAGGGCTCAGGCACAAGAATTCTCATAGACTATCTCTGCAAAACGCAGGGCATCGACAGCGCCAAAATCTATGGCTACGAGAGAGAGGAATTCACCCATACCTCCGTGGCAGCTCAGATAGCCTCCGGCACTGCCGACGCGGGCATGGGTATCTATTCCGCAGCCAAGCTCTATGATTTGGATTTCCTCCCTGTCTGCATAGAGCAGTATGATTTACTCATCCCCGACTATGCCTGGGACAGCCCCATAGTCCGCCGCCTTATGGATACCCTCCAGAGCGAGGATTTCAAAAAACGCATAGGCGCTCTGGGCGGCTACGAAATTTCCAATCCCGGAAAAGTTAGAGAAAGATTTTGACAATATAAATATTTAAAGCCGTGAGCAAAAAGGCTCACGGCTTTTTTCGTTTTTATTAATCTCTTCAATGTCCGCAGGAGCAGTTTTTGCTGCCGCAGCTTTTGCTGTGGGGGCAGCCTATACACTTCGCGCCCTGCTTTTTCTGGCGGATAATATATCCCAGGGCGAGGCCCACTATAAGCACAACAACAGCGATGATAATGAAATTGGTCATTTCGTGAGACCTCCTTTTTACCGATTATGCTTTCACGGTTTTCTCACTCTTGAGCTGCTTGTTGGTGCGGCGCACCAGAAGAGCCAAAATCATGACAAAGACGATAACCGCGATGAGACCGCCGATGAAGCCGTTGCCCAGGCTGCCGGTGGTGAAGAGGCTGCCCAGCTGATACACAAGGAAGCCCACGGTGAAGCCGGTACCCAGCTGGAGACCTACGCCGCCCCAAAGCCACTTGGCGCTCTTCATCTCGGAATTCATTGCGCCGATTGCGGCGAAGCAGGGGGGAGTATAGAGGTTGAACATAAGATATGCCAAAGCGGCTGCCTTGGTGATGGCGATAACGCCGGCCACCTCAGCGCCTGCGCCCTCTATCATCTCAAGCTCATCCACATTGATGAGATTTTCAAGTCCAACGAAGCAGACAGCCAGAGTTCCCACAACATTTTCCTTGGCTATGAAGCCGGTGATGGCAGCTGCCGCCATCTGCCAGCTAAGCACGCCCACAACGGGAACAAGAAGCCAGGCGAAGGGAGATGCGATGGATGCCAGAATAGAGGCATCGGCGCTTTCGGCAAGCTGGAAGTTCCAGGCGAAGCTCTGCATAATCTGAACAACGGTGTTGCAGACAAGAATGATGGTGGCGGCCTTGACTATGTAAGCCCAGCCTCTGGAGCACATGGAGAGGAAGGCGCGCTTGAGAGAGGGAGCCTTGTATTCGGGGAGCTCAATGATGAAATAGCTCTTCTTTGCGCGGTTGCCGGTGATGGCGTTTATAAGCAGCGCGCCCACAAAAATGAGGACGATGCCGCAGAAATACATAAGGAAGCTTACCCAGCCGGCGTTATCAAAGAAAGCACCGGCAAAAAGGGAGATGACGGGGATTTTTGCGCCGCAGGGCATAAAGGGAGTGAGCATAGCTGTGGCGCGGCGCTCGCGCTCATTGCGGATGGTGCGGGAGGCCATAACGCCGGGAATGGCGCAGCCTATGCCGATAACAAAGGGGATTACGCTCTTGCCGCTGAGACCGACTCTCTTGAAGATGGGGTCAAGCACAACGCTGACTCGGGACATATAGCCGCAGTCCTCCAGAAGGGCAATGAGGAAATACATAACCATAACAAGAGGAAGGAAGCCAACAACGGCACCCACGCCGCCGATAATGCCGTCCACCACCAGAGCCTGCAGAATGGGAGCTGCGCCCTCCATCCAGCCGGCGGCAATTTCCATAAAGCTCTCTATCCAGCCAACAAGCAGATCGGCAACCCAAGGGCCGACCCATGCCTGGGAAATCTGGAACACCAGCCACATAACAGCGGCAAAAATCACAATGCCGCCCACCTTATGGGTGAGTACAGCGTCCAGCTTATCGCTGAAAGAGATGTCGCTGGTCTTGGTCTTGCGCTTTTCAACCTGAGCGACAACACCGTTAACGAAATCAAAGCGCTTGCGGTCTGCCTCCTGAACGGCTTCCTTATTTTCAAAGTCAATATCACCCTGAAGGAAGGGAGCCTTCTGCTCCTTGCCTATGAGGGAGATAGCGACATTCACCAGCTCCTTGAGACCCTTGCCGCTGGTGGAAACAGTTTCCACAACGGGGCAACCCAGCTTTGCAGAGAGGGCTGCAACATCAATTTCTGTTTTCTTGGCTTCGTTCACATCGCTCTTATTCAGGGCAACAACCACGGGAACGCCCAGCTCCAGAAGCTGAGTGGTGAAGAAAAGGCTGCGACTGAGATTGGTACCGTCAACAATATTGATAATGGCATCGGGGGATTCGCCTTTTATGAAGTCACGGGTGATGCTCTCCTCGCTGGTGAAGGGAGACATGGAGTAAGCGCCGGGAAGATCCACGGCTACAGGGGAGCTTCCGTCGGGGCAAAAGCTCTTTTTGATGGGACTCATCTTGGCCTCTACGGTAACACCCGCCCAGTTGCCAACCTTTTCGTTGCGTCCGGTGAGAGCGTTATACATTGTGGTTTTGCCGCTGTTGGGGTTGCCGGCAAGTGCGATTCTCATATGGTTTATTCCTCCGGTTTATAAGATAAAATATTAATTAACTTTGTTAAAATTTTAGTTAGCCGCTGCTAACTCACAGTCAAAAAACAAGCTCAGCCGGTTTTTCAGCCATCAGATGATGATAGCCTCGGCCAGCTGAGTGTCGATACTGTATCTGGCGTCTTTGATGGAAACGGTGCAGCCCCTTTTCTTGTGGGCAACAACAGTTATAGGTTCGCCGCTATAACAACCGAGAGAGAAAAGAAAAGCATCCAGCTCTTCGTCGTCGGTTTCAATTCTTTGGATTATATATTCCTTGCCTTCCTGAGCGGCACGTAAGTTCATGAAAATTCACCTGATTTCTCTGCTCTAAAAAAACAGTTAGCCTCGACTAACTCCATATATATGATAATCCCGCGGGATAAATTTGTCAAGATATCCCGCGGGCATTTTTTGAAAATTTTAGCGATTTTTCAGGAATTTTTCCTCTCTGTCGTGGCAGGAGAAGAGAATTATCTGGCGCTTTTCAGCCATTTCCTCAAGGAATTCCAGCGCATAAGCCATACGCTCATCATCAAAATTTACAAGAGCATCGTCCAGAATTATGGGGCATGAGCTGCTCTCGGGAAGGGCCAGCTCACATATCGCAAGACGCAGAGCCAGATAGAGCTGGTCCGCGGTACCCTCGGAGAGGAAAGCCTTTTCGTGAGCCACGGTGTCCCCTTCCCGTTTTGCAGAAGCATCCAGTTCGCGGGAGAAGCTGAGAGCGGCATACTTGCCTCCGGTGAGACGCGCCATTATTTCGCCTGCGCGGCGTCCGAGTTCGGGTGCGAAGCGCTGCTGCATCTCGTCATTGGCCTCGCGAAGGGTGGATATAGCCATTTCCAGAGCTTCATACTGCTCCAAAAGCTCATCGCGGCGGCTTTCAAGAGATTCCAAACGTGTTCCCATAACCATAGGATCACCCATTGCTGCTATCTCGCCCTCTTTGCGGGCAAGCTGCTGCTGCACAAAGGCGGTTTCCGCTTTGGCTCTTGCAATCACGGGACTTTCAGAGACATCCATTCCGGCGGAAAGAAGCTCCTCCTCAGCGCTGCGAAGAGCGCTGCGCTTTGTCTCAAGCTTTGTGCCTATTTCCTCACAGCGAGCTTTTGCTTCCTCGGCGGCACGGCAGTCGGCAGCATAAGCCTCGGCCTTCGCGATTATCTTTTCCGGCTCGGCAGCTTCCACCTCATAATACTTTATCAGATTGGCGCTATAGTTTTTAACACGGTTTTTGTTGGCCCTTATGATGGCAAGGCTGATAACAAAGGCCATAAATATGGGGAAGCTTATTACTTTTATAAAGTTTATCTGGAGGAAGTGGCCTATAAGGAAAGCGGCAATGCCCACTGCGAGGAATATGAATGAGGACACGGCGCCGGGAACCATTGCCTTGAAATTCTCAAGTCTTTCACTGTCGGAGGTGGCAATACGCACAGCCTCTTCCGGACTTCTTCCCTTGAAGGGTCCCTCCTCGGTCAACGCGCCAAGGCGCTTTGCCTCAGCTTCGGATTCCGCAGCCTCCTTTTCAAGAGCGCTTATATCGTTGCGGAGAGTCTCCAGAGTTCCCACAAGTCCTTCGCGCTTTTCAGCGTTCCGGCGTCGTGCGGTCTCTTCCGCCTCGGCCTCTGCGGCTTTGCTTTCCTCAAGACGCTCTTCCAGCCGGCAGCGCTGCTCCACAGCGCCTGCGGCAGCATTTATGGATGCGTTCACATCACGTATCTCATTTTCGATAACAGGGATAGCTCCGCTGCGGTTATGGCGGCGCTTTCTCAGCCAGGCGCGAAGAACGCTGTCGGCATCGGTGAAGCTTTCTCCCGTTTCATCTCCGCTGGAGATTATGGCATTTATGCGCTTTTCAAGCTCGACGCTGTTGCTTACGGCAATGCCGGACTGACGCACAAACACACTGCTTTCAAAAACTCCTTTGGGCATTCCGGTGAGAACTTCCCCGGCATCACCGCCTTTCAGGCCGGCTACACTCTGGGCAGTTCCGCTGTAAACGGCGGAAAACTCCCGCATTGGGGCAGAGCTGAGCTTGGTTGTGCGGCTGAGAGTTATCTCTTTGCCCTCGTGCTCTATTTCCATCTCGCCTTCCATAGCGGCGCCTGACCACGGCGCATACTTCACCTTATCGGGCTTCACGCCGCCCTTTTCGCGCTGGGAGGAGTCCACACCGTAGAGCATGGCGCGTATAAAGGCACACCATGTGCTCTTTCCGCTTTCATTGGCGGCTGTTATAACATTCAAGCCCTCGTGAAGCTCCATCTCCGCTTTTTCAAGGCAGCCGAAGCTGGCCTTCATTTTTTTAATGATCATATCTCTTTGACCGCCTCTCCGCCCTCAAGGGCAGCCAGACCCCAACGCAGAGCCTGAATAATTTTTTGCTTTTCGCCCTCGTTTTGGGCGTTTTCGTATCTTTCACGCATTTTCCTCAGGAAAAGTCCTCTCAGGCTATCCTGAGAGCTGCCCTCCCAAAGCTCACGGCGCAAGGTGCTTCGGTCCCGAAGCTGAAGGGCAAAAAAGTTTCCTTCCCATTCCCGCGCAATAGCGTCCAAATTCGGCGCGCTGTCGCTTTCGCCCCGGAAAATAATACGCACAATATCGTTTTCTCTGCCGGAGGGGCAAGGGGGAATACCCTCGGATATATCAAGCTCCATTATCTCGTATCGGCGTTTGGCAAGAGGAACAAACTCTCCCTTTACGCCGCCTTCGGCAAGCTCAATATACAAGACGCCCTTTTCGCCGCATTCATCGAAGCCTCTTCCCTCGCCGCAGCCGGGATAGGCGCAGACCGTTTCTCCCCAGCGGATAAGTCCGCTGTATGTATGCTGGTGGCCGAGAGCCAGATAATCAAACCCGCTGGCAGCCACCTCCTCGGCGGTAATGGGGCAGTAGCGGCTATCCACCCCGCCCAAGTCTCCGTGGAGAAGTCCTATGTTCAAAACGCCTTCCTCCCGCTCCGCGTGGAAGGAGCGGAGAAGGGGCGGGCAGATAATATCAGTATAACCCGCGCCATAAATTCTCGCGCCTTTTTCTTTAAGATGGACGCATTCCCATCCACCCCTGAAAATCCGGATATTTTCGGGTATATCGGCTCTCAGATAGGGTGAGCCGGGGCGCAGGCAGTCATGGTTGCCGGGAGAGATGAAAACAGGGCAATCAAGGCTGCCAAAGGCCGCAGAGAGAGCCTCAATGGTTTCGGCATAGGCGCTGGAGCTATCCAGAAGGTCTCCGGCAAGAAGCACCATATCCGCCTTCTTCTCCCGTGAAAGCTCGGCAATTGCAAAAAGCAATTCCCGCTGTTCCCGTCTGCGCATCGCGGCTTTTTCACCCAGAGCCTCAAAGGGAGAATCCAGATGCAGGTCCGCAGCATGGATAATTTTCAAGCATTCACTCATAAAATTCTCAAAGCCTCCGCCTTAAGGCATCTTCCGCTTTCGCTGTCTATCTCAAAAATTGCGCATTCCATTTTTCCGGGACCGCCCGCGGGACTATAGCGCCGGGGAGGATCACCAAGAAACTTTCCTATGCTCTGCTGAGGAGCTATGCCGATAACGGAATTTTGAGGTCCCGTCATACCAAGATCAGTGATATATCCCGTGCCATCGGGCAAAACATCGCAATCACTGGTCTGAACGTGGGTATGAGTTCCCCAAACCGCGCTGGCGCGGCCATCAAGGAAATAGCCCATTGCAAGCTTTTCGCTGGTGGCCTCCGCATGGAAGTCCACAAGAATTATCTTGGCATCCACATCCGCCATAATGTTATCTGCCACCACGAAGGGATTATCCGTATTGGTATCGAGACCGTACCTGCCGATGAGGTTTGCAACGCATATATTTCCAAAGCGGGTGGGATAGACTCCCACACCCTGACCGGGGCACTGAGGTGCAAAGTTTGCCGGACGAAGGCAGGCGCTGGCATGGTCGAGATAGTCCTGTATTTCCGTACGCATCCACGTATGGTTGCCCAGAGTGATAACATCTGCTCCGCAATCGAATATTTCCTCGCACTGCTGGGGAGTTACGCCCACAACATTGGCGTTTTCTCCGTTGACCACAGTGAAATCTATGGCATACTGACGCTGAATCTTACGGAGATTTCTTCTCAGGAAGTCCAGACCAACTCTGCCGCAGACATCGCCCACCGCCAAAACCTTTACTGTCATAAATCCTTACCTCGTTTTGAGCATAGTTTAGTTATTTTATCACACAATGCGTATTCTACGCAATCATATTATAAATATTGCCAAAAGCTCAGCCTTTACGCACCCGGCAGGCAATGGCCTTATAGCCGGGGAAGCCGGAATAACTATCCAGATAATCTCCCGGGAAAAGACTGTTCACATCCGCCTCGCTATAGCCGTGATACATATTCACGCAGCCTTTAAGCAAGCGGCTGTCTATATCCACTGCCACATTAATTGAGCCAAAAGCCGTCTCCAGCTTCACCTTATCGCCCTTTTCAAGACCGAGAGCGGCCGCATCCTCGGGATGCATATCCACCGCGGCAATAGGGCGCAGAGCTCTAATGGCTTCCACGGTATGGGTGCGGCTGTGGAAGGCATGGGCATAGCGGTCAGTGCGCACACCTGCCTGCAAAATCAGCGGGAAGGTCTCGGTGTCGCTGCCCTCCAGAGGGTCAATGAAAGCGGGCAGGGGGTCAAGGTCGCTATAGGCGGCTATAGTCTCCGACCAAAGCTCATATTTGCCGCTGGGGGTGGGGAAGCCTTCCTCCAAGGGTCTCGGCAGGGCAAAATGGGGAATTGCAAGAGGCTTTTTTTCACTGCGCAGCTGCTCAAGACTTATGCCCGTACCTTCAAGAAGGAAGCTTCTGCATGCATCGGCGCCTCCGTCGAAAAGCTCATCCTTTATACCCAGAGCCCTTGCCACAGCAATTATAATGTCCTCGTCGCTTCTGCTCTCCCCTATGCTTTCAACTGCTGCATCCACCCAAAGGAGTTTGGAATCCATGCAAACCTCGCTCAGCTGACTGCGTTCATAGGACACGCTGACGGGCAGCACTATATCCGCATACTTTGCGCTGTCGCTAAGCCAGATATCGCAGTCCACGAAAAAGGGTATTTTTCGAAGAGTTTCAAACATTCCCTCGCTGTCAGGAAACATTCTCGCGTTCATACCCAAGGCAAAAATCCCTTTCAGTTCCCCTCTTTCCACCGCCGCGGGAAACTCCATAGCCTGACATTCGTCCAAAAGGGCGTTCCAAACTGGGAACTTTTTCGCTCCGATGCGCTTATCTGTGGGCAGTTCAACGGGATGAGCCATTTCAAAATTACGGAAGGGAGTTTTAATGTGGCCGTTGCTGCGAAGTACGCCCTTGGGCAGGTTGCCGCCCCTGCGTCCGTAGCAGCCGCAGATGGCGCAAAGAGCGCTCCAGGCTCTAATGGCTGAAACTCCGCCGCGGTGGTGGATGAGCCCCGTGAATCCCTCCTGCAGGCTCATAGGCAGATTATCGGCAATCAGCTTTGCGGTCTTTTTCAGCCCCTCGGAGCTGATGCCGCATATTTCTTCAACCCTTTCGGGAGTGAATTCCATAGCGCGGGCTTTGTATTGCTCATAGCCATGAACATATTTTTCTATATATTCCTCGTCCGCCTTCCCCATGATGATAAGCTCGCGGGCGATACCGTAGGCAAGGGCAACGTCTGTGCCCGGACGCAGGCGCAGATGCTCATCGGCATACTTTTCAATGTCGGGGCTGAGATAGGGGTCTACCGCTACAATTTTCATACCCTTTTTGGCAGCCGCCTTGGCTGCGGGGGTAAATCTGCCCCTTGCCGTCACGAGCAAAATGCCCGCGTTGGCATAGTCCGGGGAGGACTGCATTCCCGTATCGCATATATTTCCAATTATGGCGGCGCGGTGGCAGGAACTGGATTCCGTTGCATAGTTGGAGCTGCCGAAAAGTGTCGCGAGGCGGCGGAGCATAGGACGGTACCACTTGGTGTAGCCCGAGAAAAAGGCAACGCTGTCGGCTCCGCTTTCATCGCGGAGGGTGAGAAGCTTTTCGGCTATCTCCCCAAGAGCCTCATCCCAGCTTATGGGCTCGAAGCGACCTTCTCCTTTTTCTCCCACGCGGCGAAGAGGAGTGCGCAGACGGTCGGCGCGGCTGCGGTAAGATGCGCCCAGTGCGCCTTTCACGCACATATTGCTGCAGTTTTCAAAACCCTTCTCCCCCACGGGTCGGACAGATAAGATTTCTCCATCCTCAAGGCACAAATCAACAACGCAGCGTTTTGAGCATATTCCGCAGGCGCTTCGGCGAATTTCCTTTTCCATATTTTGTCCGCCCTTCATCATTTTTTCTTATTTTACCATAAAAAGTATTTTTTTCGCAATCATTATAAGCAGCTCTGTCGGGCATAATAAGACAGACTTAAAAAGTCTGAAGGAGTGAATGAATATGTGCGGATTTATCAAAGGTATGGGCGCCGGTATGATTCTGGGCGTCTGCGTTGGCGCGGGTCTTTCTATGGATAAGCGCCGCAGCAAGAAAATGATCCACAGAGCTGTCCGAAACATGGAGGACATGGTGGAAAAGATGAGCGACGCCATAGGAATGTAAGTAAAAATTTAAAAAACTTAAAAAAGTTTAAAAAAACTCTTGCTTTTTGGTTTTCGATGTGCTATTATTCTCAAGCACGAATTGGTATGCGCTCTTAGCTCAGCTGGATAGAGCGTCTGGCTACGGACCAGAAGGTCAGGAGTTCGAATCTCTTAGGGCGTGCCAAGAAACCCCGGAACGAAAGTTCCGGGGTTTTGTTTTTATCTTTTTCGAAATAATAAAAGTTTGAACGGTTTTTCCTCCACGCGAACAATAACTCTCTTATATTTGCCGCAGCCCTCGCACAAATCCACCTCTTTGGATAGGACATATTTTGTCGGATTGCCCTTTTTCCCGTTCAGTTTGTTCCAACAGTCGACACAAAACTCAGCCATATCTTTCACCTCTGTATCAGCATAGCAAATATGCATTGCAAACGCAATGCATATTTAAGTGCATTTTCAGCATAAACTGAATGCAATACGAATGTATTGCGAGGTGCATTTATGGCAAAGTTCAAAATTCCAGCCACACCGCCCACCAGCAACAAGACCATCCGTTTTCCAAACGATGTTATCGCAGAGGTGGAGCAGGCCATTGCCGGCAAAGACTGTACATTTTCCGCCTTTGTTATAGCTGCCGTTAAGGCCGCCCTTGAGGACTTGAAAGAGGAATAGGCAAAACTCCCCGGAACGAAAGATCCGGGGTTTTGTTTTTATAAGATAATTGAAAAGCTACGTCCGTTCACTTGGGTGGGAACTTATATTTCCCTCTCTCGGCATTTTTCAGAATTTGCTTCATTCCCATTCCGGTGCCAAGGTCCTTCATATAGAGCTCATGATTTTCAAAGGCATCGGGAGGCAGCGGCTTCGTTGTTGCCGTTTTTATGCATTCGTAAATGCCGTATACGATCGCCGCAATAAAAAGAAGATGCATACTTTCCCCTCCTAAAAATGATCACATTTCATAGGGCGCGGTGGATTCCGCCACCTCGCCGGAAACGATATGGCAGCGCAGGGTAATAAGCCGCTCATCCCGGACGAACATCCATACATTGGCCGCGGGCATCTCAAACCATATATCTTTTCCGTACTCGCCGTAGTTGGCCTCATAATATCTTTTCAGACGCGTATCGATCTGCTCTCTTGTAAGAATACTTCCCATTTCTCTCCACCCGCTTTCTTTAATCTTCGTCCTCGCTCTCGCTTTCGGAAATTATTTGAAAAGCCAGAGCAAGCTCAATATCATCCGTGACTCCGTCATTATTAAAATCGAAGATGCCGCCGAAAATTTCGTCCATTTTTTGTTTCTCCTTTTTAACGCATATAGCCTTTCACCAATTTTGCAATGACCGCAAGGGGTATATAAATTATCGGGAATACTATCAACGCTGCAGCTACCATAATTTTTACCTCCCTTTCTTTATATACCGATTTTATCCCTCTTTATGTCCAATAATCGGGACATATGCGCGCATTATATCTTTTTGAAAAACTTTATGGAATTTTGGCGCAAGCAGTGCTATACTGTCAGCAAATGTCACCACGGGAGAAAGCTATGTTTTTTGAAGATATAAAGCTGAACACGGAAATTGAAATAGAGCCTGTTGTAATCAAAAAGGAAAAGATGCTCTCCTTTGCAAAAGACTATGACAGCAGACCCATCCACACCGACGAGGAATACGCGAAGGCAAGCCCCTTTGGGGCGCTTCTTGCCCCCGGGGTGATGACTTTCATGTCCGTCTGGAACAAATATCTGGAGCAGGATGTTTTCGGCAGCGAGTTTTTGGCGGGAAAATCCACCAAAATCGAATGGCACAAGCCGGTTTTTGCCGATGACACCCTTTTCGGCAGAGCCCTCATCACCGCCAAAAGCGAGAGAAGCGAAAAAAACGGCATTGTTGAAATCACCTTTTTCGTACGAAATCAGCACGGCGAAACCGTGCTGACCAACATCACTGAAATTATTGTCAGACGCAGGAGCAAATAAAAAAGTTCGCCGCGGAATATCCGCAGCGAACTTTTCTATTTTGCGTTTCCAAGCTCGTTCCAAAGAGTGAAACCCAGTATAAGCACTCCGCCTATTATCTGTGGCAGACTTATGGCCTCTCCCAAAACGAACACAGATGCCAGCACCGCCACAAGGGGGTCTGCATAGCTTAAAATTGCGGCTTCCTGACCGCTTACATCCTTCAGCGCGGAAAAATAAAGGCAATAGCATACACCCGTATGTATCAAACCAACCACTCCGAGAAATACAAAGCCTCTTGCATCCATGGCGGCGAGGCTGAAGCCCTCCGTCAAATGCACATAGGGCGCAAGCACAATCGCAGCTGCCACGAACTGCAAAAAGGTACGTTGGATTCCGTCCACGCCCTTTATGAATTTATTGCTGATAACAACAAAGGCATAAAAGCAGGCCGCGGCAAGACCGAAGGCGATTCCCTTTATATGGCTGCTGCCGCCGCTTATATCTCCAAGGCCGGTGATAAGCACTATGCCGAGTGTGCTCATCACAAAGCACAGCCACTGCTTCACCCCCATCTTCTCCTTGAAAAGCAGAGGGCAGGTCAGGATTATTATAACGGGAGCGAAATAATAGCTGAGCGTAGCCACGGATACCGTGGTGTATTTATAGGCTTCAAAAAGCAGTATCCAGTTTATTCCCAGCGCCGCGCCCGAAACAAGCAGCGCGGGCAGCTGGCGGCCGAGGCCCCGGAAGGCTATCCTTTTTCCTCCCACAAGGAGGTAGAGGCCGATAAGCACTGCCGCTATCACAGCTCTGCTCAAAGAAAGCTGGGCGGAAGAGAGGGGAATATTGCGGACAAATATTGCAATGGTGCCGAAAATGCACATCGAGAGGGCTATCATCAGCCGGGGTTTGAGAGAAGAGCGCATTTGAATGCTTCCTTTTACTATGTTTACGGAAGAGTTTTGCCCGAGGCGAGGTAAAGCTCATACCACTCGGGTCTTGTGAGGCATATATCCGCTGCCTTTGCGATTTCACGCAGGTGCTGAGGATTGGTGGTGCCCGCTATTGCCTGAATTTTTGCGGGATGGCGCAAAAGCCAGGCGGCGGCAACTGCTGCCTTTGTTGCGGAATACTTCTCCGCGAGGCGCTCAAGGACGGCGTTAAGCTCCGGATATTCGGGGTTTTCAAGGAAGCTTCCCCCGTGAAGGCTTATCTGCAGAATCGACCACGCCTGAATGCCCATGCCCTTGCACTGGGCATAGTCCAGAAGGCTGCCGTCACGCATAAGAGAGGCATCTTCCATCATATTCACATGGATGCCCGCATCAATGGCAGGGGCATGGGCAAGGCTCATCTCCACCTGATCCGTGATTATATCCTGCTTCACGAAGCGTTTGAGATTTTCGATCTGTCCCGGATTCATATTGGAAACGCCGAAATGGCGCACCTTGCCGCTGCTTTGAAGCTCATCGAAGGCTCTTGCCACCTCCTCGGGTTCGGTGAGGGCATCGGGACGATGGAGCAGCAGGATATCAATGCTGTCCAGCTTCATACGGCGCAGGCTTTGCTCCGCGCTTTCGATGATGTGCTCATAGGAGCTGTCATAGTAACCCCGGCAAATTCCGCATTTTGTCTGGATAATGAACTTATCCCGAAGATAGGGAGCGGAGTCCATTACTTCACCGAAGAGAATTTCGGAGGGAGTTTTCCACGCGTAGATATCCGCATTATCCACGAAGTTTATCCCCTCTTCCAGCGCGGTTTCCAGAAGAGTGCGCATTTCTTCGCTTCCGAAAAGACTGGAGCGCATAAGACCGAGAGCTATGCGGGAGGCTTTTATCCCGCTTTTTCCTATTTCACTGTACTGCATAGCGTCACCCCGTTTTTTGAATTTCAATCTTCAAAGGTAAGAATATCTTTATACTTTTCCTTGAAAAGGCCGTAAACAGCCTGCAGGAGGTCTTCGTCTTCAACGGGGATATAATTTTCATTTTCCTCATCCACCGGCTCTATTTCCATAATGACGATTTCCGCGCTTTCGCTCTCAGCGGGAAGGAGGAAAATATACTCTTTTCCCTCATGCTCTATAACATCAAGATACTCAAAATCAATCTCGTTGCCATATTCATCGTTCAAGGTCAGGATGGTGTTTTTCTCCTCGGGAATGTTTTTGTTATCCATATTGAAAACCTCCATTTTCTATCTTTTTTTCTGTAAGAATAATATACCCCTACGGTGGCTATGCGTCAAATATATCTTGTTCCCATATGTTTGTTATGATATAGTTAAATTGCAAACAAGTTCGCGGAATGTCTGCGGATTGGACTATAGGAAGGGGATAAAACTATGCTGACACTCAAGGAAAACTTTTATGAGACCTGGCGCAGTGGTAAGCCCGACGCCTTTGTTAACTCCTGGGAGGTATTCCCTCAGGTTTGGGACCCCGTATTTTTCTTTATGTCTCCCGTTGCCCCCGGCGGTACCGCCGTCACACCTCACGGCATAACCTTGGAATGGCGCGCCGACGAACCCGGCGTAATGCCAATCACCACTCCCGACAAGCTGGTCTGCCCCGATGCTGCGGAGTGGAAAAAATATGTTAAGCTTCCGGATATGAGCACCGTTGAGCTGGATTGGACAGCTGCGAAGGCTCAGGCTGAGGCCTTCCGCGCTCAGGACAAATTTGTCATGTGCTGGATGCCCACAGGTCTTTTCGAAACCTGCCACTTTCTTCTCGGCTTTGAGGGCGCTCTCTGTGCTTTCTATGAAGAGCCCGAGGCTATGCACGAGCTCATCGCCGCCATAAAGGAAATGAAGATGGCTCAGATAAAGCTTATCAAGGAAAATATAAACCCCGATGTGCTTATGTTCCACGACGACTGGGGCAGCAAAACCAACCTCTTTATGGCCCCCGATATGTGGCGCGAGTTCTTCAAAGAGCCTTACAGGGAGATATATAGCCTTATAAAGGGCGAAGGAATGATCGCCATGCATCACGCCGACAGCTACTGCCAGCCCATCGCCAGGGATATGGTTGAAATCGGCATAGACATCTGGGAGGGCGTTCTTCCCAGCAACGATATTCAGCAGATCAAAAAGGACACCGATTATAAGCTGCTGCTTATGGGCGGCATCGAAGCCAGCGTTGTTGACGTTCCCGATTGGACCGAGGAGAAGGTTCGCGCCGAAGTTCAGCGCGCCTGCCGGGAATACAGCGAAGGCGGCTGCTTCATCCCTTGCCTCACTTACGGCGGAGAGGGCAGTATCTTCCCCGGTGTAAACGACTGCATTATGGATGAAATCCGCAAACAGAGCAAAATTTATTTCGGCTGAGAACAAGAAAAATCCCGCTTCGGTGAAGCGGGATTTTTCTTATCTATGATAGCTGTTTTTGCAGTTTGCGTTTATATAGGTTTTCATCTCTTTGCAGTTTTTGATGCCGCCGAAGGCAATGGTGGAGCCATTGATGAGCAGTGTGCAGTAATTGAGTTTTTTCTCTCTTTCAGACTGCTTGAAGGTGAAATCTCCTATGGAAAGCTCTTCGAGGCGGAAGCCCTCGGTGCCCGCCCTGTTTCGCACAATCAAGTCGCGGTCTTCAAAGCGCAGCACATAGTCATGGGCGGCATATTTTTTGGAAAACACACCCATAAGGCAGCCCAGAATAACAATTATCTCCACGCAGGCATATATTCGCACGGAAATGAGGAGAACCAGCAGCGCCAGTAGGGATAAAATGACGAAAATTACTCCCATTACCTTATAGGACTGCTTCTTTACATATTCGATATCGGTTTCGGTTACAAAGCTTTTCATAATGCCACCCGCCTTACTTCACTTCCTCAAAGAATTCGGCGCTTTGTCTGCAGATGGGGCACTCAAAATCGGAAGGAAGCTCCTCTCCCTCATGTATATATCCGCATATTTTGCAGATAAACTTCTTGCCCGCAATCTCCTCGGGCTGCTCAGCAGGGCACTCTCTGTTAAGCTCTGCAGCCAAAGCCATAAGCTGAGCGGTGCTTTCTTCATTCAGAGCGGACATAATCCTCACTCCCGCCGCAGTATAGCTGAGGTTCTTGCTCTTTTCCAGCATAGACTTCATTATGCGGCTTGCTGTGGGTGCCCAGGAGCCGTTTTCAATAAACGCAACTTCTCTGTTGCTGAAATTGCGCTCGGTGAGATGCTCTATAAACTCCCTCATATAGGGGAATATGCCGCCATTATAAGTTGTTGTTGCCAGCACCAGCTTGCCGTAGCGGAAGGCGTCCTCCACCGCTTCTGCCATATCACATCTGGCAAGGTCATTGACCACTACTTTGCGGCAGCCGTTTTTCTCAAGCTCCTCGGCCAGCAGCTCAACTGCTTTTTTGGTATTGCCGTAAACGGAAGTATAGGCAATAACTATGCCGTCTTCCTCAACAGCATAAGTGGACCAGATGTTATAGAGCCGGAAATAGTACTCAAGATTTTCTGTAAGCACAGGTCCGTGAAGAGGGCATATTATCTGAATATTCAGACCGCCAAGCTTTGCAAAAACACTTTGGAGCGCTCCGCCATACTTGCCCACAATGCCGATATAATAGCGTCTGGCCTCGCAGGCCCAGTCCTCGTCCGCATCCAGAGCTCCGAACTTGCCGAATGCGTCAGCAGAAAAAAGTATACCCTCGGCACTGTCATAGCTGAGAATAACCTCGGGCCAATGAACCATGGGCGCAGTGAAAAAGCTGAGGCTGCGTCCGCCCAGAGAAAGGCTGTCACCGTCACCAACCACAACGCGGCGGGAGGAATAATCCTCGCCGTAAAAATTTTTCATCATAACGAAGGCTCTGGCCGATGCAACGATTTTTGTCTGAGGATATGCGGACATGAACGCCCTGATACTTCCGGAATGATCGGGCTCCATATGGTGCACCACCAGATAATCAGGAGAAGCTCCCTTCAATTCTTCCGCTATATTTTCCAGCCAAATCCCGGAAAAGCGGGCATCCACGGAGTCAATTACGGCAATTTTCTCGTCAAAGACCACATAGGAGTTATAGGCCATGCCATTGGGGACTATATACTGTCCTTCAAACAGATCAATTTCGCGGTCGTTTACACCAATATATTTTACAGTATCGGAAACAGCAATTTTCATTCTATTCCCTCCATTTTATTGTTTTTTTCAGTATATCACAAATTATATTTATTTCAATGGAAAGGAAAAGGCCGCCTAAGTGTCCTTTTTTTATTTTTTCTTCTCTGCCTTTTCCTTGGCGCGCTTATCCTGAATTATCTTCATATGCTCTTCGGTGACGAGCTCAACTCCGTTTTCCTTCGCCCAGTCCACGCAGCCTTTGAGCACCAGAGGCAGGAAAACTCTGGGCACGGCGAGTACGGTTTTCAGAGCTTCATCGGTGAACTTCACCTTGTCATCCGCCCGATCCGCGGCATAGCGCACAGATTCAAGGCTGGCCTCGCGCATTTGCAGAAGCTCGGCGCGCACTTTTCTCTTTCTGTGGAACCAGAAGTTTTTGCTGTCGCGGTAACCGTAGTCTACGGGCAGGGGTGGAAAATCCTTTGAACGCACGCCGTTTATTATGGCATCGGCATATTTCTTCTTCATCAGTATTTTATCCACACGGAGAATGAAGTGGGCGCCAAACTTGCTGGTAATGCCGTTGAAATCGTGGTAAGGTCCTTCGTAGCCGTTGAGCTCGCCTGCAGCGTCCTTATCCGCTCCGTCAAGTTCCCGCATCCAGGTGCACTCTATAACCTGAATTGCATCGCTGAGCACCTGAGGACGCACTTCGCCGCTTTCCTCCTCAAGGAGGCTCTTTTCAAGCTTGAATTTGCATTTAGGCATTTTCTCCTCGGGTTTATCTCCCGGCCAGGAAAGCTTCACCGCCTCTTTGAAGGTGGATGGCTTATCGTCTATAAAGTTGATGGCGCATTTTCCGTTGCGGAGAATATTCTGGGCGGTATTGGAGGAATTGCGGCAGCAAAGAAGCATTGCGTAATAATCCTTTCCCGCCACATAGTAGGGTTGAATTAGAGAATAGGGCCCCAGCGTGGTGCTTCCGTTCTCGCACAGAGTGCTGATGATAACGGTGGGCATGGGGAAGAAAAGAGAGGTCTGATAAAAATTATCCACTATGCGAAGATTTTCAAAACTGCTCATAAAAATACTCCTTAGTTATAGTTTATCATTACCAAATGCTGGAATTAACATATTTAGTATAACACCAAACAGGGATTAATCAAGCGCCGCTTGCCCAACGACAAAATATATGTTATTATTTTCCAATGAACACCTTAGCCTGGCGATATAATCCGAACACGCACCACGCGGCGGATTTCAGTGCTCAGGCCAATCAGACAAAAAATAAGAGGACGAGCCTATGCGCCATACAACACCCAATCCTTTCTTCTACGGAATTGCCCGGGCAGTTTCCAATCTGGCTGCATGCCTGCTTTTTCGAAGAAGATTTCTCAGGAATGAGATAAAAAACGCCTCAGGTTCCTTTGTGGTTATAGCCAATCACCAGACCGCCCTTGACTTCGTCAACCTTATCGGTGCCTGCAAAAGGCCAATGAATTTTGTGGTGAGCCGCTCCATATTCGGCACTCTTCCCCTGCAGGGTTTTCTCAGCAAGCTTGGTCTCATACCCAAGCAGCAGTTTCAAACCGAAGTCAGCGATCTAAAAAAAATGAAAAGCGTTATTAGCTCCGGCGGAAGGCTGGCGATTTATCCCGCGGGACTTATGTGCGAAGACGGTCTTTCCACCCCTATTCCCACAGCCACCTATAAATTCCTCAAGTGGCTGGGCACCGATGTATATGCCGCCCGCTCCTACGGTTCATATTTCGTGCTTCCGAAATGGTCCTCCGTTCTCCGCCCCGGACGCACTTACATAGATATATATAAGCTTTTTTCCGCAGATGAGCTTGCCACTATGGATGAGGAGAGCATACGTCTCCGCACCGAGGAAGCGCTTCTTTTCGACGCTTACCGCGAGCAGGAGGGTTATCGGGTTCGCTTCAGCGGCTGCAGAAACATTGCCGGTCTTGAAGATGTTTTGTATATCTGTCCCCATTGCGGCGAGGAATTTTCCATACGCCTGAAATGCAAAAATATACTCCAGTGCGAAAAATGCGGCTATGCCCAGCAAAGCGATGACTACGCTATGCTCCATAAATGCTCCGTCCACGGGGACGAGATAAGATATGTTTCAGACTGGAGCCGCCTAATATTCAACAAAGTTCTCTCCGCCGTAGAAAAGGGCGAACTTGTTTCTCTCTCCGACCGGGCAGAGTTCAGCGTTTTGGACGAAGGCAGGCACCGTTTCCGCAAAGCGGGCTGCGGCACCCTCACTCTCGGCGTCGAAGGCTTCCACATTGAAGGGAAGCTGGACGGCGAATGCGCAGATTTTGTTGTGCCCATTAAAAATATCCCCTCCCTGCCTTTCAGCCCCGGCAAATATCTGGAGGTTCAGCACGGCAGCAAAATTTATCGCTGCACTTTGGAAAACGGACACCTCGTTATGAAATTTATCAATCTCCTCAAAAGCTTCCATACGGCAGAAAACACCGCCAAAATCTGAATAAAAAGCATCCCAAGCCATCAGGCTTGGGATGCTTTTTTACTATTTGCGGATTATTTTTCCCATAAATATACTCTGACTTCATAGGGTTTCAGCAAGGCAGAATCCGCTTTTGCATAGTTCTGCAGCTTCAGCTCCGCAGAAGCGAGGTCAAAGCCTTGGGGTGCTTTGAAGGGGACCTCTTTTTCCGTATAGGAGCAAACCACCAGAATTTTCTGCTTTTCGTCCTCCCGTGAGTAGGTATAAAGGGAGGAGGAAAGCTTATTGTATTCCCTGTAATCACCGTGGCGAACGCAGGAAAGCGCCTTTCGCAGAGCAATGGCTTTGCGGTAAAAGTTCAAAACGGAGTCAGCATCCTGCTCCTGAGATGCCACATTTACATCAACATAGTTTTCGTTTACATAGAACCATGGCTCGCCTGTTGTGAAGCCGGCATTGGGTTCAGCGCTCCACTGCACAGGAGTTCTGGCAGAGTCTCTGGAGCCGTGCCACAGCCGCTGCAGCCGCTTTTCCGGAGAACGCTTTGTCCCCACATTGAAATACTGCCAGCGGGTCTGCACATCCTCATACATTTCCGGATCGCTTGGATACCAGTTGCTCATGCCTATCTCCTGTCCCTGATAGACAAAGGGAGTTCCCTTCAGGAACAGGTAAGATACCGCCAGCATCTTGGCGCTTTCCCTGCGGAACTTTTCGCTTCCGTAGCGGGACACCATTCGGGGGTGGTCGTGGTTTTCAATATAGAGCATATTCCAGCCGCGACCTTCCAAGCCGTTCTGCCAATTGGAGTATGCCCGTTTCAGCTTCCGCAGGCTGAAGGGAATATGGTTAAAGTCAGTGAAAAGGCAGTCCGCTTCCTGAGTAGCAAACTGGATCATCATATCCAGCACAGGATTATTATTCTCGTCAATATACTCCAGAGCCTTCTTCGGATTAATCATAGGAGCTTCCGCCAGCACCATGCAGTCATAATGGCTGAACACATCACGGTGGAATTCTTCCAGATATTCATGCAGACGGGGTCCGTGGTTATAATAGCCGATGCCCTTGGATGCGGGCATAATACGGTCATCCGGAAGACCTTCCTTCTTTGAGATGAAGGTGATTACATCCTCGCGGAAGCCGTCCACGCCCATGTCCAGCCAGAAGCGCAGGATATTCTTGACCTCTTCCCGAACCAGAGGGTTATCCATATTCAGGTCTGCCTGCTCTATTGCAAAGAGGTGCATATAGTATTCATTTCTTACTTCATCCCACGCCCAGGCTTTTCCCTCAAAGAGGGAGTCCCAGTTATTGGGCAGTTTGCCATTGGATTTTGCGGGTCTCCATATATAGTAGTCGGTATAGGGTTCGATCCGCTCCCGGCTCTTTTTGAACCATTCGTGTTCGGTGGAGGTGTGGTTGACCACAAGGTCCATAATGACCTTCATGTCCCGCTCATGGGCGCCTTCCAGAACCTTTTTGAAGGCCTCCATGCCGCCAAATTCCGCCGCAATGTCATTATAATCCGAGATATCGTAGCCGCAGTCCACACCGGGAGAGGGATACAGCGGAGAAAACCAGATTCCGTCGCAGCCCAGGGACTTAATGTAGTCCAGTTTTTCATAAACGCCCAAAAGGTCTCCCATGCCGTCGCCGTTGCCATCCTTAAAAGAACGAGGCCAAATCTGGTAGAACACTTTGTCCTTATACCACTGTTTCTTTTCCATATCTGTATCCTCCCGCTCAGTACTTGCAGGAAAGGGCGCGGTCACACTCTTCCCTTGTGATTTCGCCGTTATTATACTTTGCCATCAGGGCAACATCCTCGCTCTTGAGCCGATAAAAGCTCCATACGACCACAGCTGCAATTCCGCCTATCGCAGGTATCAGAGCAAACACCGCCCACAGGGCGCTCAGGGCCTGAGGGGGCTGGGCGATATTGAGAGCCTGAAGCTGCGCGAAGCTTTCCGCTTTAACGGTGACCCAGCCAAAGAGACCGAGGATTGCCACGCCGAGGGCGGAGGAAACCGCGCTGATGATTTTCTGAGTGAAGGTCTGCACTGCAAAGGTGATGCCCTTTGCCTCTATTCCGGTTTTATACTGGCCGTATTCGGCGCAGTCCGGCGTAAACATAAACTGCAGGACGGACATAATGCCGATGGAAACTCCCCTCAGCACGAAGAGCACAATCTGGGGTGTAAGCAGTGGGCCTACAAAGTAGGAAATCAGGGACAGCACCGCATAAGACACCGCGCCCACCATAAAGAGCTTATATTTGTCGAAGCGCTTTAAGAGTTTGGGCATAATGAAGGAGATGAGCACCGCGGGAGCAAAGGAGAGGGCTCCTACCAAGGTTGCTATCATAGCATTATTGAACAGGTAGAAGCAGGCGAACTGGAGCACTGCTGCAGCGGTGTTGAGCCCGCTGTAAAGAAACATGCCGAGGAAATAAACAAGCAGGAATTTGTTATGTACGAGATAGGAAAACATTCTGCGCAGGCTGAAGCTCTCTTCGCTTTGGGCGGCCTTGAGAGAATGCTCTTTGCCGGAAACGCAGATAAAGATCATATTGACCAGGGCCAGAACAACGATGATAACGGCGATAGCGGAAAAGGACATTCCCACCGCCTCAGTGGGCAGAACATAGCCGCAGATCATTGCGACGATAACGCCGATATTGGCAAATATTCTGCCGGTGGTCATCAGGGAGGTGCGTTCCTCCTGAACATCGGTCATAGTGGTGATGAGACCGAAAATAGGTACGTCGCAGAGGGTGTAGCTGGTATCCCAGATGAGATATGCCACGGCAAACCAAATCAGCTTTCCATTTTCGGAGAAGGAACCCGGAATATTGAACAGCGCCAGCGTGGCAATAAGAATTACGGGCAGGGATATGCGAAGCCAGGGGATGAATTTGCCCTTTTTGAAGCGAATTCCATCGATCAATCCGCCAAACAATGCGTCATTGACAGCATCCCACACCTTCAGAAGTATCAAAATTCCCGCCGTCTTTGCAGCGGAGATTCCACTCATCAGCAGATAGGTTGTCAGAAACATGAAGGGGAATGTATAGATCATGTTCTGACCGAGGAAGTAACTGCCGTAAGCTGCGCGCTCTTTCTTTGCTGTCCGCCAGCCAACGGGGTTTGCTTTTTTCATAATACCGACCTCCGTGTTTGGTAGTTTTTTAATTTCCAAGTTCGATAGTCGACTCTGGATTTATTGTACAAAAGCGCTGCATAAATAGCAACATAAGTTTACAAAAATATCCGCCCATTAGGCGGCCTTGTCTCCCAAAATCGGGTGTGGTATAGTACTGAGTGTATTTCGTATTGCAGAGATAACGAGCAGACAAGAATGCTCCTGCCTATAAAAAAGTAAAAAGCCGCCGCGAAGGGGAATCAGCTATGAAAAAATATGCCATCAGCCGGGAATTTTTCCCTTGGAATCTCTTTGCCCCACCAATAAATGAGAAGTTTCTGGCCATATCAGCCGCCCATATGAAGCCGCCGAAGTTCCTTTGGCGGGATAAGGCGCTGGATGTTGCCAAGCATAATATTGCCGTAAGCGGCGGAACCATCTCCTGCTTCACATTGTCTCCCAAGGGTCTTTCCGGGAAAGCGCCCTGTCTCGTTTATCTTCACGGAGGCGGTTTTGTGCTGGAGGCGGCAGGCTACCACTACCGCAATGCTGTGCGCTATGCAAAGGAAGTGGGCTGCAGGCTTATATTCCCTCTCTACCGCTTGGCTCCTAAGCATCCCTTCCCTGCGTTTTTTGAGGACTGCTATGCCGCCTTTTGCTGGGCATACGACCACGCCGAAGAGCTGGGCATTGATACAGAGCGTATTGGCATCGGCGGCGACAGCGCCGGCTCCACCCTTGCGGTGGGCGTATGCATGATAGCAAAAGAGCGCCTTCATCCGGCGAAATTCCGTTTCCAGATGCTGCCCTACCCTTTTTTGGACGCCCGCAACGACAGTCCCTCTGCCAAGCGCTTCACCGATACGCCCATGTGGAATTCTTCCCTGTCGGACCGTATCGGTCCTATGACGAAGGTGGATAGGGATAATCCCCATTATGTCTGGTATTCCCCCGTGGAGGCGGCAGGTTTTGAAGGTCTGCCTCCCGCATATATCGAGACAGCGGAGTTTGACTGTCTCCACGATGATGGCATTCTTTATGCCCGGCTTCTTCGGGATGCCGGCATTGAAGTTACCCTGAACGAGACCAAAGGGACCATGCATGGTTTTGATATTGCCACAAAAGCCCCCACCTCACTTGCCGCCATGGAACAGCGCATCGCTTTTATGAAGCGAATGATTTGAATAATGATCAGATATAAAAAAGACAGCCCACCAATGGTGGACTGTCTTTTATGGCAAGTTGCACCGAAAAAGATATCAAGGTTGAAATTAACCAACAAATTGGAATTATTGAATATAAAATTTGAAAATCTCTTTTGCCCAACCGAGCCAAGACGGAACATGGCCGTCAAGCCATTCTACAACCATCGGTATATCTGCCGTTGTCAGATCTCCAATGTGGCTATAAACACTTCCGTCTGCCAATGTTTGACCTATAGAAATCATCGCGTGGGCGTGGTCGCCAACGGCAATATATTTACCGATAGCAAGCGCACCTGATGAGAAGTAGCCAACCGAGAGGGCTCCAAAGGATATGAGTCCTACGCTGATTGCTCCTGCCGCAAATAAGCCGATAGCAATCGAACCAACAGCAAGTAGTCCAGCTGAGAACACGCCTGCAGAAATCAAGCCCAGGGACAAAAGTCCAATGGATATTACTCCGAGTGATAGCAGACCAACAGAGAAGATACCTCGTGATATCAGACCGAGCGAGAATACTCCATGCGCCTTCAATCCGATTGCAAAGAAGCCGTGCGCGTTTTTTCCGATATGATATAGAGGCATACCGAAGATCATCTTTTCGCTCTTGCGTTCGTGAAACTGGTTTTTAAACTTATCCCAAATACTTTCTTTTTCGGTAGGTTGTAACCCTTGCTTTTCGGTAATATCCTCATTGAGAAGATAATCCATCGAACATTCAAACAGCTTTCCCATTTTTATCAGTTTATCGGTTTCGGGATATGCGATATCCGACTCCCACTTGCTGATGGACTGACGGGAAACTCCGAGTATGTCTGCAAGTTGTTCCTGCGTGTAGTTGTATTCTTTTCTTAATTTTGATAGTTTTTCGCCAAGTGTCATAATCATTTCTCCTTATATTTTCTAACGCTGCGTTGCTTTAATTATAGAACACTCAGCATAATCATACTACCAATTCGGTGTTTCTAAATGTAAACTTCAGGTTGCATTGATGAAATTGCAAAGATATATGAACTTATCCATAAATTCTTATTTATCAAACTGATTATATCATAAAATTTCAAAATTTTCCACTAATATTAAATTTAAGATTTAGTTCAAGTCCTCCCCGAAGGTCGATTTGGGGAAATGATATCTTTTAAATTGCACCTTGAAAAATGGCACGAAAAAACCCCGAAACCGCTGTGGTTCCGGGGTTTTTCGAACCGATATCTTTTTCGGTTCGCATTGTTGGCATTTCCGACCGATTTAGATACGGGCGGGAAAGCCTGTAATCTCAATGGTTTGCGGGGTTTTGGCTAATCGTTTTATCGTATTTTTTGGCTTATCGGTGACGAAATCTGAACCGTCGACACAATTTGGGTTGCGACCAAAATAGATACCGCCATTTTTCTCCGGATTTTTGGGGGTTCGAAAGTCGACACCGCAAGGTCTACAATTCTTCAACTGGCTTTGGCTGTGTCCTCAGTAAAACCCGGCATATGCTACGACGAGAAATACGATCCGATGATAATGCACGACAGCAAACGGAATGTGGCAAATCTGCTCCATGAGGAAGCGGAAGCACGCTCCATCCGTGAACGTCTGCGCCGTAGCAAAAAAACGCAGCAGACACAACAGCAAAGAAAAACCAGACGCCACGAACAGGAACGATAAATTTTTGCGGGAGTGCATTTTGAACGATGCACTCTCGCTTTTTTGCTTTACCCAGGAAAACTGTAGAAATTCACGGATGTAGGTGCTATAATTATTTTGGGTATTTATATGCGAACATCGCACCTACATATATTCGACTTATCCTTTCGATGAAAGCGAGGAATGATTATGAAATACAAAAGAATGATAAGTTTATTATTGGCTGTTGTAATGACATTAGGCCTGCTGTCTGGTTGTAAAAATGAGCCACCTGTAAGCGATGCCCCCTCAAATGCTGAAAATGGTTCGCAGGAACAGGACGAAGTTGATAAAATTGATATTGATGCCATTACTGGCATGGAATATGATCGGGCGATTTCGTATGGTTTTCTTCCGGAAGGTATGGAAAGCGTTGATCCGGATGCAACGGTCGTCACATGGGAGCAATACTGTTCTATTCTTGGGAACATGATCCGCCTGCAGGACGAAACTGCGCTTCCGGCTTGGGAAGACCTAACTGCTGATGCACCCGAAACCGAGATGAAGCGGGATGGCGCATTAATTGCCCTTCTGTTTGCTGGAAAAACACTGGAAATTGATTGTTGGAATACTGATGAGGCGTTTATGTACGATGGGTATGACTGGGGCGGAGATTTTTCATGGGAATATCCGATTTTTCCGTGGGACAGTTCGTTCTCTTCAGAAGATGAAATGCTCAATGATCCCAACAACTCGATTGGGCCTGCGTACGCCTATTGTGTTGGACGAATTTCTCTTATTTCGGAACGACCTCTTATGAATGTGGAATCAGGAACGGGAGAACTCTATCTGCAAAACGCATTGACTCTGCGTGATGCTTTGACCTCTGTAGTACGTCTGTATGAATCGATAGAGCATGATCCTGTCAACTACATTTCTGTTCGTGATGTTTCGACCTATGATAAGGGCATTATCACGGACGAACTTTTGAACGCTCCAAGCGACCTTCCCGAAGTCACCCAGCAGAAATTGCCTTCCGAATGGAAGGGCGCAGGGACATCTGCCCGTAAGGACGGGAGACACTTCCAGCAGGACTTCATGGAAGCTGACATAGCATTTCTTGCAGAAAACGGGTTAAACTTCACTCGTGTTTTCTTTGGTTTTACTACCCTGCGTTATCCGGATTTTCCGGAAGATGTGTCACTGGTTAACGAAACAGAATTGCTGGAACTTGATCAGTTGATTGCGTGGGGTATAGAGTATGGTGTACATATCCAGCTTTCTATGATCGATACGCCAAGCGATTTGGAAAGCATGGATCTCAGTGAAGAAGAATGGGAAAATGTCCGTGCTTACTGGGAGATGCTCGCCCACAGATACGCCGGAATCTCAAGCCGCTACCTGAGTTTTGATCTGGCTAACGAATTGCAGCCAAGTGAAGAAAACTTAGTTGATGCTACAGAGAACATGAAAGAATTGGTGAGTGGCCTTCGTGCAGTCGACCCGGAACGGGTTTTACTGATTTCCTTTCATGGCAATCCCTTAAATGCATGGGTGGAAAACATGGCGGAGATTGGACTTGCCTTGGGTTGTCACCCGTACGCTCCAACATATCTGTGTGGCGGAGATGATTGGTATACCGCTCCGACAGCATACTGGCCGTACCCATATTTCCCTGCGAAGTTGAATGCTGGCGAAAGCATTAAGATTTCCGGAGATATTGGCGGCAATACCCTAAAAATTGACTTTTGGGTATATCGGCCATTCACTGTCACATTCAGCGATGGTACTGTGATGGCGGTTGATGTTCAAGGCGACTACATTGATGAAATGTCCTGCGATTGGAGATTCAACGAGCCTTATGCCATTGAGATACCGGAGGGCGTAAGTGAACTGGTAATTGTGCCCCAAAACGAGTGTTTCACGATTTTGGAACTGATCATAGAGTGCGATGGCGAAATGACAGGACTGGTGCCGGCTGACTCTATGGAAGACCGTCTCCACGGCGGCACAGAACTCACTTGGATTGAAGATGGATGGAGTAGCGAAAAAATTTACAGCGCCGATCTGCTCTATACCGAAAAGATTCAGCCGATGCAGCAAATTGCAAAAGAACATTCTGTTGGCTTTATGTGCAACGAGTTCGGTATTTTTGGAAATAATGTTGGTTGGAATGTAGCCCTCGTCGCAAGCTACACAGATGATGTGCTGACCATGATGGAAGAACAGGGTATCTCTTGGTGTCTGTGCGAAGCTGAAGGCTGGCCATATCGCTTTCTGACTGTTCCGGACGGCCGCCGCTATGAATGGGAAAACGCCACGCTGGAAACAAAGACATACGATTTTGAAGACGGCACAGGGCGAACATTCCAATACTGCAAAGAACTGGTGGACGTTTTTAGAAAACACACCATGGACTAATATCTAAGGAACAGCAATGCGGAAGCAGTTTTGCTTCCGCATTGTAATAGGAGCGGGTACTTCGGCCAGTGCTTCCAGATAGGGCGAGAGATTGACGTTGTATGTATTCTCGATGGGATATTCATTAACGATATCAGAATTCACCACGTTCTTTGTTATGCAGAGATAGATGAAGTTCGATGCGGCCAGCGCGATACCGGCGAGGATGCAATGGTTTCTTTGGACTAGAATGGTTTTCGTTGTGCTTAGTGCGTTATCTATAACTTTCGCAAAAAATAGTGCGCACATTAGAATTGCAGTGGACATTGGTATCTCCTCCTTTCCTCTCGTCCTGCATTGTTAACAGAAAGTTCATAATTTGGGCATGAAAAAAGGGCAGTTCTCTCGAGAAAATTCTCGAAAAAACTGCCCAAAACGGTGGGGTATTTAGTTCAGTTCCCCTCAGTCATCCATTTTCAAAGGTAGGTATCTTTTTTTCGCGACCTCAAATCGGGGTACGAAAAAACCCTGAAACCGTTGTGGTTTCAGGGTTTTCGGGCTAGGTATCTAAATTGGTCGCCAACCATGGTTGCGGGGGCCGGATTTGAACCGACGACCTCCGGGTTATGAGCCCGACGAGCTACCGAACTGCTCTACCCCGCG
>SVKK01000037.1 GCA_015068425.1 Oscillospiraceae bacterium | reverse complement strand
GTGGGGGGACTCGAACCCCCACGTCCAGAGGACACTTGATTTTGAGTCAAGCACGTCTACCATTCCATCACACCGGCGTACCACGGCATTATACATCAGCTTCGGAATAATTTCAAGCACAGCGCAGAAAAAACTTTTATCAAAAATATTCAATTTACCGACTTTGTTCAAAATAATTTTACTACCATTTTGCGCCGAGATATGATATTATAAGTTAGTTATAATATATACTTATTTCAAAACGGAAAAATTCTCAGCCGTGCATTTTGTATATATTGTTTTTTCCCTCCGTTTTTGGCGGGATATAGTCCGTTAAACGGGACATATAAAATCATAAAATACTCTTGGAAATAAGGAATAAGACATGGCAAAAAACAAATCCGAAAAAACCTGTTTCAAAACAAGCATCGGCGGTCAGGCTCTTATCGAGGGCATTTTGATGCGCGGTGTCGATAAGCAGAGCAAGGTCTGCCGTAAACCGGACGGCGAGCTGGCTTTTGAGGTTGAAGAGCTCAGCCACACCAAGCAGAAATACCCCATTCTCGGCTGGCCTTTCATCCGGGGCATATTTATGCTCATCTCCTCCATGTCAAACGGCATGAAGGCCATCACCTGGTCCGCCGAATTCATGCCCGAGGAGCAGCAGGAGCAGCCCAGCAGATTTGACCTCTGGCTGGAGAAAAAGTTAGGCAGCGAAAAGGCCGAGAAAGCCATAATGGCCTTCGCAATGGTCATCGGAATTCTTCTCGCCGTGGGACTTTTCTTCCTTCTCCCCGCTTTCCTTTTCGAGCTTCTTCCCGACTCCATCGGTCTTGTTGGAAGATGCCTGCTGGAGGGAATCATCCGCATCATCATTTTCCTGCTCTATCTTTGGTTTGCCACAAGCATGAAGGAGATAAAGCGCCTTTTCGCATATCACGGTGCCGAGCACAAGAGCATTTTCTGCTATGAAAAGCAGCTGCCCCTCACTGTTGAAAACGTGCGTATGCAAAGCCGCTTCCACCCCCGCTGCGGCACCAGCTTTCTGGTTGTTGTTATGATAATCAGTATTTTTGTCATTTCCATAATGACTTGGGTGCTGAGCCTCTTCCCCGCAATTGCCGCGCTTCCCAGCGCCGTCTCCGCCCTTATCCGTATGTGCTGCAAAATCCTGCTTCTTCCCATCATCGTGGGCATCACCTATGAGATCAACCGTTGGGTTGGCAAGAGCGACAGCGCGATTGCCGCTGTTATCGCCTGGCCCGGAAAGAAAATTCAGCATATTACCACCAAAGAACCCGATGACAGCATGATTGAGGTGGCTATCGAGGCACTCAAGCTTGTCATCCCCGATGAAAAGGGCAGCGACGAGTGGTAAAAAGCACAAGAGGAAGCAGAGAGAGAAAGATATGCCCAAAACATACAGTCAACTTTATATAGACGCCCGCAAGGCGCTGAGAGACGCCGGCATTGAGGCTCATAGCCTCGAATCCCGCATCCTCATCTGCCACGCTACCGGAAAAACTCAGGCAGAGCTTCTTCGGGATATGCCCCTATATTCCTCCAATCAGGTGGAAAGCCTTGTTGAGCGATATGTGCGCCGCCGCCTTTTAGGCGAGCCTGTGGCCTATATAACAGGCCGCTGGGAGTTTTACGGACTCCCTCTTGAGATAACTCCCGACGTGCTTATCCCCCGCTCCGACACCGAGGTTTTGGTGGATAAGGCCCTGGAGCTTATCCGTCAGCGCACTTCCGCCCCCAGAGTTCTCGACCTTTGCTGCGGAAGCGGCTGCATCGGTCTTGCAATGGCGCACACTCTTCCCGAGTCCCGTGTTGTTATGCTGGACCTCTCCCGCAAGGCTCTTGAAGTTACCCGCCGCAACATCCGCGCAAACTCCCTCTCCGCAAGAGCTGTATGCATGGAGGCCGATGCCCTTATCCCTCCCGCAGATAATCTTGGCAGCTTCGACCTTATACTCAGCAATCCTCCCTACATAACAAGCGCCGAGATTGATACCCTTGATTCCTCCGTCCGGGACTATGAGCCCCGCAGCGCCTTGGATGGCGGCGAGGATGGCCTTATGTTCTACCGCTTTATTGCCAAGGAATGGAAACGCGCCCTTCGCATTGGCGGTTGGATGATATTTGAAGTTGGTGAAACTCAGGCTGCAGATGTGCAGAAAATAATGCGCCTTGAAGGATTCAAAAATGTTGACTGCGCAAAAGACAGCGCGGGTATAGACAGGGTTGTTTTCGGAAGGGTATAGAACCTGAGTTATTAATTAGTTTAATATTTTTTGAGATATAAGAGGTGTTCACTATGGCAAAAGATAAGAAAGCTCCCATCACCACCCCCGGTCAGGCAAGCGACAAGAAAAAGGCTCTTGAAACCGCACTGGCACAGATCGAAAAAAGCTACGGCAAGGGCGCCATTATGCGCCTTGGCGACGACATTCCCGTAAACGTTGAAGCCGTTTCTACCGGCTCTCTCTCCCTTGACCTGGCCCTTGGTATAGGCGGCGTTCCCAAGGGACGTATTGTTGAAATCTACGGACCCGAGTCCTCCGGTAAAACCACTCTGGCTCTCCACGTTCTGGCATCTGCCCAGAAGATGGGCGGCGAGGTTGCATTCATCGACGTTGAGCACGCTCTTGAGCCCGCCTACGCCCGCGCTCTTGGCGTAAACATCGATGAGCTTCTCATCTCCCAGCCCGACACCGGCGAGCAGGCTCTGGATATCACCGAGGCTCTTGTACGCTCCGGCGCCGTTGACGTTGTTGTTGTGGACTCCGTTGCCGCCCTTGTCCCCAGAACCGAGCTTGAAGGCGAGATGGGCGAAAGCTCCGTTGGCGTTGTTGCCCGCCTTATGAGCCAGGCTCTCCGCAAGCTGGCAGGCACCATCAGCAAGACCAACTGCATCGTTATCTTCATCAACCAGCTCCGCGAGAAGATTGGCGTTATGTACGGCAACCCCGAGACCACTCCCGGCGGCCGCGCCCTAAAATATTTCGCATCCGTCCGTATTGACGTCCGCCGCGTTGAAACTCTCAAGGTTGGCAGTGAAATGGTTGGTAACCGCACCCGCGCAAAGGTTATCAAGAACAAAGTTGCTCCCCCCTTCAAAGAGGCTGAGTTTGATATCATCTACGGCGAAGGCATCAGCAAAATAGGCGAAATCATTGACCTTGGCGTTAAGCTGGAGCTTATCGACAAGGCAGGCGCATGGTTCACCGTTGGCGAGCAGCGCATTCAGGGACGCGACGGCGTTAAGGATTTCCTCCGCACCCATCCCGAAATTTGCGACGGCATTGAGCAGCAGATACGCGATAATGCATACAAGCTCATGAGTCCTCAGGCACGCAAGGCCGCTCAGGCAGCAGGCCGCGCCGTTGATATTCCCGCCGACGATTTTGAGGGCTGATAAGTGACGGTTACTGAGCTTCGGGAAATTCGTCCCGAGCATTATGAAGTTAAATTTTCCGACGGCTGCTCCATGAAAATGGGGCTTGCCGTCATTGCGGATTTTTCCCTTTTCACCGGGCGTGAACTCAGCGATGAGGAATTTGCCGCCGTCAGTGAAGCGGCAGGTCTGGGAAGGGCAAAAGAACGGGCTCTTCGCATTATTGGCGCTCGCCCCCTCAGCGAGCGGGAGCTCTACGACAAGCTCATAGAAAAAGGCGAGAGTGAGTACCACGCTGCCGCTGTTGTGGCGCGATTTATTGAGCTTGGGCTCATCAACGATGCCGAATATGCCCGTATGCTGGTGCGCCACTATGCCGCCAAAGGCTATGGAGTCAGGCGGGTTAAGGATGAGCTTTACCGCCACAAAGTAGGCCGCGACCACTGGGAGGACGCTCTTGAGGAAATGCCGGAAACGGATGACACTCTGGACAAACTCCTTGCCTCACGTATGAGAGGTGCCAATATTTCCGATAAAACCGCCGTTAAAAAAGCCGCTGATGCCCTTTTGCGCCGCGGCTATAGCTGGGAGGAGATACGCTCCGCCCTTTATAGGTATGAATCCAACTTCGAGGAGTGATAATATGGAAGAGAATATGGCAAAAGATATCGCCATTCATATAATAAGCCTTGGCTGCGCCAAGAACCTTGTGAACACTGAGCAGATGATGCTCCGCCTTCATAATGCGGGTTATTACTTTGTTCAGGACCCCGACTGGGCAGATGTTATCATCATCAACACCTGCGGCTTCATCGACAGCGCCAAAAGCGAGGCAATAGATGAGATTCTCGAGCTGGCAGAGTATAAGGAGATGGCACAGCCCAAAAAGCTCATAGTCACCGGCTGTCTCGCCCAGCGCTATGCTCAGGAGATAAAAACCGAGCTGCCGGAAGTGGACGCCCTTGTGGGCGTTGGCAGCTATCAGGATATCGTGGAGGTTGTTGAAAACACCCTCGCAGGCAAGGATGCCGACCGCTTTGGCGATAAGAACGCTCCTGTTGACGAGGTTGGCCGTTTCCTCACCACCGGTCCCGAGTGGGCATACATAAAAATCGCCGAGGGCTGCGACAACCGCTGCAACTACTGCGCCATCCCCGATATCCGCGGCTCCTTCCGCTCCCGCCCAATGGAGAATATCATCGCTGAGGCCTCCTCTCTCGCCGAAATCGGTGTTAAGGAGCTTATCCTGATTGCTCAGGACCTGACCCGCTACGGCACAGACCTTTACGGCAAGCGCCGCCTTGCTCAGCTTTGCCGCGAGCTCAGCAACATTGAGGGTATAGAATGGCTCCGTCTCCACTATCTCTATCCCAACGAGATAGACGACGAGCTTATCGACGAGGTTGCCTCCAATCCCAAAATCGTCAAGTATCTGGATATTCCCATCCAGCATATCAACACCGAAGTGCTCCGCAAAATGAACCGCCGAGGCAGCAGCGAAAGCTACCGCGAACTTTTCAAAAAACTCAGAGAGCGCATCCCCGGTCTTGTTATCCGCACCAGCCTTATTGTCGGTCATCCCGGCGAGGGTGAGGCGGAGTTTGAGGAACTCTGCGAGTTTTTGCGTGAAGCCAAAATCGAGCGAGCAGGCGTTTTCCCCTATTCTCCCGAGGAGGGTACACCTTCCTGCGAAATGACCGACCGTTGCGACGAGGACACCGCCTATGAGCGCGCTGATATGGTGCGCCGCCTGCAGGAGCACATTCTTGATGAGTATAATGCAAGCCGCATTGGCAGCATCGTAAAGGTGCTTTGCGGCGGCAGCGACGGAGCCTACCGTGTGGGTCGCTCCGCTGCCGACTCCCCCGATGTGGACGACAAGGTCTATTTTGAAGGTGACTGCGAGAAGGGTGATTTTGTAAACGTACGCATCACCGGCTTCACCGAAGAATTTTTTGAAGGTTGCTTCCTTGCGGGAGAACAGGTTTATGATGACTGAAAACATCAGGAAAACTCTGGAGTTTCTGAAAAGCTCCTATGAGAATTGTCCATACTTTAAGGATAATCCCGCCGACGGAGCCTACCGGTATGAGCACAGTCTTCGTGTGGCTCATATCGGCGCGGAAATTGCCAGACGAGCAGGTCTGGATGTGGAGGCGCTCACCATAGCCTGCCTCCTCCATGACATTGCCTACAGCCGCACCATCCCCCCCGGGGGATGGAACGAGCACGGACGCGTGGGAGCCGCCATAGCAAGACCGTTTCTTGAAACTCTCCAGCTTGGCGCTCCGGCCAAGGCGGATATTCTCTACGGTATTGCCATCCATGTTGATGACAACGCAGATTTTGACGGAGAGCGCAGCATCACCGCTCTCTCCGTTGCCGACGCGGACAACATAGACCGTTTCGGCACATTCCGCATCTATGACGCTATGCGTTTTGCAGGCTTTTATGAAATGAGCCTCAGCGAAAAGCTGGACTGGACACGCCATCGCGTATCTTCCATAGAGCGTCTGAAGGATATCGAGTTTGCCAGCGAAAGCGCAAAAGCACTTTGGCTTGAAACCATTGATTATCAGACCGACTTTTTCACCCGACTTCTCCGCCAGTTGGAGCGGAGCCGCATACCGGAGGATTTTTAACATGAACACTGCCAACAGACTCACATTGCTTCGCATTGCCCTTATCCCCGTTTTTCTCATCATTCTCTATCTAAGTTTTCCCTATTCCAACTGGGTTGCCCTTGCAGTTTTCATAATTGCTGCAATCACCGATCTTATCGACGGTCACATTGCACGCAGCCGCAATCAGGTCACTGATTTCGGCAAGTTTATGGACCCCCTGGCCGATAAGATGCTTGTGGTAGCTGCAATGTGCTGGTTTGTTCAAACAGGTCAGATGAGTGGATGGGTACTGGCTCTTGTGCTTTTGAGAGAATTCGCGGTAAGCGGTATGCGCCTTGTTGCAGTTGAGCAGGGCAAGGTTATCGCCGCCGCATGGTCCGGCAAGGTCAAGACCACCCTCACCATCGTCTGCCTCTGCTTTATGCTCGGCTTTAATGTTTCCTGGCTGAATCTTGTCTGCCAGATCGTTATTCTTGTAAGCACCCTTTATTCCGGCATCGAATACTTTGTCAAGAACAAAGACGTTTTCTCCAAGGTGGTCTGATATGCTGGATTTTTCTCAGACCCTTTCCGAAAAGCCCCTTATCCACCCCAGCTGCAGGGTAAAAAACTGCTCCCTTGGCCCTTATACGGAGCTTGGAGATAACTGTGTGCTGGAGGAAACTACCCTCGGAGCTTATTCCTACTGCTTCAGCGGCAACGACATCATCTATTCCGAAATAGGCAAGTTTGCCAGCATTGCAACGGGTGTGCGTATAAACCCAGTTCAGCACCCCCACCGCATCCGCGCCGCCAGCCATCATTTTACCTACCGCTGTTCCCACTACGGCTTCGGAGCGGACGATGACGCCCTCATTGAGTGGAGACGGAAAAACCGCTGCCTGATAGGCAACGATGTCTGGATAGGTCACAATGCGATTATAATGGGCGGCGTAAGCATAGCCGACGGGGCGGTTATAGCCGCAGGCGCTGTTGTCACCCACGATGTTCGCCCCTACGAAATAGTCGGCGGTGTTCCCGCTTCCCATATCGGCTGGCGCTATGACGAAGAAACTATTGCCGCAATGCTGCGCATTAAATGGTGGGACTGGAGCCATGAAGAGCTTGCCCAACGAGTTCGCGACTTTGACGATGTGGAAGGCTTTATAAAAAAATACGATAAATAAAAAAAGACCTCCATGTGGAGGTCTTTTTTTATTTATCTCTTCGTCTTTTTGTTCTTTTCGTAGATTATCCGGAGTCCGTCCAGAAGAAGGTCGCTGTCCACCACTATTTCATGGTGGCACTTGGGGATTATTCCCTCGCTTACGCCGCCGGTTGCAACCAAAGTTGGACTGCAGCCCATCTCAGCGCTTATGCGGTCCACAAGACCGTCAATCATTGCAGCTGAGCCATAGATAAGTCCTGCCTGCATACTCTCGGCAGTAGTTAAGTTTATGACCTGCTTAGGCTCATCGAAGGAAATTCGTGGCAGCTGAGCGGTACGGCGGGAGAGAGCATCATAGCTCATCATCACGCCGGGGCAGATAACTCCTCCCCTAAATGCGCCCTTCTCGTCAATAACGGAAAGGGTCGTTGCGGTTCCCATATCAATGACAATCATAGGTTTGGGATACTTGGCAATAGCCGCCACGGCAGCCACCACCAGATCGGCGCCCAGACTCTTTGCGTCGCCGCCCAAAACATTGAGCCCTGTTTTTACACCGGGACCCACAACAAGAGGCATTTTGCCGGTAAGGAGCTTAAGGACACTCTTCATAACATTGTTGAGGGGAGGTACAACGCTGGAGATAATGCTGCCTTCTATTTTGGAGGTATCCACGCCGTAGATATCCAGCAGGTTCTTAATAAGAACAGCATACTCCGCCTCGCCCTTATCAAGACTGGTGCTCAGTCGGGTGCGGAAGACAATTTCCTCACCCTGAAAGCCACCCAGAGCTATATTTGTGTTTCCAATATCAACTGCGAGAAGCATTTTCTCACTCCTTATATCAGTTTACACTCTCTTCCACTTGGCGCCATTGGGAATATCGGTGAGCTCAATTCCCATAGCCTTCAGCTCATCGCGGATGCGGTCAGCTTCCGCAAAGTTCTTTGCCTTCTTTGCGTCGCGGCGGGCGAGAATCATCTCCTCAACTGCCTTATCCTCTTCTCCGTCCTCGCTGATGACGGCAAAGGCCACATTGGCCGCGGCAGCTTTTGCCTTGGCGTCTGCCTCACGCTTGGCGGCAGCCTTTTCAATCAGGTCGAGACCCAGTACCTTGTCAAACTCGGCAAGAGCGGCAAGCTTGGTGGCATCGGTGGTTTTTGCCTTCAGCACATCATAAATGGCGGTTACGGCAAGGGAAGTGTTCAGGTCGTTGTCCAGAGCTGCGGAGAACTTTTCACGAAGGGCGGCGAAGGCTGCCTCTTCCATCTCTCCCTCATTCTTGAGAGCGGCAATTTTGCCTATAAGCTTATTATAGGTGACAACGGCATTATCAAGATTTTCCCAGCTGAACACAAGGCTCTTGCGGTAATGGCTCTGGAGGCAGAAGAGACGGTAAGCCAGAGGATCATAGCCCTTTTCCTCAAGGAGAGAAACGGTGAGAAACTCTCCGCTGGACTTGCTCATTTTTCCGGAATTTGTGTTCAAGTGGAGGACGTGCATCCAATAATTGCACCATTTATGCCCCAAATAAGCCTCAGACTGGGCAATTTCATTGGTGTGGTGGGGGAAGGCATTATCTATGCCGCCGCAATGAATATCCAGATCTTCGCCCAGATGCTTCATAGAAATGCCGCTGCACTCAATGTGCCAGCCGGGGTAACCCACGCCCCAGGGGGAATCCCATTTGAGAGCCTGATCCTCAAACTTGGACTTTGTGAACCAGAGAACGAAGTCATTTTTATTGCGCTTATTGGAGTCTGCCTCAACACCCTCACGGACGCCTTCCGCAAGGTCTTCGGCGTTGAAATCGTTGAAGATATAATACTTCTCCATTTTGGAGGTATCGAAATAAACGTTTCCGCCGGCAAAATAGGCATAACCGGTGTTCATAAGCTTTTCGATTATTTTGATATACTCGTCAATGCAGGCAGTTGCGGGTTCAACAACATCGGGACGCTTAATATTCAGCTTTTCGCAATCGGAGAAGAAAGCGTCGGTATAGAACTTTGCTATATCCATAACGGTTTTATTCTCGCGCTTTGCTCCCTTGAGCATCTTATCCTCGCCCTCGTCCGCGTCGCTTGTGAGATGGCCAACATCGGTGATGTTCATAACGCGCTTCACGTTATAGCCTGCGAAGCGGAGATACTTCTCCAGAATATCCTCCATAATATAGCTGCGGAGGTTGCCGATATGGGCAAAGTGGTACACGGTGGGTCCGCAGGTATACATCTTAACGATATCGGGATTGTTGGGCACAAATTCTTCTCTCTGTCTGGTTGCGCTGTTATAAATTTTCATATATTTTCTCCTTAGTTTTATTCATTTTCAAGCTGCTCTATCCGCGCTCTCAGAGCGGCAATCTCCGCAGCGATGGGGTCGGTGACGGAAACAACGTCCACCTCAGAAACATAATTCATCTTAACTCCGTCGCGCTTCACCACCCGGGCGGGAACGCCAACAGCGGTGGAGTTGGGTGGTATTTCCGTGAGAACAACGCTGTTTGCGGCGATGCGGCTGTTATCACCCACGGTGAAGGGACCAAGGATTTTGGCTCCGTTGCCGATAAGCACATTGTTGCCGATGGTGGGATGGCGCTTTCCGTGGTCCTTACCAGTACCACCAAGAGTAACTCCATGATAGATGAGACAGTCATCGCCTATCTCCGCGGTCTCGCCTATGACTATGCCCATACCGTGGTCTATAACCAGTCTTTTTCCTATTGTGGCACCGGGATGAATTTCAATTCCCGTACGGCGACGGGCTCTCTGGCTTATCCAGCGGGCAATGAAAAAGTGGCCGTGGGTATAGCACCAGTGGGCTTTTCTATGGGCGCGCACTGCTTTGATGCCCGGGTAAAGGAGCATTATCTCCATACTGCTTCGGGCAGCAGGGTCTCGGGCTTTATAGGCCTCTATAAGTTCTTTAAGTTCTGAAAACATACCGTCCTCCCTGACTTGGGAAATATTTGGAACAAAAAAGCGCCTCCCATGGTCATACCATGAGAGGCGCGATAAAATCCTTCGCGCGGTTCCACTCCCGCTTTTAACTCCGCTGTCGCTCAACAGCTTTCCCTCTTAACGCGAGGGGCGCGCGGAGGCATTTCCTCCTCCGAAGGCTCCGGGGCGCATTTTCGCACCATCCTTAACAACACCGCTTCCAGCCTTGGCGGCATCTCTCTGGGTCAAGGTTTTTGGCACTACTTTTCCCTTTCATCGCCTGATGATATTCACAATACCAGTATATTATCATTTGCACACAAAGGTGTCAAGGAGGAAGAGCCTTCCCCTTGAATTATTGGCGTTTTTAAGATAAAATACACATAATAAATCAGCTTTTCAGGAGGACAATGGAATGCTCATTAAAATAAAGAAGCTTCGTGAGGAAGCCAAAATTCCCACTGCCGGCTCAGCATATGCCGCAGGCTATGACCTTTACGCCTGTCTGCCCGATGGAGATATTGAAATTGCTCCCCACGCAACCGCCAAGGTTGGCACCGGTCTTTCCATGGCCGTGCCCGAGGGATATTTTGGCGCCATATTCGCCCGCAGCGGTCTTGCCACCAAGGAGGGTCTCCGCCCAGCAAACTGCGTTGGAGTATGCGACAGCGACTACAGAGGAGAATACATAATCGCCCTCCACAATGACAGCGAAACTCCCCGCACCGTCAGCCACGGCGAGCGCATTGCCCAGCTGGTTGTTATGCCCTATCTCCCTGTTGAGTTTGAAGAGTGCGAGGCTCTTCCCGAAACAGAGAGAGGAGCAGGCGGCTTCGGCAGCACCGGAAAATAAGTTATATTCTTACTTTTTAAGTTTATAATTCCGTTTGCCATATTTCATTTGTAATGATATAATAAATCTGTAGATTTATAGGTATCCATCCGAAAAGGAGGAAACTGCATTGAGCAATAAATTCACCCCTGAGCACCAGGCTGTTGTCAGCTTCAGCTTGATGGGTCCCGAAAGCGGCGGTCTCTGCGTTGTTGACAGCAACGACGGAAAAATGACCCGCATTCGCCCCTACCACTACGATACTGAATATACAAAAGCCAACTGTAATCCATGGACTATGGAAGCACGCGGCTCCACCTTTGTGCCCCCCGAGCGGATTCCCACCACCCATTTCGGTCTGGGTTACAAGTCCCGCGTTTATTCCCCCAACCGGGTTAAGTATCCCCTCAAGCGCGTTGACTGGGATCCCAAGGGCGAGCGCAATCCTCAGAACCGCGGAAAGAGCGGCTATGTCCGCATTTCCTGGGACGAGGCTGCCCAGATTTGCGCAGACGAGCTTCTGCGCATGAAGCGCACCTACGGTCCCGAAGCAGTTCTCTGCGAAAGCGATATGCACGGCGAGGGCAAGAATGTTTCCCCCAGCCACGGCTGCCCCAACCGTATGCTCTCCCTTCTGGGCGGCTACACCCTGCAGATGCGCAACATGGACTCCTGGGAAGGCTGGTATTGGGGCGCAAAGCATGTTTGGGGCTGCGAGCCCGTTGGCGAGATGGCTCCCACCGCTAACCTCATCCCCGACATGGCCAAGAACTCCGATTCTCTCCTCTTCTGGGGCTGCGACCCTGAGGTTACTCCCCTTGGCTTCGGTATGCATCTCCCCTCCCGCCTCTGCTTCTGGTTCACCGAGCTTGGCATCAAGCAGATTTACATCTGCCCCGACCTTAACTACGGCGCCGCCGTCCACGCTGACAAGTGGATTCCCATTTTGCCCAACACCGACGCTGCTATGCAGCTTGCTATAGCCTATGTCTGGCTCACCGAAGGCACTTATGACAAGGAATACATAGCCTCCCATACCTACGGCTTCGATAAGTTTGTTGCCTATGTTATGGGTGAGGAGGACGGAGTTCCCAAGACTCCCAAATGGGCCAGCGAGAAATGCGGCGTTAAGCCCTGGACCATCAAGGCTCTCGCCCGCCACTGGGCAAAGAACACCACCAGCATCTGCCACGGCAACGGCGGCAGCTATATCCGCGGTCCCTATGCCAGTGAGCCTGCCCGCCTTGAGGTTATGCTTCTTGGCATGCAGGGTCTCGGTCGCCCCGGCGTCCACCAGACTAAGATGATTGAGTGGAATATGTGGGCCAAGGACTTCCCTGTCCCCTACACTCCCATCAAGAGCGTGCCTATGCCCCACATCTGCGACGCTCTCCGTCCTATCAAGGGTGACCTGCCCGACACTGTCAACATGAAGCGCTTCGTTCTCTCCCCCGAGCAGAAGGAGAGAGTTCCCGAGCTTGTTGACCTTTTCAAGCAGTTCCCCGCTCCCACCCAGTTTATCCCCCGCTGCCTTGTTCAGAAGGCTATCGTGGACGGCCATGCCGAGTGGTACGGCATGCATATGTTCTCCTCCAGCCAGGTGCCGGACAAGAATAACTACCGCCAGCCCACCAATATATATCAGTTTGAGAAGATAGTTTATCCCCGTCCCGGTCAGTCCAGAGTTCATATGCTCTGGTCCACCGCCCCCTGCAACGTAACCTGCTGGAACCACGGCAACATGTTTATCGATGCCTACCGCGACCCCTCTATCGAGACCTTTGTTATCCAGCACCCCTGGCTCGAGAACGACTGCTACTTCGCAGACCTCATTCTCCCCGTTGCAACCAAGCACGAGCTGGCCGATATAGGAAACGACTATTCCAGCGGTGTTTTCCAGTCCATATATCTGGAAGAGCCCTCCATTGAGCCCGTCGGCGAATCCCTCAGTGACTTTGACGTTTGCGTTAAGGTCTGCGAGAAGCTGGGTCAGGAATATGTAGATGCCTACACCGGAAAACTCACCGAGGCGGAACGTGTCCGCTTCTTCTACAAAGCCACCGGCTGCGAGGACACCATGAGCTGGGAAGAGTTCAAAAAGCGCAAGGTTTTCGTTATTCCCTGCGACCCCAAGGCTCAGGAAAAGCCTGCCGGACTCTACAAATTCTGGTCCGATCCCGAAAACAACAAGCTCACCACTCCCACCGGTCTTCTGGAATATTCCAGCAAGGATATCGAGACCTATATGCCCGATGACCCTGAGCGTCCCCCCGTGCCCCATTGGATAGAGAAGAGCGAGACCCATGACGAGCGCCTTTCCTCCGAAAGAGCCAAGAAATATCCTCTTCTCTGTATGTCCAACCACGGACGCTGGCGCGTACACGCCCAGTGCGACGATATAATCTGGAACCGCGAGGTTGAGACAATGAAAAT
>SVKK01000012.1 GCA_015068425.1 Oscillospiraceae bacterium | reverse complement strand
ATTTCTCTCCCCCAGTCTCGCGCAAGCGCTCGACAGCCCCCTCGTCAGAGGGGGCCAATAAAAGCCCCACCGCCAAGAAAAGCTGGAAGTGGGGCGGGTATGCGATAGAAATACGGTTCGGGAGCCTTAAGGCTCAGCAGGTATCAGCCCACTATATGGGCCAGAGCAGGCCACCCGTTATACGGGTGGTCCTGACTCAAAACGCAGCCATACCAGGTTATTGCTCGGGTACTTCCACAACTTCCAGCGTATCCAGAAGCTCCAGTGCCGAAGCCGCCAATGCCCCTTCGCTGTCGTTTAGGGCAACATATTCAAGGTCATAGTAGGCGCTTTCATAATCTTCCAATGCATAGTAACAAACGCCGCGGTTAAAAATGCAGGCAAGGTCGTTCTCCTCCCAGTTTACGGCCTCCGTAAAGTCCGGAATGGCATCTGCATATTTTCCTGACGCCAAACGGCAAAGACCCCGATAGTAGTAAGCGCCCACCACGGTTGTGCCTGTTTCAAGAGATGCGGATAAGGCCTCATCGCCTTCCTCGTAGCGTTCCTCCGAAAACAGGAGAATTCCCTCGATAAGATATGAATTGGCGGTCATCATACCCTTTTCTTTGGCTTCCCGGATAGTTTCTGCCGCAAAAGGAGCGTTTTCCGAAAGGTATCCGCACAAAATTGCCTGCTCATAATATCCGGAATTCCCCTCATCGGAAAGGCGGGCTGCCATTAGAAAATCTTCCCCGGCATTTGCATAATCTTCCGCGTCATATTCCCACAGACCGAGAATTAAATATTAGAATTAAATAGTAAAAACCCGCATTCCTTTTTTAGGAACGCGGGTTTTGCAGATTATTTATGCTTATTTCCAGCTGATATTAGGGAACAACGTCATAAAGTTTTCCCGCTCCGCAGCAGTTTCTTCAACAGCTTCACCGCTCAGGGGTTCATAGAAATACTGATAGCAGAAAACGGCAACTCCGCGGCAGGAGTCAAGCTGGGCAGTGCTTTGCAGACAACGAAGGAGAATATCGTCATTTTGCTTCCATTCATCCTTGCCGCTTCCCGCCCACTGGTCCTCCTTGGAATAGGCCTTGCCGAAGGTCATGCCTATTATCAGATCAACGCTGTCTGTTTTTATCATATTCTGGAACTCGCGGGTAACTTTCAGGAAATCATGGGTCGCGTGTTCAAGTCCCCAGTAAACTTGAGGGCAGATATAGTCAACATATCCCGGCTTTGAGCACCATGAATAAATATCAGCATACTGGCTGTTATAGGCTGTGTTGGAATTGCCTCCCGGGCTTATGCCGAAAAGGCGCTCTCCCCCGCTGCGATGGGTCGTGGAATAAAGCTCCTCCACCAGTATATTCACGTTATTCCTTCTGAAATCGGCAAGGCTCATTATACCGCCGGAGTTTTTATACCCGGCATAGGCATCGGCATCAAAGGATGCGTCTGTGTGAGGATAGAAATAGTCATCCATATGCAGGCCATCAAAATCATAGAGATTGAGAGCCTCCTCAGCGCCTGCTCGGATAAGCTCCCGGACCTCCTCATAGGCTGGGTTTAGGTACCATCTTCCTCCCACGGCGACTATGTATTTGCCCCGAAGCTCGGCATTATCATACCATTGACGCATAGGATACCGGGCACTGACGTTATCCATTTCCTTTTCATACATACCCCGGAGGGGGTTTATCCATGCATGAATGGAAAGCTCCCTCTCATGAGCAAGCTCAACGGCTATAGCCACCGGGTCATAGTTTGCCGCAGCGCCTATCCTGCCCGTAACGAAGGAGGACATTGGGTAATATTCCGAGGGATACATACTGTCGGCAAAGGGACGCAGCTGCAGTATCACGGTATTGAACCCCTCCGCCTTCACATTGTCCAGAACCTGCGCCATACGGGCGGTAAAATCCTCCCGGGAGCGCTGTGCACCTCCTGCAGCATATATATCCGCCAGATCATACTGGGAAAGCCACATAGCCTTCATATCCTCATACTGAAGAGAATGGGTATCTGCGTTTGGATTTGGGGTAGCCGCAGGCCTGGGTGTTGGTGCGGGTGTTGGTACGGGGGTTGGTACGGGGGTGGGTGCGAGTGTGGGTGATGGTGCGGGGGTGAGAGTGGGAGTCGGGGTTTGAGTTTCGCTTGGCTCAGCCGTTGGAGCAGGACTTATTTCCGGTGCTTCCGGCTCTTTGGGTGTCTCTTCAGGCAAGGCTTCGGGGCTGCTTTGCGGCAGCGGAACAAGCACCGTTGGCGCAGGGGTGGAAACGACCTCCGGCGCAGGAGATTCGGCAGGCAAAGCATCACCGCAGGCACACAAAACCGATGCGCAAATAAGCAGCAGCGCAACTAAAAGTGTTCTCTTCACTTTTATCCCTCCCTGATACAAACTGTGGCATTATTATCCCATTGGGAAAGCTCTCTGTCAACCAAATTGCCATCTCCAATTTCTACCATATTAACAGGAAAATGCATCAAAAAAGCACAGAAAACGGCGTAAATTTTCTGTGCTTTTTTCGATTTTTAGATAAGAGGATTTGCAATGTTATTGGGATCAAGGCTTTCCTTGATTTTGCGCAGCCAGACATTTGCATCACAGTAAAGAGGACCTATCTGCTCGGTGCTTACGTTGAGGCTTCCGGGGGTCTCGGCATGGAAGCTCTTTTCAATGTCGTTATTGCGGGATCTCGCGCGGTATTCCCCAACTCCCCTGCCTGCGGCGGGGTTTGTTCTATCCCACATAATGAGGACTTCTATATGGGCAAAGTGTCCGTATTCCATAGGAATTATCTGATAATTCTCCGGAGCATCAAAAAGCTTGCCGCTCTCAGTGAACTCACTGAGCAGCGCATTTACGCTGGCTCCAACCTCACAAATATGGGAAACGGAGTCGGATGCAAGCTTATTTGGCATCCATCCTCCCCCAAGACGGAGCACACTCTGAAGTCTGCCCACGATCATAAAGAAATCCATGTGCTCATCCCACCACTGCTCAATCTCTCTGGGGATGCGCTTTCCGCCGGTTTCCTCTACGATTTCAAGAAGGATCTTTTCCTCATATTCCATCTCCGCTTCGCTTCGAGGGGCAAGGTGGACGACCAGGGGCATACTCAGTGCCTCCTTATAGCCACCCTCCCATTTTTCCCAGAATTCATCGGCAGAATTCGTCATCATCAAGGTGGCGGGAAGATAGAAATATTTCAGTACAGTGGCAGCAATTTCCGCCTCACCAATCTTCAGCATCGCATCTCGTACATTGTAAATATGCTCATAGTTGAACACAAAAACTTTGGAGCAGGGGTCGGGCATTCTCACCTTATGATAGGGGCTTATTCCCTCCTGTTCAATTTCCGCAGGACCGTTGCAGGGAAGCAGCGCTATGGCTATTCGGGTTATAATTCCAAATTGTCCGTGGTTGCCGAAATAGCCCTTCATAAGCGCTCTCAGACCGGGACCGGGACCATCGGGGCAAAACCAACCCGCTCCCGACGCAAGAGAACCTGTGCGGACAATTTCTCCCTCCGGTGTTACAAACTCCGCGCCCAAAAGATAGCGGTTGGAACGTGAGGCATTATGCTGGTTATGATGGTCACCGGAGGATGATGTGAAGTTGGCAAGAACGCTTCCTCCGGGGCCTACAGCTGCCGCGGTATAACTGAATCCACGGCGGCGAAGCTCGGGATAAAGCTGCACGTGACGCACGCCCGGCTCTATGACGGCATAACGGTCAGTTTCGTTTATCTCCACTATTTTGTTCATACGGCTAAGCTGGATGAGAACAGTTCCGGGGCGGTTTGCAAAAGCCTCGGCGCTGACTCCAGATACCAGAGGAACAAAGCAGACTCCGTGCTTATTGCATATGCGGACAATCTCCTGAATCTGCTCCGTGGTTTCAGGTAAAACAATGGCATCGGCGCTATGATACGTGAAGGGAACTTCGGGAGTCTTCACCCGGTTGCCAGCAAGGACAAATTCATCCTCGCTAATCCATCTTTTGCCTACAACCGCTTCGAGGGCTTGATAAACTTCTCTTGCAAGACTCATTTTGCCCCTCCTTCCTCCAGCTGTCCGGCCAGAAGGACACAAAGCTCCACTGTTTTTCCCGTTTCGCCCAGCGCATCAATACAGAAGGGACAGCAGCTTACAAGCTCTTCCGCTCCCACGGATGCAGCTTCACGCATGCGCTCAGCGGCAGTATCGGCGCTCATTTCCGGGTCTGTTTTCCGGGAGGCATAGCCGCAGCAGAGTGCATTTTCATAGTTTCTCGGCATTTCGCAAAGCTCAACGCCGGGAACAGCCTTAAGCACGGCTCTCGGCTCATGGTAGACGCCGTCAAAGCCCCGTCTCCACTTTTTCTCGGGCTCATGGCGACCAAAAGGCTTTATCTCTCCTTCCCATGGCTGCCAGGGCTCGGAAAGTCTGCCCAGCATACAGGGGTCGTGGTATGTGACTTTCATAGGTTTTTCCATAGGAGCAAAGCGAAGCTTGCCCTCTTCCACGAGGGAGGCAAGGATCTGACTTATGTGGAAAACTTCCACATCCATATCAACAAAGCGGGGATATATCGCGCGGAAAGCTCCAAAGCACTCAGCGCAGGGAGTAATAATGCGCTTTATACCTCTTTCGCGAAGCTTTTCAACATTTGCTTTTATTATCTTTTCTGCCTTGTCCGCATATCCGCCGCGCCACACAGCGGCACCGCAGCAGCTTTCGTCTTTGAAAATGCGGAAGCTGACTCCTCCAGCTTTGAGAAGCTTTATTGCGGCAAGGGCAATTTCGGGGTGGGTATAAACGCTGCAGCCCAAGAAGAGGAGATTTTCGCTTGTTTCATCATCGCTGAAATTCTCGGGAAGAAAAACAAATCGCTCTTCAGCATCAAAACCGTATATATTGCCCTTTTCTTCAACATTGGCGCAAAGAGACTTAAGGCTTTCGGGTGCGCTGCCCTCTTTGGCGCACTTTTCACGAAGGCTCTGTATGGTTTCCAGCACCTCTATATCGCGGACATTTTTGCAGTTCACATCGCAGGCTCCGCACATTGTGCAGGAATAAAGGACATTTTCAAGCCCTTCGCCTATCTTAAGCTTTCCGGTGATAACTTCCTTGGAGATATTGAGAAGTCCCTGTCCGGAATAGGCATCAAAGCGATGGTAGCGGTGGATGGGACATATTTCAGCAAAATCCCAGCCGCTCATTTTGGGAGGCAGTATCCACTTGCACTGTCCGCAGTGGTTGCAGGAGTCCATCGAGTACTCAAATTTCTTAAGTTTTTCCACTCTGAGACCCCTCCCTAAAAACAGAGTTTACCCGGATTGAGTATATCATCAGGGTCAAAAAGCTTTTTCATCTTCCGCATTATGTCAACCTCATTGCTGTCCTTAGAAAAGACAAACTCGCTGAGTTTTCCATAGGGTCTATCGAAAAATGCTCCTGCCGCAAAGAGACTCTTTTCAGCCTCCCAGACTCTCTCGGCAACAGCTTCATCCCCGCTGTGCATAAGCTCAAACTCAACGCGGAATGCCCGTCCCTGCACCTGAGGCTGGATAATTATACCCAAATCCTTTTCGCTCTGCGCCTTGAGCGCCTCTATGCCAAGCTTAGTGATAGCCGCAGCCTTACTTGGCGGAGCAAGGAAGAGTATTTCCTCCACCGCGCCCCTGCGCATTTTCCAATATGTCTCCCGGCTGTCGCACTCGCCCAGCATAGAATCAATTTTCTCCGCAAAAGTCTCTCCGCCACCGGGGACATTTTTGCACCGCGCACCAAACTCTCTGCAGCAGTCACGGAGGTATCCTTCATAGATATTAAGACGCTCTTCGCCGTAACGCTCATAGCCGCAAATCCGGCAGATAAGAGTCCAGCTTGCCGCTGCAGCTGCGGCAGCGCTCTCCTCCTCCCCACCGTCGGTGAAGGCGGCGGCAAGGCTTACATTATTCAGTATGATGCAGTCATCCGGGATGCGTCTGAAGAGAAGCTCCGAGGCAAGAGACGTGAGAATCTCAAGCTCATCGGCTTCAACAAAGAAAAGCCGGCTTACTGAGGGTGCTATCTCAGCCTTCAGCGTTGCCCAGCCCACAAGGCCCATCGTTCCCTGTGCGCCCATAAGAAAGCGCATATAGTCCACGGTGCCGGGTCCCCAGGGAGATACCATATCCGCGCGGCTTTCCTCCATGGGTATAGGCCCCGCCGCAGAGCCGGTTCTCATCTCTTCGCCGCCGCCATAGATAATCCCCGCATTGAGAAGGGGATCAGTATAGTCAAACTGATACTTTGGCAGCAAAACTCCCTCCCGCTCCAAAGCGGAAGCCACAACGCTTTTGCCGCTTCGGGGCAGAAAAGGCATATTCAGCCTCAGCCCAGCAGCCTTTACCTGAGGCAGAAGCTCAGCAAAGCTGACTCCCGCTTCCACACGGACATAGCGGTCATGGCGGTTTATAGCCATGATTTTTTTCATTTTTTCAAAGGAGACCGTCTCTGCCCTTTCGTTACTGCTGCCGCCATGGATATGGGGCGCAGCGGAGCTAAGAGGCACAAGGCATGCGCCACGCTCACGGGCAGAGCTTATTATCTCCCTGAGTTCATTCATATTTTCAGGATAATGCACGAAACACATCCCCCTTTCGGAAGACTGAAATAAAATGTAGCCCCTTATGAGATGGACATTTCATAAGGGGCTTTTGTTGTCAATGTGATTTTATTCGGGGAGAATTGCTCCGCCCTCAAGGAGCTTTGCCTTCAGCTCAGCATAGGGCACTTCTCTCACATTGATGCCCTTTTCCACAGCAATGGCAGCGGCTGCGCCGGCAGCCTGACCGAAGCAAATGCAGTGAGGGATCAGGTTAAAGTAGGTGTTGGCAACATCATCGGAGGAGAAGGCACGGCAAGCGACCAGAAGACCGTCCACACCCTGAGGAACAAGAGCGCGGTAAGGCACATAAATTCTGTTGAATTCATGGCTCTCCGGACCGCGGTCATTATTGGGGAAAATGGCGATGGTATCCTCGAAGGGTTCGGTTCTGCGCAGATCTGCCTCGCGGAGTGAATATTCACCGATGAGTCTGCGTCCGCCGGTGGTGCCCAGCTGGGGGCCTGTGAGCATAATGTAGCTCTTCTCAAAGCCGGGAGCACGGTCACGGAGCATCTCCCATGTGCGGACAGCCTTTTCACGGCCTGCAACGTCCATACGGGTCATCTCTTCAACATCGGTCTGGCACTTAGTCTTGAAGTGGGGGTGGAGCCATGCAACATTTTCCTGATTCTTCAGCATGCCGCGGAAAAATCTAACATAGAGACCGTTATCATAGAGGTCGTTCTGGAGCTGTATATAGTCATTGGGCTTGGAGGACATAAACTTATCGAATGCTCTGAATTCAACGCCGCCTATCCAGAAGCCAAAGCAGAGATGGCTGATGCGGAAATCGGGGTCTATATAGTCCTCGGACTTGGCTCCGGAGATATTGATAAGGTCACCGTCACCGGTGGAGTCGATGACTACCTTGCCCAGAACTGCCTGACGTCCGGACTTGCTCTGGAAAATGATGCCTTTAACTGTGCCGTCCTCAACGATGGTATCTGTAACCCAGGAATGGAGCAGCAGCTTCACGCCCGCTTCGGCGCACATACGGTTGAGTTCATTCTTGCCAATCTCGGGGTCCAAAATTGCAGAATAAACGAGAGCATCCTTGCCCTCTGCATTTTTGCGAACAAAGAAATGATGGAAGCTTGCGTCCTTATAGTACTTCAGGCAGCCCTCATCGGTAGTGCCCCACTGAGCCTCATCGGGAGCAAAAGCTGCATCCTGAGCCTTCAGACGCTGGACAAACTCATGGCAGATACCGCCTATGTAGTGGTCGCCTTTTATATCGCTCATATGAGGAATTATGTTAACCATACCGCCGGTTGCCATACCGCCGAGATGGCCGTAGCGCTCCAGAAGAATGGTTCTTGCGCCGTTTCTTGCAGCGGAAATTGCCGCGGCAAAGCCGCCGGGGCCGCCGCCGACAACGATAACATCGGCCTCGCTGAGAACATTTACCTCACGCTGGGCTTCTGTAATGGTCTTTATACCGGGGCGGAATTTCTTATCGCTTTCCGGAGCCTCGGGAATATCATAGCGTGCCATTCCGCGAGGACCGTGGTAACCCAGTTTTTTTTCAGAATTTTTCATCTTTGCGCCTCCGAAGCTTTTTATTTGAGTTAATTTTATCACATTCCCTAAATGATGGCAACAACATACGCAACTTTTTCAAATATCCATTGTTTTTCCTGAAAGCCGTGCTATACTGTAGCTATCTAAATCAGAAAAGAAAGGTGCAGATATGGGTTTTTCAAAGTTTCTTTCCTCGCGTATTGAAGCCCTCAAGGAACTTGTGGGCATTCTCGGCCGGGATTTTGAATATGTCAGCATTCTCGGCGCCGACACAAAAAGCCTGAGCATAAGAGCGGACAAGAGCAGCAGTTCCATAAGCGAAGGCAACGACTATGACAGCGGCTTTGTTGTCAAGCTCAGCAGAAACGGTATTTTTTACGAATACTCTATGGACGATATTGATCCCTGCATCCCCGCTCTCGCCGAGCGTATAAGCAGCTCATTCCCCGCCGAGGCTTTTGAGGGAATTCCCGCCATTTCCCGCCAGGCTCTCAGCGATGAACCCCTTGAGAAAAACTTCCTGCGCGAAAGCGATATTGACAGCGTCAGCGAAGAGGATATGCTGAACTTCTGCCGCAGCCTTTCCGCAGAGCTTCTTGCCTGCAGCGACAAGCTTCTCAACGCCTTTACCGCTCTCAGCTACATAGACACACACAAGCTCTTTATCTCCAAAAACCGCACTCTCACCCAGCACTACACCTGGTGCAACGGTGTCATTATGGGTGTTTACAAAGATAATGACAAAATGGTTCAGCCCAGAGAAATAGCCTACGGTCCGGATATGGGCGGCGTTATGGCGCAGCTTCCTCTGCTGAAGGACGCTCTTATAAAGAAGGGAGATATTCTCTCCCGGGCAAAGCCCATCGAACCCGGTGTTTACGATGTTATAACTGATCCCTCCATAACCGGTCTTATCGCTCACGAGGCCTTTGGTCACGGCGTTGAAATGGACCAGTTTGTGAAAGACCGCGCTCTGGCCAAGGAATTCGTAGGCAAATATGTTGCCTCCCCCATCTGCAATATGCGCGACGGCGCCGCCTCCACCCTCAGCGCCGCATCCTATTTCTTCGACGATGACGGCGTTCTCGCCGGTGATACACAGATTATCAAGGACGGAATACTTGTAACAGGCATCTCCGACCTCTCCTCCGCAACTCAGCTTGGCACCGCTCCCACCGGAAACGGCAGACGCGAGAGCATCCGCCGCAAGGCCTATGCCAGAATGACCAACACCATCTTTGAGCCCGGCAAAGACAAGCTTGAGGATATGATTGCCTCCATCGACCACGGCTATATGCTCTTTGAAACCGACAACGGTATGGAAGACCCCAAAAACTGGGCCATCCAGTGCGTAGCCGAATACGGCATCGAAATCATTGAAGGAAAGCTTACAGAAAACTATGTCTCCCCCGTTGTAATGAGCGGCTATGTTCCCGATCTGCTTGGAAGCATTTCCATGGTTTCCGATGACTTCAGAGTTATTGGCGCCGGTGCCTGCGGCAAGGGCTACAAGGAATGGGTGCGGGTCAGCGATGGCGGAAGCGCTCTGAAAGTGAAGGTGAAGCTGGGATGATAAAAACTATTGAGCTGCTTAAGGCGGACAAGCGTATAAGCGACTGGAAACTGAATATTCACCGCAGAGAAAGCTATGAGCTGTTTTTCGTGAAGGGAAAGCTGGACTGCGTCCGATGCACCGATACCACCAATAACCGCGTTACAGTTTATGTGGACTGCGATGGTTTCCGGGGTGACGCGATGTTTTATGTTTATCCCGCCTCCACCGAGGAAGAGCGCAAAGCCCTTATCGACAGCGCCGTCAGCCGCGCCCGTCTGGTAAAAAATGCCCCCTATACCCTCCCCGCCGACGAGGAGGAAAGCTATATTATCGAAAGCAACTTTTCCGAATACGAACCTGTTGAGCTCGCAAAGACCATTGCAAATGAGGTTTTTGCCTCCAATGAAACGGAAAACGCAGCCATAAACAGCCTCGAGGTATTTGTAACCAAGCACCGGGAAGAGATAATCAACAGCGCAAGCATCAGCAAAAGTCAGGTTCATTACGACGCCATGGTGGAAGCCATTCCCACCTTCAACGGTGAAAGCCAAAGCGTTGAGCTCTATGAGCAGTATAACTTCTCCATTCTCGATTTACCCGCGCTCCGAGAAGAGATCGCAGAAAAAATGGCAGAAGTAAAAGCCCGCTGCGAGGCACTTACGCCCGAGACTCCTCCCTCCTGCCCCGTAATACTGAACAAGGCTGAGCTTTCCCAGCTTTTCCGCACGATGGTCGCTGACTTGGACTATGCTCAGGTCTATTACTCCTCCAACCTTTACAAAAAGGGAGACAAGATACAGCCTGAGGGCTTCGGCGACAGAATAGGCATCACTCTCAAGGGCGAGATTGCCGGAAGCTATCGCTCCTCCCGCTTTGATATGGACGGCATTACACTGGGCGATCTTCGGGTAATAGATAATGGAGAGGTTGTCGCTTACCACGGCTCCAATAAATTCGCTCAGTATATAGGCGAAAAGCCCAGCGGTGATCTTCCCTGTATGGAGCTCGACCCGGGCAGCAGTGCTCCGGAGCGTTTTAACGACGGACCTTATCTTGAGATAATCTCTATGTCCGGACTGCAGGTTGATTTCTACAACGATTATATCGGCGGCGAGATCCGTCTTGCCTATTATAACGACGGCACGGCGATCACTCCTCTCACCGGAATATCCGTCTCCGGAAAACTCAGCCGGGTTCTTGCGGAAATCGCCCTTTCCTCAGAGAGGGTTCTTTGCGGCGGCTATTTCGGTCCCGAAAAGGCACTCATCAAAAATATTAAAATATTCTGAGTCAAACAAAAAAGACCGGCAGTTCACAAAACTGCCGGTCTTTTCATTATTCGCTTTTTGCTTTTATGAGGCTTTTGTCCTTTGCAAATATTCCTTTCAGCTTATCGCCCCATGCGCGTGAATAAACGCCCACCATTGTTCCAAGCATAATGGATATTATCACGGTTCCTATACCGACACTGCCCAGAGAGCGGATAAATATCAGGCAGCAGACACCGGCGATTATAACGCTTGTTACATCAAAATAAATCTTGATTATATGGAATGGCTTACCCAGTTTTTCAGCTATGACCGCAACTATACCCTCGCTGGGCATATTGATAACATCGGCACTGGAGTAAAGCCAGACTCCGAAGCCTCCCACCGCGAAGCCGATGCAGGTAAACACAAGACGCATAACAATGCTTTCGGGCGCGGGGAAAAGACTGAATATCCATCCGGCAAAAGTGTTGCAGTAGCCGAAAAGAAAACCGGTGATGAGCTGAAGCAAAATCCATGGCTTGAAATTTCTGCGCAGAATCAAAAACTGGAGCAGCACAAGAAAGCTTTGCCACATAATTGTTGCCAGACCCATTTCAAGCCCCGTTGTAAGATTAAACATAAACGGTACAGAGGCAACGGGAGAAGAACCCAGATTGGAGCGCATGGATGCCGCAATTCCCAACGCAAGAAGCAGCAGTCCCGCAACATATGCCACAAGACGGCTGGGTTTCAGTCGTTCTCTCATTTTTATCCACCTCTTCAAATAGATTACGACTTAAATAATATCCTCCATTCAAAACAAAGTCAACATTGCCTTTATACTCTATCCCTTTCTCTCAAATACACCATAATCCTCCTTAATAACAAATAATTATAGCTGTTATAAACTATTCCCGTATTGACTTTGGCATTGTTCCAAGGTTTAGAATTATCATCGAACTATAATGTCCCATAAGTATGTCAAGGAGATAGCAATGGAAGACACTAACAAGCGTCCCGAACGGGAAGAAAAAATCGAAATAGGCCCTCTCGGCAAGGACGGCGAAAAGATGATGAAATCCGTTGAGGCAGGCAATATGGTGGCCGTTCTCTCCGGAACAGAAATAATGTACTGCTTCGAGTACAGGAACAAGTACCAGTGCTTCATCCACCCCATCGGTGAGGAGGAAGGCCGTTACCGTTCCTGGGACAAGAATGCCAAAAACCGCGCAATGCTGAAGAATCTGGACTCCACCGCGGATCAGCTTTTTGAAATCAAGTATGACAAAAAGCTCAACTATATGGGTGTTATGGTCACCGCCGAGCGTGGAATCTATAACTTCCTTTGCACCATTGGTCAGAAACCCGGTGAGGATGTAGACTTCATGGACGCCATTGAAGAAAGCCCCACCAAAGGTCAGGCCAACTGATTACATTGTTAGCAAAAATCTCTCTCCGACACCGGAGGGAGGACCCCTTTTCAAATAAATTTTTCCTAAAAGGAGGAACAGCATGAAATATCTCGTCCATGTCCCCGAGGGGAACCTGTTTCTTACCAAAGAGGAGATCTTCGAAAAGGTCGCAGAAGTTCTGAAAAAGTGCCCCAGCGAGTTCACCTGTGTGTACCGCGTGTGGTATGAAGGCTTCGAAGGCTGCGGAAGACCCTCCACCGAGGTTAAGAACATCATGAATGAAGCCATCGCAGCTGCCGGTTGGGAAGACATCGGTGCAATGCGTTGGGAGAAGTTTGGCCCCATCAAGCCCAGCTTCAAGAACCCCAACTACGCCGAAGCTGTCAAAGAACGCGGCGGCAAGCCCATGGTTCTTCACAAATTCCATCAGGGCAAGCACTATCAGGGTCCCGACGGCAAGATCTACTGGCTCCCCGTTATCGAAGTATTCGATATGCGCGGTTTCGAGTGGCAGGATGGCAAGTATGTCGGCCACATGGTAGAAATCGACCCCAACTCTGAGTACGCTGCTCAGATGGTCGAAGTGAACGTTTGAGGAGGTACCCAAATGGCTAAGGAAAGAATAACTCATTCCGTCTCCGTTGCCGGCCCCATGGCTGTGCACACCGTTGACGGTGTTATCCGCCGTGTACGCCCCATCGTCCTCACCGAGGAAGATACCAAGGGCTGGGTCATCAAGGCTCGCGGCAAAGAGTATACCCCCCAGAGAAAGACCACCATGTCCCTCCTGGGCTACACTGAGAAGGACAAGACCTACTCCTATGACCGTATCAAGTATCCCATGATCCGTGAGGACTTCGTGGAAACTCCCGACGGTCAGAACCGCAACACTCAGAACCGTGGTAAGAGCGGCTACCGCCGTGCTTCCTGGGACGAGGCTCTCAGCCTGGTCGTTCGTGAGATCAAGCGTCTCCACGAGACCTATGGCAAGGAGACCATCTTCGCCTGCACTTCTTCCCACCACACCTGGGGTCTCGCAGGCTACAAGATCTCTCTGTTCAAGCGCTTCTTCTCCATGATGGGCTACACCAGAGTTATCGATAACCCCGACTCTTGGGAAGGCTTCCACTGGGGCGCTCCCCACACCTACGGCTACTACTGGCGTCTCGGCGGTCCCGAACCCTTCGATATGCTGGAAGAGGCTATGCAGAATGTTGAGACCATGATCATGTGGTCCACCGACCCCGACACCACCCGCGGCGGCTACTCCGCTCAGGAATCCGCTCTTTGGCGTTGGTGGATGAAGGAGATGGGCATTCAGTTCATCTATGTTGACCCCTTCAACAACTTCTCCTCTGTCAAGCACGCTGACAAGTGGATAGGCCCCCGCATGGGCACTGACTCCGCTATCCTCGAGGCTATTGCCTACGTTTGGATCACCGAAGGCACCTATGACAAGGAATACATAGCAAAGCACGGCCACCGCTTCGACGAGTGGGCACAGCACATTCTGGGCCTCGGCGTTGACGGCACTGCAAAGACCCCCAAGTGGGCAGAAGAGATCTCCGGCGTTAAGGCTGCCGACATCAAGGCAATCGCACGTCGCTGGGCTTCCACCGTCACCACCGGCGGCTCCGGTATGCGCGGCGGCTTCGGCGGCGCCTGCCGTACCATCGGCGGCTGCGACTATGCACGCCTCATCGTCTCCCTCCTTGCTATGCAGGGTATGGGCAAGACCGGCTACAACATGTGGACCGGCGCATGCGGCGCTCCCATGAACTACAACTTCTGGTTCGGCGGCTACTCCGATCCTCTGAGCTCCATCGCAAACTTCCCCATCTGCGATAAGCCCGCTATTAACGATGTACAGCAGGTTCTCTATCGTCCCAACCTCCCCGACGCTATCCTTGACGGCCACTATGAGTGGTACGGCGAAGGCTTCTGCGGCGGCGGTCTGGACTTCGAGTTCACCCGTCACATCTATCCCGCTCCCGGATGCTCCAAGTGCCACTGCTTCTGGCGTTACGGCGGCTCCTTCATCGGAACCATGCTGGATACCAACAAGTGGGTTGCCATGTACCAGAGCCCCGAGCTGGAGTTCGTTATCAACCAGGATATCTTCTTCACTCCCGAAACCCGTCATGCTGACGTCATCCTCCCCGCCTGCTCTCAGCTTGAGCGTGTTGACATCGGTGAAGTCGGTAACTCCGGTAACGGCGGTTACTGCTCTCACTCTCAGACCGGTAACAGCTGGCAGGTTATCGTGTTCCAGGATAAGGCCATTGAGCCTCTGTGGGACAGCCGCAGCGACTTCTGGATCTTCTCCCAGGTAGCAGCTCGTCTGGGCTGGGGCGAAGCATTCACCGAGGGCCGCAGCGAAGAAGACTGGGCAAAGCGCTTCTGGCAGTTCAGCGATCTGCCCAAGCACATGGATTGGGAATCCTTCAAGAAGAAGGGCTACTTCATCGTTCCCGTTTCCTTCAAGGAAGAGAACCGCGATCCCAAGACCGGCCTGTTCGAGAACTGGGACCGTTATCCCGGCTTCAAGTGGTTCGCAAGCGAAGAAGCCTGCACCACTCCCAACCACAAGATCTTCCAGGAAGAGGGCCTTATGGGTACTCTTACCGGTAAGTGGGAATTCGTTTCCGAGTCTATGCTCTACTGGGCTCCCGATGACGAGATCCGTACCCCCATTGCTCACTACAAGGATGCATGGGAAGGCCACAAGAGCCTCAATGCCGACAAGTATCCGTACGGCATGATCTCTCCCCATCCCCGTTTCGACTATCACACCCACTATCAGCAGCACGCCACCTGGCTTTGGGAAATCCCCCAGAACCGTAAGATTATCAACGGCAACCCCTACCTTATCTGCCGCATCAACCCCAAGGTTGCTGAGGAAAAGGGCATCAAGGAAGGCGACGTCGTCAAGCTCTTCAATGACCGCGCTGAGGCTCTGTGCGTAGCACACATCACCCGCCGTGTCAATCCCGAAACCATCCATGTTTACACCTCTTCCGGTATCTACAACCCCGTAGAGCCCGGCAAGTATGGCGCTGTTGAAAAGGGCGGCTCCATCAACGTCCTCACTCCCGGCCGTCTGATGGGCGATTACATTCCCGCAATGGTTCCCAACTCCTGCAACATCGACGTTGAACTGGCTGAAGCAGATCCCAATCCCGGACAGGGCTGGGAGTACATGCTGGAAGGCGTGGACAGACAGCAGAATGCTACTCAGCGTCCCATGAACACCTCTTTCGAGGCAGACATCATTTTCGGCGAAAAGGAGGCAAAATAAATGAGACCTGGTATTGCTGTTAATGCAGCCCGCTGCATGGCTTGCTATGCCTGCTTCATGGCCTGCAAAGATGAACACTGCGGCTGGGGCTCTGCCCTCACCGCTCCCCAGCCCCGTATGGGCCAGTATTGGATGAACATCGTTGAGTGGGAGCGCGGCGACAGCGAGCGTCGTATCAAGACCGCTACCGTCCCCACCCCCTGCTCTCACTGCGAGAATCCCGCCTGCATGGCAGCCGGCAAGGACGGCGCCGTTTACAAGCGTGAAGATGGCGTTGTCATCATCGATCCCGAGAAGGCCAAGGGCCAGAAGCAGATCGTTGACGCCTGCCCCATCGGCGCTATCTATTGGAACGAAGAGCTCCAGCTGGCTCAGAAGTGCACCATGTGCGCTGAGCTGATGGACGATCCCGATTACCCCGGCAAGGAGCCCCGCTGCGTTGAGGCTTGCCCCAACCAGGCTCTTGTCTACGGCGATCTGGACGATCCCGAGAGCGAAGTATCCAAGCTCATTGCTGCCAACAAGGTCACTCCTCTGGCTGGCCTGGAAGGCATGAAGACTCAGGTTGTACATCTCAATGTTCCCTCTGCTTTCCTGGCAGGTACCGTTTACATGCCCGAAGAGGAAGAGGAAGTCTGCATCGGCGCCAAGGTCGTTATCACCTGCGAAGAATGCGGCTGCACCTATGAGACCGTTACCAACTGGGCCGGCGACTGGGAGTTCGAAGATCTGCCCAAGGGCAAGAGCTGGACTGTCGAGATCAGCTATCCCGGCTACAAGAGCGTTAAGTACACCGGCGAGCGTACCGACAAGGATCACTACGTCGCCATGACTTACCTCGAGAAGGAATAAATAAACCTGCGCATTACAGGGCGGTGCATCCTGCACCGCCCATAATGCCGTAATCACATCTGCGTTTTTATAAATAAGGAGAAAAGATTCATCATGGAAATGAGAAATTGCGTCATCGTTGAAGCTTGCCGTACTGCCGTTGGCAGCATGGGCGGCGGCCTCAAGCCTGTCAGCGCCTATGATATGGCTTGCTGCGTTATGAAGGGTATCCTTGACCGTTCCGGCGTCGATCCCAAGGAAATCGATGAAGTTATCATGGGCCAGTGCCGTCAGACCTCTGACGAGCCCAACATCGCCCGTGTTGCCGCCCTTAAGGTCGGCATTCCCGAGAGCGCTTCCGCCCACACCGTTATGCGCCAGTGCGCATCTGCTATGACCGCTGTTCAGAACGGCGCCATGCAGATCATGACCGGTGTTTCCGACTGCGTCCTCGCCGGCGGTACCGAGAGTATGTCCAATGCTGTTTTCTATGTCCGCAACGCCCGTTGGGGTGTTGGCACCGGCAACGTTGAATTCGTTGACGCTCTGACCGAAGGTCAGTTCAAGAGCCAGCCCGAGGAAATGTACGGCAGATACAACATGGGTGCAACCGCTGAGCTTATCGCCGAACAGATGGGCATCACCCGCGAAGAGCAGGATGCTTTCTCTTATGAGTCCCAGCGCCGCGCCATCGCCGCTATCGATTCCGGCCGTTTCAAGGACGAAATCGTTCCTATGCTGGTTCCCCAGGGACGCAAAAAGCCCCCCGTGGTTTTCGACACCGACGAATTCCCCAAGCGTGACACCAGCCTTGAGAAGATGGGCAAGCTGAAGCCCTGCTTCAATATCACCACTGCCGAGGACGGCCGTCTGTTCAACTCCAAGGAGCTCACCGGTACCGTTACCGCAGCTTCCTCTTCCGGTCGTAACGACGGTGCCAGCGCTCTTCTGCTTATGAGCGAAGAGAAGGCTGCCGAGCTGGGTCTCAAGCCTATGGCTAAGATCATCGGTATGGGCACTGCAGGCGCCGACCCCAAGACCATGGGTCTCGGCCCCGTTTACGCTGTTCCCAAGGCTCTTAAGTATGCCGGCCTCACCATGGACGACATCCAGCTCATCGAGCTCAACGAGGCATTTGCCGCTCAGTCTCTGGGCTGCATCAAGGCTCTCGGCTGGGAAGACAAGATGGACATCATCAACGTCAACGGCGGCGCTATCGCTCTGGGTCACCCCGTCGGCTCCTCCGGCTGCCGCATCATTGTCACCCTTCTCCACGAGATGAAGAAGCGCGGCCTCAAGTACGGCCTTGCCACCCTCTGCATCGCTGGCGGTATGGGTCAGGCCACCATCGTTGAGATGTGCGACTAATTCAAAATCCGTTTTCAGCTGATTTTGGATAACAATGCAGCTTAATATGTTCCGCCGCATAAGCGGCGGAACTCTGCGCCATTAATTTGAAAGCAAGCGGCAAGGTCCGTTTACTTATATTTAATTAAACTTTAACTGAAAGAGGTAATGCAATTATGGGAAAGTCCAATAAGCTTATAATTCAGGTTTGCCTGTGCGGCGCCGGCACCAAGAAGAGCCAGGCTCCCACCGTTCCTTACACCCCCGAAGAGATCTCCGACCAGATCGTTTCCTGCGCAAAGCTGGGCGCTTCCATCGCTCACATCCATGTCCGTGAGGACAAGGAAGTCAACGGCAAGTTCGAAGTTGGCTACAAGTCCATGAGCCTCCAGAAGTTCACCGAGACCGTTGAACTCACCCGCGAGAAGTGCGCCAAGGAAGGCCTTGACATCATCATCAACCTCACCACCTCCGGCGGCGAGTATGAGGACCACAAGCGTCTCCAGCACCTGGGTGCTCTCAAGCCCGAGATGTGCTCCTTTGACCCCAACACCCTGAACTGGGCTAACTCCTACATCTTCGAGAACAGCCCCCGCATGCTGAACAAGCTGGCTCAGGAAGTTATCAAGCACGACATCAAGCCCGAGTTCGAAGTTTTCGACACCGGTCACATTGATTCTGCTATGTACTACGTCAACAAGTGGGGCATCCCCGGCAATCCTCACATCCAGTTCGTTATGGGCGTCGGCGGTTCTATGCCCGGCACCACTGAGAACCTGGCATGGATGGTTAGCAAGCTCCCCAAGGGCGCTACCTGGTCCGTCACCGGTATCGGCAAGTGCCACGTCCCCATGATGCTGGCTGCTCTGTCCATGGGCTGCGACGGTCTCCGCGTAGGTCTTGAGGACAACGTTATGTACGGCAAGGACGCCGAAGGCAACAAGATCATCGCTACCAACGAGATGCTGGTTGAGCGCGCTGTCGCTCTTGCCAAGCTGGCAGGCCGCGAGATCGCTACCGCTCAGGAAGCTCGTGAGATCATGGGCATCACCCGCAACTGCCTCCGTGACGAGGTTACCGGTCCTGTCACCTACACCGAGTAATTATAAGCTATCAGCTAACATAAAAAGAAGTGTCCCTCGGGGCACTTCTTTTTTGTTTACAGGAATTGAACACTTTGATATAATATATAAAATAATTAATTGGGAGGCTTTTCTATGAAATTTATGTGGACAACCATCCCCGTTTCTGATATGGAAAAAAGCCTGAGGTTCTATTCCCGGCTTATGGGTCTTGGACCTGTTGCCAAAATGGGCGTGCCTGCCCACCAGGTAGTTATGCTGGGCAAGGACGGCGAGACTAAGCTGGAGCTTATCTATGAGCCGGGACGCAGCCTCCCCGACAAACCCGGCGGCTGTGTAAGTATGGGCTTTGCGCCGGATAATCTTGATGCTTTTATCGCTAAGCTTGCTGATATGGGAATCCCCGCTGAGGGCCCCATCTCCCCCAGTCCCGATATCCGTTTCTTCTTTGTTAAAGACCCCGACGGCTACACCGTCCAGCTTCTTGAACAGAAATAAATTTCAGGAGAGATAAAAATGGCAGTTGAAACAAAAATTGATGTCCGCTATCCCGATTGCGACAGTATGCAGATTGTCCACCACGCCGTTTACCCCATATGGTACGAAATGGGCCGCATGGACTTTTTTGAGAAGATGGGCTTCGGCTATGGCCCCAGCAAGGCTCTGGGCGTCGACCCCGCCATGGTCAGCCTTGAGCTTAACTACGGCGCCCCCGTCACCTTCCCCGGAAATGTTGTGCTGAAAACCATCTGCACTCTCTGCTCCGGCAAAAAGCTGGGCTTCCGTTATGAGCTCTACCGTGAGGGCGATGAAAAGCCCTGTGCCACCGCAAAGAGCTTCCACATTTGGGTGAAGGATGGCAAGAGCTGCAACATTGAGACGGATTATCCGGAGATGTTCAGCCACTATGTTGTGGCTATGGAGGACTAAGCCCTTAGTTATTAAGGAGGATTCGATGTGAATCAGGAAGCAATTGTAGTTGTTATAATCCATCTTCCCATTATTATCCTTTTTCTCGTTTTGGGAATTGTGCTGTGGAGAGGCAAGGGCGCTTGGCTGATTGCCGGCTACAACACCTCCTCCAAATCTGAAAAAGCACGCTACGACGAAAAAGCGCTCTGCCGTTTTGTTGCCAGGCTGATGTTTTTCTGCGCCGGGTGCACGGTGCTTTTCGCCCTCTCGCCCCTTGTGGGAATGTGGCTTTTCTGGTTGGCGTTTATTCTGATGCTTGTTGTCATTATCGCCGGTGTTATTTACGCCAACACCGGCAACCGATTCAAAAAGAGATAGAGAGGAACTGTTTCCATGTCCTACGATTTTGAAACCCTCTTCCCCCCTGTGGGTCACCGTTTCTGGAACTCCATTGCCGAAAGAGGTATCACCGACCCCGGCGTTATCAGCTACGGAGTTGCTGAAATGAAGTTCCCCCTCTGCCCCGAGGTGAAGCAGGCTCTTCATGATTGCGCCGACGCAGGATATTTCGGTTATTTCGGCGATACGGAATACTCCGCAAGAGTTTGCGATTTCTATGCCCGCCGCCACGGCTGGATGGCAAAGCCCGAATGGGTGATCCAGACCTACGGAGTTGTTCTCGCATTTTCAATAGCTATCCGTGCCTTCACCGTGGAGGGTGACGGAGTTATTATCCAGTCCCCCGTCTATAACCCCTTCTTCAATGAAATACGCGCAAACGGACGCAGAGTAATAGATAATGCACTTGTCCGCAAGGGATGCCGTTATGAGATAGACTTTGAAGACCTTGAGCGCAAGGCCTCTGACCCCAGAGCAAAGATGATGATTCTCTGCTCACCTCATAACCCTGTCGGAAGAGTTTGGAGCAAGGAAGAGCTGCAGCGTATCAGCGAAATTTGCCTGCGAAACGGTGTAATTGTGGTATCCGATGAGATACACAACGATCTTGTTTATGCCGGCGAGCACCATGTTTTCGCCTCCATTTCACCCGAAGCGGAGCAAAACTGCGTTATATGCACAGCTCCCAGCAAGAGCTTCAATATTCCCGGTCTTGTAACCAGCAATGTTTTCGTTCCCAATGATGAACTGAGGGAGCGTTTCAAAGTGGAGGTCAGCCGCAGCATCGGTCATTTTCTCAATATCAGCGGCGTTGCAGCGGCCTCCGCAGCTTATGAAAAAGGCTGCGACTGGCTCGATGAGCTCAGAGAATACCTCCGCGGCAATGCGGAATGCTTCTATTCTCTTGTTGCCGAAAAGCTGCCCAAGGCCTGGGCTCCCAAGATGGAGGGAACTTATCTTGCATGGCTCGATCTTGGCTTCCTCGGTATGGATGAAAGCGAGCTGGAAAAGTTTCTCATCGAAAAGGCAGGGCTTTTCATCAACATGGGCAATATGTACGGAGAAGGCGGAAAAGGCTTTATCCGTATAAACATCGCCTGCCCCCGCCGCTATGTAATAGACGCAGTTGAGCGTCTCGCAAAGGCAGTAAATGAGCTTGATATAAAGGACTGAGTTCTATGGAAAAAATCAAGGTAATGAGCATTTTCGGCACCCGACCGGAGGCCATAAAAATGGCACCTCTGGTGAAGGCACTGGAAAAGCGTGAAGAAATAGAAAGCATTGTTTGCGTAACGGCACAGCATCGGGAAATGCTGGATCAGGTGCTGGATACCTTCAAAATCGTCCCCGACTATGACCTGAATATGATGAAGCAGGGTCAGACCCTTCTTGATATAACCACACGTGCTCTCGAAGGCGTGTCCAGAGTTATCGCTGATGTCAAGCCTCATATCGTACTGGTTCACGGAGATACCACCACCACCTTTGCAGGTGCTCTCGCCGCTTTTTATAATCAGGTGGCTATCGGACACGTGGAGGCAGGCCTTCGCACCTTCAACAAGTATTCCCCCTACCCCGAGGAAATGAACCGCCAGATGGTGGACTGTATGACAGATATGTTCTTCGCCCCCACTCCCCTGAGCAAATCCAATCTTCTTATGCAGAACATTCCCGAGGAAAAGATATATGTCACCGGCAACACCGTTATCGATGCTATGAGCACCACCGTTGATGACTCTTACAGCCACAGCGAGCTTGAGTGGCTGGGCGATGACAAGCTCATTCTCCTCACTGCCCACCGCAGAGAAAATCTTGGCGAGCCCATGAAAAATATTTTCCGCGGCATAAGAAAGGCTCTCGATGCCGTTCCCGGATATAAGGTGATTTACCCCATACATAAAAACCCCCTCGTTCGCGCCGCGGCGGATGAGATTTTCAGCGACTGCGACAAGGTTAAGCTTATTGAGCCTCTTGAAGTTTTTGACTTCCACAACTTCCAGAACAAAGCGCATATAATTCTCACCGATAGCGGCGGAATTCAGGAGGAGGCCCCTTCTCTCGGCAAGCCCGTTCTGGTGCTGCGCAACACCACCGAGCGTCCCGAGGGCATCGATGCGGGAACTTTGAAGCTTGTCGGCACCGACAGCGAGGTCATTTACCGCGAAACCGTTCGCCTTCTCACCGACGCCGAGGAATATGCCCGCATGAGCCGTGCCTCCAACCCCTACGGCGACGGTCATGCCTGCCAGCGCATCGTGGATGCGATTATTGAAAAATTCAGTTAATAATCGTTTTTTCGGATATTATAAGGTGCTGCTGCACCCCAAGGAGATTTCTGCCAAATGAACAAGCAAACAGGAATAAACTTTATAGCGAATGCTATAGCTTTTGCAATAAATTTTTGCATAAGCTTTTTCCTTACGCCTTTCATTATTGAAAATATTGGTGTTGAGGCTAACGGTTTTGTCACTCTGGCAAATACTTTTGTGGATTATGCCACGCTTTTCACCATTGCAATCAACTCAATGGCAGGCAGATTTATCACAATTAAAATTCATCAAAAGAACAATCTTGAAGCCAGCAAATACTTTACCTCTGTTGTTTTCGCAAACATATTCTTTTCCGTTATAGTAGTTGTTGTTTTCACCTTTATTATTCTCTTCCTTGAAAAGCTCCTGAACATATCTCCCGCATCGCTCAACGATATAAAAATTCTTTTTATTTTCGTTGTTCTTAACTTCATTATAACTTTGTTTGCATCAACTTTTTCAATTTCCGCATTTGCGACTGACAGATTGGACAAGTCTGCCTTTGTAAATGCTCTCGGTTGCATTTTACGCGCAGCAGTGCTTGTTCTTTGTTATTCTTTTTTCCGACCCTACACCTTTTATGTGGGCATCGCAACCCTTATTCAGGGGTGCAACTATCTTTTCAACCACATGCGCTACAGGCGCAGGCTTACTCCGGAACTATTAATACGCAGAAATTATTATGATTTTTCCTGCATAAAAGAGCTGCTTATATCCGGTATATGGAATTCTGTTTCAAAGCTGAGTACCATTCTTTCTTCAGGATTGGATTTGCTCATCGCGAACCTCTTCATCGGAGGCATTGCAATGGGTGTTTTGAACGTTTCCAAGACCGCATCCAACGTCATTATTCTTCTCTTTGGTACCCTTGCCAACATTTTTGTTCCACAGCTGACTATAGCTTATGCAAACAACAAGTTCGCTGAAATGAAGAAGCAATTGATTTTTTCAGTTAAAATTCTCGCTGTCTTCTCCAGCATCCCTGCAGCTATCCTAATCGGCTTCGGTGATGCGTTCTATAGCTTGTGGGTTCCCTCCCAGGATGCATCCCTGCTTCACACCCTCACCGCTATTACGTTTTTGGGACTGGCCATAGCGCTCCCCTTCGAACCGCTTTACAATGTTTTTACCGTAAGCAACAAAATCAAAATTTCGTCATTGGCTTTGATAATTTTCAGCTCCGCAAGTATTCTTGCCACTTTTATTGGACTCGGATTTATCCACGCTGAAAACGCAAGGCTTATATACATTGTATCTGTAAGTGCTTTATTTACTGCACTTAGGGTTATTAGCTTTTTGCCCATATACAGCGCCAAGTGCCTTGAATTCAAGGTCTCCACATTCTATCCGGTTATTGCTCGCAGCGTTGCCGCCGTTATAATTCTTACTGCAATATCAATTGCTTTGAGTTGTTTTATTGCAATTAATACATGGATCGGACTTATCGCTGTATGCATTGTTATTGCAGTTGTCGGTCTCTTCACCGGTATAGCTTCACTGTTCAACAAAGAGGAAATTCATCAGCTGCTTGGTATTATTAAGCAGTTTGCTTTCAAACTGCGCACCAAATAGAAACTGTTTTTCTGTATCAATTCATAAATCAAAAGGTGAGAACATGCCCGTAATTAGCATTATAATTCCTGTATACAATTCTGAAAAATACATCAGCAAATGTCTCGACTCCGTTTTTAGTCAGACCTTCGATGATTTTGAAGTTATAATAGTCAATGACGGCAGCAGGGATTCCTCTCAGTGCATTATAGATGCTTACAAGGCAAAATTTCCTGACAAGATCACAGCAATACAGCAGGAAAATTCCGGCCAGGCTTCTGCCAGAAATCGGGGACTGGATGCCGCTGACGGAGACTACATTATCTTTGTGGACAGTGACGATTTTCTTCATCCCGAGGCACTTGAAAAAATCACTTCCTATGCCGAAGCCAACGAACTTGATATTGTATGCTTCAACATTTCCAGAATTGTCAACGGCAGCCCCATTGACTTTGATTACCGTATGTTCAGCTCCGATGATGTCTCCCGTCAATATCTGATAAATGAAGCTTCACCATGCAACAAGCTTATTCGCAGAGATTTTCTGAACAAAAACAATCTTCGCTTCACAGTCGGGCATATATACGAGGATCTAGAGCTTGTTGCCCAGTTCCCACTTCATACCGACAAAATCGGTTTCATGGACGATCGCCTTTATTACTATGTCATTCACGAAAACTCCACAATGCAGCAGCCAAAGTACAGTCCGAAGCTTGCAAGCATTTATGCTGTTATGGATACGCTTAAGGAAAAGCTTTATAATACCGAGTTTAGACCGGAGCTGGAGTGTATATTTATAGAACATTTGCTCCATTGTGCGGTTTTGAGATATCTTATTTATCCTGAAGGCAAAGCTGATGTTATCAGAATTTCCCGCATAATGAAAAATACATTCCCCAAATGGTATAAAAACAAATATTATAAAACCATGGGTATCAAATATAAAATCGTTTGCACTCTCGCCTACTTGCGTCAGTATCGACTCCTTAAATTCATTCTAAAAATATAGATGCGCGGTGAGCTCATTATGAAAAAAATATGCATATTAATGCTCCATCTTCAGCACGGCGGAATAGAAAAGCAAACCATCTCTCTGGCAAACCAGCTGTGCAAATACTACGAAATTGAAATTATTACCTTTTACTCAATGAACAAGTCTCCGGCATACTCTCTGGATGACAGAGTGAAAGTTCGCTATCTTTTCAACGGCGCCCCCAACCGCGATGAGGTTAAAGCTGCAATCAAAGCCAAAAATCCCATTTCAATCCTTAAAGAGGGCTGGAAAGCCGCCAAAATTCTTTATCTCAAAAAGCACCTGATGATAAAGGAAATCAAAGCGCTGAAATGCGACTTTGTATTTTCAACCCGCATTGAATACGCTGAAATGCTCACTCGTTATGCTCCCGATGGCGTTATAACAATGACTCAGGAACATCTTCACGACGACAGCGAAAAGTATGTAAATCGGGTCAAAAAAGCTTTTTCAGGCCTTGACTACCTTCTTGTCCTCTGCGGTGGCTCCAAAGCAAACTACAGCAGGTGGCTTGCTGAAAACAAAAAAATCAAAATTGTGGAGATCCCCAATATTCTGGACTCCATTCCTGAGGAAAGTTCCGCTCTTGACGGTATGCGTCTTGTTGCTGCAGGCAGGCTTCATCCTGTAAAAAACTTTGATATTCTGATAGATGTCTTTTCCTTGGTTCACAAGGAACTGCCTCAGTCATCTCTTACCATAGTTGGAGGTGGAGACGAGCATTCTCGTCTTGCTGAACACGCTGCCGCCCTTGGACTTAGCGACGCCGTTACATTTACCGGTATGGTTTCCTCGGATGAAGTAATGAACTGCTTCCAAAACTCTGATATTTATGTTATGACATCGCGCACCGAGTGCCTGCCTATGGTACTTCTGGAAGCCGCTTCCGTTGGTTTGCCCTTAGTCGCATTTGATGTTCCTGTCGGTCCCGCCTCTCTTATCGTAGAAGACAAAAACGGTTTTCTTCTGGATTATGCCGACAAACAGGCTATGGCTGAAAGAATAATTTTTCTGTTAAAAGACAGGGAACGCCTTGAGAAAATGGGCAGCAATGCAAAAGCAATGGCCGCAAGCTACACCGCCGAGGAAGTGGTCCCCAAGTGGCAGGAACTTTTCGGATAATTTAGCAAAAGCTTTGAAAGGATAAGGGCTCATGAAGAAAAAACTTCTGTTTTTTGCATACACTCTGGATATCGGAGGAGCTGAAAAAGTTCTTGTTGATTTTCTTAAAGTGCTTCAGCCTCATTATGACATTGATCTTGCTTTGCTGCAGGCCAAAGGAGAGCTTATGCAGGCGCTCCCTGATAACATCAATGTTATCCAGATGCGCAACGGACTATTCTCATATGTGCTTTTCCGCTATATTCCTTTTTTCAGAAAACTTAAGGTCAACAAAATTGCCAATTCGAAAGATTATTATGCTGCAATCGGCTTCATAGAAGGAAGAAGCTCAACATGGGTAGCGGATATAAAAAAGGATATCCGCAAAATTGCATGGGTGCATAATGATGTTAACCGTTTCAATATCGGAATAAGTGAGAAAGAGGCAATAGACAGCTATTCCAAAATGCATACCGTTGTATTGGTGTCCGACGAAGCCAAAAAATGCTTCGATGAGAAATACCGCATCGAACAATGCAATTTGGAGGTTCTCCATAATCTCATCGATGAAGATAAAATCATACAGCTGTCTGCGGAACCCGTTAAAGAAAACGACAGTTTCACCTTTATCAACGTTGGAAGAATGAGACCTCAAAAAAGGCAGGACCGTCTGGTCGAAATCGCTAAACGCCTAAAAGAAGAAGGTTTTCGCTTCAAAATTCAAATCGTTGGCGATGGCAGTGAAGAAAATAAAATTCGGGAAATGATACGTAGCGAAGATGTTTCCGACTGTGTGGAGCTTCTTGGACTTCAGTTAAATCCATATCCCTATATAAAGCAGGCTGATTGCTTTGTGCTCACAAGTGATTTTGAAGGCTTTGGCATTGTCGTTAAGGAAGCTGCTCTCTTAGGCACCCCCGTAATCTCTACCGATGTAACCGGTGTAAGCGAGGTTCTTCACGGCGGCAAATACGGCATTCTCTGCGATGTGGATACAGATGATATCTACCGGGCTATGCGCTCTGTTCTGCTTTCGGAGGATATACTGCTCTCATTCCGTGAAAAGCTTAAAAACTACGATTGCTCCAATAAGGCGATTATTGATAAGCTGTTTAAAATTATTGAAGGAAAATAAAAAAACGCGAATCTAACGATTCGCGTTTTTTCTATTCCCAGCTTTTCCAGACCTCGGGCTTATAGCCCACTGTGGCCTGCTTTCCGTTGCGAACAACGGGAGTTTTTATAAGGAAAGGTTCTTCATAGAGCTTTTCAAGCTTTGCCTCATTGGAGGCAAGATACTGAATAAGAGGATAATCCTGATCCTCCTTATCGATAAGTTCTTCAAGACCCACGGCGTTTTTTACGCTCTCCAGTTCCCTGCGGCTCATGCCGTAGCGTATTATATCCACGAACTGATACTTGATGCGGCGCTCTTTGAAATAGCGTTCTGCTTTTTTGGTGTCGAAACACTTGTTCTTGCCGTAGATTTGTATGTTCATATTGCTCTCTCCATAAAACTTCTCAGATTTCTGTAGAATATGTCACGCACAAGATCTTCGCTCCAGTTTCGGCAAAGCATAGCTTCGTATAGCTTTGCCATATCCTGAACACCCTTCATTCCCTTTGGCATTTCGGGAATTCCGTCCAGATCTCCGCCAAGGCAAAGGGTCTTTTCTCCGCCGAGGGAAAGAAAATGCTCTGCATGAGCAAGAACAGCGTCAATATCCCTGCCCTGTCCGAGAATATCCAGATACATATTAAGCCCCGCGGCACCTCCCGTTTTCACAAGAGCCTTAAACTGTTCATCCGTTAGATTGCGGATGTGGTCGCAGACTGTTTTGGAGTTGCTGTGGCCTGCCAGAACGGGTTTTTTTGCAATAGCCTGAATATCCCAGAAAGCCTTTTCGGAGATATGGGACATATCCAGAGCCACACCCATTTCCTGAGCGGCAAGCACGAATTCACGGCCTTTTTCAGTAAGTCCGCCGCCGTCAACACAGGTTCCTGAGAGAATGTTGGGGTGATTCCAGGTAAGATGAACTATTCGCAGTCCTTTTTTATAGGCGCGGCGGAGATTTTCTATGCTGCAGCCCAGCTTTTCCGCACCTTCAACGGATATGAGCACTCCCACCTTGCCCTGCTTCTCCGCCTCGTCAAGGTCGGAAGCGCTAAGGCAAAGTATGGCTTTATCACCGTGGAGAAGAAGCTGACGGATAAGCTCATCCATAACCCACTCTGTTTTTTCTACCATTCCCTCTCTGTGAGGAGCGCAGATGGAAAAAACCTGAACCGCGGGAGCATAGGCACTAAGGCGCTCTATATCAATATGAAAATTATTTTTGTAAAGCGATTTTCCGTATTCATAAACTGGCAGCGCCGTATCGCAATGGGCATCAAAATATGGTATTTTCATTTTTCTTTTTTATTTTCTCTTTCTTCTTTTTCTTCTTATACTTCGATTATTACGGGCAGTATCATGGGGCTGCGGCGGCTGGTTTTATAGAGATAGCCGCTGAGATTGCCCTTCACCTTGCCTTTAATTCCTGCCCAGTCGGTGATATGCTGACTCTCGCAGGCGTAGATACTCTCCATAACCACCCGATTGAGTTCTTCCATAAGCTGGTCGGATTCCTTCACATACACAAAGCCTCTGGTAATTATCTCGGGAGTGCTGATTATGCTGCCATCCTCGCTTGACATAGTCATGATGACAACAATCATTCCTTCGTCCGCAAGCAGCTTGCGATCCCGAAGAACAACACTGCCAACATCGCCCACACCCATACCGTCAACAAACACTTTTCCTGAGGGAACGCTGCCGTTTTCACGGATGGTCTTTTGGCTCAGCTCTATTACATGTCCAATTCCGCTTACCAAAACATTTTTGGGAGCGACTCCCATTGTTTTCGCCAGCTCTGCATGTTTGCACAGCATTCTGGTCTCTCCGTGGAGAGGAATGAAATACTTAGGCTTGGTAAGTGCCAGCATCATTTTAAGCTCTTCCTGACATGCGTGGCCTGAAACATGGAGATTATCCCCGCGGTTATATATAACCTCCGCGCCTTTGCGGAACAGCTCGTCGATAACACGGCCTACGGTGATTTCATTGCCGGGGATAGCGGATGCGGAGATGATAACTCTGTCACCGGCGTCTATCTCAACCTGCTTGTGACCGGAGAAGGCCATACGGTAAAGAGCGCTCATTTCTTCACCCTGACTTCCGGTGGTTATAATAACTGTCTTATTCTTGGGCACGGACTTTATCTTGTCCATGCTCACAAGAACGCCCTCAGGAACTTTCATATAGCCAAGCTCCATAGAGACCTTCATTATATTTTCCATGCTCCGTCCGGTGATTCCGACTTTTCGCTTATATTTTGCAGCGGAGTTTATAATCTGCTGAATTCTGTGGACATTGGAGGCAAAGGTTGTAACTATAATGCGCTTATCGCAGTCCTTGAAGAGCTCGTCAAAGCGGGCTCCCACTTTGCTTTCGGACTCGCTATGCCCCGGTTTTTCCACATTGGTGGAGTCTGCAAGAAGAGCCAGTACTCCTTCATTTCCCAGCTGACCGAGGCGGGCAATATCTGCCATCCCGCCAGAAATCGGAGTGACATCTATTTTAAAGTCGCCAGTATGCACCACAGTTCCAATAGGTGTATGGATAGCGAAGGATACAGCATCGGCAATGGAGTGGTTGATATGGACAAATTCCACACCGAAGCATCCCGCTTTTACGGTTTCTCCGCGCTCAACAGTCACCATTTTCACCTTATTGACCAGCTTATGCTCTTCCAGTTTGATATTAATGAGAGCGCTTGTAAGTTTCGTGGCATATATGGTTGTGTTTATTTCTCTGAGAATGTAGGGTATAGCACCGATATGGTCCTCATGGCCGTGAGTTATGAACATACCGCGGATGCGTTTTTCATTTTCCTTGAGATAAGTTATATCGGGAATCACGGAATCAATTCCGTACATGTCCTCATCGGGAAAACCGATACCGCAGTCCACGATAATAATATCCTTGCCGAATTCGTATACCGTGAGATTTTTTCCAATCTCACCAAGTCCGCCAAGAGGTATTATTTTAAGTTTAATTGCCATTAATTTTTCTCCTTAATGTGAAAATATGTAGATTTCAGAGCAACACAATTAGACGGCCGGATATCCCTCCTGCCGCTAAGTATAGTCCCGGATTTTCTCATGGCTTTATCCTGCAACCCTGCACCCGCCGCAGTCTTATTTCCCACCTTATCCGCATATGCTGTCTGATTTAATTTATATATTACAAGTGCCGGCGGCACCTAATTCACTTAATTACAGGAATATTATTCCCTTTCGAAAAAAGATAATACCACAGATTTGTATGCTTTGTCAAATCTGTGGTATTTTTTTATGCAATATTACATTTCTCGACGACCTTCGAGGGCTCTAAGCAGTGTTGCGTCATCGGTAAACTCCAGATTGGAACCGACGGGTATGCCGTAGGCAAGGCGGGTAATGCGCACATCAAAGGGCTTGAGAAGCCTTGAAATATACATTGCTGTGGTATCGCCCTCGGTGTCGGGGTTGGTTGCCATGATGACCTCCTCCACTCCCCCGTCCGCAACACGCTTCACAAGGGAGGCAATGCGTATATCGTCAGGCCCTACGTGATTCATTGGTGAGAGAACTCCGTGGAGCACGTGGTAGCTGCCGTTATATTCCCGGCTGCGCTCAATACTCATAACATCCTTTGGCTCGGCAACGACGCAGATTACAGAGCGGTCTCTGCGCTCATTTTTACATACGGGACAAAGCTCGCTATCGGTGAGATTCTGACACACAGGACAGGTATGGACATTTTCACGGGCTTCGGTGATGGTCTGGGCAAAGGCCTCAGCCTCACCTTCCGGCAGACTCAGCATATGGAACGCAAGGCGCTGGGCGCTCTTTTTTCCCACTCCCGGGAGAGAGGCAAAGGCGTCTATCAGCGCTTCAAAGCTTGGGGGCAAAAGACTCATATATTTTCTTTCTCCTCAGGAATTTCTTATTGCTTCAATCGCTGCGGCACGGTCTTCCTTGCCGAACACGGCAGAGCCGGCAACGAGAACATTTGCTCCCGCCTTTTTGACAAGAGGAGCGGTGTTGGGGTCAACGCCGCCATCAACTTCAAGCTCACATTCGGGATTGACCTGATTGAGCATTTCGCGGATAAGCTCGATCTTGCCAAGCTGGTCCTGCATAAACTTCTGGCCGCCGAAGCCGGGCTCAACGGTCATAACAAGCACAAGGTCAATAAGGTCTATATAAGGCAGCAGAGCTGTTGCGGGAGTTCTGGGTTTAACGGAAAGACCAACCTTTTTGCCGCATTCAAGCACGGTTTTAATAGCCTCTAAAATATACTGGGGCTGGGTTGCCTCCACATGGAAGACAACAAGATCAGCGCCGGCTTTGCAGAACTCTTCCACATAGCGCTCGGGGCGATCTATCATAAGATGCACGTCCAGAAAGGCATTGGTGCATTTTCTGAGGGACTTTACTACAGGAATACCGATAGATATGTTGGGAACAAACATTCCATCCATAACATCAATATGGAGCCAGTCCGCGCCACCTGCGAGGACATCCTCTATCTCGGTTTGAAGATTTACAAAGTCTGCGGATAGAATAGATGGAGCTATTTTGATCATTTTATCGTCCTCCTAAGCCGGTGACCTCCCGGCAAATATGTGCATAGAATTAATTAGCTGAGCTGCGCGCACAGCCGCTTTTATATAGGGGCTGTCCTTTTCCGGGGCAGCCCCGTTGGATACGCTTTCAGAGCTCCTTTGCAGGGCTTTTCAAAACTTTTCTGCTGACATACGCAAAGAGCAGCACACTTGTCAGCGCGCTTATTGTGTCCGAAATAGGCTCTGCCCAGTATATACCCTCAACGCCTATAAATCGGGGCAGTATAATGGCAATAGGAGTCAGGAGAATTATCTTTCTAAGGCAGGCTATAAAAAGACTTATCTTTGCCTGACCTGTTCCAAGCAAGCTTGTCTGGGCACTTATCTGGAAAGCAAATACCACCATTCCTGCGAGGTATATGGGCATCATCTCTGCCGCCACAGCGCAAAGCTCCCCGTCGGAGGTGAAAAGCGCCGCAATGGTTTTGGGGAACAGCAGTACAGCCAGATAGAAAAGCGCCGTATATGCGAAGCATACGCCGCTTACAATACGGAAGTTTTGCTTCACACGGTCGAAATTGCCTGCGCCGAAGTTATAACTGATTATGGACTGGGTGCCGTAGGCGAAGCCATTGGCGGGGAACACCATCAGCTGCATTATGCTGCAGAGAATTGTATAGCTTCCCACATAAAGGTCTCCACCGTAACGCTGAAGACCGCTGGTAAACACAATGGCAATGAGGCTTTCGGTGCTCTGCATTATAAAGGGAGATATCCCGAGAGATGCAATTCTTCCCATTATAGAAAACCGCGGCTTCAGGTCCTTGAAATTTACCCTGATAACGGATTTTTCCGACAGAAGGAAACGCACTACCCATGCCGCGGAAATTGCCTGGGATATAATGGTGGCAAGAGCCGCGCCTTTTACGCCCATATTAAAAGCAAATATGAAAATGGGGTCAAGAATAATATTGCTCACAGCGCCTATCAGCACGCTGAGCATAGCAGTTTTGGCCTGTCCCTGACAGCTTATGAAACTGTTGAGCCCCAGAGACAGCTGGACAAATATTGTGCCGCAAAGATATATGCGCAGATAATCGTCCGCGTAGACTATGGTGTCATCACTGGCGCCGAAGAAATATAAAAGAGGCTTTCTCGTCAAAAGAAGGGCCGCGGTGAGCACCACCGAAAAGCACAAGATCATAATAAGTGCGTTTTTCAGTATCTCTCCTGCCTTCTCTCTGCTTCCTCTTCCCAGCTCCATGGCCGCCAGAGGAGCCCCTCCGTTTCCGGCAAAAGCGGCAAAAGCGGAGACTATGAGAAGTATGGGCATACAAAGTCCCATTCCCGTCAGAGCAAGGGCGCCCACATCCGGGATATGCCCTATATAAATGCGATCCACGATGCTATAAAGCAAATTCACTATCTGAGCCAGTACCGCGGGGATAGCGAGGGAAAATATAAGTTTTGGCAGCGGCTCTGTTCCGAGCCTTTCTTCACTTCTTTGGTTCATGCTTCCGCCTCCGGGATTTTACATACATCTATCCATTCCCTTGCCTTTGAGTATTCAAAAAGCTCGGTGAGATTAAGTTCTATCGCGCTGCTGCCACTGCCCACAGCGGGAAACACCGTTTCAAAACGCTTGAGGCTCTCATCAAGATAAACCTCTATGCCCTCGTTTATTCCAAATGGACACACCCCTCCTACGGGATGTCCCACTATTTCCAAAACTTCCTCCGGCGTAGGCATCCTGGCCTTCATATGGAAAAAGTCCTTGAATTTTCTGTTATCTATCCGCGCGTCACCTGCAGCGAGAACAAGAATGCAGCTGTTTTCCTTTTTGAAAGAGAGGGTTTTGGCAATTCTTGCCCCTTCAACTCCAAGGGCAAGGGCTGCAAGATGCACCGTTGCGGAGGAAACATCAAGCTCCATAACTCTGTGTTCAAGTCCAAGAGCGCGAAAATATGCTCTGCCTTTTTCTATGGACATTAGTTTTTTCTCCAAATTGCCTTTATTATTCTTCTATATCAAAAGTTGAACTGACAATTGGCTTTCCATCTCTGTCAAGAAGAGGGGTAAGACCTCCGGCATATCCGCTTTGAACAAAAAGATAGTTTACGCCGGTTTGAGTATCCTGCAAAACAAAAGCAGCCTCGCCAAAGCTGACATTTTCCTTCTTGATTTTTCTAAATCTCTTTTTTTCCGCCATAGGTCTCACTCCGATTCAATACTTTTCTGCGTAATTACTATAATATCCCCAAAGTCCATTTGGGTCAAGAAAAAGGCTTTCATCCCTTAAGGCGCTTCTCAATATCTGCCAGCGCACCCGCTCCCATAAGCTGCATTTCCCGCTCCACCGTCTGCTCGTGGAGGTTAATTCCAGCTTTCCTTAAAGACGCATAGTGATTTTTAAGTGCAAGCAGAGTGGACATGCCGTAGCTTGAAAGCTCTCCCCTACTGTAGGTCTCCACAGAGGTGGAGAAAAGGCTGTCCTCCGAGCTTCTCAGAGCTCTTCCCATAGATGCGACTTTCGGATAGCGAAGGGCAAATGCCTCGCACCATGCGATAGTAAATTCAACAAGCTCTTCCACGACCTTTTCCTTTTCGTGGCTTATCTTCGGCAGACGTTTCTCCATAGCCTTATATCCTGCAGGGTCGGTACTCTTCATCATATATGCGTACTTCAAAGTTACAAGGTTCTCCCCAACACTTTGCGCGCGCTGAAGGTCTTCGAAATAGCAGCTAAGGCTATCCCCGTCCCAGCCAAGAAACTGCGCTTTGCGCATTGCCTCGAACTGTCTTTTGTCCTGCTGGCATGAAGCCTGTCCGCCAAGATTTTGGGTGGCGGAAAACATCCCCCATTCTATATTAACGATATTTTCGACAAGCTCGATGAAAGGATTTTCCATATTTGCAGACCTCCTCATCCATCAAAAGTCCAGAGAAATAATTTTGTTCCTAATGCAGCTGTCTTCTATCTTCTGAATAATCTCACCGCAGTGATCCATGAGAAAGCTGCTCTCTCCGCTGCTGAGACCCTGCTGGCAGAGAAGAGATATGATAAGCCCGCTCAAAGCTTCTATGCTCTCTATGGCGTCCATACCTCGGCTTTCCATTATTATGTCTATATATTCCGCTGCCTCCCTTCCCATAAGCGGAAGCTGCCTCAAAGCACGGAATGACCACTTGTAAAAAGGCATATAGCGTTTATTCAGCAAGAAAAGTGCGCCCGCGGCATTTTCCGCGAACCGACCTTTTATCATCTCCGCAGCAGCGCTCTCTCCATGGCGCAGGCAGCGCAGATAATTATATTGCCCCGTTTGCGCAGCCAGAGCACAGCGGCGCGCCAAACGCCAAAGGCGCACATCCTCGGGATAATGTTTGGCAAGGCTGCTGCGAATGGCGCTGAACTCTCCGGCATTATCCAGAAAAACCTCTCCGTTAATTGCGGCTGCAAGTCCGCTCTCGGGAAGTGCCAGCCACTTATCTGCGTTTTGGGGCAGCTTCGTACAAAGTGTTAAGGAAGAATAAAATTCCTCAATGCTGTGAAGTCCCAGTCTGGGATTTCCATTGAGCTTTCTGGTATAAAAGCCTTCGAATTCATCGGGGAGAGAATCCAAAACAGCTCTTATACCCTCAGCATAAGAAGCCATCATTCTCTCAGGCAGCCAAAGGCAGAACCCCGGTCCCCAGTCGTGGTCACGGCTTATGAAGTCATCGTAGCCGAAACAGTCGGAGCCTTCCCCCACAAGACCTGCAGCAAGGAAAGGCATTGCACCGGGAACCTCCCTGCGAAGGCGGGGAAGTCCCTCCTCATAAAAATAGGCCTTTGCCAGCTCCAGTCCCCTCATCGCAGCTCCTTTCCGCTGATGCGTTTATAAAGCGCAGAATAATTTTTGAACATCATACCCTCACTGCCTTCAAGCTTTTCTGCCGTCAGGGCGGCACGGCGCATATATTCCGCCGCTTTTTCCATATCTCCCAGACCGTACCAAGCGTAGGCGCTGTTTCCTGCGGTGACCGCATGAATATATAAATTCTCCGGGGCTGCGGAAATTATATTCTCCGCTGTTTTGAATTCATCAGCAGCCTTGGCATACTGTTTTTTGTCCAGATAAAGAAGACCCAGATTGTTATATGAGCTGGCCAGCACGTCCACAGGAATATTCTGCAGAGAAAGATACAACTCTCTGCATCGGGAAAACAGCTCAAAAGATTTATCCCATTTTCCGCTCATACGGTATAGCCCCGCCAAATTATTCAATGTGGTGGCATAGTTACCGTCAGCAATTCCCGCTTTTTCCAGACTTTTCGCCGCTCTCAAAAAGGCAGTCTCGCCTTTTTCAAACCATGCGTTTCTGCGGCACACACTGCCAAGCTCGTTCCAAAGAGCGGCTGCTCCGACAGCGTCTTCGGGATAATCCTTTTCATATTCGGGGCAAAGATCTTCAAGACGAATGCGCAGTTCCTCATCGCTCCCCGTCTCTGAAAATCTATCAAGCTGTGCAATAATTTTTGCTGCATTCATGGCTCTTACCCCCTTAATAATTCAATCCCGCTCCACGCTTCACATCATATTGTTCAGCTTTCTTTTCTTTATTTTTATTATACTTTATGGGAAAAGCAATAGCAAGCAAAAAGCCCTCTCATCATTGAGAGGGCTTTTAAGTTTACAGTTCTTTACCGCAGTGGGGGCATTTTTCGGGCACCTTGCGTCCGTGGCGCAAAAGCTGTCTTTTGCACTTGGGGCAACGGTAGAAAATGAGTCCCTGCACAAAGCCGGCAAGAAAAAACGCAACAGTAAGAATAAAGAATATCTGAATTTGAGTGGCAACATAAGCCACGACTGCCACAAGGGTAAGCAGGCAGAAGATAAGCAGAACTTTCTGACTTGCTCGATAATTCATATCAGCCAAGCACCACCCTGTTGTAGTTTTTCTTACCGCGTCGGAGGGTCACACCTTCACGAAGCTCATCGGCAGTGAAAAGCTTGTTTGCATCATTTATCTTCTCATCATTTGCGCTTACGCCGCCCTGCTGAACATTTCTGCGGGCATCACCGCGGCTGGGGCAAAGGCCGCTCTTAACAAGAAGAGAAACAATGTCCAGACCGCCGTTTTCAAGCTCAGCCTCGGTGATAGTGGTGGTGGGCATATTGGCCGCATCGCCCGCACCTCCGAAGAGTGCCTTTGCGCTGGCCTCAGCCTTCTTTGCCTCTTCTTCACCGTGTACAAGTGCGGTGAGCTCATAGGCAAGAATTTCCTTAGCCTTATTCAGCTGGCTGCCTTCCCAGGAATCCATCTCATCAATCTGCTCCAGAGGCAGGAAGGTGAGCATACGGATGCACTTGAGAACATCGTCATCTCCAACATTGCGCCAGTACTGGTAGAACTCATAGGGAGTGGTCTTGTTGGGGTCGAGCCATACCGCACCGGATGCGGTTTTACCCATCTTCTTGCCCTCGGAGTTGAGGAGCAGGGTTATAGTCATAGCGTGGGCATCCTTGCCCAGCTTGCGGCGGATAAGCTCGGTGCCGCCCAGCATATTGCTCCACTGGTCATTACCGCCAAACTGCATATTGCAGCCATAGTTCTGGTAGAGGTGGTAGAAGTCATAGCTCTGCATAATCATATAGTTGAACTCCAGGAAGCTGAGACCCTTTTCCATACGCTGCTTATAGCACTCTGCGCGGAGCATATTGTTGACGGAGAAGCAGGCGCCCACTTCACGGAGAACATCAACATAGTTGAGATCCAGCAGCCAGTCTGCGTTATTGACCATCTGAGCCTTGCCCTCGCCAAACTCGATGAAGCGCTCCATCTGCTTTTTGAAGCAGTCACAGTTATGCTGAATGGTCTCGCGGGTCATCATGCTGCGCATATCGGTGCGTCCGGAAGGGTCACCGATCATTGCAGTGCCGCCGCCGATAAGGGCGATGGGGCGGTTGCCTGCCTGCTGCAGACGCTTCATAAGGCAAAGAGCCATAAAATGTCCAACATGGAGAGAATCGGCAGTGGGGTCAAAACCAATATAGAAGGTGGCTTTGCCATTATTGACCATTTCTCTTATTTCTGCCTCGTCGGTAACCTGAGCTATAAGTCCGCGTGCGACGAGTTCTTCATAAATTCCCATTTTCATCTATCTCCTTATTTGTCTTTATATTTTTCTATTATTTCAAGAGCCATTTCCGCAGCTTCCGCTATGCAGGTTCCGCAGAGGGTCTTTTCATACTTTTCAACGATATCGCCGCACATAACTGTGCCGAAACGCTCCCTGAAGCGCTCTTCCATTTCCAGACTCAAAGCCTTGGCATCCGGGCGGGATGGATTGGGTTTCTCACCATCCATACAGGCTGCGCCAATGCTCATAAGAGCGCCCGTCAAAGCTCCGCAAACGGACTTGATATACATTCCGCCGCCAAAGCCATATCCCAGGTTGGCATTTTCAAGCCCCAGACCGCTGGCATGAGCGCAGGCACGAAGCACACACTGGCAGCAGTTATATCCCTGAGCATGGAACTCTCTGCCCGCATCCCCGGCGCTGACATTCAGCATTGCGGGGCGCATAACGCGGACATGGTTTTCGCTCTCTTCGGAGAGTATATACTCACTTGCGCAGTATCTGACATTCTCCTCACCGATGGCTTCTGCAAAATCCACAACTGAGGAAATATTCTCAAAACCGAAGCCAACGCCGGAATAATGCATCGGAACAGTGACCTTGGGAGAAAGCCTTCTGACTATCGCGGCTGCCTCTTCACTTCCAACGGTATAAAAACCGCCTACGGGGAGCATAAGGCAATCAAGATTTTTCAGTTTTTCGGCCTCCTCATCAGTGAGAACGCGGCCTATATCACCCATATGAGCCACTCTCAAACCGCCAAAATCAAAAATGCGGACGGTGTTCATTCCCCTTTTGCTGCCATCGGCATCATCATGGGGTACTACCAGCTCCTCAAGGCCAAAATTCGCTTCTCCTGAGCCGCTGAGCTCCACAGCAGGCAGATAGGCGTGGTCATCGTGTCCGTGGCTGCAGTAGACAAAATCGGCCTTCTCGCGCATATCGGAAAGTCCGGGCACCATGCCGTCATTGTAAGGGTCAATTATAATTCTGCTTCCCTTATATTCAAGTGCGAAGCAAGCGTGACCCACATAGCTGATTTTTACGCTGTTCATAGCTTTCTCCTTTCAGGATATAAAAAGTCCCCTGCCCCTAAACGGGACAGAGGACGCCTATAAACGTGTTACCACCTCTGGTTTCAGAAAAACGTCACCGTTTTTCCCTCACGGAGTTTTCTTAAACTCCCACGCTTTAACGGGCGCACCCGTCGCAGCCTACTTGCCCATAGCTTTCGGTGCGCCGCTCCGCGCTGTATTCAGCCTTCCTCCCTCTCCCCCTTCCAGCAGCACGGGGTCTCTCTGGGCAGGTTGAAAAGCCTACTTCTGCGCATCATCGCATTAACAAATGGATTATATAGTTTTTATCTTCCTTTGTCAACGTCTCTTTATTTAATTTTTCTGCACTCAAGATAATATCTCTTATCCTCGGCGTGCCCTATGGAAAAGCTCTTTTTGGGGAAGGGTCCACTCTCTATAATAGAGGGAAAAAGCTCGCCTTTCTCCATTTTAGGAAGAAGCATACAGGCGCATCCCTTTCGTCTTCCCATAGCTATTGCCGTTTCGTCATTATGAATATAATCTATCCTTCCGCCATAACGGCTCATATATGTCTGACAGAATTCCTCCGCCTTTCCTATAAGCTCGCCTATGGTCAGCCCGCTCACATTCACGTGTTTCTCCTGCTCCCCGACAATGAGCTTTATGCTGTGGCTCTTATCGCTGGCTATGCTTTGGGCAGACCACCACTTTTCGGCTTCATCAATGAAGCTCTCGGGATCTGTTTCAAATACCACCTTATGTATTGGCTCAAAGCTGATTGCCTCATCGTGGATATTGACTATCTCCACAAGACTAAATCGTGCGGGATGAGTTTCTCTCTCCTCCCCACTCAAAGTTCCTTTAACTTTCTCCCAGCATTTTTTCGCTGTGGCAAGGCTGTGGTTACCGTCACCCATAGCGAAAACTGCGGGTGCCTTATCTCCATAGCGCTTATAAAGAGACTCCGCATCAGACAGTTTATCGAGAGCATTTTCCAAAGCTTCCGCAGCATCTCCCGAAACCATATAGCCGCAAACAGCGCCGCCACCTGCATTGAGCTTGAAATCATAAAGCTTCGGCAACTGTTCTTTTTTATTCTCAAGACCTCCCAAAACCGAGTCGGAGGCATCATCGATAAACACCATTATATGGGGCATTTCAAGACTTGCCCCTTCTCTCACGCGAACTCTTGGAGGAAGGCGGTCTTCAACCGTACCCTCGGTTGCCCGGATTGGAGAAGCGGAGGATGCGGAGTAATCATACTGCTCAAGGTCGAGAACACCCATAAGTCCCCGGCGTACCGCACCTGAAGCAAGACGGCGCTCCACATATACATAGCATTCTTCCGTCTCTTCAAAAACACCTGCGGAAAGATACTCATCCATACGCTTATTTATCTTTTCAGCCTCCGCAAACTGGTCGCATTTATCCAGATATGCTTCGGGCAGCATAAGGTGGAGCGTGCTGGCCACTCCCTCGGTAAGCTTTTCAAGGCTCTCCCAATATTCCATCTGGGAGGAAAACTGGTCGCAGGCGACAACGCTCCAACGGTACATATCCTGCGCTGCCGGCAGAAGGATTTTCGCAGAAGAAAAAATCTTGCTCATATTTTTTCATTCTCCTTTCCCCTAAACTCTTTTCAAATTTTATCACAGCGTCACCAATTTCGCAATAACGCGCTCAACGCTTTTGATGAATTTAAATCGCTAAAGTTTGTTCATAATAACGAAGCAAAAAAGTCACATTTAATGTAGACATTTTATAAAAATAGGCATATAATATGAAAATCATTAACGATTTAATGACAAAAAGATTTTCAGGAGAGATTAAAATGAAAAGAGAAAGATTGGGAAGCCGTCTTGGCTTTATCCTTCTGAGCGCCGGCTGCGCCATCGGCTGCGGCAACGTTTGGAAGTTCCCCTGGCTCACCGGTCAGAACGGCGGCGGCGGATTTGTTCTTATTTACGTCCTCTGCCTTATTTTCCTCGGTCTGCCCGTTATGGTCATGGAATTTGCTATGGGACGCGCTGCTCAGGCCAGCCCCGTGCGTATGTATCAGAAACTCCAGAAGCCCGGCCAGAAATGGGGCTTTATGGGCTATCTGTCCCTGCTCGGCAACATCTGCCTTATGGCATTCTACACTGTTGTTACCGGCTGGATGATCTATTACTTCTATAAGTTCCTCGTCGGTCAGCATGTCGGCCTCGGCTTTGTGGGTATGATCACCAACCCCGGCGTCAATGTTGGTTTCCTTGCCATCGCCGTTGTTGTTGGCTTCATTATCCTCAGCTTCAACCTTCAGGGCGGTCTTGAAAGAGTTACCAAGTACCTAATGGGTCTGCTTTTCATTCTGATGATTGTTCTGGCCATCCGTTCCTTCACTCTTGACGGCGCTGCCGAGGGTCTGAAGTTCTATCTGCTCCCCGACATCAGCAAGATCAAGGGCACCACCGTTGTTGCCGCAATGAACCAGGCCTTCTTCACCCTGTCTCTCGGCATTGGCTCTATGGCCATTTTCGGAAGCTATCTGGACAAAGAGCGCTCCCTTCTGGGTGAGAGCGTGAACATCGTTCTGCTTGATACCTTTGTTGCAATCACTGCCGGTCTCATCATCTTCCCCGCCTGCTTCACCTACAACATGGAAGCCGGCGCAGGCCCCGGACTCCTTTTCGATACCATGGCAACCGTATTCTGCCAGATGGATGGCGGCCGTATCTGGGGTGCTCTGTTCTTCCTCTTCATGGTCTTCGCCGCTCTTTCCACCGAGCTTGCTGTTTTCGAGAATATTCTCGCCTGCGTCCGTGAGCTCACCGGATGGAACCGTCCCAAGGGCTGCATCGTATGCGGCATCGGCATTTTCATCATTTCCATCACCACCGCTCTCGGTTACAGCATCTTCAAGTTCCAGCCCTTCGCAGACGGCTCCGCATGGCTGGATTTCTGGGATTTCATCGTCAGCTACAACCTGCTGCCTCTCGGCTCTCTGGCTGTCGCCCTGTTCTGCAGCTACAAGTTCGGCTGGGGCTGGGATAACTTCCTTGCCGAAGCCAATGCCGGTAAGGGTCTCAAGGTTCGCGGTTGGATGAAGTGGATCTTCCGCTACCTCGTCCCCGTTGTTATCATCTTCATCTACATCTACGGTCTTGTAACCTTCTCTTGGAAGTGATTTCAGATTCATAGAAAAGTGCACGGATTAATTTCCGTGCACTTTTTTTGTGGAAAAAACTGCGTATATAAGCTATAATGTTCTCATTAACGATAAAGGATTTTCGGACTATGGCAGATATAATAGAGATAACTGATTTCAATGATCCCCGGCTGGATATATACGCAAGGCTCACGGAAAACCAGCTTCTCAACAGAGAGCATCCCGAGGAAGGTATATTCATAGCGGAAAGCCCCAAGGTGGTGGAGCGGGCTCTGGACGCGGGCTTTGAAGCCGTAAGCATCCTTACGGAGCGCAGACATATCGAGGGTCAGTCCGCCCACATACTCCGACGCTGCGGCAATGTTCCGATTTTTACGGCGGAGCTTGACGTGCTTACGAAGCTGACCGGCTTCAAGCTCACCCGCGGCCTCCTCTGCGCTATGAGACGGCGAAGCCTCCCCACTCTGGAAGAAGTCTGTGCAGGCACAAGACGCCTTGCCGTTTTGGAAAATGTTGTGAACCCCACTAATATCGGCGCTATATTCCGCTCCGCAGCCGCCCTTAATATGGATGCCGTTCTGCTGACCCCTGCCTGCTGCGACCCCCTCTACCGCCGATCCAGCCGCGTCAGCATGGGCACAGTTTTTCAGATACCATGGACATATCTCGGCGATAATTGGCACGCACAGCTCAAAAATTTGGGTTTTAAGACCGTTTCCATGGCACTTAAGGAAGATAGTCTAAACATCGATGACCCACGTCTTGCCGCAGAAAAACGCCTTGCAGTTATCCTCGGCACAGAAGGTGACGGCCTTGCGGACAGCACTATCAGTGACAGCGACTACACTGTCTGCATTCCCATGAGCCACGGAGTTGACTCCCTCAATGTTGCCGCAGCCAGCGCTGTTGCCTTCTGGCAGCTTGGAAAAGAATAAATTCAAACGGCAGGTTTCCACCTGCCGTTTTTTGCCGCTGTCGCATATAGGGCAAAGGTTTGACCTTTGAAACAAAGGGTGATAACATTATCATATCACCGAAACCCAAGGAAGGAGGCGGACGAATGGAGCGCACATATATCTGCATAGACTTGAAATCTTTTTATGCCAGCGTTGAGTGTATAGAAAGAGGTCTTGACCCTATGCGGACAAATCTCGTTGTTGCCGACAGCTCCAAAACAGAGAAAACCATTTGTCTTGCTGTCACTCCGCCATTGAAGGCTTTAGGCATTTCCGGAAGAGCCCGTCTTTTTGAGGTTGTGGAGCAGGTGAAGCTTATAAACTCCCGCCGCGCCCGCTTTTGTCCCGGCGGAGAATTTACAGGGTGCTCCGCAGATGCCGAAAAGCTTAGGCAGCAGCGTGAGCTGGAGCTGGACTTCATAGCCGCTCCGCCCAGAATGGCGCTCTATATGGATTATAGCAGCCGCATATATCAGGTTTACCTCCGCCATGTTTCCCCCGAAGATATCCATGTCTATTCCATAGACGAGGTTTTCATAGACCTGACTCCCTATCTTCCCTCCACGGGTCTCAGTGCCCGCCAGTTTGCAAAAATGCTTATTAAAGAGGTTCTGGAGGCCACGGGAGTTACCGCCGCCGCAGGTATTGGCTCCAATCTGTATCTTGCCAAGATAGCTATGGATATCATGGCCAAGCGGGTTGCGGCAGACTCCGACGGAGTGCGCATTGCCCAGCTTGATGAGCAAAGCTACCGGCGGGAGCTTTGGTGCCACCGTCCTCTCACCGATTTCTGGCGGGTGGGGCGGGGCATCGCGAAGAAACTTGAGGCTCACGGTATATTCACTATGGGCGATATCGCCCGCTGCTCCCTTGGCGAAGCCGGAGATTTCTATAATGAAGAGCTTCTCTATAAGCTTTTCGGCGTCAACGCTGAGCTTCTTATAGATCACGCCTGGGGCTTTGAAAACTGCACTATTGCCGATATAAAATCCTACCGCCCTTCAACAAACAGCATTTGCTCCGGTCAGGTGCTGAGCAGTCCCTATACATTTGAAAAAACCGCCCTCATCATCCGCGAAATGCTGGATTTGCTCAGCCTTGAGCTTGTGGACAAGGGGCTTGTCACCGACCAGATTGTTCTTACTCTTGGCTATGACATTGAAAATCTTGCCGACCCCGCCCGAAGAGAAGCCTATACAGGAGAAGTAACCACGGATTTTTACGGCCGCAAGGTTCCCAAGCATGCCCACGGCACGGCAAATCTCGGCAGACACACAGCCTCCACAAGGCTTATTACCGATGCGGTGATGGAGCTTTTCGGGAGGATATCCGACAAGACTCTTCTGGTGAGAAGGATAAACATTTCCGCAAACCATGTGCTGTATGAAGACAGCGTCCCTGATCTTTCCGTTCCCGAGCAGCTGGATCTTTTCACCGACATAGATGAGCTTGAGCGCCGGCACCAAGAGGAAGAAAGCTCCCTATTGCGGGAAAAACGCCGGCAGCAGGCTCTTGTGGACATCAAAAAGCGCTACGGCAAGAACGCCATTTTGAAGGGCATGAACTTTGAAGAAGGCGCCACAGCCAGAGACAGAAACAGCCAGATAGGCGGCCACAAAGCATAAAGGAGATAATATGCATATATCAAACGACCCCCATCGCTACGATGACTTGCTTGCTCTCCCCCACCCCACATCAAAAAAGCACAAGCGCATGAGCCGCGAAAATCGTGCAGCCCAGTTTTCTCCCTTTGCCGCTCTCACGGGCTACGATGCCCTTGTTGACGAAACTGCGCGGTTTACGGAAATGCGCACCGAGCTTGACGAGCAGCATAAATCCGCATTGGACGAAATTCTCCGCCTTTTGCTGGAGCATATAGGAGAAAAGCCCGAAATCGGCATAAGATATTTCGTCCCGGATTTAAGGAAATTCGGCGGAGAATTTCTTGATTATCGGGGACGGCTATTGCGCATAGATGCCTTTGAAGGCAGTCTTCTTTTCGAGGACGGATTGAAAATCGCCATTGAAGATGTTTTCGACATACAAAGCCCATATTCCGTCGGCATATAATTTTTTGAGTAAAACTCTCAAAATAGCCAACGGGGCAAACTGATAAACTTGAATTCGGCGAGCAGATTCGCAGCGCACCAAAGCCTCCCTCTGATGAGGGAGGTGCAAAAATCTTTGATTTTTGACGGAGGGAGAGAAAACTACCCCTCAGTCAGCTTTGCTGACAGCTCCCCTGACAAGGGGAGCCTTGGGCAATGTGAGTGCCGGTGCGATAAATTCCGATTTACCAAACAAAGCGGAGGATCCCCCTATCCCCTGCATATAAAAAAGCCTGCGCAAGCCATCAGGGATTGCGCAGGTTTTTTATCATTTTATCTTTTTGCCGTCTTCAAAGGCATTTGCTATTTTTTCACCCAAAGCCAGATAAGCATGGTTGACGGGGTCATAGCATATGGGCTTCAGCTTTGCGGGGTCTATCTTTCCATCTGTAAGCACGCTCTCATCGGCAAGAACATTTATAATCTCGCCTATAAGCAGCTCGCTCTCAGTGTCGTAGCTCACAAGGCGGCATTCCAGAGCCATGGGAAGCTCGTCGATTATGGGCGCGTCCACCCTCTCGCTTTTTGTTGCGTGCCAGCCGCAGCGGGAAAATTTATCGGGAACACTGTTGCCGGAAACTATGCCCACATAGTCCGCCTCCACGGCGTTTTTCTCATCGGCCATGCTGACGGTGAAGGCTCCTCTTGAGAGAATGTTCTTCATGGTCTTATGACCCTGGCTCACATAAATTGCTATGCGGTTTATATCCGCCGCGCTGCCCCATGCCGCGTTCATGGCATTGGGAGTTCCGTCCTCATCATATGATGCGATTATAAGCACAGGCATCGGAAACAAAAAGGGCTTGGCCCCGAAGGATTTTCTCATATTACACCTCTCCGAAAGCATCTTCAATATAGCCTATATACATATAGTGGGCAGGATGGGAGGAATAGACCCCCTCCCGCCATTTTTCGGGCACGCAGTCAACATCAAACTGCTGGGCGAAAACCTTTCTGCAGACAAAGGTCAGCTCCGACTGGGCAAAGCCCACGCCCTTTTCCAGCTTCACGGGAGTGAGGGAGGTTTTTGCCACCTTGTCGCCATCTCTGCCCGAGACAGTGCCCAGAATTTCAGCATCCTTCCGATTTTCCTCGGGGAGGAAGCTTATAACGAAATAATCGTTTTTCTCCATAAACTCGAAGGTGTAGCGGTCGGGACGCACATAAATGGTCACCGCAGCTCCGGGATGCTCCCAGACATTTCCCATCATACCCCAGCTGAGAGTCATGCAGTTATAATCATCAATGCTGCCCGCGGATACGATTGCCCATTGCTCGCTGAATTTTCTGAAAACATCGTATTTTGCATCCAGAAAGTTTTCCTTCGTTATCTTGTTTGCCATAGCTTCAACCTTTCTTAGTCTCTTCTGAGAGCATCAATGGGATTGAGGTTCGCAGCCTTAACCGCAGGCACAAGACCGAAAACAAGACCTATGATCATGGAAAAGACCACGGAAATCACTATTGCGGGAACGGATATTGCCACAGGGATTCCGTTTGTTTTGGAAATGAGCTCTGCCAGCGCAATTCCGATTATAACGCCTATTATTCCTCCAAGGCTTGTGAGCACGGAGGCCTCTGTGAGGAACTGGAAGCGGATACGGCGCTTCTTAGCCCCCAAGGCCTTTTTAAGACCTATTTCATTGGTGCGCTCCGTGACGGAGACAAGCATTATATTCATAACGCCTATACCGCCTACAAGGAGAGAAATGCTTGCTATCCAGATGAGCTGCTGATTTGTTGAGGAGCTCATCTCCTGAAGCTGCTGAGCCTGCTCGAGAAGATCCTCGCTTCGGTAAGAGAAGCGGCTTCCGCTAAGCTCTTCGCCCTCGGTTTCCGCGCCCTCTTCCGGAACTTCGCTGCTCACGAAGTCATCCCCCGCTATCTGGCTTTCACTGAGATAATCCGCAACGCCCTTGCCAGCCTTGGTCATGGCATCGGTGCTTTCCGCACGGACAGCAACACTTTGAGGTTCATCAAAACGATACACGATGGGCCAGCTCGTGTAGGGCATAAACATTGAGCCGCCCGAGGTATCCGTATACATATAGTAGTCTTCAAAGCTGGTGATATGGGGAACAAAGGCCGTTCCCTTTTCCACCATTCCTATAACGGTGAAGGGTTCTCCCTGCATCTCCACAGTTTTGCCTATGGGGTATTCTCCGGGGAAAAGGCTGGCCGCAGCCTTTTTATCGATAAGAAGCACCTTGCGGAAGTTATCATAATCCTCGGAGGAGAAATTTCGTCCGTAGCTTATATGGTAATCATTTACTTCCATATAGGCACTGTCCACTCCGAACACGCCGCCGCTGAAGCTAAGCTTTCCTGCGCTTACCCCGTCGCTCCACTGACGGGAGGTATAAAAGGAAACTTTTTCAACTCCGTCCAGAGCCTCAAGCTCCGCTCTCACCTGCTCCTCTATTACAGAAACCTCCGCAGGAGGAGAATTATAGCTCATATCGTAAACATAGCTATCCTCATAAAGCTGAACCGTTACAACATTGCTGCCCGAGCCTATGAGATTTTGCTTTATCTGCTCATTGGTACCCTTTATTGTGGAAACGATGGTAATGATAGAGGCAATGCCTATAATTATGCCCAACATTGTAAGAACGGAGCGCATTTTGTGGCCCCATATTCCCTGAAAGGCAAGTCTTATATTTTCCATAGCCGCCCCTCCTTAATAACCGTAGAGGGTTTCCCAAGTACCCTCCTGAGTGGGAGCGCCTTCCTTGACTTCCTTTCCGTAAGGAAAAGCAAGATAATCTTCCGCCGTTATGCCCTCAACCACCTTAGAGTATTCACCCCATAGCATACCGCCTAAACGCACTCTGCGTTTCACCAGAAGACCGTCTTCGCCGCGGACGTATACATAGGTGGATGCGCCCTCGCTGATAACAAAAGCGTTGTTCACATAAAGGCTGCCGCGCTGTCCCTCGCCTTCTTCCTGACGGAGAGTTGTGGAAACATAGTAGCCGTCCTGAAGCATAGCGGATTCATCAATAAACACTTTATAAGGATAGTAGGAAACATTCTGGGAGCCGCCGTAGTAATAGTTGCCGTTTTCCTGAGGGAAGGGCTGAATTTCAACAATCGTGCCTTCATAGCTCATACCGGTATCCCAGCTCATAACGTCAACCTTCTGGCCAACGCTGATGCTGCTGAGATCAAGCTCGCTGACGCTGCCCATTACGTAGTAGCCTCCGCCTCCGGAAAGCTTCATAATTGGCAAGCCTTCCATCTGCGCTGTCTCCTGATCCAGGATACCCACAACAGTGCCGTCGAATTGGGCCTCTACCTTGCCGTCATCAGCTTCCTTCTCCATTATTTTGTATTCGGCCTCGCCCATTTTTATGGAAAATTCAAGCTCTTTTATCTCTTCCTGCTTGGCAACGCGCATACTGTGTATCTCCGTTGCGGTGTATCCTGAGTTCCATACGATGTTGCTCTCCCCGCCTCCTCCGTGAGTGGGAGTAAAGTAAGTGAAACGGTAAACGGTACCTGCAGGACTTACAAGCTGTCCGTTTTCATCCTCAACAGCCGCGCTTGTTACCTTTACAAACTTCAGACCAAATTCCTGAGTTACAGCCCCTTCATTGCTGTCCTCTTCAGTATGTTGGAAAACAACATAAAGGCTGTCCACTCCTCTTCCATAAAACAGAGCCTCGATCATAAGTTCATCAACCATTGCCTTGCTGCGAAGCCAGCAATAAAGGGGCGTGAGGGAGGTATCTCCCTTGCCCTTATATACCACATAGTCCTTCCCCTCCAGCTCCAGATCGGAAATTTCCTTTTCCGGCTCCGCATTGGGGTCGGGGGTAGGCTCGGGCTTATAATAGATGGGAACATAGCTGTTTATAACAGCGAGCTCCCGTTTTGCAGTTTGGAGGTCCACTTTGTCCTGCTCAACGCTGAGCCATTTTCTCTGGAGTTCGATATCGCTGAGCGTTGTGTCATAAGTAAGCAGCACATCTCCCTTTTTAACCTGCTGTCCTTCTTCAACCATTATCTCTGTAATAGTTTGCGTGGCACTTATATATACAGGCTGAACCTTATCGGTGGTTATCTGGCCGCTGCTCTCTCCGGAGCCTTCATAATAATCGGACATACCTGAAAGCCCTTCGGCAAGGCTGTATACGTAAACGCTCTCGGCATTAAGCTTAGGAAGATACACAAAAGCGCCTGCTGCCGCGCCCAGCGCTATTGCCGCTGCCACAACTATCCATATCCAAACTTTTTTCTTCTTAGCTCTCGCCATCGCCGCTGCCTCCCTCCATATCCGTTATAAGACAGCCATCGAGAATTCTGTAAATTTTATTGGCTCTTTCAGCAACCGCCTGTTCATGGGTTATCATTATTATAGTCATGCCGTTTTCGCTGAGGCTGTGGAATATATCCATAATCTGGTTTCCGGAGGTTGTGTCCAGTGCGCCTGTGGGCTCGTCCGCCAGGAGCAGGCTTGGATTGGTAACTATGGCTCTTGCTATTGCAACTCTCTGGCATTGACCGCCGGAAAGCTGGTTGGGCATAAAGTTCATTCGATCTTCAAGGCCCACACTTTTAAGAGCCTCCGCCGCCCTTTCACGACGCTGCTTCTGTGGAACTCCCGCATAAAGCAGAGGAAGAGCAACATTATCCAGTGCAGTCATTTTTGGAAGAAGATAGAAATTCTGGAAAACGAAACCAATATACTTATTTCGTATGTCCGCAAGGGCATTATCATCCATAGCGCCGATATCCTGCCCGTCCAGAAGATAGCTTCCCTCGCTGGCTACGTCAAGGCAGCCGATAAGGTTCATAAGCGTTGTCTTACCGCTGCCGGAGGGTCCCATAATTGCGAGGTATTCACCCTTTTCAACCTGAAGACATATGTCCTTCAGCACGGGGACAGAATTCTTGCCCCGGCTGTAGTTTTTGTAAATATGCTCTAACTGCAAAATCATGCTATGTCCTCCGCACTGCCGGCAAAATCGGAAACGTTGCGGTAACTCACCTGTGCGCCTTCAACACAAGTGCTGTCACTGGGATCTGCAATATAGTCCTCTGCGGAAACTCCCTCCAGCACCTCATAGGTGAGATCCATACTGTCATACATTCCCAAAATCACACTGCGCAGAACAAGCTTGCCATTTGCGTCTGCCACATATAAAGTTGCCACCATATTGCCCACTTCATCACAGTCGAAGGATGCAAAGAAGTTTTCAGGTATCCAAAGACCTTCCTTGTCCACAGCGGGAGCCATCTCAACATAGAGATGCTGACCCAAAAGAAGTCCTTCGGTACTTTCAGGAGTTACATAGAACACATAGTTCGAGCTTTCCGTCATTGGATCAGACGGACCGTACCAGTAGTTATTCTGGTTTTCGGAAGGTTGGTCTGTGTCTATACTTGCAACTGTACCCTCCCAGTAAAGACCTTTTTCAACTCTTGAATATGCGCGCACCTTTACTCCGGGCATAATTCCGGAGTTCAAATTCATCTCATTGAGGCTGCCCTTTATTCTATATGCCCCCTCCTGCTGGATGGTAATATAGCTTTGAGCGCCCTCCTCCTCGTTTATCGCGCGTATTGTTCCGTCCACGGGGCTTACAACATCCACGTTCTGCAGAGTTTCCTCAATATCGGCGATTGAATTTTCCTTTGCTATCATCTGATAATCAATTTCAAGGATGCTGGTTTTCAGGGTGTTTATTTCAAGAGTAATGCGGGATTTATCAACTTCGTTGTAGGTGCGCTGGAGCTGTTTTTCAAGCTTTTCCAGCTGTTCTTTGTATCCGCCAAGCTCATTTTTCATTTTTTCAATCTCAAGGCGCTGCTTTTCAAGGTCAAGTTCAAGGGCTTCAAGGTCATAGTTGAAAAGCTTATCTCCTGTCTTGACTGTATCTCCCACGGCGACAAAAAGCTCCTCCACCGTTTTTGTGGAGTCTCTCTTTATTTCGGTTACATTTTCGCTAACTACCATTGCCGCATACCGTTCTCCCGCATGGGCAGCTCCGGCAAGAGAATCGGCGCGCTGAACAGCAATTCCGCCGTCTTCCTGAGCGCAGGCGCAAAGAGTGAGAGCCATTGCAGAAGCCGCGGCAAATGAGATTATTTTCTTGAGCATTTCGGGATCCTCCCTGAAAAGATTTATTAATTATATCATACTGCCGAAAAACAGAATATTCAACACAATCGGGTTTAAGTTTTTATTAAACTTTATGTTATACCAAATATATAGACGGATTATACTCTTGAAAGTTGCACAACAATCAAAATAGATGTATAATTTTTCCGAAGGAGAGATTGTTTATGAACTATAAACTTACAATTTCTTATGACGGCAGCCGTTACGACGGCTGGCAAAAGCAGGGAAACACAGATAACACCATTCAAGGCAAGCTGGAAGCCGCCTTAAAAGGTATCAGCGGAGAAACTGCCGAGCTCCACGGCGCAGGCCGCACCGATGCAGGTGTGCACGCTTTGGCGCAGGTGGCCTCCTTTCGCCTTTCATCTCCCCTGTCTCCCGAATTTATCAAAGAGCAGCTAAACCGTTATCTCCCTGAGGACATCGCTGTTTTGAGTGCGGAAGAGGCTTCCGAGCGCTTTCATGCCAGGCTGAACGCCAAAGGCAAGGTTTATCGCTACAGTATTCGCCTTGGAGCCGTTCCGGATGTATTTAAGCGCAAATATCAATATCGCGTAGATGCCGCTCTTGATATCGATGCTATAAAAAAAGCAGCTTCCCTGCTTGAAGGCTGCCATGATTTCCGCGCTTTTTGTTCAAACAAACGCTACAAGAAATCAACCGTGAGAACTCTTCACAGTATAGATATTGACCTTGATAAATCCGAGCTTAATATAACTTATCACGGAGACGGCTTCCTCTATAATATGGTACGCATACTCACCGGAACTCTTCTCGAGATTGGTCTTGGAGAAAAGAAAGCAGAGGATATCCCCGCCATTCTGGAGTCTCTGGATAGACAGCGAGCCGGTAAAACCGCCCCTGCACAGGGTCTATGCCTTGTACGTGTTGAATACTGAAAAACCGCTGTAAGGAAACTTACAGCGGTTTTATCTCATATATGTATCACACCAAGGGTTATCATACTGACAATAATCGCAGCCACGATAACACCGAAGAATATCGCGGGCAGCGATTTTTTCAGATTCATCCCCATAACGGCTGCCACCAAAGCACCTGTCCAGGCACCGGTGCCGGGAAGGGGGATTGCAACAAGGATGAGGAGACCCCAGAAGCGGTATTTTTCAACCAGACTTCTTTTGGACTCCGCCCTTCTTTCAAGGGCGTCTATTATTCTGTTCAGCCAGGGAATTTTCCGCTTAAGCCACTGAAAAACCCTGCTTGTAAACAGTATAAGCACAGGTATAGGAAGCATATTGCCGATAACCGATGCCAGTGCCGCAAGAGGTACGCTCAGTCCCATTGCCGCGCCAAAAGGTATGCCCCCACGCAGTTCCACAACGGGTAGCATACTGACAAGCATGGTGAAAATAAATTCGCCGCTTATGCTGTTGTTAAGCCAATCCAAAATATCCATTTTCGCCTCAGATAATAGGAACATTATATCGTATTATATCAAAAAATCCATGGAATTCAAGCATATATTTCTACCACCTTGTAAGACGCTTTTCGCTGTGATATACTTTTATTATTAAGCATAAAAGGAGTTAACATTATGGCTTCTGAATTCAGACATGTATTCTCCCCCTTCACCGTTAAGGGTGTGGAGTTTAAAAACCGCATAGAAAGCGCTCCCATATCTCCCAAGCTCACCACCACGGATGGCTGCATAACCACCGAATTTCTGGAGTTTTTCCGTCCCATTGCCCGGGGCGGTCCCGCCGTTGTAACCATAGGCAACTCCGCCATTGACCTTTCTGAGTCTCAGGATGAGACCCGCCACGCCGACCTTGGCAATGACGACGGCATTCTGGGTCTCAGCCGCTTTGTGGATATGTGCGATAACTACGGCGCGCAGGCCTCCATCGAAGTGAACCACTCCGGAATGGATGCCGTCTATGACTTCACCCATAAGCCTCCTTACGGCCCCAGCTCTTGCTATACCGCCGATGAGCTTCGCCGCGCAAAGGAAGCCGGCCGCGAACCCGTTGCCGTCATTGAGATGGATCAGGAGAAGATTGACGAAACTGTTGAAAAGTTTGCTGATGCGGTTCTCCGATGCAAAAAAGCCGGCTTTAAGATGGTGCTGCTCCACGGCGGCCACGGCAATCTTATCCCCCAGTTTCTCAGTCCCTTCAGCAATCACCGCAGCGACAAATACGGCGGCAGTCTGGAAAACCGCGCCCGTTTCCCTCTCGAGGTGCTTGAAGCAATACGCAAAAAGGTTGGTCCCGACTTCATCCTTGAATACCGCATCTCCGCAACGGAGTTTGTTGAAAACGGTATGAACGCCGATGAGACTATCGAGTTTGCCAAGATGATTCAGGACAAGATCGATATTCTCCATGTCAGCGCCGGTATGCGCGCCGTTGCCAACAAGATTCCCTTTATGATGCAGCCAATGTATCTCCCCCATATGTTCAATGTTCACTTTGCCGAGCGCTTCCGCAAGGAGCTTAGTCTCCCCATAACCGCTGTTGGCTCTATTATGAACATCGAAAATGCGGAGATGATTCTCTCCAATGGTTGGGCGGATATGGTTGCCATCGCCCGTCAGTTCCTTGCCGACCCTGAGTTTATCCGCAAGGGCGCCCGTGGCAAGAGCGAGGAGATTTGCCCCTGCATCCGCTGCAACTACCACGGACGTGTTACAAGAGGCAAGGGCATCGCCTGCGCCGTTAACCCCCTCTGCGGAAGAGAAATGCAGTTCCCGAGAGGCGTTGAAAAAGCCCCCGAAAAGAAAAAGGTTGTTGTCGTTGGCGGAGGTCCTGCCGGTATGCAGGCAGCCCGCACCGCCAGAGAGAGAGGTCATGATGTTGTCCTCTTCGAAAAGGAAAGCCGTCTGGGCGGCAATCTCATCCCCGCCAGCGCTCTTGATTTCAAGCACGATGTCCGCGACTATATGAATTGGGCCATCCGCTCCACCGAAGCCTCCGGCGCAAAGATAGTCCTCGGTACCGCCGCAACTCCCGCTCTTATTGCCGAGGAAAAGCCCGATGCTCTCATTATCGCCGCAGGCGCCACAGCCTTTGTCCCCCCCGTGAAGGGCATTGACGCTCCCCATGTTATGTGGGCCCCCGAGGCAGATATGGGACTTCGCAAGGTTTGCAAAAATGTTGTTGTTCTCGGTGCCGGTGTTGTGGGCTATGAGTCCGCCATCGCTCTGGCCGAAAAGGGTCACGATGTCACCATTATCGAAATGCAAAGCTCCGCCGTGGGTCTTGTCAGCGCAGGCGCTGCCAGATTCACCCTTATGGATATGGCAGAAAAAGCAGGCGTCAAAGTCCGCTTCAGTATCCGCCTCGATGAAGTTTTGCCCGGCACCGTTCGCTGCTTCGATACCTCCGCGGGAGAAGCTCTCACCCTCCCCTGCGATAATCTGCTTCTGGCTGCAGGTCTCCGTCCCCGCAAGGACACCGTTGAAGCTCTGCGCCACTGTATCCCCGAGCCGGATGTCTACATAGTTGGCGATGCCCGCTCCCCCCAGAGCATAGCCACCGCCGTAAATCAGGCCTTCGGCGCCGCCGCGGAAATATAAATAAACAAAAACTCCGTATGATTTTGAACTGTACCAGGAATAACGGACAGCAAATAAAAACCCCAATCGTAGAATAGCGTATTATTTCGAAGCCGGACGA
>SVKK01000036.1 GCA_015068425.1 Oscillospiraceae bacterium | reverse complement strand
AACCCTATGAAAGAACTGCTGACCTATATTATACAGAACCTTGTGGATCATCCCGATGAGGTTTCTGTGACCGAGCGCGAAGCCGGCAGCGAGACCGTATTTGAAGTGCGTGTCGCCGACGGCGATATGGGCAAGGTCATCGGCCGTCAGGGCAGGATCATCAAAGAGGTCCGCATCCTTATGAAGGCCGTAGCCCAGAGAAAGGGCAAAAAGGTATCCGTCGAGGTTCTCGACTGAGTAAAAGTCCCCCGTGTTTCCATGGGGGACTTTTTCCGAATAATTTTTAGGAGAATTATTATGGAAAAAGAAAAATATCTTGAAGCCGGAATAATCGTTAATACCCACGGTGTTCGCGGCGAAGTTAAAATAAACCCCTGGGCAGACTCTCCCGAGTTTCTCAAAAAGCTGAAAACCCTTTATATAGGCGGAGAAGCGCTGAAGGTGAGCGCATCCCGCGTCCATAAGGGATTTCTGCTTGCCAAGCTTGAAGGTGTTGACGATGTCAACGCAGCTATGGCGCTGAAAAACAAAACCGTTTATATTGCCCGCAAGGATGTGAAGCTTCCCAAAGGCAGCTTCTTTATCGCCGATATAATTGGTGCAAAGGTTGTGGATGAGAGCGGAGCGGAGCTTGGCGTTCTGGCGGATGTGCTGGAAATGCCCGCCCAGAATATCTATCTCGTCAAGGGCGAGAGGGAGATAATGATTCCCGCTGTTGAGGAATTCATCCTCAATACCGATGTTAAAAATAAGCTGATAACCGTACACCTCATAGAGGGTATGTAATAAAAAGACCGCGTATCAAAGCGATACGCGGTCTTTGTTTTTTCACCAGTCTTTTACGAATTCGGAGCGGTCGTTCATCAAAAACTCCGTGATATCAAATCCGGCAATGGCGTTGAGCACAAAGGGGTCTGCGTCGGTGAAAAGCTGCAGCTCATCGACGCTTTCTGCGCGGGCGATCATAAAGCCGCCGCTTTTGCCGATCTTGGGGCCCGCAAATAGGACAATGCCCTTTTCTATACCCCAGGCGATGTGAGCCTCGTGAAGGGGAATAAATTTTTCCTTCAGCTCCTCGGGGGAAACGGGCAGGGGAGATGCCATCACAGACTGAACAAGAAAGTATTTCATAAATTTTTCTCCTTATAAAGCTTGTCGGCGCAGGCTTTGCCGAAATACATAAGCTCCCATACGGCGGAGTCTTCCGTTACGGACTCAACCGCGATGCCGTTTTCAAGACGCTCGATGGTGGCGCTGCCCTCGAATCGGAGATAAGAGCCCTCGAAGCCTATAAGCTTCGCGCCGAGACGCACCGGGGCGGGCAGCAGGTCGATAAAGTTCTGGCGGGAGATATCACCCCGGCGCTTATAAGCTATGCGGTAAAACTCGCCCGCAGGGGTCTCATATTCATAAACGACCTTGTTATATACTGGCTTTCCCGTATGGGAGTCGGTGTATTCGTCCTCGGGAAGGAATTTGAGGGTGTGATTTGCGTTGTCGCCCAGTATTTCTCCGCCCTTCGCCAGCATGAATACATCAAAGTCCTTGTAGCCGTATTTCTTCTCGGCAGTTATCCAGGAGGAGATCACCTTGTAATCGCCGATTTTGGCCCGTCCCCAATACCAGTGATGCATCAGCTTGAGCATGGAGATGTTGCCCCAGTTGTGGTCATGGTAGCCGCTGCCCTCCAGATGGAGCTGACCTTCGCTGAAGGAAACATCGGCTTCAACCTTGCCTTCGGGAGTGGCGGGCAGCCAGTTGAAGAAATATTCCTCCTTGTCACCGAAAAGAATGGGGCCGCACTGGCTTCTCCATGCGGGGACGGTGTTGACAAGGCTTACTCTTGCGGACATGGTTTTGCCCTTGAATACTATGCTGTATTCCTTAAGGTCACCCTCCATACGGCAGTCGCCAATTTTTATGTCGCACTTTTCGCGGCTGTAGAAGCTATCTTCTATGGAGGCGTTGACCTGCTCTTCGAATTTTCTTCCGTCGGGCAGGGTAAGCTCTATAGTGGACATTGGTTTCACGGGGCCGTCTACCTCAATGGGAGATTTGGAGAAGAAAAATATAATAAGCTTTGTGCCGTCGCTATAGCTGGAGTCAAAGTACCACCATTCATAGGTGCCGCGGCTTCCGTCGGTACGCATAGCATCCTCCCAAAGCTCGATTTTGTTTCTGCTGATGCCAAGCTTTTCATAGTGAAAATCATCATCGGGATGTATGGCGGCGCGAATTTTCTTCATATAAAAACCTCCCTGCGATATTTATGCGGTAATTTTAGCAAAAATTAAAAATATTTTCAAGTTGTGTGAGAAAGTCACGGAGGAAACAAAAACAAGCTGCTAAAGTATAATCAGAAAGAAAAAACAAACACTGATTCAAATATAGGAGGGAATAAATATGAAAAACACTAAGTTTTATGTATGCGCACACTGCGGAAATATAGTTGAGATGGTACACGATGCAGGCGTGAAGCCCTTCTGCTGCGGACAGAAAATGGAGGAGCTTATCCCCGGCAGCGTTGAGGCAAGCGGCGAGAAGCATATCCCCGTTGTAAGCGTAGGCAATGGCGCTGTAGAGGTTAATGTGGGCAGTGTTGACCATCCCATGGTGGATGTTCACTGGATCGAGTGGGTGCAGCTTACTACCGACAAAGGAAGCTACAGAAAGTGGCTCAATCCCAATGAAGCACCTCATGTAAAGTTCCTCATCTCCGATGAGAAGCCCCTTGAGGTTTATGCCTACTGCAATCTCCACGGTCTCTGGAAAACCACTCTGTAAATCCCCGGTATGAAGAAAGAATAGAAAATAGAGAAATTCCCTCTGCTTAATCGCAGAGGGAATTTCTCTATATAAAACCAATATTAAATCTTGCCTTTAAGCTTCAAAAATACAAATGCACCGATGGCTGCAATGGCAACAGCAGCTCCTGCTATGATTGCAACAATAATGATGGTGTTGTTTTTTGCGCCGCCATCGTCAGTTTCGGGAGCGGCGGAAGGTTCTTCGGCTTCGGGTTTCTGAGGCGTTTTCTCATCGGTCTCCCCATTGTTTTTCGGAGGCTTCGAATTTACGGGATTATCCGCAGGAGTCTCGGTTTCGGAGGGGGCTTGGGAAACATCGGGACTTTGGGCGGGCGTTGCGTCGGGATCTTTTTCAGAGTCCTTTTCTATGACGTAAAGGTGAGCCATTTCGCTGGAGGCATCTTCTCCCGCGGTGAAGATGCAGCGGATGCGGTAACCGTTCAGCTCAATCGGAATATTATCCAGAACTATCTGCTCGGTGTTTGCCCCGTAAACGGTAAGACCCTTAAAGTCATCGGCAGCAACTGAACAGTTATAACGCACTCCCTCGGGAGAAACAAGCTGCCAGCAGTAGCTTTGAGCATATTTTGCCTTTGCGACAAATACGGCCTGACCGCCCACCTCGACGGTTTCATCCGTGGGGTTTTTGGTTACAACGGGGGTTGCTTTTTCGGCGGGGGTTACAGTAAGCTGCGCGACTGTGCTGGTGACGCTTTCTTCTGCGCCAACGAACTGGCACCATACATAGGCGCCGTTGAGCTCCTCGGGTATGTTATGGATGACCAAAGTGTCCGTATTGTAGCCGGTAAAGCTGACTCCTTTTCCGAAGTAAGCGGCTGCTTCCTCGCAGGTGAGAGCTGCGTCGGCAAGGGCAATTTCCCAGACATACTGTCGGGCGTTGTTTGCTCGCGCGATAAAGGTGGCGGAGTCGCCCTCAATTACTGTCTCTGAGGTGGGATTTTTGGTTACAACAGGTACACCCTCGGAGGACTCAGCGGGATTGACATAGACGGTTACTCTGTAGTCAACAGTGCCAAGACCTACTGTGGTCATGGTTATGTCAACCACATATTCGCCGTCTTCGGTGGGCACGCCGGCAAGCCCGAGGGTGGCGCCGCCGGAAATTTCCAGCCACATACCCGGGATTTCTCCGTGAACTATGTATCCTTCCGTTATTTCATCATATGCGTTTGTGTGAATAATGAAATATTCGGTTTTTCCTTCTGTGCCATAAAAGGAGTATTCCTCATATGACGCATAGCTGAATATGGGAAAAGAGCATATCAGCATAAGTATGACTATCAGTATGCTGAAAGTTCTTATTGCTGTTTTCATGTTAGTTCACCCTCAGTCTTTTTGATTTCAGGCGGCGGTCAAAGACCGCCGCCTGAGAGTATGAGCGGTATAAGTTTATTTCTTCTCGGGGATGAAGGGGATGATAAGCTTCGCAAGGTCGGAAACGGTCATAGTCTGGAGATATACCTTGCCGGGACCGGTAATAACGGTGTCAACAAGACCTTCGCCGCCAAGCAGAATGTTCTTTGCACCCTTGACCATACGGACATCCATAGTGCAGGTGTCGTCCATCATTGCGAGAACGCCGGTGTCGCAAACGAGCTCTTCGCCGGCCTCCAGATTATATTCGGGGCAGTAGCCGTCGAACTCAAAGAAGGCAAGACCGGGACCGGTGACCTTCTGCATAATAAAGCCTTCACCGCCCATAAGACCTGCACCCAGTTTTTTCTGCAGGTAAGCGGAGAGTGTGACACCCTCGGTAGCGCAGAGGAATGCGGATTTCTGGCAGATAACACTCTGACCTTCCTGGAGCTCTCTTGCAACAATGCGTCCGGGGAAGGAGGATGTGAATGCAATTTCTGCGCTTCCCAGAGCGGTATAGTGGCTCATAAAAAGACTTTCGCCGGCCAGCATACGGCCGAGAGCCTTTCCTGCGCTTCCACCCTTGGTTTCGGTCTGGATGGGGCCGCGGGACCATGTGCGTCCACCGACCTCGCTTACTATAACTTCACCGGGATTAAGGTTAATAATCAGAGCAGGCAAGCTGCCGCCTTCAATACGATACTGCATAAATTTACCTCCAAAATATTAATATTTTTATGTTTATGTGTTTATCTCAGGAAATCTTGTTGGGAGCGGATTCGACCTCATCGTCGAGAAGAGGCAGATACCAGTCATAGTAGTAGTAGGGAAGATCTTCGGGAGAATCTTCTTCAACATCATCCCAAACTGTTCCCCAGGGACGGATGAAGAAATAGCAGTCCATTTCAGTTTCGCTGTCCTCGTAGCTTACATCGATTATGAATGCATTGTCATAGTCAGCAGCGTCGGAATAGAACAGCCAATCGGCGTGCTCAATGGTGTCATCAAGGAACTGACCGTCTTCGGATACAACACGTGCCACACCGTCATAAACGGAAACGGAAATATCCGTTGATACAAGGGGAGATTTTTTGGAGGAGTTCTCATCCCAAATTGTCAGATGGCCGGAGCCGTCGGCGCTGATGTCAAAGCTTGCGCAGCAATCCCACCAGTCGCCGACCATGCTGTCGTCACCGTAGATAACGTTGTCAATGCACCACCAACCGTAATAATCGCCGGCATAATACTGGAGATCGTTGGGGCTGAGCATTTTGCTGGGAAGGGATTCGGGAACACCCATATATTCAAGACTGAATTCCACTTCGTCGGATATATACAGGTAAATGCTGTCATAGTCGTAATCATAGCTCATAGCGACGCCGCCGCTGGTGATGGTGCTGTTGTCGTAAACCATCGGCGAGGCGGTTCCGAACATATTCATCTCGCCGGTGCCGTCACCGTAGAAGGTGAGACTGAAGTCGCCAAGCTGAGCGAGCTTTTCTTCATCAAACTCGTTGCCCTGGAGTACGCCATATACAGCTTTATAATATTCGGGGCTACTGATGTCAAGGTATATTGCATCTTCGCCGCCGCCGTTTTCTCCTTCTGCGCGAACAAAATGGAAGATGGATTCGTCTATAATCAGAATTAGTTCATTATTTTCGAGGGAGTAATTCATTGCTTCGCCGTCTGCAACGATTTTGCCCTTGCGCCAAGTGACATCATATGCTTCCTCGAAACAGAAAACGCCGGTGCCGCCTTCATAGAGCTCTACATAAACCTCAATACCCATATATTTGAGCATTTCAACGGATTCTTCATCCATAGCGGTTGCGGGATCACCCTCGGAATATTTGAGCGTCCAGTAGCCAATCTCGCTGTTCTTTTTGTCGGCGTCGTCAGGCTTTTCTTCCTGCTCATAGGTGTATACAACGCCTTCAAAATCAAGGACAATAATACCGTTTTTAAGGGTTCCGGTGTATTCGTCACCGTTTTGGGTTATAGTGAATTCTTCGCCGTCCAGCTCCCACTTGAAGGAATACTCATCGCCCATAAGATTCAAAGTTCCCTTGCCGCCGGATTTCAGTTCGATCCACTCATCTTCGCTATCAAACTCGCTGCCTGCATAGGTGAAGGAAACACCCTTATAAAGACCAAGCTCGGGAGCACTGCCGCCGCCGGTGCAGCAGATAAGAATAATGGCCAGAATTACAATTATTGCGGCTGCAATTATAATAAGAAGCTTCTTGTTGGCAAAAAGACCGGCTCCCTTTGCGCCCTTTTCTTTAGGCGGCTTGGGCTCTTTAGGAGCTTTGGGGGTCTTTTCCTTGGGAGCCTTGACGGGTTTCTCCTTTGGCTCTTTTGCGATCTTCTCTTTGGGCGCTTTTACAGCTTTCTCCTTAGCTGCGGGGGCGGGAGCCGCAGGAACCGCGGACACGGGAATTTCATAAGTTCCGGAGACCGCGGCTTCAGCCTGCACCGCGGGAGTGAAGCTGTGGACAACGGGTTCTCCATATGTATATACCACGGACTGAGCGCTTTCGCTGAAGGCTGGAGCGGAAAAACTGTGGACAACCGGTTCGCCGTAGACATGGATTCCGGCGCCAACTGCGGGAGCGGGTTCTTCGACCACGGGAGCGGGTTCTTCGACCACGGGAGCGGGTTCTTCGACCACGGGAGCGGGCTTTTCAACCACGGGAGCGGGTTCTTCGACCACGGGAGCGGGCTTTTCAACCACGGGAGCTGGCTCTTCAACCACATAGACGGGCTCTTTCGCGGGGGGAGCGGGCTGAGCGGCCGGTGCCGCAGGTTGGGGGATTTTCTGACCGCATTCGGGACAGAACTTAACTCCTGCCTCCAATGGCGTGCCGCAATTAAAGCAAAATTTCATATCTTATCCTCCTGTTTATATCCAATTTATGTCCTTAATCAATGCTTTAGGAGATTATTCAAAAATCACACTGTCCAAAATGTTGCTTCCGTCGGAACCGGGATCAATGCTCACATCTGAAATTTTAACCGTCATCCAATAACCGTCGGGCAGCTCTCCATAATATTCGGTCCAGTACATGCCCCAGAGCTTATAGTATCTGCCCTGCATTTCGATGCCGCCGATGGTTCGGGAATCAAGCTCGGTAAGCTCAGTGGCGCTGTCCATGTAGGAATCAACTTGGCCGGCTTCCTTTATTTCGAACTGAATTCGCGGCGCGGCGGAGTGAGTCTCATCCGGAGATGCAACATTGTAGATATACAGTGTGCTGCTGCCTTGGTCCACGACCCACATATTTTCGGGCAAAGTGAAGCTAACGGTGTAAATACTGTCGCCGAAGAAATCCTCAAGCTGATAACTGTGGTCGCCCGCAAATTCCTCAACATATTCCACTGCGGGTTCTTCTTCCGGAACTTGTTCGACAGTATCTGATGCTGCAGGTAGATTGTTCAACATTTTGAATTTCTTGATAGCGTCTTTAATGCTCGCGTCATTGCTGCCGCAGGCGGCAACAGAAAACAGCAGGATAAGTGCAAGCAAAACTGCAATTATTCTTTTCATAAAAGAGTCTCCTTTTCAGTAATTTCAGATTGCAATTTCCGGTGTGTCCGGAAAAACAGGTTTGCCTTTTTCGTTCAGTTTGGCGGCGCATTCCTTGCACATATCCAGATCGTCGCAAATAAGGAAGCAACGGTTGCAAACCAAACGCTTGCAGATGGGGCAAAAGTTGAGATTTTCTGCCGCTTCCGACAAGGCTGTCTGCCTTGCGTGGCGAAACTCCTGCTCGTAGATTGCATCAAAGATGATCTTTTTGCTTTCGTTTGGCGGGTCAATACCCGACTTGGAAAAGCGAACCGGTTTATTGGCGTATTCCGTTCCGCAGGCATCGCAGGAAATACGGAAGCGGAATGTATCGCGGGTTGAATAATTTTCCAGCATTAACTCAACCAGTTTTTTCATTTGCGGCTCACCGTCTTTCGGAATTATGATGTCTTTATTTTATACATAAAATAAAATGGATAAAATAGTTCTGAGGATACTTTTTGAAAAAGTATCCTCAGAATACGTGCAGGGTGCATAAAATGGAATTACCCAATTTATGCACCCTGATAAATCACTTGATATGGTTCAAATTTGTTCGTCGCTGAGCTTATCGAGCCAGCCGCAGCAGCGGAAAAGCTCAATATAGAGCATAAGCTCATCGCGGGAGGAAACATTCAGCTTCTGATAAATGCTGTGGTTATGCTTTTTCACCGTGTGAATGCTGACGAAGGCAAGCTCCGGTATGTCCGCAGTGTCGTAGCCGTCAATGTAGTATTTCAGTATCCTGTGTTCAGCGGAAGAGAGTGTTTTTGCTTTTTCTGAAAAAGCTTTGAAAAGCTCCTCCATAGCGGGAGGCAGCTCGCCCGGGTTGACATGGCGGGTGTTGAGCTGAGTGAGCATCTGGACGCTTAGAAGACCCTGATTGGGCTGAATAATACCGTAATCCCGGAGCACGCCGTATATGGTGAGGAGCATAATTTCGGTCACTATATAAGAAACAGAAAGAAGCTCAAAATCCTCGGTAAGCAGCTGTTCAACCGCCCATACACACACATTGAGCAGTACGGCAGTTGCCAGAAAAATTGCATATTTAGGAGAAGCCAGGCGCTTCTTTTTGGAAGCATATCCTATAAGGAAAACCATAGCCACTACATATGCAACAATGTAGAGAGAGTAGAGACTGTGCAGAGGGCCGTATTCTTTGCAAAGTTTAGTGACACCATGCACCGACTCAATTGTGACGGAACTGTAATAAAGTCCCAGCAACTCGCCGCTGCAGGCAATCAGAAAGGCGGCGGTGCTTATCGCAAATGCGAGAGGCTTAAACCATCTGCGCAGCTCCATTTTGCATACATCATAAATGATGAGGAGCATCACAAGAATTGAGTAGGCAGCACCGAAATAAGACATGCGGTTTGCAATCATTGCCCAGAAAAGGGTTTTTGATATGGAAAGGAAAAAATAGCCGCAGTTTGTAATTGAAACGCAAATGAAAAGATACAAAAAGTTCCGTTCTTTATTTTTCTCCCAGATTATGTAGGCAAAGAGAAGTAGCAGCGATAAAACGGCAATAGCTCCGTAAATGATTGAGATAGTTCCGATGGCGGATACCGGGACAGAGCCTTCGTCTGCCGCAAAGGCGGGAATGCTGATAAAGGGGAGAGCAAGCGCTAAAACAACAAAAAAGCGGCTGAACGATTTGATTTTCGGCATTGCTGAAGTCCCCCTTTTCGTAAAGTTGTGTAATTATAACATATATTTTTGTATAATGCAAAAAATTTCCGTGCCTATACAAGGTATAAAAAGCATAGACAAAAAGCATATGAACAAGTATAATGAAAGAGTATATCTGGAAAATACTGACTTTCCATAAACTTAAAACAGGAGTGTGGTTTTTGAATGAAGCTTATAATTAAAAATGACTATGAGGAAATGAGCGCATGGGCTGCTCAGCATATTGCAGATGCCATCAACAATCACAAAGAGGACCGTCCCTTCGTTCTTGGTCTTCCCACCGGTTCTTCTCCCCTGGGAGTTTATAAAAAGCTCGTTGAGATGAACAAAGCAGGAGCTCTCAGCTTCAAGAACGTCGTAACCTTCAATATGGACGAATATGTTGGCCTGCCCCGCGAGCACGACCAGAGCTACTGGTACTTTATGCACGAAAACTTCTTCAACCACATTGACATACCCGCAGAGAACATCAATATTCTCGACGGTATGGTTGATGATCCCGAGGCTGAGTGCCGCCGTTATGAGGAGAAGATAGCTTCCTACGGCGGAATAGACATTTTCATGGGCGGCAGCGGTGTTGACGGCCACATCGCCTTCAATGAACCCTTCACCTCCCTTGTCTCCCGCACCGGCGTACGCGCTCTCACTCAGGACACTCTTATCGCAAACTCCCGTTTCTTTGATAACGACCCCAACAAGGTTCCCAAGACCGCCCTTTCCGTGGGCGTCGGCACGGTATGTGACTCCAAGCAGGTTCTGCTCCTCATCTCCGGCCATAACAAAGCCCGCGCTCTGCGCCACTGCGTTGAAGGCGGTGTTGACCATGCATGGACCATCAGTGCTCTCCAGCTCCATCCCGACGGAATTGTCGCCTGCGACGAGGCAGCCTGCGGCGAGCTGAAGGTGGATACCTATAAATATTTCAAGGAAATCTATAAGGACGAAAAGTAAAGGCCTTTCGCGGAAATACTGTTGTAAAAAATATAAAGGATAAGGTGTTAAAAATGGATAACAAAACCCTGGAACTGTATGCTGCCAAGGCACGCCTTCATGCTGTTACAATGGTTTATGAAGCAGCCTCCGGTCATCCCGGCGGCTCTCTCAGCTGCCTTGACGCGCTGACAACTCTTTATTTCGATGAAATGAACGTCGACCCTGCCGATGAGAAGAACCCCGGCAGAGACCGTTTTGTTATGAGTAAGGGACATTGCTCTCCCGCAGTCTATTCCGTTCTGGCTCTGCGCGGCTTTTTCCCCGAGGAGGAGCTGAAAATGTTCCGCCGCATTGATGGCCATATGTCCGGCCATGTTGAGATGAAGCATGTGCCCGGTGTTGATATGTCCACAGGATCTTTGGGTCAGGGAATTTCCACCGCTGTGGGTATGGCTCTCGCGGGTAAGCACAGCAAGGCTGACTACCGTGTTTATGCCATCCTTGGCGACGGTGAAATTGCTGAGGGTCAGGTATGGGAAGCATTCATGGCAGCGGCGAAGTATAAGCTGGATAACCTTTGCGCAATCGTCGATGTGAACGGTCTGCAGATAGACGGCGCAACCAAGGATGTTATGCCCACCGAGCCTCTGGATGAGAAGTTTAAGTCCTTTGGCGCTCATGTCATCACTATTAACGGTCACGATTTTGACGCAATCAAGGCAGCATATGCCGAGGCAAGAGCCACTAAGGGACAGCCCACTGTCATTTTGGCAAAGACCGTTAAGGGCAGGGGAGTTTCCTATATGGAAAATCAGGCCGGATGGCATGGCAAGGCACCCAATGCCGAGCAGTATGCCCAGGCTAAGGTAGAATTGGAAGCAGCAATAGCTGCACTGGAGGGCTGAGAAAATGGGAGAAAAGATAGCAACCAGAAATGCCTACGGTCAGGCTCTTGCCGAGCTTGGCTATAAATACCCCGAAATCGTCTGCTTCGATGCTGACCTTGCGGGTGCAACAATGAGCAAATACTTCCTCGAGGCTCACCCCGATCGCTTCTTCGATATGGGCATTGCTGAGAGTAATATGCAGGGCGTAGCAGCCGGTATGGCTACCTGCGGCTATAAACCCTTTACCAATACCTTTGCAATGTTCGCCGCAGGTCGCTCCTGGGAGCAGGTAAGAAACTCCATCTGCTACCCCGGTCTTAATGTCAAGGTTGTGGGCTCCCACGGCGGTATCTCCGTTGGTGAGGACGGTGCAACCCACCAGTGCATTGAGGATTTCGCCATTATGCGCGCCATCCCCGGTATGACTGTTCTTTGCCCCTGCGATGCAAACGAGATGCGCCTTGCAACCGAGGCTCTCGTAAACTTTGAAGGCCCCGCCTATATGCGCCTTGGACGTCTCGCTGTTGAAACCGTCACTGATGCCATCCCCGGCTATAGCTTTGAGCTTGGCAAGGGCTGCATGCTTCGCGATGGAAGCGATGTCACCATTGTTGCCAACGGAATGATGGTCCAGATGGCTCTTGAAGCTGCTGAAGCTCTTGCAGTCGAGGGTATCTCCGCAAGAATTATAGATATGCACACCATCAAGCCCCTTGATGGCGAGATTATCAAGAAGGCTGCCGAGGAAACCGGCGCAATTGTTGTCACCGAAGAACACAATATTCTTGGCGGTCTCGGTGCAGCTGTTGCAGAGTTCTGCGGCGAAAACTGCCCCGTTCCCGTTGTGCGCCACGGCGTAAACGATGAGTTCGGACGCAGCGGCAAGGCTCCCCTTGCTCTTGAAGCCTTCGGTCTCACTGCCAAGGTCATTGCAGAGAAGGCCAGGAAGGCTCTCGCAATGAAGAAATAAAGCTGAATAATAAAAAAAGGAGCGATTTAGGCGGCCTCACATAGGGATTTACACGGTTTTGAATAAATCTTTTTCCCCGCAGCTTCCTTCGCTGATCTTGAAATACACAAAGTATTTCCGCGCTCAACGGAGTTGCTGCAAGAAAAAATCTGATATTCAAAACTGCAAAGCACTCCAAAGAGAAAGATTTTTCTGCAAGACAATTAAAAAATCCACGGCAAGGCTGTCGCCTGCCGTGGATTTTCTTTGCAGTATTGCGGGAAAAGATACTCTTTGGAGCGTATAAATCCCCATGTGAGTCCGCCTTTATCGCTCCTTTTTTTGTTGAAACAAGGGGTGGAACAGTTAGTCCGCAAGACGGAAACTATCAAAGATATAGAAGTCGAACTGACCTTTTACACTGGCATAGTCTGCTTCGGAGCGCAGAGTCCAGGCGGCAGTTTTAGCACCGAAAAGCCGGCAGATATTGAGAGAAAGATTGTCGGCATCGCTGAACTTATAGGATATGAAGTCGGGGCGTGTTGCCACGTTCTCTATCATATAACTGAGAAGCAGATAAAGGGGTTTGCCCTTGTATTCCTCGTCCTTCCAAAAAGCCTGAGCAAGCTGACCGCGGGGAATTTCGGGGACATTTTTTCTGTACCAGATAAGAGCCAGGGGATGGAAGCACTGTATGCAGTAAGCTCCGTCATATTCCTGCAAAAGGGCGTTGCTCTTCTCGCAGACGGCGGTATCCACCTTGTCCAGTTTGTATTCCACAAGAACGGGAACCTGACCGTCAATAAGCTCCAGAGCCTCGGCCAAAGTAGGGATACCCTCATCCGTGCCAAGGAGCTTCATTTCAGCAAGTTCAGCATAGCTATATTCCCAGATTTTGCCTTTAACGCCGCACATGCGTTCAAGGTCGGCATCATGGAACACCATAGGGATTCCGTCTTTGCTCATCTGGACATCAAGCTCTATGGCATAGCCCTCCTCAATGGCGGCACTGAAGGATGCGAGAGAGTTTTCGGGTATTCTGGCTTCGTTGTTAAAATAGCCGCGGTGAGCATAGTGGTAGCCCTCAAGTGCGGACATATCGGGCTTGTTAAACATTCTGGGTGCCACAAGGAAAAGGAAGAGGACGATAAGCGCCGCAAGAATAATGAGGATTATTTTCAAAGCTTTCTTTGACTTTTTCATGTTGTATCCAACCTTTGCTTGTTTGTTTAAGCCATTATATCAGTTTGCTGTGCAAAAAAGCAAGGCGGATAAGCTGCAATTTCAGAGGAGAGCATTTCTCACGGCGGAGAGGGGAGATTGCGGCTGAATGTAGCCGTAGGCGTCTATAAATTCTCCTCCGTGAGAATCGGGCGGGAACGGGTATCAGTTTTTTACTTAGCTCTTTTGTTGAAATCCGCGTCCACCTTGTTTTTCCAGTCAGCGCCCATAGGACGGCAGGCACGCACATTGCAAACAGCTTCGCTCATTGCCTCGTAGATGACGGCAGTGCCTTCGCGGTCGGCGTGGTAATTCACCGCGCGGTCAGCGCTGATGCCGAAACGCTTGGCCTCAGCCGCGGCATCGATGTTTGCACCGAGGAAGATGAACTCCCAGCCGTACTTTTCCTTTTCGTGCTCAATCATACGGCGCACCTTTTCGTAGTCATATTTGCGGCTGGCGTTTTCATAACCGTCAGTGGTGATGATAAACATCGTCTTCTCCGGCACATCTTCCTTGCGGGCGTACTTATGGATGTTCGCGATGTGCCGGATAGCTCCGCCCACGGCATCCAGCAGTGCGGTGCAGCCTCGGGTGCAGTACTCCCTCTCGGTCATACGGGGAACTTTCTCCAGAGGCAGTCGGTCGTGGATGACCACACTCTCGTTGTCGAAAAGAAGGGTGGACACCACAGCCCCGCCCTCTTCGCGCTTCTGATTTTCAATCATGGAATTGAAGCCACCTATGGTGGCTCTCTCCAGCCCGCTCATAGAGCCGCTTCTGTCAAGGATAAAAACCAATTCTGTCATA
>SVKK01000001.1 GCA_015068425.1 Oscillospiraceae bacterium | reverse complement strand
ATGCAGCCCATCGTAAAACGTTGCAAGCAGCTGGGCATTTCTCCTGCTTACATGGGCTATACCAGCGGATCCAAGTCTGAGACCATCCGCAACCCCCAGGGTCAGACCCGCAAAAAGCAGAGCGAGTATGCTCTCCAGCTCAAGGAGAAGCAGAAAGTTAAGTTCGTATACGGCATTCTGGAAAAGCAGTTCCGCCTGTACTACGAAAAGGCAGCCAAGGCTCCCGGCCAGACCGGTGAGAACCTTCTCACCACCATCGAGCGCCGCCTGGACAACGTTGTCTACCGCCTCGGTTTCGCTATGACCCGCGCAGAAGCCCGTCAGCTGGTTTCTCACGGTCACTTCACCGTTAATGGCCGCAAGGTCAACATCCCCAGCTTCCTTGTTAAGCCCGGTATGGTTATCTCCCTGAAGGAGACCAGCAAGGGCCTTGAGAAGATTAAGTCCAATGTTGAGGCCAACTCCATCACCCAGGCTCCCAAGTGGCTTGAGTATGATGCCAACAACATGATCGCTAAGGTCGTCGCCAACCCCGCAAGAGACGACATCGACCTGCCTATCGAAGAGCACCTCATCGTCGAGCTGTATTCTAAGTAAGACAGAGACCCTCAAATTGGTAAGCTGAACCTTTTAAATGTGCGCAATACACAAAAATTGAAGGAGGGTAAAATCAAGCATGATTGAAATTAAAAAGCCCCGTATCGAGTGCATCGAGACTCCGTCTGATGATTCTTACGGCAAATATGTTGTAGAACCCCTCGAGCGTGGCTACGGCACGACTTTGGGTAACTCTCTCCGCAGAGTGCTCCTCTCCTCTCTTCCCGGAACTGCGGTCACCGCAATCAAGATCGCAGGAATTCAGCACGAGTTTGCAACCATCCCCGGTGTTAAGGAAGACGTCACTGAGATCGTCCTCAACGTCAAGAGCATCATCGCAAGACTTCATTGCGAGGGCCCCAAGACTGTTTACATCGAGGCTGCAGGCGAGTGCGAAGTGACCGCCGGCGACATTAAGGCAGATGGCGAAGTTGAGATCCTCAATCCCGATCTCCATATCGCCACCCTCAGCGCCGACGCATCTCTCAGTATGGAACTGACCATCTGCCACGGCAGAGGTTATGTCACCGCTGACAGAAATAAGTCCGCACAGGCAGTAATTGGAACCATTCCCGTCGACTCCATCTACACCCCTGTACTGAAGGTTAACTACACTGTGGAAAACACCCGCGTAGGTAATCAGACCGACTTTGACAAGCTGACCATCGAGGTATGGACTGACAAGACCATCACCGCTCGCGATGCTGTTAGCCTGGGTGCAAAGATACTCTGCGACCACTTCACCATCTTCACCGATCTGAGCGAGAACATCAGCTCCCGCCAGACTGTTGTTGAAAGAGTTGAGCAGCAGAGAGACAAGGTTCTTGAAATGACTATTGAAGAGCTGGATCTGTCCGTCCGCAGCTTCAATTGCCTGAAGAGAGCAAATATCAACACTGTTGAAGACCTGGTTGGCAAGACTCAGGACGAAATGATTAAAGTTCGTAACCTTGGCCGCAAGTCCCTTGAAGAAGTTGAGCATAAGCTCGCTATGATGGGTCTTAGCCTGGCAAGTGAAGAGAACAACTAATTTTCCCGACAAGGAGGAAACCGACAATGCCCGGTACTAGAAAACTCGGCAAGACCACCGATCAGCGCATGGCTATGCTCCGTCAGCAGGTAACTGACTTCCTGGATAACGGCAGAATGGAAACCACTTTCACCCGCGCAAAAGAGATCGGCTCTATGGCTGAGAAAATGATAACTCTCGGAAAGAAGAAGGATCTGGCTGCATACCGTCAGGCTCTCGCTTTCATCACCCGCGAAGATGTTGCTAAGAAGCTCTTCGACGAGATCGCTCCCAAGTACGCTGAGCGTCAGGGCGGCTACACCCGCGTGACCCGCATCGGACCCCGCCGTGGTGACGCTGCTGAGATGGCAGTTATCGAGCTCGTATAAGTTCGATCTTTCCGTAAACAAAAACTCCCTTGCCTTTTGGCAAGGGAGCTTTTTTATTTTGCGAGAGTATTGAGATCATAGGGGGTGGTCTGATAGACAAAGTAGTTAAGCCAGTTTTGGTAGAGAAGATTGGCGTGGCTGCGCCAGGTAACAAGAGGCTCTTTAGTGTCATCATCGTTGGGGAAGTAGTTATGGGGGACATGAATAGGGAGACCCTGCTTTTTATCCCGCTCATACTCAAGCTTCAATGTTTCCCGGTCGTATTCACTGTGTCCGGTGATGAAAACCTGTCTGCCGCCCTCTGTGGCAAGGGCATAAACTCCGGCCTCGGGAGAGGAAGCGAGGATTTTCAGCTGAGGGCAGGTCTCAATATCCTCACGGCGCACGCTTGTATGGCGGGAATGGGGAGCCATAAACACTTCATCAAAGCCGCGAAGAAGCATATTGCTGCGGCGTTCCACAGTGTGGGGGAAAACGCCGAAAAGCTTCTCGTCAAGAGTGTATTTAGGGATGCCGTAGTGATGGTAGAGAGCGGCCTGAGCGCCCCAGCAAATATGAAAAACGCTGTGGACGTGGCTTTTGCTCCAATCCATTATCTCACAGAGCTCATCCCAGTAGTCAACTTCCTCAAAGTCCATAAGCTCAACGGGAGCCCCTGTGATTATCATACCGTCATAGTAGCGGTCGCATATCCTGTCAAAGGTGGTGTAGAACTTGAACATATGCTCACTGGCGGTGTTTTTGGATACGTGCCCCCGCATCTGCATAAGCTCCAGCTCAACCTGCAGGGGGGTGTTGCCCAGAAGTCTTGCCAGCTGAGTTTCAGTGACAATTTTGGTGGGCATCAGATTTAGCAGGAGTATCTGAAGAGGGCGGATATCCTGGGTTATAGCCCGGGTTTCCGTCATAACAAAGATGTTTTCGCTGTTTAGTGTTTGTGTGGCGGGAAGGTCATTGGGAATTTTAATTGGCATAGGGAGGTGGCTCCTTTCGGGGCGTTTTTATATTTTGGCGAGGGCCTGTTCCAGATCGGCAATAAGGTCAGCGGCATCTTCAATGCCAACACTGAGGCGGACAAGGTCGGGAGTAACACCGGCGGCGGCAAGCTCTGCGTCGTTCATCTGACGGTGGGTGGCGCTGGCGGGATGGAGGCAGCAGGTGCGTGCGTCAGCAACATGGGTTTCAATAGCGGCAATGCGAAGATTACCCATAAACTCCTCAGCTGCAGCCCTTCCGCCCTTCACTCCGAAGGAAACAACGCCGCAGGAGCCGTTGGGAAGATACTTCTGACCAAGCTCATAGTATTCGTCTCCGGGAAGACCGCAGTATTTGACCCAGGAGATTTTTTCGTGCTGCTGGAGATACTCGGCTATTGCCTGGGCATTTTCGCAATGGCGCTTTACTCTGAGGTGGAGACTCTCAAGACCGAGATTCAGATAATAGGCATTCTGAGGAGCCTGAATTGAACCAAAGTCACGCATAAGCTGGGCGGTACACTTGGTAATGAAGGCACCTTCAAGACCAAAGCGCTGGGTATAGGTAACGCCGTGATAGCTGTCATCTGGAGTGCAGAGACCGGGGAACTTTTCTGCGTGGGCGGTCCAGTCGAATTTGCCGGAGTCAACAATGCAGCCGCCAAGCGCGCCGCCATGACCGTCCATATACTTGGTGGTGGAGTGGGTGACTATGTCGGCGCCCCACTCAAAGGGACGGCAGTTGATGGGAGTTGCAAAGGTGTTGTCCACGATGAGGGGAACTCCGTGGGCATGGGCGGCCTTAGCGAACTTTTCTATATCAAGAACGGTGAGTGCGGGGTTTGCGATAGTCTCACCAAAAACTGCCTTGGTGTTGGGGCGGAAGGCTTTCTCCAGCTCTTCCTCGCTGCAGTCGGGGGAAACAAAGGTGAACTCAATGCCCATACGCTTCATAGTCACGGCGAAAAGGTTATAGGTGCCGCCATAGATGCTGGCGGAGGATACAACATGGTCACCGCAGGAGGCAATGTTGAAAACGGCGTAGAAGTTGGCCGCCTGACCGGAAGAGGTGAGCATAGCTGCGCTTCCACCTTCAAGAGATGCAATCTTGGCTGCAACATAGTCATTGGTGGGATTCTGGAGGCGGCTGTAGAAATATCCGCTGGCCTCAAGGTCAAAAAGCTTGCCCATTTCGGCGCTGGAATCATATTTGAAAGTGGTGCTCTGGATTATGGGAATCTGGCGGGGCTCACCGTTGCCGGGGGTGTAACCGGCCTGCACGCATTTGGTTCCAAGGTTTTTGTCTGCCATAATATCTCTCCTTATTCACACTAAAAAAGGCGGCTTGAGATGCACTCTCAGCCGCCTTCAGTAAAGCTTTTCCGAAAACTCAGAAACAACCGAAGACGGCGCAGGGCATCATCATGGAAGAGACCATATTCATCTTCATAATATCTGCGCCTCCTTTCTGAAATTTCCAAATCTTATATTATTTTAAGCGTCCGTAGTGCACTTGTCAAGCGGCTTTGCGGAAAAGGGGTTTACGGGGTTTTTCGAAGCCGTGGACCCAGTCGGAAAACAGATAGTAGAATAGATAAATCACCGAGCTTATAACCCATGTGAAGGGATATGCCCAATAGACAAAGCGTATTTCGCCCACAAAGTGCATAATGCAGAAAATATATACAAGACGAATACCGCACCATACAACTATCATAACCATCATTGGGACAAAGGTCTTGCCTGCGCCACGGCATACGGCGGCTATGGAATGGGAGAAGGACAAAAGGAAGTAGAAAGCGGCCAGGGTGCGGGCCTGCAGCGCGCCAAGCTCCACAACTCCGGGGTTGCTGTCAAAGACGGCAACAAGCTCCGGTGCGAAAAGGAATACCGCAACGCCTATGCACTGAGCGAGCAAAACGGCAAGAAGTATGCCGAAACGGGCACCTTTTTTGGCTCGGTCATATTCTTTAGCTCCCAAATTCTGGCTTATGAAGGTGCTGATTGCCATGTTGAAGCTCATTATGGGCAGGAAGGCAAAGCCCTCTATCTTGCTGTGCACTCCGTAGGCCGCCATAGCAAGCATGCCGAAGGAGTTGATCTGGCTTTGAACAACAACATTGGCAAGACCGATAACGCTGTTCTGAACGCCGGCGGGAAGACCAATTCGGACAATTTCTCCGAAAATTCCCTTGTGGAAGCGGATGCGGCGGGGATAAACAGAATAGATATGTCCCTTTTTCAAAAGGTGGACAAGGCAGAATACAAAGGCGCTGGCCTGACTTATTACGGTTGCAAAGGCTGCCGACCATACTCCCCAATGGAAAACACCGATGAAAAGAAGGTCAAGGACGATGTTAAGCAGGGAGGAATAGATGAGGTAGTAAAGAGGACGGCGGCTGTCACCGAGGGCGTTCATAATACCCTTGCAGCTGTTATAGAGAACAATAGTGATAATTCCCGCGAAATATGTGCGAAAATATGCGGTGGCTTCCTTCATTACCTGTGGGTCAGTGTTTATCCAGCGAAGGAGGGTGGGTGTGAAAATAATACCGAAAACCGTAAGTACCGCGCCGGACAAAAGACCGAAGGCGATGTTGGTATGGATTGCCTTGCTGACGTTCTCAGGCTCGTTTGCTCCGAAGTAGCGTCCGATAACGGCGCTGGTGGCCATACCCATACCGATAAGGAAGCTTATCATAAGATGAATGAGAGGGCCGGAGGAGCTTACCGCCGCAAGGGAACTGGTACCCAGAAGTCTGCCCACTATGAAGGCATCGGCAGTGTTATAAAGCTGCTGGAACACCTGACTGAGGAGAATGGGCAGGGCAAAAGAGAGCATATGCTTATATATGTTGCCGCTTGTCATGTTCCGCGTTGTGCGGGGTCCCTTATTCTGTTTTTGCTTAATTACATTATCCATAAAAAGCATTTTACACCTCATAGAGGAATAAAACAACTGTAAAAAAGCCGCAACATTCCTTTGAACGTTGCGGCTTTTTTAGCAATATTTACGCCTTGGTGTCGCAGTAGATGCAGCGGTATACACCGTCTTCGCCATCGGTGCGGCGGAAGATATGGGGAAGCTCCTGCTCAATGCCGGTTATGCAGCGTATATGGCTGCACTTAAGATCACGGCGGAGAGTTTCCTCGGGAGGCAGGCTGGATTTTTTAGCGCCATTGGCGTTGTTTTCCAGAAGCTTCAGTATGAGAGCCATACGGATATATTTTCCGTTATGAACCTGACGGAAGTAGGCGGCGCGCTCATCCGCGTCCACGCCTACGCTTATCTCGTTTACACGGGGCAGAGGATGGAGAATGCGCATATCCGCTTTGGCGGTGAGAAGCTTTTCGGGGGTGAGGATATAGCTGTCCTTAAGGCGGAGATACTCTTCCTCGCTGGCAAAGCGCTCCCGCTGAACTCTGGTCATATAGAGGATATCCAGCTTGGGCATAGCCTCTTCCAGAGAGCGCACTTCTTCATAGCTGATGCCCTGCTTATCCAGAATTTCGGTGCGGACATGCTCGGGAATACGGAGCTCTTCGGGTGAGATGAGAACGAAGCGCACGCCTTCGTAACGGCTCATTGCGGATAGAAGGGAATGGACGGTGCGTCCGAACTTCAGGTCGCCGCAGCAGCCCACGGTGAGTCCTTCAAATCTGCCCATTTCACGGTGGATGGTGAGCAGGTCGGTGAGAGTCTGGGTGGGGTGGTTGTGACCGCCGTCGCCTGCGTTGATAACGGGGATGGAGCAGTTGAGGCTGGCAACATAGGGCGCGCCCTCCTTGGGGTGGCGCATAGCGATTATGTCCGCGAAGCAATTGACGGTTTTGGCGGTGTCGGCAACGCTCTCGCCCTTGGAAACGGAGGAGTTGGTGGCATCGGAAAAACCGATTACATGTCCGCCAAGCTCATACATTGCGGACTCAAAGCTGAGTCTTGTGCGGGTGGAGGGCTCATAAAAGAGAGTTGCCAGCTTTTTGCGAGCGCATTTTTCCGCATACGCGTCGGGATGGGCGATTATATCCTCGGCGGTGGCGATAAGACCGTCAATTTCCTCGGTGGAGAGGTCGAGAATATCTATTACGTCTTTTTTCATTTCAAAGACTCCTTCCATCCGGGGATTTTTACTTGCCAATCCAGCTCTCGTCGGAGGGATTGTTGCGGAAGGCGATAAGGCGTGCTTTGTCGGTTTCGGCAATATAACCGTCGGCTGCTGCAACTTCAACAATGGTGTCGAAGTCGGTGAGGCTGACATTCTTAACATTGGCTGCGGCAAGACGTTCAACGCTCTTTGCCATACCGTAGGTGAAGATGCTGGCGATACCCAGAACCTCGGCGCCTGCCTCGCGGAGCGCATCAACAACGTCAATGCAGCTGCCGCCGGTGGAGATAAGGTCCTCAACAACTACGACCTTCTGACCGGGGAGGAGCTTACCCTCGATGCGGTTGTTGCGTCCGTGGTCCTTGGCGCTGCCGCGGACATAACCCATGGGCAGACCCATAAGGTGGGAGGTGATAGCGGCGTGGGCAATACCGGCGGTGGAGGTGCCCATAAGCACTTCGGCTTCGGGGTAATTCTCGCGGATGATTTCTGCAATTCCGGACTCAACATCCAGTCTGACCTCGTGGTCGGAGAGGGTCAGGCGGTTATCGCAGTAAATGGGGCTCTTGATGCCGCTGGCCCAGGTGAAGGGCTCGTCGGGACGAAGGAAAACAGCCTTGATTTTGAGAAGATCCTTTGCAATTTTGATTTTCATATCTATACCTCTTAAATATATTTTTTAACCGATAAATTCTGCGCAGCAGCGCTTCCATGCAGCAACGGGGTCAGCTGCGGCAGTGATGGGACGGCCAACAACGATGTAATCGGAGCCGATCTCCTTTGCGCGGGCGGGGGTGGTTACGCGAACCTGGTCGCCCACATCGCCGTCTGCGAAGCGGACACCGGGGGTGACGGTGACGAAGTCTGCGCCGCATACCTCGTGAACCTTGCCGGCCTCCAGAGGAGAGCAGACAACGCCGGCAAGACCTGCCTCGGCTGCGCACTTTGCGTAGTGCATAACAACCTCGTCCAGAGGCTTTTCGATGAGAAGGTCAGCTTCCATGCGTTCCTGAGAGGTGGAGGTGAGCTGGGTTACGGCGATGAGAAGGGGACGGCTGCCGTCGGGACGGGTGAGACCTTCGAGAGCGGCTTCCATCATAGCCTTGGTGCCGGCGGCGTGGAGGTTGGTCATATCAACATCCAGACCGGAGAGAACCGCCATTGCCTTTTTAACGGTGTTGGGAATGTCGTGGAGCTTCAGGTCCAGAAAGATCTTGTGGCCTCTTGCCTTGATTTCGCGGACGATATCGGGACCTGCGGAGTAATAAAGCTCCATGCCGATTTTAACAAAGGGACGCTCCTCGCCGAACTTGGCGAGAAAATCCAGAGTTTCCTGTTTGCCAGCGAAGTCGCAGGCGATGATTACGTCTTTACCCATTAGTGAGCTCCTCCTATTATATCACTGAGAATCTTGATTTTGTATTTTTCCATAACTGCGGGGAGAGAGGTGATGATATCCTTGCAGGCGCAGGGGTCAACAAGGTTTGCAGCGCCAACTTCAATGGCGGTGGCACCTGCAAGCATCATCTCAATAACATCCTCGGCGGTGGAGATGCCGCCCATGCCGATGATGGGAACTTTAACTGCCTCATATACCTGATATACCATTCTCACAGCCACGGGGAAGATGGCGGGACCGGAGAAGCCGCCCATCTTGTTGGCAACAACGCTCTTGCGGCTGCCCAGATCGATGCGCATGCCCAGAAGGGTGTTTATCATGCTGATGCCGTCGGCACCGGCCTCCTCGCAGGCCTTGGCGATGGCAACAATGTCGGTGACATTGGGACTCAGCTTCATATATACAGGCTTGGTGGTGACCTCCTTAACGGCGGCGGTTACCTCCGCGGCTGCTATGGGGTCGGTGCCGAAGGCCATGCCTCCGTTATGAACATTGGGGCAGGAGATGTTGACCTCCAAAATGGCAACCTGCTCCTCTTTGTCCAGCGCGGCGCAGGTTTTTGCGTATTCCTCAATGGAGAAACCGCTTACATTGGCCACGACCTTTTTATTGAAAACTTTTTTAAGCTCCGGCAGCTCGTGGGCAATAACGGCCTCAACACCGGGATTCTGAAGACCAACGGAGTTTATAAGACCGCGCTGGCATTCGGCAATGCGTGGGGTGGGGTTGCCGAAGCGGGGAGAAAGTGTTGTGCCCTTGATGGAAAAGCTGCCCAGACAGTTTATGTCATATATATCGGCAAATTCGTAGCCATAGCCGAAGGTGCCGGAGGCGGGGATAACGGGGTTATCTATCTCCCAGCCGGAGAGATTAACTTTAGTGTTTACCATAAATCCTCCATTCTGCCGCGAGTACGGCATAAATAGAATTATTATATTTCCCCCGGCGAGAATGGGGGATTTTTGCCATCATCGCCTCTTGCCCGCAGGGCTGAGCGATGGGCTTTTTATATCAGATAGTGGGGTTTACCACACTATCTCCTCCCTTACCAGAACGGGGCCGTCCTTGCATATGCGCTTGTTGCCATACTTGGTTTTGCAGCTGCAGCCCATGCAGGCGCCGAAGCCGCAGCCCATGCGCTCTTCAAAGCTCAGCTCGCCGCTGGTTTTCGCAATGGCGTCGATAGCCTTGAGCATAGCGGTGGGGCCGCAGGTATAGAAGTAAGTGTAATCCAGATCCTTCATAACATCTGTTACAAAGCCCTTCACACCAACGCTGCCGTCGGCGGAGCTTATGAGAACATCCGCACCAAGGGCGGCGAACTCATCAACGTAGAACATATCGGCAGAGGAGTTGAAGCCCAGAATAACGGTGGGCTTTTTGCCCTGGGCGATAAGCTGTCTGCAGGCGTTATAGAGAGGGGGGATGCCAACGCCGCCGCCTATGAGCAGGGGCTTATCACCGCTTTTGCTCAGGTCATAGCCGTTGCCCAGACCGGTGAGCACGTCAAGCTCGGTGCCAAGGGGGAGGGAAGTCATCATCTCGGTGCCCCGTCCTAAAACCTTGTAGATAATGGTGATGCTGCTCTCGTCCCAATCGCAGACGGATATGGGGCGGCGGAGATAAAAGCCATCCAGCTTAATATTGATGAACTGTCCGGGAGCGGTGCAGGCGGAGCTGTCGCCGGAGAGCACCATGCGGTAGATGCCCTCGGCGAGACGGGTGTTTTCGCTTATTGTGTAAATTCCCTGTTTCATTTGCTTACCTCAAGTGTCGATGGTGGAAACGGTGAAGGTGGTCTCCTCAAGAACATCCAGCAGAGTTCCGACGGTGTCCAGAGAGGTGAAGGTGGTCACGCCGTTTTCAACGGCAGCGCGGCGGATGGAAACGCCGTCATCATAGTGGACGCCGGAGAAGATGGCGCGGGTGTTGATAATATAGCTGATGTAGCCTGCACGGATGTGGTTGAGAATATCGTCGCAGCCCTCGCTGATCTTGCCCAGCACACGGGTCTTAATGCCGTGCTGGCGCAGGAAGTTGGCGGTGCCGGCGGTTGCCTCAATGTTGAAGCCAAGATTGTAGAAGCGTCTTACAAGGGGGAGACCCTCTTCCTTGTCCTCATTTGCGAGGGTTACAAGGACGGTGCCGTAGTTCTGCAAAACCATTCCGGAGGCCTGCAGAGCCTTGTAGAAGGCGCGGTAGAGCTTGTCGTCATAGCCGATAGCTTCGCCGGTGGACTTCATCTCGGGGGAGAGGTAAGCGTCCAGACCGTGAATCTTGGAGAAGGAGAACACGGGAACCTTTACATACCAGCGCTTCTTCTCCTCGGGGTAGAGGTCAAAGATGCCCTGCTCCTTGAGGCTCTTGCCGAGAATAACATTGGTTGCGATATCGGCGAGGGAGTAGCCGGTGGCCTTGCTGAGGAAGGGGACGGTGCGGGAGGAGCGGGGGTTAACCTCAATGATGAAAACGTTGTCGTTTTCGTCAACGATGAACTGAATGTTGTAAAGACCAACGATGCCGAGACCCAGACCCAGCTTCTTTGCGTATCCCAGAATGGTGCCCTTCACCTTGTTGGAGATAGAGAAGGGGGGATAAACGCTGATGGAGTCGCCGGAGTGAACGCCGGTGCGCTCAACAAGCTCCATAATGCCGGGAACGAAGACGTTGCGTCCGTCGCAGATGGCATCAACCTCCACTTCCTTGCCGCGGATATAGTGGTCGACAAGAACAGGCTTGTCCGCGTCGATTTCAACGGCGGTCTTCAGATAGTGGCGCAGCTGCTCCTCGTTTGCAACCAACTCCATTGCGCGGCCGCCAAGAACAAAGCTGGGGCGGACAAGGACGGGATAGCCAACCTCCTCCGCGGCGCGCACGCCGTCTTCGATGTTGGTTACTGCACGGCCTGCACTCTGGGGGATGTTCAGCTCGCGGAGGATCTTCTCGAAGCGGTCGCGGTCCTCGGCGTTGGCAATGGCCTCAACATTGGTGCCGATGATGTTAACATCACGCTCCATAAGGGGCTGAGCCAGATTGATAGCAGTCTGGCCGCCAAGAGATGCGATAACATCCCAGGCGCCCTCAAAAACGAGAACATTCATAACATCCTCGGGAGTGAGGGGCTCGAAATAGAGCTTGTCGGCGGTGGTATAGTCGGTGGAAACGGTTTCGGGGTTATTGTTTATGATAATTGCCTCGTAGCCGGACTCGCGTATAGTCTGGACGGCGTGGACGGTGGAATAGTCGAACTCAACGCCCTGACCGATGCGGATGGGACCTGCGCCAAGCACAACGCGCTTTTCCTTTTCGGTGACGATGGAGGCGTTTGCGCCGTGGTAGCTGGAGTAGAAATAGGGAATGTATGCGTTGGTGTGGCAGGTGTCCACCATGCGGAAGACGGGGAGAATGCCATTTTCACGGCGAATGTTCCAGATGTCGATCTCGCCGTAGCCCCAGAGCTGGGCAATGAACTTATCGGAGAAGCCAAGAGCCTTGGCCTCGCGGAGAACTTCAATGCTGCCAACATTTTTGGCAACGGTTTTTTCGAAAAGGGCGATGCGCTTGAAGGATTCAAGGAAGTAGGGAGTGATGGCGGTTGCCTTGAAAAGGCTCTCAACGCTCTCGCCACGGCGGAAAAGCTCGGTTACTGCATAGATGTTGTCATCCCGGGTCTCGGAGATGTATGTGTAAAGCTCTTCGCTGCTCATAGCGTCGAACTTTGCCATATGGAAGTGGCAAACGCCGATTTCCAGAGAGCGGACGGACTTGAGAAGAGCCTCCTCCAGAGTGGAGCCAATGCCCATAACCTCACCGGTGGCCTTCATCTGGGTGCCCAGCTTGTTGCTTGCGGAGGTGAACTTATCGAAGGGGAAGCGGGGCAGCTTGGCAACAACATAGTCAAGATAGGGCTCAAAGGCTGCATTGGTGTTGGCAAGGGGAATTTCCTCCAGAGCCATACCAACGGCAATCTTGGCTGTTACGCGGGCGATGGGGTAGCCGCTGGCCTTACTGGCAAGAGCGGAGGAGCGGGAAACGCGGGGGTTAACCTCAATGAGGAAGTACTCGGAGGTGTGGGGATTGAGGGCGAACTGAACGTTGCAGCCGCCTGCGATTTTCAGGGAGCGGATGATCTTGAGCGCGGAATCGTTGAGCATCTTCAGGTCGTGGGCGTTGAGGGTCATAATGGGAGCCACAACGATACTGTCACCGGTGTGAACGCCGACGGGGTCGATGTTTTCCATGCCGCAGATGGTGATGGCGTGGTCGTTGCCGTCGCGCATAACCTCAAACTCGATCTCCTTGTAGCCCTTGACAGACTTCTCGATGAGAACCTGATGAACGGGGGAGAGCTTGAAGGCGTTGAGACCGATTTCCTCCAGCTGGGCATCGTTATCGGCAAAGCCGCCGCCGGTGCCGCCCAGAGTGAAAGCGGGGCGGAGAACAACGGGATAGCCGATGCGGTTTGCGGCAGCCTTGGCTTCCTCGATGGAATAGGTGATTTCGGAAGGGATAACGGGCTCGCCTATCTCCTGGCAAAGCTCCTTGAAAAGCTCGCGGTCCTCGGCGCGCTCAATGCTGGTGCTGCTGGTGCCCAGAAGCTCAACCTGGCACTCGCGGAGAATGCCCTTCTTTTCCAGCTGCATTGCAAGGTTAAGACCGGTCTGACCGCCGATGCCGGGGATAATGGCGTCGGGACGCTCATAGCGGATAATTCGGGCAACATATTCCAAAGTGAGGGGCTCCATATAAACCTTGTCCGCAATAGTGGTGTCGGTCATGATGGTTGCGGGGTTGGAGTTGACCAGAACAACCTCGTAGCCCTCTTCCTTCAGGGCAAGGCAGGCCTGAGTGCCGGCGTAGTCAAACTCTGCGGCCTGACCGATGACGATGGGGCCGGAGCCGATAATCATAATCTTCTTGATGTCTGTTCTCTTGGGCATAGTATTACCTCCGTTATCTATAGGAAAATTTATTAATTACTTCTTGAAATCCACTATCTCGCCGTTCATGGCGGTGAAGATGTGGCGTCCCCAAAGCTCCATTCCCTCGAAGGGAGAGCTTGTGCCCTTGCCGGCGTGGGTGGTTTTGGGATCATAGCTATAGCTTTCGCCCAATTCCCAAAGGGCGAAATCGCCAACGCCGAGGGCTATGCCGAAGCGGCGGCGAGGGGCGTAGACCATAAGCTCCATAAGCCTTTCAAGGCTCATGCGTCCGGTTTTCACAAAGTGGGTATACATCACGGGGAAGGCGCTCTCTAAACCGATGATACCGTTGAGACTTCCGCGAAGACCCCGGGATTTTTCCTCCTCGGAGTGGGGGGCATGGTCGGTGGCTATCATATCTATGGTGCCGTCCAAAATTCCCTCTATGAGCGCATCCCGATCCTCGGCGGAGCGGATAGGGGGGTTCATGCGGAAGCGTCCGGAATCCTGCAGTTCATTGTCGCAAAATACCAAATAGTGGGGAGCGGTTTCGCAGCTTACATCCAGACCCTTTGCCTTGGCCTCCCGGATGAGCTGAACACTCTCTTTTGTGGAGATGTGGCATACGTGGTAGGCGCAGCCGGTCTCTTCAACAAGCTTCAGGTCCCGCTGGATGGGACCCCACTCGCTTTCGGAGCAAATTCCGGGAATGGAGTGGGCGCGGGCATACTCTCCGTCGTGGATGCAGCCGCCGTGGAGAAGGCTTTCGTCCTCGCAGTGGGCAACTATCATCTTGCCGAGAGTCTTGGCGCGGAGCATGGCTTCCCGCATCATGTCCTCGCTTTGAACTCCCTTGCCGTCGTCGGAAAAGGCAATGGCGTTAGGGGCAAGCTCTTCAAGAGCGGCGAGAGTCTCGCCCTTTTGTCCCACGGTGATTGCGCCGTAAGGGCAGACCCGGATGAGGGCGTCCCTATTTATGATCTCCAGCTGGGCGCGGAGGTTTTCCGCGGAGTCGGGAACGGGGTTTAGGTTGGGCATGGAGCAAACCGCGGTGTAGCCGCCGGCTGCTGCGGCTGCGGTGCCCGTGCGTATGGTCTCCTTATAAGAAAAACCCGGCTCACGCAGATGAACATGCACATCTGCGAAACCGGGCAGCAATATAGCGTCATTGAGGGCGAGAACGGGGATGGAGGAATCGGAAATTTCGTCGGCAAATTCAATATGACCGCCGCGGATAACCGCTGCGGAAGTTCTCAGTTCACCGTTTTCATAGACCTTGATGTCCTTTATTGCGAAGTTTTTGGAATCGAACATAGCCCACTCTTCCTTTCCGAATAAAACAAAAAAGTCCTGCGGTATATGCCCGCAAGACTGCAAAAACCGGAGATAGACATAGCTATCCCGCGAATATGCTTTTCAACGTCTTGTCGGCATCTCTGTACCGCCCTTAAAGATCGAGATATTATACAATCTCAAAGGGCTTTTTGTCAAGGCTTGCGGAGCAAATTTTGGGGAAATTTGCCGCAAAAATGACATTATACATTAAAAAATATTATACCACCTTCGTAAGGGTTTGAAAAGGAAAAAATGCAGGAAAATGATTAGTCCGCAATGGCGGACATATCGCAGGCTCCGTTATAAAGCAGACGGGAAAAGCTGAGGGCAAAAGCCAGTTTTCTCTCAGCCTCCTCTCCCTTGTTTTCACGAAGCAAGGACAGTGCTTCTTCGCTTTTATCACGGAGGAAGATGTACGCATCAAGGCACGCGAGAGCGGCAGAATGATCCATTTCTTTGTTATTAGTCATATAATCCAACTCCCCAAAAGATTGTGTACTTAGAATAAGTACACTTTAAGGATTATATCGCTTAAATTTCATAAAATCAACTTAAAGTGAACTTAAAATAAGTATATGGAGGCGCTGTATGGAACAAAAGCATCTTGGACTTCGATTTGACGGTGATACACATTATAAGCTCAAATATATTGCCGAATATGAAGGCCGCTCTATAAATAAACAGGTGCTCCATCTTATTCATAAGTGCATAAGAGAGTTTGAAAAGGAAAATGGAATAATTGAAGTGGCGGAAGATGCCCGATAAATTAAAAGAGACGCTTAATGCGTCTCTTTTTTGTTGCTACAAACCCTGAAGGCTGCCCACATTGCGCTCAAAGCCTCCCTCTGACGAGGGAGGTGGATTTTGCCGCAGGCAAAAGACGGAGGGATTGTTGTCTCCGACGGCCATATTCTTTTCGTGTGTCCGAAAAGAATATGGAAAGAAAAGTCCACCAAAGAGGGGCGTTCAGTGCCCCTCTTTGGAAACTCCCTCGGTGTGCTGCGAGAAAATACATTCTGCCACATAATCAGAGCCTGAATTTTAGTGTGCATCCCTCGATTTCCGCTCGGGACGCTGCTGCTTTTTGGTGCCTGTTCGGCGCCACCGGGATTTTGCCTCGTTCTTGTTTGTAGGGAACGGTTTTGACCGTTCCGGTCACAGAGCTTTCCGCCCGCGGTTACCATTCCGGAGGCGAAGTCATAATATGGAGAGAGGGGAGAAGCCCTCGCCTATGACTTTGTTTTCTGAAAAGGAGAAATATATGGAAAGACCTTATTGCGAGGAACTGCCGCTGGCAATAGCCAGTGTGCCTATGCAGGAGTTCCAAAAGCTTTATCCTCCCGAGGTGGCTCTTGAAAGAGGCACCATGTTCGATGAGCTTTACCTGCCCTTCGAGGGAAAGGAGTGCCGCAGATATGATGAATAAGCGCGCTTTGGAAAGGGAAATTGCCCGTGTTAGCTTCACAATGGATGAGCTGAGGCTTTTTCTGGATACCCACCCCTGCGACAAGGAGGCCCTCAGCGCCTTCCGTGAGCTGAGGAAAAAGAGGGAGAAGCTTCTTGAAAGCTATGAGTCCCAGTTCGGTCCGATGGAGGCCTACAGAGCCGGCGGAACGGATAAATGGAACTGGGTGCAGACCGCCTGGCCTTGGGAAAAGGAGTGCTAAAGTATGTGGAGTTATGAAAAACGCCTTCAGTACCCGGTAAAGATAAAGCGCCCCGACGCAAGGGCGGCAAAAATTATCATCAGCCAGTTTGGCGGACCCGACGGCGAGCTTGCCGCCAGCCAGCGTTACCTCAGCCAGCGCTATTCCATGCCTTGGCGTGATGTTGCCGGTCTTTTGACGGATGTGGGCACGGAGGAGCTGAGCCATATGGAAATCGTCTGCGCCATTATCCATCAGCTCACCAAGGATCTGACAATTGAGCAGATAAAGGCACAGGGCTTTGAGCCTTATTTCGTCGACCATACTCTGGCTCTCTGGCCTCAGGCTGCAAGCGGCACACCCTTCTCCGCCACCGTGTTCCAGAGCAAGGGCGATGCCATCACCGACCTCCACGAGGATATGGCGGCGGAGCAGAAGGCCCGCACCACCTATGATAATATCATCCGCCTTGTGGATGACCCGGATGTGCTCGACCCCATCCGCTTCCTCCGCCAGAGGGAAATTGTCCATTTCCAGCGCTTCGGCGAGGCCTTGGAGAATGTAAAGGACACCCTCAATAAGAAAAACTTCTATGCCTATAACCCCGAGTTCGATAAAAAGATGATGAAGAAATAAGGGCAGGAAAAGCCAAAAGGGAAAGCCTATGGCCTTCCCTTTTTTGTATTCAGTTGACGAAGAGGTGGGCTCTGCGCTTGAAGTATCGCATATTTGCGAAGAGGAATATAAGATTGATAATAATGGAGACGGCGGCGTCGCCCGCAACGGAAACGCCAACAATGGCGCCGGTGACAAGGTTATAGACAAGGGGCACAGCGGCGCTAATGGCATAGAAAACGGTTACCATCTTGGGTGCCTTGGCGCTGTAGCCTGCCAGATGGCTTCTGAGCACCAGCGCGAAAATGGCGAAGGCGACTATGTAAGCGCCGTAAGCGATGTCTATGATTTTGAGCGCGCCGAAAGCAGCGTAAACCTGTTCCGCGGAAATAGCGCCGTTTGAGGCTGAGAAATATACAGAGCCGGTGAAATATGTGAGGGAGCTGAGAAAGTTAAGAACAGCGCTGGCAAAGAGGGCAAAGTAAATAAGAAACTTATACCATTTCATGCCCAGCTTGGGAGCGTTGGGATCCTCTGCGGGAGAGGCGGCAGCTTCGGCGGCATCGGGATTTTCTTTGTATTTGGCGATGTAATCTTCAATAAGATCGTCCTCAATCACGATACCGACAGAGTCAACAGACCAGGGGAGAGAGTTGGCGTTCAGGAACTTCACAAAGGAATTGATGTCCACATTGTATTTTTCGACTATTTGCTTCTGTGTCATTCTTGCTTATCCTCCTTTTTGAATTTGTCTCTATGTTAATATCAATAAATCGGCTTGGGGAGCTTACGCTTGAGGAGAACCTTGCCGAAGCAGACAACGGTGGAGTCGCTGCCCCGGGGAATGATGCGGTTTGCGTCCTCCCGCTTGGGATTGGCGGAGAGAAGATACAGCGTTCCGAAGGAATCGGTGCAGTACTGCTTGCAAAGCACATCACCGTCCACGAAGAAAACACCAACATCAAATGCCTCAAGACTTGCGTCCCGCTGGACATATACGGTGCTTCCGTCCTCGATATAGGGAGCCATGGAGTCGCCGGAGATGCTGATGCAAAAATCAGCGCGGGCAGGGACATCCTCCGTTACGGCAATAAGCTCATAATCCTCGCCCTCAATGGGGGAGGCGTAACCTGCGGCGGCGGGGGTGAGGTAATGGCGGATATATCTTATCTCGCCCTTGGGAGCATTGGACTTGGGAAGGGGATAGAAATTGCGGCTCTCCCCCTCGGCAAGGCGGAATTCATCCTTGCTGTAGAGATACTGGCCGTAATCCAGCAGCTCCGTAACCCCGTTGTCATTAAGCTCCGCCACAATCTCGTGGAGCTCCAGCGGCAGCGCGGGAGTCTCCGCCACGGGGTAAATATCCTCGCTCTTGCAGAGCAGCCAGGCGGGGCTGACTCCCAGAGCAAGGGCTATGGACTGGAGAGCGGGGAGCTTGGGATTTGCTATCAGCGCGTCCTCATAGCGCTTGATGGTGGACTTGTTTACACCAACTTTGTCGGCAAGCTCTGCCATCGTAAAGCCCCGCAGCTCGCGGGCATATTTAATTCTGGAGCCGATTTCTTCAAGCTTCATTGCGCTTCCCCCTTTTTGGAAATCTTAACACAATTAATTGCGCAGCGCAATAGTTTTGCTTAAAAAAGTTGCGCAGTGCTATTGACAAACCGACGTTTTAGGTGCTATATTCGAATTAAGGTTGCATAGCGCAACAGATAAAAGGCGGAAAATGCTGCATTCCTAAGTGCGGTGTTTTCCGCCGAACTTAACTCTTTTGGTTGCGCAGTGCAACAAGAGAGGGTGAGGAGGCAAGGAATATGAAAGAGATAACGGTAATTTACATAGAGTGTGCCCGCTGCGGAAAAGCGGTGGAGCGAACAGCTCCGAATCAGAAATATTGCCCGAACTGCAGCCGCGCAAGAAAGCGTCCCGCCGGAAAAAAGAGAAAGAGCCCTTCCGAGCGCCTTTGCGACCACAGGGATTTGCGGGGCAAAAGCCTTGCCCGTGTGGACGCGGAGGCAAAGGCCTTCGGACTCAGCTATGGGCAGTATACAGCGGCGGTTTATAGCGGCGGGATTGACGCGCTGCTGAAAAGCAGGGGATATGATGACCCCGCAGCGGTTTTGCGGGATATAAAGCCAAGAGAAAGGAGGGGAAGGGATGGAAAATGATGCAGGAGCTATGGACGTCGGCGAGCTGAAATCTGCCCTCACGGAGAGGCAGTTTAAGTTTGCGGAGGCGATTATAGAAGGCGCGGAGCCGAAAATCGCGGCGAAAAAGGCGGGATATTCGAAAAAAACCGCGGCAGTGCAGGCAAGCAGACTTTTGAAAAACGGGAAAATCAGTGCCTATATAAAGGCGCGGACATCCGCCAATGCCGAGGAGGATATTTCTCAGGATTGGGTGAAGCGGAAGCTTGCGGAGGTGGCGGAGCGGTGCATGGAGCCCACGCCCCATATGGTCTGGGATAAGTCCAGCCAGAGCTATGTCCATGACGGAACATGGGATTTTGACGCCGACGGTGCGATAAAGGCTCTCTCGGCCATCGGGAAGCTGGATATGCTCTCCGAGCAGCCGCGAGAAAAGGAGACTTTTCAGGGCGTTGAAGCCTTCTTGGAACAGCTCGAGGGCGGACGGGGCTTTTGAAAATCCATAAATCAAATAAATTTGCCTCGCAAAATAATTGAGGAGGCAAAAGCCTCCTCGATTATTCTTTCGATTTTTTGATCCACTCAACTATTTTATTAGCAAATACTGACAAGACAACTAATGATCCCTCAACGGCAATACCAATACTCAAAACCTTGTCTGACGCGAGAAGAAAAAAAGCGGTTATGGCAATCCAAAATATTGCAATTGAAATGAAGCGCGTAAGAGATGTGACACTAATTTTAAATAATGTTAGCCAAGTTATTTCTACGAACCATAACGCATATGCAAAACAAAACCCAAGGAAAGCAGCAAACCAAAACGGCATGGATTATGACCTCCTTTGCAGAGTCTAAGCGGAAGTTGATTCATTACGAACATTATATATCACGGCGTTTGGGAATGCGAGGCGGCGGGAAGAAATAGGGAAGCCGTAGGGCGGGGTGCCCACACCCCGCCGCAACGGATGAGATGTTTCACCGCGGCGGGAGCAAGCCCCCGCCCTACGGCCTGCTACAAAAACAAAAAAGAGGAGGCTTTCGCCTCCTCAGTCACTGTTTTGATTTTTTGATCAACTCAATTATAATGCGTGAAAATATGGATAAAAGAACCAACGCGGCGCCAACACCAAAACCAACAAAGAAAGCTTTATCTGATGCGAGTAGACAAAATGCGGTTACGGCGACACATACGATGGGAATTGATATCAAAAAAAATGTAAATGAGATGTTGAGTTTGAGTATAGATGCCCAAGTTATTTCTACAAAAAGCATACCGATAGACCACATTAATCCCAAAAAAACAGCGTACCAGAACGGCATGGATTATGACCTCCTTTGCAGAGTCTAAGCGGAAGTTGATTCATTACGAACATTATATATCACGGCGATTGGGAATGCAAGGCGGCGGGAAGAAATGGGGATCCGTAGGGCGGGGTGCCCACACCCCGCCGAAAGAGGCGGGCGATTCGTGAATCGCCCATACGGGTGCAAGGCTTTTAAGGATTTGGCGTTATTCCCTGTAGGGGTCGGGCACCTGACCGACCCGCAAGATAGGGCGGGGGACTTTTAAGAAAAGGAGAGAAAATGGCAAAAATAAATAATTTTACGAATAATGCCGAAAAACCCACAGTGTGGGACAAGGTAAAGGATTTTATAAATACCGGCAGGCAATATCAGGTACAGGCGATAGAAAAGCTTCCGACCTACTATGCCGACAGGCTCGACAACCCCAAGCGGAATAATTTCTTAATTCGGGAGGAAGAAGCCCCTCAGCCGACCACCCTCGGAGGAATGAGCTACTCGGGAGACCCGCAGCTTAACGCATATCTGCAGGACATAAAGTCCAACGCCGACAAGGCGGTGTACGACCCGCGAACGGTGGAAAAACCTGCGATTTTGGATAAGGTGAAAAACTTTGTAGATACGAGCAGACAGTATCAGGTAAAGGCGATTGAAGATACGGCGGATTATTATGCCGACAGGCTCGACAACCCCAAGCGGAATAATTTCTTAATTCGGGAGGAAGAAGCCCCTCAGCCGACCACCCTCGGAGGAATGAGCTACTCGGGAGACCCGCAGCTTAACGCATATCTGCAGGACATAAAAGCCAATGCCGACAAGGCGGTGTACGACCCGCGAACGGTGGAAAAACCCGCAGTTTTCAATGAAGTGAAAGACTTCGTGAATACCGGCAATAAGTATAAAGTGCAGGCAATAGAAGACACCGCGGAGTATTACAAGGAAGAGGCTTTGCGCAAACCTAACACGGACGATACGTGGTTCCAGTCCGGTTCGTTCAGCGACGGTTGGCAGCCCGGAGATTTACGCAGGGCAGCTCAGGCAACGCATGCGGACTTAAATATGAACACGATTTCCGGTGCACTTAGGTTGGGAGAAAGTGCGGCAGACAGCACGAAGATGCTGGGAGCCTGGTCTTACGGAGGGCTGATGCCCTCGGAAGAAGTGAACATATACCCCGTTTACCGCTTTAGTATGGATGCAAGAAATGCGGAAAAACAGCGTGCGGCGGAGTTTGTGGCTAAAGACCTTATTGATGAGGATGCCATAGCGGAAACCATTTACGCAGATTACCTTGCGAGAAATCCCGACCTTGATGTAGAGCGCGATTCATTCTTGGGGACGAAGTCCAGAGCGCTTGCGAAAGAAGCGGGAGAGCTTGCGGCAGTTACCGTTCTGCAGGCTGTGGGTGTTCCGTGGTGGCTTACCACGGGCGTGAATGCCTTCGGAAGCGAGGCGGAGCACGCTGCGAGGGAAGGCGCCAGCTATGACGAGGCGGCAACGAGCGGACTTATAAGCGCAGGTGCTGAGATATTGGTAGGTACAATAGCAAGAAAAGCTAAGGGTTTAGGGAAAACACCGAGTACAAATGAAATTGAAAAAGTTGGAGCATATACCTCCAAGAAATTGACAGAAGAACTAAAAAGTATTTTGGGAGACGCCACGAATAGTGGTTTTGAAGAGATGCTTGCGAATACAGTAAAAAAATTCGGACAATGGCTCACCTATCAGGATGACAAAACCTTCCGCGAACTTTTCTGGTCAAGAGATGCGCTGAATGAGGCTATAGAAGATTTCGCCTCGGGTTTCGTTCTTAGCTTTATAGATCCAGCCAAACAAAAAAGAAACGCAGACCGAAGAAGTTTCTCAAAGGGGGAGTATAGTTCATGGTCGGATGCAGAAGGGAGTACAATGAGGAGACAACCTGCCCTTACTGCCCAACAAAAATACCCGACGTTACCTGATGCCTATAAACCTCCACTTTTACCAGCAGCATCCAATGCTGACATGGGGAGTGAAGATTTTGGCAGAAATATATGTTCCGAATATCTCAAAAAGAAGATAAAGACAGGAGAAAAATAAAAAGGGGAGCAAAAGCTCCCCAATATGCGTGCTATCTTCTTCGTTTTCTTGAATCATTAATAAAGTTGCTAATAACTGTTATAACAACATAGAAAAATAAAGCGATAATAGCGACAGTTTCTGAAGTGTATACAAGAAAAATGGTAATGATTACCCATAGGATAGGGATAGCTACATACCATAGTTTTTTGTCTATTTGCTGATGAACCTTAAACACTTCCAACCAGATTTTAATAATCTTTTGCACATGTATCGCGGCAATAAATCCGAAAAACAGGGCGTATCCAAACGGCATAACTCGTCCTCCTACATTATTAAGAAAGCGGAAGTTGATTTATTAAGCTCATTATATATCACGGCGTTTGTGAATGCAAGGCGGCGGGAAGAAATGGGGAGCCGTAGGGCGGGGTGCCCACACCCCGCCGAAAGAGACGGGCGATTCGTGAATCGCCCCTACGGGTGGAAGGCTTTTAAGGATTTGGCGTTATTCCTGTAGGGGTCGGGCACCTGACCGACCCGCAAGATAGGGCGGGGACTTTTAAGAAAAGGAGAGAAAATGGCAAAAATAAATAATTATATGAATAATGCCGAAAAACCCACAGTGTGGGACAAGGTAAAGGATTTTATAAATACCGGCAGGCAATATCAGGTGCAGGCGATAGAAAAGCTGCCCACGTACTATGCCGACAGGATAAACAGCAATAAGCGGAATAGTTTCTTAATTCGGGAGGAAGAAGCCCCTCAGCCGACCACCCTCGGAGGAATGAGCTACTCGGGAGACCCGCAGCTTAACGCATATCTGCAGGACATAAAGTCCAACGCCGACAAGGCGGTGTACGACCCGCGAACGGTGGAAAAACCTGCGATTTTGGATAAGGTGAAAAACTTTGTAGATACGAGCAGACAGTATCAGGTAAAGGCGATTGAAGATACGGCGGATTATTATGCCGACAGGCTCGACAACCCCAATCGGGAGAATTTCTTTACGAAGGAGGCAAATGCCCCTCAGCCGACCACCCTCGGAAGTATGAGCTACTCGGGAGACCCGGAGTTTGACGCATATCTGCAGAAGATAAATACAGATCCCGACAAAGCGGTGTACGAATCCCGAACGGTGGAAAAGCCTGTTATCTTCGACGAGGTGAAAGACTTCGTTAACACCGGCAATAAATATAAAGTGCAGGCAATAGAAGACAGCGCGGAGTATTACAAGGAAAATATAGGCTATTCCAATGACGGCACAGGAAAATGGCTGAAAGCGGGTGCTTTTGAGGATGGCTGGCAGTTTGGAGACGGAATGAAATCGTATGTTGCTACCCTTGCGGATGGATGGCGACAAACAAAGGCCGGTGTGTATGGGCTTGGTGAAAAAGCGGCTGATACCGTGCTTATGGTCAGTCCTTTGCTTTACAGTGGCTTAGAGCCTGCGGAGGAGAGGAGCATATATCCCGTTTACAGCTTCAATCCCGAGAAAAGAGAAAGAGATAAGGAGCTGTACGGAGAATGGGTAGCCGGAGATCTCTATGACGAGGAAGCTATGGCGAAAAATCTTTATGCCGACCGTCTTATGGAAAAGCTAGGCATCGATGTGGAAAGAGATTCTATGCTGGGCGAGAAGGCAAAGGATTTTTCATACAGAGCCGGTCAGGAAGCGGCGGTATATGCTCTGGGTGTGGCAGGAATACCTACATGGGTGACAAGGGGTGTGAATGCCTTTGCGGAGGAGGCTGAGCATGCACTGCGCTCAGGCGCGTCATATAGTGAGGCCTTAACAAGCGCCCTCATCCACGCAGGAGCAGAAGTGATAGTTTCCATAGTTTCAAATAATTTGAAATATCTAAAAGTAAAAGACAAAACAATAGGCGAACATGCAAAGGCTTTTGCGGACAATATGTTTACGAAGAATGAAGCCATAAATATGTCTGCAGACTTTATGGAAATGATGAGAGCGCACGGTGTGGATTTTCTAAAGGAGGGTTCCGAAAATTTGTTTGTATGGGGAGCCGGTAAATATGCAGAAAGCATTACATATCAGGATGATAAAACATTCATAGAACTTGTCACTTCCAAAGAGGCAAAAAGAGAAGCTATGGAGAATTTTGTTCATGGATATCTTTTCAGCTTCTCTGAAAATAAATAAAGCTGATAAATCTGCCTCGCAACAAAAAAGAGGAGGCGAAAGCCTCCTCAACTATTTTTTGACTTTTTGATCATAAAGTAAATTTTTTCAGCAACCCAGCTCAGAACAATCAATGAGACACCAATAATAAAACCGATAGTCAGAGTTCTATCTGATGCATAAAACATAAAAATGGTTGCAGCGACACATACAATTAGTGCTGATATTAAAAGAGCGGAAAAGGTTATTTTAAGGTTCAATATTGATGACCAAACTGTTCCGACATAAAACATCATCCATGCCCAAGCTAATCCCCAAAAAGCGGCATACCAGAATGACATATCTCACGACCTCCTTTACAGAGTATAAGCGGAAGTTGATTTATTAAACTCATTATATATCACGGCGTTTGTGAATGCAAGGCGGCGGGAAGAAATAGGGAAGCCGTAGGGCGGGGTACCCACACCCCGCCGCAACGGATGAGGTGTTTCACCGCGGCGGGAGCAAGCCCCGCCCTACGGCCTGCTACAAAAACAAAAAAAGGAGGCATAAGCCCCCTCGATTATTCTTTCGATTTTTTGATCCACTCAACTATTTTATTAGCAAATACTGACAAGACAACTAATGATCCCTCAACGGCAATACCAATACTCAAAACCTTGTCTGACGCGAGAAGAAAAAAAGCGGTTATGGCAATCCAAAATATTGCAATTGAAATGAAGCGCGTAAGAGATGTGACACTAATTTTAAATAATGTTAGCCAAGTTATTTCTACGAACCATAACGCATATGCAAAACAAAACCCAAGGAAAGCAGCAAACCAAAACGGCATGGATTATGACCTCCTTCGCAAGGTTTAAGCGGAAGCTGATTTATTGAGCTCATTATATATCAGGACCCAAGGTAATGCAAGGAGAAACAGCGTGCGGCGGAGTTTGTGGCTAAAGACCTTATTGATGAAGATGCTATAGCGGAGACCATTTACGCAGATTACCTCGCGAGAAATCCCGACATTGACGTAGAGCGCGATTCATTCTTGGGGACGAAATCCAGAGCGCTTGCGAAGGAAGCGGGAGAGCTTGCAGCAGTTACCGTTCTGCAGGCTGTGGGTGTTCCCTGGTGGCTTACCACGGGGGTGAATGCCTTCGGAAAGGAAGCAGAAAACGCTGCCAGAGACGGAGCAGCCTTTGATGACGCGGCAAGAAGCGGACTTATAAGCGCAGGCGCGGAGATATTCACGGAAGCGTTTTCAAAGGGACTAAATGATAAGGGAAAACTGTTAAGCGATGCAACGCTTAGAAAAATTAGTGCTTACATTTCTGATGACTTTGTTAATAGCGCCCTAGTGTTTGGAGTCAAAGCGTTTGGTAAAGGCGCGGAGAATTCTGTTGCATGGGCAATGGAAAAATTCGGGCAATGGCTTACATATCAGGACGAAGAAACTCTTAGAGAAGTACTTACATCGGATGAAGCGAGAAAGGAACTTTCAATGGCATTTTGGAGCGGTCTATTGCTGAAGGGGGTACCGGCAGCAAGCAATTCTGTTTTAGGGAAAAATAACATCGCTGCGCAATCATATGACTGGGGCAAGGGGCACTACACACCGCATTTGCCACAACATTAATGAGAATTGAACCCGCAAAAAGATTAAAAATAAAAAGGGAGGCAAAACCTCCCTTTAGAGCACACAAAAATTGTATCGAACCTAAGACCTCCATTTGTCTACTAGACGCCGGATGTGATGGACTGCCAAAGAAACGGCAACGATTGCAAGAAAAATAATAAAAGTGATAGTCCATAGTTTCTCGGGCGCAAACAGATTATACAAGAAAGCGGCAACAAACAGAATCGGATACGATATGAGTATAGCTTTGGTAGGAATTTCAACCTTAAACATGTCAGCCCAATACACAATGATAGCTGGGGTGAGGACTGCAGTTGTGCATCCCCAAATCAAGCAAAACCATATTGGCATAATTCGTCCTCCCATGCATCAGATAAGCGGAAGTTGATTTATTAAGCTCATTATATATCACGGGGCTTGTGAATGCAAGGCGGCGGGAAGAAATAGAAAAGCCGTAGGGCGGGATGAGCTCAGCGCGCCGAAAATCAATCCCTCCGTCTTTTGCCTTCGGCAAAATCCACCTCCCTTTACACAAGGGAGGCATTAAGGGCGGGCGATTCGTGAACCGCCCATACGGGTGGAAGGCTTTTAAGGATTTGGCGTTATTCCTGTAGGGGTCGGGCACCTGACCGACCCGCAAGATAGGGCGGGGGACTTTTAAGAAAAGGAGAGAAAATGGCAAACCAAAAATACATATATGCCTCCGGCGGGGGCGGGGTTAAAAGTAAAGAGCGGCTGCCTAAGCTCTCCGAAAAGAGGGGAGGCGGCAGAGCTTGACAGACATTCGCAGACCGAAAACCTACTGCGAGAGCTTCCTGAAGATAAGGGACAAGAGGGGCAGGATAATCCCCTTTGCCTTCAATCCCGCCCAGGAGGAGTTTTATAACATAGTACGGGAGGAGCATCAGAAGGGCAAGGGGGTGCGCATTGTGCTTCTGAAGGGCAGACAGATGGGCTTTTCCACCCTTATCGAGGGGATGTTTTTCGCCCACTCCGCCACAAGCCGCAACACCAGCACCCTTGTTATGGCTCACGATGACGAGGCCAGCAGAAACCTCTTTGAGATGAACAAGCTTTTTTATGAGTCCTTACCCCCGCAGCTGAAGCCTATGCGCAAGGCCAGCAACTCGCAGGAGCTTGTTTTCGGAAATCCCAGCCGTGACCCGGAGGCGGCAGGCAGACAGCCCGGGCTTCGAAGCCGCATCCGTTGCGTCACCGCGGGAAGCAAGGGAGCGGGACGAGGCTTCTCCTTTTCCAATGTCCACGGCTCCGAGGTGGCCTTCTGGCCCAACTTCAAGCAGACCCATGTTGCCGTTATGCAGACGGTGCCCGATGATAGCGACAGCTGCGTTATCTACGAGACCACAGCCAACGGACTTGGGGAATTCAAGGACTTCTGGGACGAAGCCGCCGCGGGGCGCAACGGCTTCCGCGCCGTCTTTATGGCGTGGTACAAGGAGCCGGGTTACCAAAGAAGCGTGGAGCCGGGAACGGTCTGGACGGACTACGAGAGGGAGATGATGGAGCGCCTTTCCCTCTCTCCCGAACAGATGAGCTGGCGGCGCTGGTGCATAGCAACAAACTGCGCGGGAGACGAGGATATGTTCCGTCAGGAATACCCCTCCACCCCCGAAGAGGCTTTCCTCACCAGCGGAAGACCCTTTTTCGATAACCCGCGGATAAACCTGCTGCTGGCTTCCGTTCCCCGCCCGATAAAGACGGGATATTTCATCCATGATGAGGAGCCGGACGGCAAACCCACAAATCCCCGCTGGGTGGATGACCCACGTGGCTGCATAAGGCTTTGGGAGGAGCCGCAGCGGGGTGTGCCCTATGTCATAGGCGGAGACACCGCGGGAGAGGGCAGCGACTTTTTCACCGCCCACGGAGTGGAGAACATCACGGGGCGGCAGGTGCTGGAGTATGAGCGGCAGGAGGGGAGCATTTTCTATGTGCGCCAGCTATGGTGCCTGGGTGAATACTTCAACTGGGCGCTGCTGGCCATAGAGGTGAACTTCGACTCCTACCCCCTGACTATGCTGGAGCAATGGGGATACCCCAACCTTTATCAGCGCCAGCGCTACGACAGAATAAGGAAGGAATATGTGGAGTCCTATGGCTTCCGCACAGATTCCGCCAGCAGACCCCTTGTGCTGAGCAATCTGCGCACCATCAGTGACGAGGCGGGGGATGTGCTGCTCAGCCGGACGCTTTTGGCTCAGATGCTCCAGTTCCAGTACGATAAGCACGGCAAGCCTCAGGCTGCAGCTGGGGAACACGATGACCATGTAATGGCTGCCGCGATATGCCATTTTGCCCGAAGCCAGCAGCGCTGCACTTTGCTGCCCGAGAGGGAGGAAAAGCGCCAAAAGCTCATAGATAAGCTGGAAAAGGGCAAAAGCAAACGAAAAACATATTACTGAGAAAGGAAAATTGAAAAATGGAAGACATTATTCTCGAAGAAAACACCCTGACGGAGCAGGCCGAGCCCACGGAAAGCACCGAGACAGCCGAAATCTCCCCTGCGGAAGCTGAAAGCGAGGCTCCCGCCGGGGCAAACGAGTCCCTCGGAGATATTCTGGATGCGCACATCAGGGAGATGGCGCTCCGCTTTCCCGATGTTGACCTTGGGGAGCTGGATCTCAACCCCTCTTTCCGCCGCTTCGTGGGCTCCCGCTACGGCAAGGAGAGCATTGCAGACCTTTACGAGGCCTACACAGACATTGTAAGCGGCGTTGAAAAAGCCGCCATTCACAAAAGCGCCGCAAAAGCCTCCCGCAGCACCGGAGGCAGCAACGGAAAAAGCGCGGGTGCGCTCTCTTCCACCCAGAGAGAAGCGCTCCGACGCTGGAACGACTCAAACCCCGATATGAAGATGAGCGAGAAAGAATTTCTGCTCAGGGGCTAAGAAAAAATTAGATAAAAAGGAGATAAAAAAATGAACACTGCATGGAAAACTGATAACTACAAATTCGTAGGCAAGGCCTTTGACTACGCCTACGCAAACCGAATCAACAAGCTTCTTGGCATTATGGGCGAGGTGAACTCCAATTCCATCGACTACGAGATCACCGCATCCGGCGGCTACGGCGAAATGCCCGTTTATAACGGAAGCGACCTGAACGAGGCCACCAAGATGCGCGGCTTTAAAACCATCATCACTCCCCAGGAATATTCCCTCACCGAGGCTGTTGCCTATAAGCAGGCAAAAATCGATAAGAGCGGCGAGTGCCGCCGCGTGGGCGAATATCTGGGCGATGCTGCCGCAATGACCGTTTATATCCACGCCCTCCGCGTTATTGGCGGCGCTTTCGACGGCAACAAGCTGGGCGGCGACGGCAAGAGCTGGGCAGCAACCGACCATCCCGTTGCCTCCAAGGGCTCCAACGGTCGAATTTTCGTGCCCGATGAGGAGGCAGGAACCTTCTCCAACCTCATCACCGACACCCTCAGCGTAAGCGCAATCACCTCCGCCCAGTCTCTGGCAAGCCGATTCGTGACTCCCGACGGTCTCCCCGTGCTGCAGGATATGAATCTGCTCCTTGTCTCTCCCGAGCTGGAAGCAGAGGCCAAGAAGATTTGCGGCGAGAACGCCAAGTTCCGCCCCCTCCGCAACCCCGAGGATAACACCAACGCAGCAAACCCTGTGGGCGACCTTCAGTATATGGTCATCGGCGGCGGTAAGGACGGCTTCACCGCAAAGCAGTGGGCAATCTGCGACCCCGTGCTTATGAAGCGCATTTTCAAGCTGGTCTATATCACCCGTCCCAAGGTGCTTCCCAGCGACACCGAAAATCCTCTGAAGGATCTTTACACCGGCTATGTGGACTTCGGCATCGGCTGGGGCGACGCCCGTCCTATCATCTTCTCCAATCCCAACTGATGAAAGGGGATAGAGTATGAGAAACAGATTCAAAAGCTGGGCGCTCTGGCTTTCCATCGGCGCGCTGCTCATATTCTGCGTGAAGGAGTTTGCCGGGATTGACATTTCCCACACCGTCAACGGTCTTCTGGATGTGCTTTTGCCCGTCCTTGTGGCCTTTGGTGTGGTAAATAACCCCACCGACAAGGAACATTTCTGAGGGACTTTTGTCCCCTCCGCGGGGGAAGGATGAAAACTTCCTCCCGCGGAAGAGAGGAGCGAGAAAAATGACATTAGACGAGGGAAAACGCAAGGTTTATATGCTGCTGGATGAATATTCCTCCGGCGGAGCCCTCACCCGCGATGCGGATATAGAAGCGAAAATGGCGGATTTTTTCGACACCGCCCAGAAGCAGGCGGCGGAGATAAAGAAAATCCGCAGAATGCACACCATCGAGCGAAAAGCGGGACAGACCCATTATCCCATGCCTGCGGATTTTCTGAAACTGGTGAGAGTGTGGAAGGGCGATATGGTTACCAAGACCTTCGCTTGGAAAGGTAAAAGCATAATCATCCCCGAAAGCGAGAAAGCGCCAATTGAGATTGAGTATTTTGCCCTACCTGCCACCATTGACCCCAACACTCCGGGAAGCTATGAATTCGAGGTGGGGGAAGATGCTGCCAAGGCTCTGCCCTATTTTGTGGCCAGTCAGCAGCTTATAACAGATTTGGTTATGGATTACGGTGCCCTTTACGCCATTTACCGAAATATGCTGGACTCTTTGCTAACCTCCGACTATCTTGGCTGCGAGCTTTCCAACAGCCTTTTCCGGAGGTGAGACGATGGAGGGAAGAAAGGGCAAAAAAATTAAAACAAGCGTCTATCAGAAATTCAGAGGCGCGGATTTTTCCACAGATCCCGCACTGGTGGACAAAACACGCTCTCCCTTTTGCACCAACATGGTTTCCGACGGAGGCGGTATGCCTGAAAAACGCTGCGGTTGGAGAACCCTTGCCGATTTTGGTGAAAGGATAAACGGCCTTTTCAGTGCAGTTTATAAAGGGGAGAGCATTTTTTATGTGCATTCGGGAAACACCCTTTACCTTTGGGACAGGAAAAGCGGGGAAAAGCGCGCCCTTGCGCAAAATCTCTGCGACAGCAAAAGCCGGGGTCGCAGCCTCGGTGGAAAATTCTGGATTGTTACAGGAAGGGAATTTCTATGCTGCGAAGGGGAAAAAGTGAGCTTTGTCCGAGATATGGGTTATATCCCAACAACGGTTATAACCCGCCAGAGCGACGGGGGCGGAGCGGTGCACGAGGCCATAAATCTTCTCAGCCCCTATAGGCGCAACGGCTTCCAGACGGACGGGGAGACAAAAACCTTCCTGCTGGACAGCGACTGCATTGACACCGAGCTTGTGCTGAGCGAAGCAATCGGGGAAGGGGAAATACTTTTCTTTGCCGACGGAGGGCTGTTTTGGTGCTTTGAAACGCCTTGGGGCGTAAAGGCGGGAGAGAGTATAAAGCTGGATTTTGAAAACGCAAAGGTTTATGCAGGCGACGCAGAGGCGGATATGGAAAAATGCTCCGAGAGCAGGGGCAGAGATATTTTGTCTGCTGCCGAATTTTCCCCATTCTCACAGGTGACAGCGGAGGTTTGGGGAGAATTGGTGGAAGATTTCACGGTAAACAGAGCGGAAGGAACAATAAGCTTCGCCGAAGCGCCTGCCGCACCCGGAGCGGGCAACGCGGACGGGCTCACAGTAACATTTCCCAAAACCGTGGCCGGTTACGCCGATATGGCCGATGGCTGCCGCATAATAAGCACTTTCGGTGTGGGAAGCAGTGACAGAATAGTTCTGAGCGGCAATCCATCTTATCCCGCCCGCGACTGGATAAGTGCCATGGGAGACCCCACATATTTTCCCGATCTGGGTTACAGCGTGGTAGGGCTTGAGGATGTACCAATAGTGGGCTACTGCCGCGTTGGCGAACGTCAGGCCATTGTGAAAAAGGATAACGGACAGGACGCCAGCGTATTTTTTCGCAGCGCAGAGCTCAGCAGCGAGGGGGAGGCGCGCTTCCCCCTGAAGCAGGCGGTGAGCGGTGTTGGCGGGGTTTCCGAAGGTGGCTTTGCCAATTTGCTGGACGAGCCCTTGTTCGTTTCCGGAACGGGTATTTTTGCTCTGAGTGCCAACTATCTTACGGGCGACAGAGTGGGGCAGAACAGAAGCTATTACATAAACTCCGGACTGATTGGCGAGGAACTGAGTGAGAGCGAAGCCGTCAGCTGGAGAGGAATGTATCTGCTGGCCTTCCCAAACGGTCACGTTTATGTCCTCGATGGACGCCAGAGCAAAACTTACCGCAGCGAGTCGCTGGGTGACTTCGTCTATGAAGCCTACTACTGGGAGGGCATTCCCGCCCGATGCTGGCTCAACTTTGAGAGCGAGGGAAAGGAGAACCTTTTCTTTGGCACGGCGGATGGGCGGGTATGCCGCTTCAACACGGACATTGAAAGCCTTGAGCGCTTTTCCGATGATGGAGCGCCCATAGACTCTGTGTGGGCAACCAAAATGGACGACGACGGCTGTGCAACCGTGCTGAAAACCATGCTCAAGCGAGGCTGCGCGGTGACGCTCAAGCCTTATAGCCGCTCAAGCGCACAGGTTTATTTCCGCACGGACAGCGACCCCGGCCCCCGTATCGCTGCCGAAACCACGCTGGATATCTTCTCTTGGGAGAATATAGATTTTGAGCGTCTGAGCTTTGACAGCAACGACAGCGCCCGGGAGCTCTTCTTGAATTCCAAGGTAAAAAAGTATAAGCGCCTGCAGATTATGGTGCGCAACTGCGTGGCGGACGAGGGCTTCGGCGTTTTCGCCATAACTAAAAACTATGTGGAGGGAAACTATGCCAAGAGGTGAAAAATTGAAAAAGAAAGCTTCCTGCATCCCCGGCTATGACTACTCCGACGCGGAGGCAAGGCAGACCACGGCGATGAACCTTCTGGACAAGGCCAAGAGGGCAAAAACCGTGGTGGAGGGGGAATGGGAGCGCTATAACGACTACTATAACTTTATCCATGATGTGAGTTCCGAACTGAAGGAGTATTGCCGGGAGAAGAATATTTTCTGGACTCCGGCGGTTTGCCCCGATCCGTGGATAGCCGTGGAAAGCCAGATAGACCCCAACGTTCCCGAGCCTGAGTTCAGAGGCCGGGACAGCGACCTTGACAGCGCGAAGGCCAAGAAAAGGGAATACGCGGTGAAATACATAATGGAGTCCAACGACCTTCAGCACAAAAACACAGCCAACGAGCGCCGTCTGCTGAAGTTGGGCGATGCTTTCTGGAAGGCATACTGGGATAGCGAGCGCCGCTGCGGCATACATGAGGGAGATATATCAGTGATTGACGTGTCTCCCGAGGCCATATATCCCGATCCCGCCGTCAAGAGCGGAGACATACAGGATTGCCAGTATCTTGCCTATGTCTACGCCCTGCATAAGGTGAGGTTTCGCCAGCTTTACGGAAAGGTGCTTGAAGAAAAAGATGTGGATATCGAAGAGCTGCTCAGCGGCAGCTATGTTTCCGAAAGCAGCATATTTGACCTTTCCACCTCCATCGACGACAGGGAGGACACGGTGCAGATTATGGAATTCTGGTTCCGCTGGCCTGAGGACGCAGAGGTGGAAACCCCCTTCGGCAAGGTGAAGGTGGAGGCGGGAGATATCGGCTGCAGCGTGCAGGCGGGAGGCGTGGAAGTGAAGCTCATCGCCAAGTATTGGGAAAAGACAGGCAGACAGTGCAAGAGCTTCCCCTTTGTCCACTACTGGCGCATAAAGGACGAAAACAGCTTCTGGAACAAGAGCGAGCTTTTCCCCATTATGGATCTGGTGGATGCCCAGGACAGAAAGCTTGCGTCTGCGCTGCTCAACGATGCGCTGCTCAGCAATGATACCCTCATTATGGAGGAGGACTCCCTTGCGGATGGCGAAACTCTCAGCAACGAGCCCGGAGCCGTGGTGGTGGCCCGCAAGAACAAGGGCGCGACTATTCGCCGCATGGGCGGACTGCAAAGCGGAGCCAATGCAACGCTGCTTCTGAACTATCTCAAGGAGCAGATAGAGCGTGCAGGCAGAAACTATGAGACCAATATGGGCAAGGAGACCACAAGGCAGACCACAGCGGCGGGACTTGCCATGCTCCGCGAGGATGCAAATGAGCAGGAGAGCATAAAAGCCAGCGACCGACGAAGCGGATTTGAGAGGCTTTACCGCCTCCTGGATTGGTTGGCGCTGGAGTTTTTCGACGATGACCGCCTTATCTATTTGGGTGCGGATAAAAATAAAAACCGCGAAAACCCCGTGAGTATGAACTATAATTCCGCGGAGTTCGCGGAGACTATGTCGGAAGTCTATGACGCAAATGGTGCAGTGGTGCGGGCTGCATGGGACTATTTCCCAACGGTGGATGTGACCCTTAACGCAGGTGATAGCGTGGTTAAGGGAAAGCAGGCCACATTGCAGGCGCTGAGCACCCTCTGCCAGTCGGAGATAAATCAGGATAACTGGCAGCTTTACGCCGCGCAGCTTGAAGTTCTGGATATTCCCGACAAGGACAAGATAATCGCCTTCTGGAGGCAGCGCTTTGAGAATGCGCCGACAGGCGGAGAAGGGGGAACATCGTATGAAATGCCCCATATGTAAAATCGAGATGAGCCGTGTCAGCAGGGATAAGTGGATCTGCCGCAATCCCCGCTGCTCCGGCAAGACCAAGGAGGGGGAAAAGAAATGAAATTTGAAAATCTGAAAATACAGCCTTCGGATATCAGCACCAACGGCGTCGCCTCCGCCCCCGACCGTCTCAGCGGTACGGCGGCTGAGAACAAGGCGGTCTTTGACCGACTTGTAAAAAATGTCGTGGCGGAAAAGTTCAACAGCTTTGTGGATATAGTCCGTGAGGAGATAGAGTCCATAGAATTACCTCCTGCGGGAGAACCCGGATATAGCCCCGTGAAAGGCGTGGACTATTGGACGGAGGAAGACAAGGCGGAAATTGAAAGCTCTGTTATCGAAGAACTAAGCAAAACCAAAACCGCCGCAAGCGTAACGCTGAGCGTCGAGGGCTGGGCTGATAAGCGCCAGACGGTTAATTTGAACAGCGTAACAGCAGACAGCATAGTCATTGTTTCTCCTGCTCCCGCAGAAGAGAATTTCAAAGCATACGCAGACTGCGAAGTGCGCTGCGCATCACAGAGCGAGGGCGCGCTGACATTTGTATGTGAGGAAGTTCCCGATATTGCGCTTGCTGTGAATGCGGCTGTGTTCAATTAAGGAGGAAGGCAAATGATTTTTAATATGAGCGGCGGTGGAACAAGCCTTAATTTTAAAGTTGTAGGAGGCACTACGCAGCCCAGCAATCCCAAAGAAAATACGGTTTGGGTTAACACCGACGTTGATATCCCTTATTGGGTATTCGCACCAAAGAATCCGTATTCTTCAACAAAAGAGATTTACACTGAAGTCGGCGCCACTGCGGATTATTATATTAACAACTCTGGTGTAATAACGCAGTCAGATGCGTACACGTTAACTGATATGATTCCGCTGCCAGATGGCACTGTAAGTGTGATTATCACTGCGGACAGCAATACGTCCACAACAGTATCGCACTGGTTCTATGACGTTAATAGAAACGCCATTTCCCATGTTTTAAGACAAAACGATACTTTAACCTATAGCGTTCCTGCTGGTGCGAAATTTATTCGGGCATCTATTAGAGATGGAGATGCAAAATCAATTATTGCGAATATGGTTGTCCCGGCTGACAATGGAACCGTTGTAGTCCTAACAAGCCCTTCCAGTACATCTGAGTTCAACGCATTGAAAAAAAACGGAATTATAATCCACCCTTTTTCCGCAAAGCAGTATATAGGCGGAGTGTGGGTGAATAAGGAAGTGCAAAGCTATCAAAATGGCGAGTGGAAAGATTGGTTGTTTTATATCTATAACAGAGGTGAGGAAGTATTCCCACTTACCTTTAAAAAAATTATAGTGATGCTGCCTACACAAAGAACGCAGACAGCATCATTGTGCAAATCCCATCGACTACCATATCAACTCGTGTCAATGGTGTATATTTCAAAATTGATACAACGGTTGATGTTACAGAGTTTAAGACTATGAAGGCAATCGTTTCCACCAACAGTACAAAGGGCTTGTTAGCGATGGCGGTAGGAGCGAATAATACGGCGGCGGCACAGAGGTATGCAAACATTACATCGTCTACCAGCGCGAATATAAACAAAGATATGGAACTATCTCTTGATATATCGTCTGTCAATCAGGTGGTTTCCCCCGAAATTGGTGCAATAGCAGAAGGTAACACATCGGCTGTCACAACAACTGTAAAAGCATGGTGGTTTGAATGAGGTGGCATAAATGAAAATAATTTATATCGATTCTGAATTTAAGTGCCACATCTCCAACGATGGCACAATGACCGCCGTTGAAACAGACTTCTTTGACGGAAAGTGCGATGCTTTCATTGAGGGCTACCGCTTTGTTCCCGAAGGCGAGAGCTGGACGAGAGAGGACGGCGAGGTGTTCAGCGGTGAGATGATTGCCCCTTGGGTGGACTTCGCCGAATTGGACGCAGCGCAGCGGGAGTATGAAAGAGCGCTTATAGAAGATATGCAGAAGGCGCTGAACAAACTGGGGGTGACTTTGGATGAATAAATGGAGCAATGCCGCCAACATCGTTTTCGAAGAGACCAAAGCGGCCTTGCAGACGGTGTACGCCGCGCTTAATCAGGGTCAGCAGCAGAAGCTTTTGAAAGAAAACAGCGTGAAAGAGCTGTTCGACAGATATGGCGTTGAGTACGCAGAGTAAGGAGGGATAAACAATGGCGATAAAAATAGGACACGCCTCAATAGACGAAAGAGGCAAAGCAAGCGGAGGCACAGCGGGAGACCAGACAGGAGGCGAGGTTTGTATTCGCTCTTGGTACAACGCAAATTGGGATGTGATACTACGACCCAAGTCCGCAGAGATAGCGGAGAAATCCGCAAAGGCCTGCGAGGCGGCCTGCGCCAATAAGCATATAGGCTATGACCAGAACAGCCGCAACACCCTCTATCGCTATGCAAAACTCGTAAACTTTGACCTTTCCAAAATCACCGACGACTGCGAGTGCGACTGCTCAAGCCTTATGCACGTGTGCGCTATCGTTGGAGGTGCTAACCTCGGTTATGGAGTAAACGGGCTTGTCACTTGGAATATGGTGGACGCCTTTGTCAAGAGCGGAGATTACGAAAAGCTCACGGACAGCAAGTATCTCCTGAGCGGCGATTACCTCAAGCGGGGTGACATTCTTGTCCGCACAAGCGGACACACCGCAATGGCACTGGAAAACGGCAGCCTCATAGGGCGCGACGACGCCGGCGCGCCAAACAACACCGCCAACCCTTCCGTAGGGCGCGATGCCCTCATCGCGCCGCAAACGGTCACGATGCTCACGCCCCTGCCTTTGCTGAAAAGGGGCGCCGAGGGCGGCGCGGTATGGGCAATGCAGACCCTTCTCACCGACAGAGGCTACTGCACCGTCGGCGTGGACAGCGAATTTGGCGCAAACACCGAGAGCGCCCTCAAACGCTTCCAGAAGGATATGGGTCTTGTTGCTGACGGAGAGTGCGGCTGCCTCACTTGGGAAAAACTCATAAACGGAGGATGAAGCCAATGAGCATAGAACTGAGCGCAACGACGGTAATAACAGCCGCCGCCTTCATCTCCGCTTTAGGTGTCCTTTTCGGCATTGTGGCGTGGGCAATCCGCTTTGTGGATAGGCAGAAGACACAGGATAAGGAAATACAGGCAATAAAGGAGGAACAAACCGTCCTCGTCTACGGCGTTCTTGCTTGTTTGAAAGGACTGCAGGAACAGGGCTGCAACGGCCCCGTGACAAAGGCAATAGACAAACTGGAAAAGCACCTCAACATAGAGGCGCACAGATGAAAGGAGAGAGAAAATGGCAAATACAACTTACATAGACGCACAGGGGAGACGCAAGAAGGGCTATACGGAGGATGTGCCCGGGCTTAATATCCCCTCGGAGAGCATATACGCCAAGCGACTGGAGCAGCTTAACGCGGACACCCAGAGACAGATAAACAATCTTAATGCGGATTATGAGGGTATGAATACCCAGCTCTACCGGGACTATATGAAGAGCAAGAAAACCCTGCCCCAGCAGCTTTCGGCGCAGGGCATATCCGGCGGACTTAGTGAGAGCACAAACCTCGGTCTTGAAACTTTGTATCATGACCGACTGCTGCAGAACGAGAAAAATCGCCAGCGGGGCATAAGCGATATCGAGGCGAAAGGCAGCAGCAATGCCATGAACGTGCTGCAGGATTACAGCGCCAACGCAGCGGAGCGCGCCAATACAATGGCATCAATCGGAGACTTCAGCGGCTATAAGGAGCTGGGTTATACCGATGAGCAGATAGCCGCATTGAAAGCCGCGTGGGAGGCAGCCAATGCACCCAAGGTGAGATACAGCGGAGGCAAACGTGAAGAAAAGCCCACATATGGCAAAGGGTACAATACCTTGAATAACAGTTCACTCGGAATAAAAGCAAGTGAATGGGATCACGTATACAACAATATAGCCACCTTGCTGCGCAGCGGCAGTTACACTGCGCTCGGCAATTATATGGATCAGGTATCCGGAGATATGAACGAAGATCAGACGATCAAAACCGATACTCTGCTTGCCAAATACGGTATAGTCAGGAAATAGTATATGGCAAAATTTTGGGAAGTTTACAAAGGAACGACGAAACCCGCGCAACCTGCAGCCGCCAAGCCCCTGACCGGCTTTGCCGCGGGAGTTCAGGCGAATAATGCGGGTTACAGAGCGTTGGCAACGAGTGCGGCGGATAAAACGACAAATCAGGCAACAGCAGCATTGAGCGGCGCACTCAATGCAGGACTGAACTATAAGGGCTCTTTAACTGCCGCAACACAGAGTCAGCCCGAGTATATGAAGCCTGCTGCCGATGCAGCAAAACGCCTTACCTACTCTCTTCCTGCAGAAGTGCAAGCGGCAGAGAGGAGACAGAACAGTCCAATGACGGGCACGGAGCTTCGGGAGGTCGCTGCCAATCAGGAGCAGATAAAGAAGGACTTGAATACCCTTGACCTTTATGCAAACAGAGGACTTACGGGCACGGAGCGTCTGGAGAACTACAACGATGCGTTGAGAGCAGCGCAGAAGACCGCAGCACAGGAGGAACAGAGACGCACGGCGGGGCTCACCGGCACAGAACGCCTTGCCACTCTGCGCGAACTGGAGCAGCAGAGACAAAACCTTGAGGCTGAAAAGGCGGATATGTACTCCGATCCCGGGAAGTATATCTGGACGGAGCCCTTGACCGGTACAGAGCGAAGAGAAAAAGGTTATGACTATACCAATCGCTTTGACTACGGAACCGAGCTTGCAAAAAGAGGAGCGGAATATGACAGTCAGATAGAAAAAATAGACCAGCAGATCGCCGAACTGAGCTACATCAATTATGAGAAGCTGACGTATGCGCCCGACTTTGACAAATATGCGAAAATAGGTGCGGGAATGGAGAGCGAACTGCGGGATAATCCCGATGGGGGAAGCCATTTAGGCAATGTCAGCGCTGAAATTTACGAAGGTAGCTATACAGGGTTCGACCTCCTTACCAGAGATGAACAGAAGATACACAACTATCTTCTCGGCAAGTATGGCAAGGAATCAGCGGAACAATACTATGAGTTTATGCGAACAACGGTCAACCATCGATATGGGCAAAGAGTTGCCAGAGCCATTCAAAACAGCGACTGGAAGACCGGGGCTTTGATAGCCAACTCCCTGGGTACCGGCGTTACCAACTGGATGGCGGGTGCGCTGGGAGCTTACGGAGCGGTGACCGGACAGAAATTGCCCGAGAATAGCCTCAACTATGCCTCCCAGTACATCAAGGAGGATCTGGGCAAGGCTGGTCAAATAGCCTATGACCTGGGCGTGACGGTTGGCAATATGCTGCCCAGCGTGCTTGTTGGAGGTCCAGCGGGTATTGCAATGCATGGAATTTCTGCGGGCGGCAATGCATATCAGCAGGGACTTAGGGAAGGAATGACCGAGGGACAGGCCTGGGCTTACGGACTGGCCGTGGGTGCAAGCGAAGCTTGCCTTCAGAGAATAATGGGTGGTATTAGCCGACTGGGCGGAGTTACCGACGATGTTATTAAGGCAGCCAGCGGCGTTGAAAACGGTATTCTCAAATTCATCCTCAAAACCGGAGGCAGTGCGATAAAAGAGGGCTCAGAGGAAGCTTTGCAGGCAGTTCTGGAGCCCATCTTTAAGAGCATTGTCACCGGGGACAAGCTTAATATAGACTGGAGTGAGGTGGCCTATAACGCCCTTATGGGCACCCTGACCGGCGGAGTGTTCGAAGCTACGCAAAATGCTGCCGAGTCAATAACGGATGTTTCTGTGAGCACACAGCCAGAAAATGCTGAATTTGTGACCGCCTATGAGGATGTGCTGGCGAAACTTCCCAAAAGAGAAAACAGAGTTGCCGACAGTTTAAACGATGAAAATCCTATGATGGTATATGGAGAAGAAGGCGGACTTGTCTACGATTCGTTTGTGCGCAGAAATATAGATAGTAAGACTGCAGATATCATCAATACTGTTGCAAAGGCATTGGGGATAAAGGTGTTGTTTGCGGACAGTATTGCCGGAGGTATGGCGAATGCGCAGATAGCAAACGGAACTGTACTCATAGAAAAAGGCAACCCCAATCCGGTACGCTTCCTTTTCGGACACGAAATAACCCATCGTATGCAGGAACTCGCACCGAAGGAATATTCTCGGCTTCGTGACACGATTGCGGCTAACAGCGAGAGTGTGGATGCCGCTATTCGGAAAATGCAGGTCAACTATGCAAAATACGGGAAAGATATAAACAAAGAGAATGCAATGGATGAGGTCGTTGCGGATTATGTCGGCAGACTGTTGGAGGACAAAGGGGAACTCGAACGCTTTATAGCAAAAAACAGAGGAGACCGAAGTCTTATGCAGAAACTGCGCGACTTCATCCACGAAATCAGGCTGAGGCTTATGGACAGTGAGTACGCCGCCCGACTTCGACAGGTTGAACAGCGCCTTTCCGAAACGCTGAATGCCGCTGTGAATCAGACGCAAAATATAGAGAGCACACAAAAAAACGCCGCTCAGGAGAGCGGCGGTGAAAAACTTTCTTTTAAGGGGTATACTCAAGACGGAAGAGGGATTTATGAAGCAAATTTTCCCGCAGGAACACCTAAGTCCATCAAGGCACAACGCATATTGAGCTATATTAAGAATGTGTGGAGTAAAAGACCTATAAACCTTGTGATTCATAATCCAGATGGCACCACACGTACCATACAAGCCCAATTCGATCCAACTTACGATGAAAGTGGAAACGAGCCATCTGATGCATCAAAACTGATGGGAGGCAATCGCCACGGAACTGCCGCGGAAAGGAGAGCGACCCTTGATCTAGCCGATGATTATTATCAGATAGCCTCGGAATCTGAGTATAATTACTCAAAAGATGAGGAAGGGAAATCCTCCATTACCCACAATGGCGTAAGGGAATGGCATTACTTTGTTAATGACATTTTGTTTCGGGAATATGGAGAAACGGAAGCCATCCCGTATCGTGTTACGATAAATGTAAAAGAGCGGAGCGACGGTAATTTCGTTTACAGTTTTAACGCAGAGAAACAAAATGGAAGGATGGACACCCGGCGGACTTTACATGCCGACGTGAACCCCTCAGAAAACAGAGAGGCCAATGCTCAACCTTCCAAATACAGTTTATCACAAAAGGATGAAACAGTCAACGGACAATACAGTTTAAAGACACCGCAAGAGCCAACTTCTTTCCTCTATCTGGAACGACTTGCGGAGCAGGCGAAGAAAAACGGAAATCATTATACCCAAAGGCTGCTGCAGCGGCAAATGGAAAAAGTACTGAAAAACCATAGCAAGACAGATATAAGCGCAAGCACCCCAACGCCCACCATCTACGCGGACTATATGCGCGAACACAATATGCTGGAGAATTATGAGACCTCCGATGGCCTGAATGTTGACCTTGAAAATGATGCAAATAGTGATACAATATTCGCAGGAGCAGTTACGGATTGTTTTGACAGAAAAGTTGGCATTACTTCGGCAGAAGAAGACTTGGTCGCCGTAAACCCAAACTTTAGCACACATAACTATGAGTGGAGAAATAACTGCCAACGCTGCGTGCCTGCATACGAAATGCGAAGAAGAGGATTTAGGGTTGTTGCTAAACCGCTTCAAGGCAATGTGCTTGATGATATTTTGGCGAATAATGCAATAGCGGCGTGGAAAAGACAGGAACGTGTTTGGTGCGTTAAAGGCAATGGATTGCAGCAAATCAAAGAACAAATGGCCAAATGGGGCAATGGAGCAAGGGCAGAAGTGTTGGTTGCATGGCGAGATAATTATCCCGACATCAAAGGACATGTATTTGTTGCTGAACAGCGAAACGGCACAACGGTATTCATAGATCCACAAACAGGCGATAGTGACTGCAGTCGTTATTTTGATATGGTGGTTAGAGGTCAAACCAGTATATGGCGAATAGATGACAACATACCATCAGATTTAATTTTTGAGTGCTGCATAAATGAGGGGGCAAAAAAATGACACGAAATCAATTTTATGAGGAATTGGCAGTGACAGGCGGTCAGTTTAATTTTCGTACGGCGATGCATGAGGGAATGATTGGGATTTCTCCAAATTCGCTAGTTATATGGGTTGATAATATAGGCTTTGGCGAACTGAAAACTGACAACGAACCTATGTATTTTGGTGAGTTTCAAAGCATAGGAGAATTGCTGGATTCATTCAAAGTGGATGGCAAGTTGTTTTCCGAAAATGTTCTTCCAGAGATAGATAAGCTATACCGATTGTTGACCTAAAGGTGAATTTTATGATTACGTTTGAAAAGGCATTATCTATTGCGAAAGAAATAAAGGCGGAAAAATTCCCGAACTTTAAACATGGTGCTGCGGCTGAAATAAAGGATCGATGGGCATTTATTTTCAGCGCGGATAAAGATACTGTTTTGACACCCGCACCAATGTTCTATGTGTTTAAAGAAAATGGACGAGTTGAGTGGTTCAGTGTACCGCCTATGGAAAACCTTGAACTGATAAACAGTGGCGAATATCTTGGAACTATAGAATGAATTGGATAGTCTAATGACCAATAGATAAAAAAACAAAATATCGACACCCTGCAGTGTGGAAAGACACATTGCAGGGTGTTTTTTCGTTTGCACCCCACCGTAGGGCGCGACGACCACACCACGCCGCAAACATCGCCGCAACCTGCAAGCACAAAGCCCCTGACGGGCTTCGCTGCGGGAGTGCAGGCCAATAACGCGGGTTACCGCCGGTTGGTGGAAAAGCCCTCCTTTGGAAACTATGTCGGGCGCAAGTTTGTAGGCGGTGCAGCGGAAGCTGTGGAAGGCACGGCAAACGCTGCGGGGTACTGGTATCAGGGAATGGTCAAAAGCGGAGAGCTTCAGCACAACAACGCTCTGCGGGGAGCTGCTGCAAGCACAAAGAACCCTTATGCAAAAGCAGCTATGGAAAGTCATATCGACAAGTACGGCATAAACGCCCAACAGGCGGAGAATATCACTCAGCGCCCAACCAAGACGTTGACTAACTTCGGAGATAACTATGTTGCAGAGACCGAGGAGAAATTCGCCGATGCGGATTTCGGCAAGGTCGGCAACCTTATAGGCGATGTGGCACAAGGCGCAGGCGGTATGCTTGCAAAAATGCCGACCCGCCTCGTACCCGGTCTTGGTGAGGTCATTACCTTCGCAAGCGCCTACGGCAACGCAAAGCAGAGCGCATTAAAAAACGGGGCTGTTGAGTCCGAGGCATCCATTTATGCTCTCGGAACTGCCACCGTTGAGCTCGCAACCGAAAAGATGTTCGGCTTTGCGGGTTCGTTGGGAGGCGGTGCTGCAGATAACGCTCTCACATGGTTTGTTAACAAGGTTGCCAAGTCCGAAGCGGGCAAAACTGCGCTCAATATTATCATCGGTGCTGTCGGTGAAGGCGCGGAAGAATTCATTGCGGAGTATGGACAAAAGTATATCGATAAACTTACCACCAAAATGGACGAGCGCAGTTGGAAAGAAGTAAGCAAAGATGCTTGGTATAATGCGCTTGTCGGCGGCATTACTTCGGTGCTTTTTGGAACTGCAGACATTATTCGCGGAGGAAACGGCAAACTCCCCACCGCGGAAGACCTTGAGAGCGTAACAGCTCAGGCTGCAGAGGAAACGGCAAGTTCAATTGCTCGCGGAGACAGTGTGACGCTTAGAAAAATGGTGACAGAAAGCGAGAGCGAAAGAAATGAGCGCTTGAAAAATGCGAGTATAAAAATAACCGCCGCCCAAAAGGGAAGCGGAGAGCATTTTGACAAGTCTATGTTAAGCGGAGTGCGCAAGCAGGATGCGGGCAAATATCTTGCACCAATCTTGCGCAAACTGGGTATATTCACAAAGTACCAGAACCCCGCACTTGATGTAAGCTTTGAGTATTCGGGAAATGGACTTAGACGGAGTTTGGGGCATCAAGAACAGGAAAGCGGAAAGAACTTTGACGACCTTGCTCTCGTAAATGCCAACCTCAAAGAACTTTGCGAGAACGCATATCCCGCAGAAGCTCATGTTGACGAAAAACCGCCCACATCGGACGGACACGTGCAGGCGGCGGCTACATTGTTCAGTGTACTACAGGATGGAGAAAGACTGATACCTGTTAAAATGACGGTCAAGTTCTTTGATAACCGCGACCCAACCTTACACATTCTTATTGCAAGTAATAAGACGCAAAATAAGAGCACCAACGTTAACACGGTGGGTACGCAAATAGATGCGCAGCACATCGCCGATGGCACTCTTACTAATATAAGTGTAGCAGACTTCCTCGAGGTTGTCAATGGAAGTGAGCAGTTTACAAAGCGTATGCCAAGCTTGAGCGGCAGGACTACGAGCGAACAGTTTCCGCTGTTATATACCGAACAACTCCTGAAACAGGCGAAGAGAAACGGTAATCTTTACACCCAAAGACTGCTGCAGAGGCAAATAGAAAAGGCTATGCAGAACTCCCGCAAGACAGAATTTGAGTCAATCGCCTCAATGCCCACCATCTACGCGGATCACATAAAATCGCGCGAAGCTGAACTGCAGCGGTTGATTAAAGAAGCAGAAGAAGATTTTTCTGAAGAATCATTCTATGCCGACGCAAGAGATAAGCTCGGCGAAATAGTTGCAAGAGGCACAACCAAAATCAAACAGGGATTCACTGCGTTTTCAAAGGACGATGTCCTTTTTGAAAGAGCAAAATTAGTCAAACCCGATGGGAATAAGTTCGATGTTGCTATGCATGGAACATCGCAATCTGTTGCGTTTGGCGGTCGAGAAGTGAATATGTCACCAAGATTGCTGGCAGCAATAATAAAGCATAACAAGGACTATAATGGTCAGGAGATACGGCTTTTGTCGTGCAATACCGGTAGGAAAACGGATGATGACTATTGCTTTGCCGAAGAACTGGCAAATGCACTTGGTGTTACTGTTTATGCACCCAATGACTTGCTAATTTTCAATGATGATGGTACATTTGAAATAGGAAGAAACAATAAGGGGTTCTTTAACGCATACAAGCCAAATGAACGGAGGAGATTGAAATGATAATTGAAAACGGAAAACTCACATTCGGCTTCTGGGAAGGGATGCCATACGGGGAACCAACGGATGAATATGAGGATTTTTTGTCGTTCAAAAATGATATAGATAAGGAAAAGGTAATTAATCACATAGAATCTCTGGGGGATTGGCTCGCAAGCGAAATTTGTACTGACATGTTCACTGGCGAGGAGTTTAATGCTGGAGTATATCACGATGGAAACTTTACCTTCCCCGTTGACTTTTTGCGGTATTATAAAACACAGGACATAGGCATTCCCTATGAATACGAGGCATATCTGAAAACGATATTGGATTAAACCGCGCGAAAACAAAATAGTGACACCCTGCAGTGTGGAAAGACACATTGCAGGGTGTTTTTTCGTTTGCACCCCACCGTAGGGCGCGACGACTCCGGCGCGCCAAACAACACCGCCAACCCTTCCGTAGGGCGCGGCGGGCAAATGCAAAAAGCACCGCGCTTATGCACGGTGCTTTTTTCTTGGGAAAATTATTCAAAGTAATTATAAGTGCGGGCGGCGTAGGCCTCCAACATCAGAATGTCCATAACGATGGCGACGCACCAACCCTTTTCCATTGCGGAAATGCATCTGGGGGGTGTCACATAAACGGTTGCACCATCGGAATGCTTGACGAGCTTGTCGTGCTCGGAAATAGCCTTTTCCAGGGCAGGATCGCTTATGGTGCCGATACGCTCACCGCGAATACGGCGGATATTTTTGACATTGCTGTTTTCCGGAACAGCAATGACAATGTCGCTCTCCATAAGAACCTGACCGATTCTATACTTGCTTGCGTCAACACACTCGGGAGCGAAGCAAAGGGCGCAATCAATATTGCCGGAGGAGAGCTGAGTGGCTATTTCCGCGCTCTTAACGGGGATTATCTTCACATCCCAGCCCATATAAGAGCCGATTGCGTTTGCGATATCAACGGAAAAACCTTCCAGATTTTCGCCGTTCATATAGGCGAAGGGAGGGGCATCAGTGTCGACACCGATGATGAGCACACGCTCAGGGGGAATATCAACTTCGCTCAAAGCGGTGGTGCTGCCCTCAATCTCTATGAAATCGGAGCCAAGCCACTTGGCGGAAAGGCGGCTGAGACTGCCGCTTGCTGCCAAACCGCTTATGCAGGCTTCCACCACATCTGAAATGAGATCGTTGCTGCGGTAGATGCTGGCATACTGTTTTGTGCCGATTTTCTCCAGAACACTGTAGGAACCGAGCTCATCTTTTCCGCAGCCTGCAAGACCGAGACACAGGGCGGCCACGAGTATGAGAGCCAATATTCTTTTCATGTCCGCACCTCCTGAAAAATCTATTGGCACGCTTGCGGAGCGTGCCAATAGATAATACATATATTTTGCAATCAATTCAAGTGGAAAATTTAAATTTTTTAGGGAAAAACAAAGTTTTTTAAAATAGGAAGCTTTCGCTGCTCCCAAGCAAGACTTTGCCGCCCATCAATAGCCTTGAAACCTCCCCGCCGCTATACTCGGAAAGGATAGTCAAGGTGCCTCCGGGCTGCCTCAGACTTACAGAAACATTTTCCTTATCCCGCATCGCCAGATATGCACCCACGGCGGCGGTGCCGCTGGCGCAGGAACGCTCCCAGAAAAGGCTGGCTGCTCCCGGAACATATACAAGAGGAGAAAGACTCCAATCTTCTTCGCTGAGCAGCATAAGACCGAGAGCTTCGCAGTCCACATTCTTGCATAGAGGAACTATGAGTTCCTCCGCCTCGCTGCGACTCATATCTGCGGGGGCTATGGCATGGCATATACCGGGAAAATGCATAAGGCTCAGCGCGCCCGCGGCGCAATCCACCCTTTTGCAGGATAAGGGGAGGGGCATTTCCACCCGTCCTGCGTATTCATTTTCTCCAAGCTTTTCAAGCTCCACTCTTATAAGACCGTCCGCGCCTGAAATCTCCACAGCGACAATACCGCAGCTTCTGCCATTTTTGCGCAGGTGATATGCCCCCGCGCTAAGGCAGGCATTGCCGCAAAATTCGCCGCCTGCCATAGTGAGGGCAATGTCTCCACCCCGAAGGGGAGGGGAGATAAAGCCCAGCTGCTCAATCTCCCTTTTGCTTTCCATAAGCGCCGCGGCTATATGCTGACGCCGGGCTGCCTCGACGGAGGTTTCAACAAGGGCGGTAAGATTGCCGGTGGGGTCGGCCAAAACATACTGAATAAACATATTTCAGCTTTGATAGTTCTGGAGGAAGTGGCGGGTGCGTTCCTCCTTGGGATTACCGAAAACTTCTTCAGGGGAGCCCTGCTCAACGATATAGCCATCTGCCATAAATATAACTCTGTCGCTGACGGCGCGGGCGAAGGGCATTTCGTGGGTGACGACCACCATGGTCATATCGTCCTCTGCCAACTGCTTGATGACCTTGAGAACCTCGCCTGTCAGTTCCGGGTCAAGGGCGGAGGTGGGTTCGTCGAAAAAGAGTATCTCGGGCTTCATTGCAAGGGCGCGGGCTATGGCAACGCGCTGCTGCTGACCGCCGGAAAGCTGGCAGGGGTATGCGTCTGCTTTGTCGCCAAGACCCATTTTATCAAGAAGCACCATAGCTTCGGCTGCTACCTCGTCCTTGGGGCGTTTGAGCACATTGATGGGGGCATCGGTGATATTTTTCAGAACGCTGTAGTGGGGAAAGAGGTTGAATTGCTGAAATACAAGTCCGTAGCAGCTTTTCATCTTTCTCAGCTCGGCGGAAGGCACATACGCCGCCTTTCCGTTTTCGTCGGTGCTGACAGCGGCCTTGCCAAGATAGAGAATGTCTCCGCTGTCTATGGTTTCAAGGAAGGTGGCGCAGCGCAGAAGAGTGCTTTTGCCGCTGCCGGAGGGACCGATTATACTGACAACCTCGCCTTTTTCGACGGAAAGGCTGATGCCCTTGAGAACAGAAAGGGAACCGAAGCTCTTCTTAATATTTTTCATCTCGAGTATCATAGCGTTCCCTCCTTAGTGATAATAATCGAGAGACTTCTCGCAGCGTTCCATTATAATAGCAACTATATAGTTGAAAATATAGTAGAAAATACCGGCCACAAGGAAGGGCAGCATGCTGTGGAAGTTGATGTTTGGAGCGGTTACTATCTGCTTTGCACGGGTAAAAATCTCTACGGTGCCTATTGCGTAGGCGAGAGAGGTGTCCTTGACCAGCGTGATAACCTCGTTGGTGACGCTGGGAAGGCAGTTTTTCACCATCTGGGGCAGAATGATTTTGATGAAGGTCTGACCCTTGGTGTAGCCCAGAACCTCCGCAGCCTCATACTGACCGGGGGAGATGGACTCAATACCTCCGCGGTAAATCTCCGCGAAGTAGGCAGCATAGTTGATGACGAAGGCCAGAACGCAGGCCATAAAGCGCCACTGGGAGGGTACGCTGAGACCCAAAAGGAGATTGGGACCGTAGAACACCACCATCAGCTGCAGCATAAGAGGTGTGCCGCGCATAATAGATATGTAGACATTTATTATCCAACGTATTGGTTTTATCTTGCTGACGCGTCCGAAATAGACCAAAATACCCAGCGGGAGAGAGCCCAGAAGGGTGAGAGCGAAGATCGCAAGAGTGGTGAGAAAGCCTTTGCTTAGCAGCATCAGCATAGTTTGAACTGTCATATATTTTTCCTCATTTCAGCAGGAATGGGCGGGAACCTCTTTCGGTTCCCGCCCTATTTGCTTTTTTCTCGCTTTGCTGCGCTTATTAGCCAAGCATGCAGAGGTTATCGATAACGAGACCGGCCTCAACATAGTTCTGTGCGATTGCCAGCATAGTTCCGTCTTCGGCCATCTTCTTCAGCTCGGCATTAACAGCTTCGCACAGCTCGGTGTTACCAAGAAGGAAACCGACGGCGTACTGCTCGGTGGAGATGGCTTCGTCGAGAATGATATACTCGCCGGATTTGTTGGCGATCTGGAACTGAGCAACGCCGATATCGGCGGCAACTGCGTCAACAGTGCCCTGATTCAGCTCCATGAAGCCGCTGTTGTAGTCGGGGAGCTCAACAACCTGAGAAAGGCTGTTCTTGAACTGCTCATTGCCATTGATGGCATCTGCTGCGGAGGATGCGCCCTGAGCCATAACTGTTTTGCCGGCCAGATCTGCCATGGAAGTAATGCCGCTGTCAGCCTTGACAACGAGAACGATGGAGTTGTCAACATAGGGGTCGGACCAGGTGTATTTATCCTCGCGTCCGGTATAGGTGAAGCCGTTCCAGATGCAGTTGATGTTGCCGGCCTTCAGCTCGTTGTCCTTCTGGGTCCAGTCAATGGGAACTGCTTCGAATTCCCAGCCAAGGCGCTTGCAAAGCTCTTCTGCCATAGCAAGGTCAAAACCGTCGTAGCTTCCGTCGGCTGCGATGAAGCCGTAGGGAGGGAATTCGGCATCAAAGCCGACTTTCAGAGTCTGGGCATCGCTCTTGCCGCCGCAGGCGCAGAGGGTGAGCATAAGAGCCAGAATAAGAACCAATGCAAAAACCTTTTTCATTTCCTTTACCTCCATGGGTGATTTATTTCGATATCATACTAACACATTAGCGAGGTAAAGTAAAGCCCTTTTTAAAGAAAATTTTGACTAAATTTGAAGGTTTTTCTTTCATAAAAAGCACAATAATGACGAAATGCTTGCGAAAATGATGCATGTTGGTGTAAAATGTAGAATCGTTGAATCATTTCGCACAGGAAGGAGGCGCTTATTTGAGAAAGCGTATAGTTTCCCTGGTGCTTGTTTTGCTGCTTTTTGTGGGGATTTGTCCCGGAAAAGTGCAGGCAGCAGGCTCAATGACGTATTCCGACGCTCTTGTCACTTATATAAAATACGGAGAAGGATTCAGCTCTACCCTATATCAGGATGCGGGCGGCTGGTGCATCGGCTATGGCTGCATAGTAAACCCCGATGATTATCCCGACGGTATCAGCGAAGCGGATGCCGAAGCCCTTCTCAGAGAAAAAATGGACATTTTTGCAGATGAGGTCAGAAGATTTCTTGGAAGATACGGTCTGAGTGTCACTCAGGGGCAGTTTGATGCCATGTGTTCTATGACCTACAATCTGGGACCTTACTGGCTTTCCGCTGCCAACACTCTGCCCTCAATGATTATAAACGGCGCGTGGAATTATTCCGCTGAGGATGTTGTTTCCGCCTTTGCCGCCTGGTGCCATGTTGGCGGAAATGTGAACAAGGCGATTCTTGCCCGCCGCATTGCCGAGGCCAAGATGTTCCTTTACGGCGATTACAGCGGCAACTCTGCTGGCTGGAACTGGCTTGTCTGCTCCGGTAACGGAGGCAGCGTCAACCGCAAGGTAAACTGCTACCGCAGCGGCGGCACCTACGGAACTCTTCCCGCAGCAAGCCGCAGCGGATACACTCTTGAAGGTTGGCTTACAGATTCCGGAGTTCTGCTGACAGCTGACAGTACCGTTTCCGGAAACTATTTTGTAAGCGCAAAGTGGCGCAGCAATTCAGAGCCCGCTCCGGAGCCAACTCCAGAGCCTACTCCGGAGCCTACGCCAAGCCCTGCGCCCACTGCGGAGCCTGCTCCGACACCGGCACCTACCCCCACGCCCACTGCGGAGCCTGTTCCGACACCTACGCCTGCGCCAAAACCCAGTCCTGCGCCTACGGCAAAACCCACGCCCACGATCAAGCCCAGTCAGAATCCTGTTACTGCGCCCAAGCCCACTTCTACCCCGGCACCCACCCCAAGTCCCAAACCCACGGCAACACCTGCACCGACACCTTCGCCAACGGCGAAGCCCGCTGCCACCCCCAGTCCTACTCCTGCCCCCACGGAGGAGATTGAGGAAATGTTCGAGATTGAAAGGGACGAGCTTATAAACTACGATGACCCCGACTATGAGCTTTCATGGAAACTTTCGGCCAGCGCTCTTGTGGTTGACGGAGAAGAGGAATGGGAGAATAACTTCTTCGACCTTCGTCTGGACGCATGGTATTATGACTATGTGGCAGACCTTGCGCAGGCGGGGATAATAGCCGGTTATCCCGACGGCAGCTTCAGACCGGGCAACTTCGTAACCTGGGGAGAGGCGCTTAAAACCTTGACAATGATTTCCGGCTTCCCCGCTGTTGAAGCCGGGGAGGACGAACACTGGGCAGTTGGATATCTGGACTTTGCTTTGGAAAAAGGCTTTTTGGAAAGCAAAGAGGGAATTAGACTCAACGCATACATAAACCGCAGCCAGGCGGCCGAACTGCTTGCTTCTTATCTGGAGATAGAGCTTGATGAGGAACTGAAAAATCCCTTCAAGGACAGTGATGACCCTGCGGTGCTGGCGCTGTACCATATGGGAATTATAGACGGCAACCTTGAAAACGGACGCAGATATTTCAAGGGTGATGATAATATAAAGCGCGGCGAGTTCTGCAAGCTTTTGAGCCTTGGCAAGGAATATGTTGCCGAAAACTTCATCTGCATTATGGGCGACAGGGCAAAAATCAACTTTGACCTGCCTATGAATGAGCTTGATGAAAGCCGCTTCATCTCCTATAAGGACCGCATCTATTATGATGACAGCTCCATGGACATCCGCTACGGTGTTGATGTAAGCCAGCATCAGTATAAAATAGATTGGAAGGCTCTTGCAGCCGATGGCTTTGATTATGCCATCATCCGTGCGGGATACCGCGGCTATACCGAGGGAAAGATGAGTTTAGACCCCTATTTTGAGGATAATATGAAGGGCGCTGCGGAAGCAGGTCTGGATATTGGAGTCTATTTCTTCTCTCAGGCAACAAGCGAGGAGGAGGGTCTTGAAGAGGCGGAGTTCCTTCTGGATGCCATCGAAGGCTATGAGATAAACTATCCGGTGGTCTTTGACTGGGAGCCTATGTTTGTTTATGACTCCAGAACCCTCAGCTATGACGGAGATGTGGTTACCGATGCGTCAATCGCCTTTATGAACCGCATAGCCGAGGCGGGCTATACTCCCATGACGTATTATAATAAGTCGATTGCCTATCTTAAGCTTGACTTGGCAAAGCTGGACGGCTATCCTGTATGGCTTGCCCAGTATGCAACGGAGTCGCCTGACTATATCTACCACTTCGATATGTGGCAGTACGGCACTGCTCAGGTGGACGGTGTAGAGGGCGAATGCGATGTAAACATATCCTTCCGGGATTTCGCAAAAACCCCCGAAGAAAGCCACGAATAAATAAAAGTTACTGCAAAAAGAGTCCGACAAAGCCGGACTCTTTTTGCAATTTATAAAAAAGCCTTGACCTTCCATAAGGAGTAAAGTATATGATATGGCTATAAGGTGTTTAATAAACCGGAATTCACCACCTTGTTACGGAGGAAGCCTATGAAAATGCTTGAGCTGCGCGATGTGCGCTATACATATCAGACTCAATATCAGAAGGTGGAAGCCCTTAAAGGCATAAGCCATAGCTTTGAATCCGGCAAGGTTCACGCCATTGTGGGACGCAGCGGCAGCGGCAAAACCACCCTCCTTTCCCTTATGGCAGGGCTTGATTTACCCACGGAAGGCGAGGTTTTGTGCGGCGGAGTTTCCACGGCGGAGGCCAAGCTTGAAGCTTACCGCAGAGAAAAGGTTGCGGTAATTTACCAAAACTTCCGGCTTTTCCCCCTGCTCACCGTTGCGGAAAATGTGATGTATCCTATGGAGCTTCGCGGAATGAAACCCCGGGATGCCCGTAAAAAGGCAGCGGAGCTTATTGCAAGAGTAGGTCTGCCCGAAAGCGCCCTCAACCGTTATCCTACTATGCTCTCCGGCGGCGAGCAGCAGCGTGTGGCCATAGCCCGTGCCCTCGGTATGGAAACCGGCATTTTGCTGGCGGACGAGCCCACCGGCAATCTGGACACCGCCAACAGCGAAAACATCGCTTCTCTCCTTTGCGACCTGGCCCATAAAGACGGCTACTGCGTTATAATTGTCACCCATGATATGGGTCTTGCCTCCAAAGCTGACTGCATTTTGGAGCTGCGCGACGGCGCTGTGAAGGAGTAAGCGCCTATGATACTGAGAAACGGAATTTTATCAACCCTTCGCGGGCGGGGACGAACAGCGCTTTTCACGGTGCTTATTTTCCTTATGTCTCTCTCGCTCACTCTCGGCGCCGGAATGTGGGCATATTGCTCGGCGCAGCTTGAAATGCTGGACAATAGCTACACCTCCATTGCCCTTGTGGAGTATATGGGCGCGGACTATCCCGACGAAAATGCAGCTGACTCCTTTGCCCGTTCTGCCGCGGTGCATACCGACTCCGACGCCATCTCCGCCATTGAGGGTGTTGAGCTTTGGGAGAAAACAGACTCCGGCTTAGCCTTTATAGAAGGCTTTGAGCGTCAGGGCGAGAGCGCCTACTCAAATCGCGCGGTGATTGAGTTTATTCAGTTCACCGAGCTTTGGACGGGCGCCATAGCATATATCGCCGAGGAGGAGCTGCCCGAGACCTTTTACGCCATGGACAGCCTCAACTGGACAGCGCGGCTTCACACTCCCGAGTTTGACAGCGGCTTTGTGAATTTCTATGGTAGTCGCAGCGGATATATCTGGCAGCGCGATACCTCCACCGGAGAGACGATCTATTACGAGCCCCACGAGCTCACCGGTGAATATATAATAGGTGCCGATAACTATGTTGAATATGTCAACGGAGATGAGAAACTCCGCGTACCTGCCTCAAGGTTTGAGACCAGCCATTTTTATGACAGTATTAAGGGGCTTTACGGCTACGAGACTCAGGTGCTGCAGGGCTGGAGCGCCATCACAAACGATATTCTTTACGCCCGGGATGTTGAGGGCGCAAAAGCAATAATAATTGACGCCAACGGCCACGACTTCATCCCGGAGCGGGGACGTCGCTATACCCTTCACGGTCAGTTTGTGACCAGCAACACCGCCCATCTCCGTTTCGCCATAACTGATTTTTATGAGGGCTGTGAGACTGAACCCTGGCAGGACACCCGCGACAGTGAAGCCGCACCCATTTTTTATGAGTACGCGGATTATTATTCCCGCGCCAATAACTATGTCACTGTGAGTTCCTCGGCGGATATTCCATCTCTGGAGGTTTTTCAGCAGGATATTTTCCGCCTTGAGGAAGGACGCTTCCCCGGCGCGGGAGAAAAGGGCGTTTGCCTTGTCAGCGGCGATATTGCCCGGGGAATGGAGCTCAGCGTCGGTGACAGCGTAAATATAAAATACTTCTCCTCCGCTGCCGATGACCGCTTTGATGTTCAGGAAAGCGGACGGGAGGCCGAGCTGGAAGTCGTGGGAATTGCCACAATGCCCGAAAATTATTACGGCTACGTCTGGGTCAGCGACGCGGAAGGCAGCTTTGGCGGAGAGCATTACGGCTATCAGATAGGCAGAGCCCTTTTGGATAACGCCTTCGCCCCTCAGGCTGCCGAGGCCATAGAGGCTCTCTGCCCCGAGGGTGTGCGCGTCACCCTTTTCGACCAGGGCTATTCTTCCGCCGCCCAGCCTCTTGAAACAATGCGCAGCACCGCTTTGGCGGTGACCCTTGCTTCCGCCTGCGGAGCGATAGCTGTAATTTTCCTTTTTGCCTATCTCTTTGTGGGCAGGCAGAAGGAAACCGTCAATGTGCTCTTTTCGCTTGGAACTCCCAAAGGGAAAATCAGCCTTTGGCTTCTCTCCGGCGCGGTTATGATATCCGCAGTTGCATCCGCCGTGGGTGCGTGGTTGGGAGCTTTGACCCTCGGAAAGATAATCTCCCTCGCCTTCTCTGCCGCCAAGGAGCTTTATGCGGTGGACAGCCGTTACAGTGAGTCCGCCGTGGGCGTGATTCGGGAAAGCCTGCCTCTTGGCGAAACTCCCCTTTGGCCCGCGTTGGCAGCTTTTGCATTTATATTTGTTCTCAGCCTGCTGCTCTGCCGGGTTTTTCTGGGGATTGCCCAAAAGCAGACTGCTCCTAAAAAAGGCAAGCTCTCTGTCCGGGTTCCCAAGGGCGGCACCTCTGTTGCTGGAAAAGGTGCTTTCCGTTTTGCTTTTCTCAGTGCCCGCCGCGGCGGATGGCGCAGCGGCGTTGTCCCTGCCGCAGCCTTAGTCCTCAGCATTTTCCTTGGCATACTTGCCACTGCCTCCTCTCTCCGCAGCGAGCAGATGGACGCCCTTTACAGGGATACGGAAATTTCAGGCCGCGCCGTCAGCACCAACGGCAGACGGAGCACAGAGCTTGTCATTGCCCCCGAAAATGCCCGCACTCTATGGAAAAGCGGCATGCTGAAGGATATACGCGTGTCTATCAGCTTCAACTACTGGTTCGGCAAAGATATGCCCGACTTTGGCACCGGATCTTTTGCCGAGGATGCCCGGGATGGCTGGATAAGCCGTCAGCCGGAGCTTGTTGCGCTGAACGGACTTGAAGCTGCGGAGGAATTTATCTACGGCAGCGTTCCTGATGTCAGCTGGCTCAGCGGCTGGGACGAAGGCTTCCTTTCCGACCCCGAAGCCTGCGCAAGCGTGCTTGAAACCATGTCCTTCTATCGTTATCCAACTCTTCTGGCTGCAGAAAAAGAAGCGGATGCCGTTCCCTGCCTTATGCCCCAGAGCTTGATGGAGCGTTTTGGACTGGATCTTGGAGACAGCATCCAAGTGAACTTCCGTTATCTTGTAAACGGAGAGAAGTTTGAAAACTTCCGCAATCTTTATATTGTCGGCGCCTTCCCTCAGTCTGGCAGCGATGCCAACATTTACGCTCCTCTCACACTCTGGTGCGATGAGGACTGGATAAACTCCGAGGAAGATTTGCTCTCGGAGGGCGAGCGCGTGGAGCTGCGTTTCAACACCCCGGAGGACAGAGATAAGTATTTTTATTATAACTCCCGCTTCTCCACCTGCGTCTTTACTATGAAAAGAGCCGCTGAGCTGAACTCTTTCAGGGATTATCTCAGCAGCAAAGACTTCTCCCGGGTGGACGGTCTGCGCTCCAACCGCACAACGGTGCTCCTATTCGACCGCTCTTTCGTGGAGACTGTGGGCGGGCTGGGAAGATACATCTCCTTCTCCCAGCTTCTCTTCCCAGTTCTTTTCGCCCTCATGGCTATTCTTGGCTTTATAATCAGTTGGCTGATGGTCAATGCGAGACGAATGGAGTTTGCAATTTCCCGTGGCTTGGGTGCAGGCAAAGTTCGTGTGTTTTTCTCCTTCTTCCTTGAACAGGCTCTGCTGTGTCTTTGCGGCAGTATTTTGGGATGCTTGCTGCTTCGCCTTGCCGGAGAAGCTTCCGCCTGGTGGTGGGCTGTTGCTCTCTTTGCCCTATGCTATCTCCTTGGCGCCGCCGTTTCCGTTATTGCAGTTGGGAAAACGCATCTTATGAGCCTCCTAAGCGAGAGAGAATAAAATCAAAAGGACCGGTTCTTTTGAACCGGTCCTTTGTATTTAATTGAAGTATCAATCGTCAATGTCAGCGGCGGAGATAAGACCATAACCGCCCTGCTTGCGCTTATAAACAACGGAGAAGCTGTCGTCATCCTCCTGATTGAGGAAGGCAAAGAACTCATGCTCAAGAAGCTTCATCTGCAAAATGGCTTCTTCGACAGTCATAGGCTTGAGAGAGAAGCGCTTGGTGCGCACAACGCGGAAATCATCCTCGTCTGCATATTCCTCATCGGGAATAAACTCGGGCTTGATATCGCGCTCGAGAGCGCCTTCGCGGAGCTTTTTCTCAAGACGGGTTTTGTTCTTGCGGATCTGACGCTCGATTGCAGCCACGGCGGAGTCGATGGAGGCGTGCATATCCTGGGTCAGCTCGCTTGCGCGGAAATACATACCGTTGTTGTTCAGCGTGACTTCAACTCTGCAGCGGCCACGCTCGGTGGAGAAGGTGATGGATGCTTCGCTTTCCCGTTTGAAGAACTTGTCCAGCTTTCCGACCTTCTTTTCTGCGTAGGTGATAACCTCGCCGTCGACCTGCAGCTTGCGTTCGATAAAGTTATACTTCATATAAGTCACTCCTTTTGCTGATTCTTCGGAGAGGGGAGACCTTCTCCGTGGTTATATTATACATCATATTGGCGCAAAAGAAAAGCGAAATTGTGCAAAATAGTATACAAAAAGCAGGGGCTTGAATTTGGATACGGAATATGCTAATATAGAAAATGCGTGAGGGTTTCCCCTCGCGTGTTTTGTTTTAATATACATTATAAAAACAAGGCTGCGTACAAAATACGCAGCCTTGCTTTTGTTATTATCAGCCCTCGGCGTTTTCCTCTGGGGGAAGGGTTGTTTCGGGAGTGGGGGTGACTTCGGGAGTGAGCTCGGGAGTGGTTTCAGGAGTGGTTTCGGGGGTGGCTTCGGGGGAAACCTCGGGAGAAACCTCGGGGCTGGGCTCTGTTAAGTCGAGATTGGTAACAATATTGCAGTTGGGAAGAGCCTTCTGGAGCGCTCTAACCTGTTCCGCGGTGAGGGAGGAGTTTCCTCTTATATAGAGTTTTTCAAGCTTCGTAAGACTGTAAAGGGGAGTCAGGTCGCTTATCTCGTTATACTCAAGATCAAGCTCGGTGAGATTTGTGAGACCGCTGAGAGCGGAGATGTTTCTGATGCCGTTTCCGTTAAGATCGAGAACGGTGAGCTTTTTGAGATTGGCGAGGGGACTGAGATCCTTAACGTTGTTGAAGCTGAGGTGGAGGGATGTGAGCTCGGTCATACCGCTGAGAGCGGAGATGGAGCTGATGGAGTTATCCAGCAGGCTCAGGCTGCGGAGATTGGTAAGACCGGCAAGGGCGCTCAGGTCGGAGACTTTGTTTCCGTAAAGATCAAGGGCTTCAAGCTGAGTGAGGTTCTTGAGGGGGTTAAGGTCGGAAATGTTGTTGCCGCTGAGAACAAGAGTTTTGAGGGCGGTGAAGTGCTCAAGACCTTCCAGAGAACTGATGCCTGCACCGGAAACGGAGAGGCTGGCGGCGTCGGATGTGAACTCGGTGTTGCCCAGCTTGACGGTGTAGTAAAGATCCGAGTGGCTTATCTCACAGTTTTTAAGAGCGGCCTTCAATTCATCCATCTTGTTGGCGGTAATGGCCTTGTTGCCCTCCAGAGTAAGCTCGGTGAGCTTTGTGAGCCGCATAAGAATATCAAGGTCATTGTTGTCCAACCCGGTGTTTTTAAGACCGAGACGGGTGAGCATGGGGAGTCTTGCAATGGACTCTATGCTGCTGAGGGGGTTGTCGCTGAGCCAGAGAGCATCGAGGTTCACAAGATACTCAATTGCTGCGATGTCCTTGACCTTGTTGCCGTCAAGGTCAAGATGCTTGAGGGTCACCAGAGTCATAAGGGGGCTGATGTCCTCGATCTTGTTGTTCCAGAGGCAGAGCCACTCCAGCTTCTGCAGATCGATAAGGGGGCTCAGATCGCTGATGGAGTTGTTTCTAAGGTCAAGCTTCACAAGCTGGGTGCACTGGGCGAGGGGGCTCAGGTCGCTGATGTTCTGTCCGCGGAGGTCCAGTTCGGTAACATCGCTTTTGAAGGTGATGTTGCCCATTGTGATCTCCTTGACCTCTTCGGTCACATCATCGGTATAGATTTTGCAGTCAGGAAGGGCTTCCTGAAGCTCCTCCAACTGAGCATCGGTGATGCCTATGCCCTTCATGCTTAGCGTGCGGAGAGCCTTGAGTCCATAGAGGGGAGTGAGGTCTTCAATAGGATTGTTATCAATATAAAGGGTCTTCAGCTTGCTGAGGGAAGCAATGGGGCTCAGGTCGACAATCTTATTGTCGGAAAGCTGGAGGAAGTTGATGGTGGTCATATCTGAGAGAAAACTAAGACCGGTAATTGAGTTGCCGGAAAGACTGAGGCTTTCCAGCTGCTTGAGCTGTGATATGGCACTCACTTCGCTGTCGGTGAGCCCTTTGCCGGAAAGCAGAAGGCTTTTCACGGAAAGCTTTATATCCTTGCCGGCGATTTTAACGGTTTCCTCATTGTCGCTGTTTTCATCATCGGGTTGAATTCCGGAGAGCTCCTCAAGACGCTTGCTTATTGCGTTTCCGCCAACGCGGGAATTGCCCAGAGAGAGAACCTGGATTGCCATTTCAATGTCACCGGATGCATAATATGCTTCAGCCATAAGCAGGTAGCATTCTTCTGTGCGGTCTATATCCATAGCCTTTTCGAGAAGCTCTATGCTTTCCTCGTAATCTCCCTGAAGGAATGCAGCCTCGGCACTGTCATAATAGTTTCTGTAATTGCGGCTGCTTCCGCTGAGAGAGATGCAGATGATTATAACAATGATCAGTACTGCCGCGGCAGCGGCGCCGCCAATAAACATCATTTTCTGTTTCTTTTCAAGATTGCTGAAAAATTCCCGCATATGTAATGCCTCCTGAGAAATTCTCTTATATATTATATATGGTAACAAATTACGTCAAAATTGTATCTTCTGATATATGACGAAGAAAAAGGTAAAAAGTTTCCGGAAGAAGCTTAAAGGTTTCCTTTAAATACCCGCAAAGTTTCCTCCATCGCCAAACTGACAAGGGAATCGCGGTTGCTGCGAAGATAGGCGAGGCACAGAGGGATGGTCTCACCGGAGGATATGTAGCGCAGTTCATAGTTGGATTTGGCCGCTGTCCAGTCATCGGCCATCAAAATACCCTTTCCGCAGCTGAGATCCACCATCGCGGAGGAAAGGCTTCGGCATACCATGAATTCGGGAGAAACACCGTGCTTCCTGAGCATATCTCTGATTATATCACGGTATGTGCTGGTGTGTCTGTCGGTTAGGTTCTCTGTTATGAGGAAGGGGAAACCTGCAATATCCTTCGGAGTGCATACGTCGTTTCCGGCGATGAGACCGGAACAGAGAAATCCTGCGCCCAGATTGACAAATGCCTTGGTTTCTATATCCTGCTGCCGCGCATCCTCATAGTTATACATTATTGCAAAATCAATTTCCTTGCGCCGCAGAGCGGGGACGAGAGCCTCAGGCTCGAGACCTATAACTTCCAGCTTAACGCCGGGGAAATGGATGGCAAAATGTCTGGAAAGACGGGTATAAAAATGGGCGGCATTCCAGGTGAGAACGCAGCCGATACGGACAACGCCGTAGAGCGTGCCGCTATCCAGAGAGTGTATGCGCTCCAGCATATTCTCATACTCTCTTCTGTATTCCACAAGGAACATAAAAAAGATCTCTCCGGCTTTTGTCAGCTCCACCAGCTTGCCCTGGCGGTCGAAAAGAGCGGTGCCCAGCTCTTCCTCAAGAGTGCTGATATTTTTGCTGACTGCGGGTTGAGATACATACAGTGCGGCGGCAGCCTTTGAAAAACTTCTGTGTTCTGCCACTGCGAGGAAGCAGTTGCGCTGGCTGTCTGTCATATTAACACCTTCTTAATGCGGCAAAAACAAAAGGTATTGCCAAATTGTTAACAAAACGTCAAAAAGATAACAAAATAATTGTGAAATATGCCTATAAGTTATAGGAAAAGCGTAATTATAACCCAATAGTTATAATATAAATTACCATATATGTATTAGAAAAGCAAGGACTTTTGATGTAATATATCGGTAACGTTGTTAATTTGGAAGTCTATGCGACAGACCAAAAAAACTAATGTTTTCACCAGAGATGGAGGTCGATTTTTTGAGTTACTTTACTATGGCAATAATCGGCGTCATCGTCCTGCTTGTACTGCTGATCATGGGTATGAACATCGGTATTTGCATGATGGCTGTCGGTTTCTTTGGCGTATGGTGCGTCAAAGGCAACATTACCCCCGCACTCAGCCTTTTCAAGGGTATTCCCTACACTCAGGCTACCAACTATTCCTTCACGGTCATACCGCTATTCGTCCTGATGGGTAACCTTTGTTACTATTCCGGCATGAGCGCTGACCTCTATGCCTGCGCAAGAAAGCTTCTCGGCGGCATCCGCGGCGGTCTCGCCTGCGCTACCGTTGCAGCCTGCGCCTGCTTCTCCGCTATCTGCGGTTCCACCGCTGCTACCGCCGCTACCATGGGCGTTGTTGCTCTCCCCGAGATGCGCAAGGCCGGTTATGATGACGGTCTGGCCTGCGGTTCCATCGCCGCCGGCGGTACCCTCGGTATTCTGATTCCTCCCAGCACCGGCTTTATCATTTATGGTATCGTTGCCGGTGAATCCATCGGAGGTCTCTTTGCTGCAGGTATTGTCCCCGGCATCATTCTTGCTATCTGCTACATAGTCTCCATCATGATCGTTGTTCGCATCAGACCCAACTCCGCACCCGGCAAGCTGAAGTTCACCTTTAAGGAGAAGCTCATCTCCCTGAAGGGCGCCGCCGCAATGATCGTGCTGTTCCTCATCGCCATCGGCGGTATCTTCCTCGGCTGGTTCACCGCTAACGAAGCTGCTGCTGTCGGCGCTACCGCAGCTCTCATTTACCTCATTGCCCGCCGCCGCTTCACCTGGAAGATTTTCTTCGACTGCCTGCGTGACACCGTTAAGACTTCCGGTATGATCTTCCTGATCCTCATCGGCGCATACGTCTTCGGTAACTTCCTTACCATCACCAAGCTGCCTATCACCCTGGCAAACCTTGTTAACGGCCTCAACGTCAACCGCTATGTTGTTCTCGCTGTTATCATTGTTATCTACGCTGTTATGGGCTGCCTTATGGACTCTCTCGCAATGGTTATGCTGACCGTTCCCATCTTCCTTCCCATCATGACTGACGCTCTGGGCTTCGGCTCCATCTGGTACGGCGTTCTCATGATCATGGTTATGGAAATGGGCCTCATCACTCCCCCTGTCGGAATGAACGTTTACATCGTTGCCGGTGTTGCAAAGGATGTACCTCTGCAGAAGATATTCTCCGGCGTTGCACCCATGGTCGTGGGTATGCTGGTTGCAGTTATCATTGTCTGCGCATTCCCCATTGTTTGCGAGTTCCTGCCCGGCCTCCTCGGATACGCTGTCTGAGGCTAATTTAAGTAAACAATTAGGCGAAAGCCTTTTGTATTAAAAAATCTGGAGGAAGAAAAATGAAAAAAGTAATAGCACTTCTTCTCGTTGCTGTCCTCTGCTGCGGCCTGTTCGCAGCTTGCGGCAATGAAGCTCCCGCAGCTCCCGCTGCTCCCGCAGATCCTGCTGCTCCCGCAGCTCCTGCAGATCCCGCACCTGCAGCTCCTGCTGACGGCAAGACCTACACCCTCGTTGTTGTTAACCACGACGCCGCTACCTCTATGTGCGAAGCTTACATCGAGACTCTCTTCAACATGATGGCTGAAGAGTCCGGTGGCCGCCTCAAATTCGAGTACAACCCCGGCGGTTCTCTCCTGGGCGCTACCGAGACCATCGATGGCGTTAAGGACGGCATGGCTGACATCGCTTGGTCCTGCACCTCTTTCTTCTCTAAGCGTTTCCCCGTTTCCGAGTTCATCAACCTCTGCGCTAACGGCATCACCTCTGCTCGTATGGCTACCGACGTATATCAGCAGATGTACGAAGAGATCCCCGAGCTCCAGAAGGAATTCGCTGACTGGAAAATCGTTGGCCTGCACTCCTGCTCTTACGGCCCCGTTTCTACCGTAGGTAAGAAGATCGAGAAGCCCGAGGATTTCAAGGGCCTGCAGATCCGTACCGCTGGTACCATCGCTTCCCAGTACCTGACCGCTCTGGGCGCAACTCCCGTTTCCATTCCCACCGGCGAAGTTTATGAAGGCGTTTCCAAGGGCGTTTTCGATGGCTTCACCAATGACTGGCACAACATCGACTGCTTCAAGCTGTTCGAGCCCATTGACTACTGCCTCGACCTCCCCATTTCCTACACCTCCTGCTTCGTTCTCATGAACAAGGACACCTATGCAGGTCTCCCCGCTGATCTCCAGGCTATCATCGACAAGTACTGCGGCAACTACGCAGGCGACATGGCCGGTTACTACTGGGATAGCTGCAACTACTGGGTTGCTGACAAGATGCGCGAAAACGGCGTTGAAGTTTACAAGCCCTCCGAGGAGCTCGCTGCTTGGGCTACCTCTGACGAGATCGTAAACAGCATCCACGAGTGGTATGTTGGCTACCTGAACGAGATGGGTCTCGATGGCCAGGCCATCTATGACAAGTGCATGGAAATCGTTGCTGAGAACGCTGCTGCTCACGCTGATGACTGGGCTGCTGAGTTCCACTACAGCGATTGGACCTACACCCCCGACAACTATTAATCAATAGTTTTTCGGAAAACATTTAATTAGCTACTTAATTAGTTACTGATTAAGGCCGGGGTGCTCCGGCACCCCGGCCACCACCCAAAAGTATTTAACGACATTATGTGCGGCAAATGCACAGAGAAAACGTGTTTTTTAACGCGTGATTTCCGGTGCTCTATGCCGGAAATCTAATCAGCTTTTGGCTGATCGCAGCAAAGGAAGGCTTATAATATGAAGAAATTTATAAATGGCTACTCCCTCGTAACCAGCAAGGTTTGCTACTACATCTGCTATGTCGGTATGATTCTTATCGCTTGCATGATGGTTATTATGTTTGTTGACTCTATGCTGGGTCTCTTTGCAAACTATCGTATCCTTGGCGTATATGAGGTAGTTCAGTGCATGCTGCTGATCGTCGTATTCACCTCCTGGGCTTATACTCAGACTGTTCATGGACACATCCATGTTACCATGTTTGTGAGCAAGCTGCCCCAGAAGCTTCGCTTCTTCTGCTTCTCTCTCACTTCTCTCATTTCTGTTGGCACCATGGTATTTGCTACCTGGGGTGCAGGCAAAGGTATTCTTGAGAAGGTAGCAAGCCGCGAGATTACCGCGACTCTTATGATTCCCATTTGGCCCCTGTATGTCATTATGACTGTCGTTTTCGGCATGTTCACTCTGGTTCTCCTGGGCGACACCATCAAGAGCATTGTTGCAATGTTCGATAAGGAAACTGCCGACGAAATTCAGTCCACCTGGGCATAAATCAATCATCAGCATGAAAACAACAAAGGAGCTGTCAAAAGACAGCTCCTTTTTTTCATAAATAGTTTATTCAATAATCCCCCAGTTGCGCTTCAAAGAAAGAATTCTCTGATAGCTTTCTTCGATCCGATCTTCGCTGACGTTTTCAACAATGGCTTTTACCGCGGCATCGGGATCACCTGGGGCAAGTATCATATCGCAGCCGGCTTCAAGGGCCAGGACGGCAGCTTCAGCTTCCGTCATTTCACCCAGGCCTGCCATTGTAAAGGCATCGGTTATTACAAGGCCTTCGAAGCCCAGTTCGCCGCGAAGAATATCCTGAATTACCTTGCTGCTTATCGTGGCGGGGTTTTCGGGGTCAATATCCGTTGCAATTATATGTCCCAGCATAACCACTTCGCAGCCCGCCTCAATGCCTGAAATAAAGGGAAGAAATTCGCAGTTTCTCATCTCCTCCAGGCTCTTTTTCGTGTATGCAGTGTTATAGTGGCTGTCTTCAAAGGTGTTGCCGTGGCCGGGGAAGTGTTTCAGTACACTGATAACTCCTGCACTGTGGTAGCCTTCAACCGCGGCTGCAACAAGCTCGGCGCAGCGTCCGGCATCGGTGGCATAGGACCTGTAGCCGATAACAGTGTTCCAATAATTGTTCCAGACGTCGGCAACGGGGGCGAAATTCATGTTAAAGCCGAAGGAACTTATGTCGGTTCCGATGGTATAGGCGTTTTGATATGCAACGCCGCTGCCCTTGAGCTGATATTCATACATGGGCTTGAATTTGGTGGTCACTCCAAGGGCGTAGGAGAGTCTTGCAACTTCTCCGCCTTCCTCGTCAAGTCCGAGAAAAACTCCCGATTCGGCAGCATAGATAGCATCCATCATAGCCCGAACATCCGCCTCGGTGGGGAAGTTATCCGAGAAAAAAACAATTCCGCCAACGGGTTTCTCGTCCAGAGCCTTCGCCCAAAGTTCTTTATCCCCCGTGCATTTTTCTCCTGTGAGATCCTGAGGGGTGATAAACATCATCTGCCAGACCTTATCCTCAAGGGTGGGACGCTGAGGCTCAGCCACAGGAGGGGAGAGGGGCTCGGCGCTTGGTGAGGGAGAAGGGATAGGCTCTGTCGGAGGAGACGGTGTAAGCTCCGTCGAGGGCAGAGGGGACTCTTCTCGGGGAGGATGGGCATCAGATGCGCAGCCGCTCAATAAAATTGCGAGGGCAACGAGAAAAAGTATTAGTTTTTTGGGAATATTTCTCAATTTTCATCCTCCTTTCCATGGCTTGTATAGACTTGCGGCGGTATTTATAGTATAATCATTAAACCATGATTACAAACTTTTTGCATCAGAAAATATTAAACAAATTTTGATAGAGGACAAAAAATGGTTCATCTTTTGTTTCCAATAGCCCTTCTGGCGTTTATAGTTATTATTTTCGGAGCTTTTATAAGCTCCCGCGCCGCTGCCCCTTTATATATTGAAGGCGATGAAAGAAAAAAAGTCCGCGGCAGGGACGGCCTTATAATGCTGTGCATAACAGCATGCTATGCTCTGAGCGCGTTTTTGAATTTGGGTAATACCTATGGCCCCGAAAGCTTTTGCCGCTTCGGTGAGCGTGGGCAGTATGCGCTAATAGAGCTTGAACAGCCTGAGGGCGTAAGCGCCGTAGCCTATTTTACCGGAATTCACACAGGCAACTATTATGTTCAGTTTTCCGAGGACGGAGAGAACTTTATAGATGTGGGGGTTCTTGAGCAAGGCTATGCGGATCTTTTGAAATGGAAACGTTTGGAAATACCGGGCTATGGACAAAATACCCGCTTTGTCCGACTGATAGCGGATGACGAGATTTGGCTTGGGGAGATTTCCCTTTATGATCTGGACGGCGTTGAGATAAGTGCCGATAGGCTGATAATTCCCGATGGCTGCGTTCCTCTGTTTGATGAGCGCCATACCGTTCCCGAAAACTCAACTTATCTCAACAGCAGTTATTTTGACGAAATTTACCATGTGCGAACCGCTTTTGAGCACCTTGAGGAAGTAAAACCTTATGAAATCAGCCACCCTCCTCTTGGCAAGCTTATAATATCCATTGGCATAAGCATTTTCGGACTTAATCCCTTCGGCTGGCGTTTTATGGGAACTCTGGTAGGTGTGCTGATGCTGCCGCTTGTGTACTTTTTCACCAAGCGCATGTTTGGAGGCACGGCGGTGCCCGCTCTTGTGACGCTGCTTTCGGCAACTGACTTTATGCACTTTGCACAGACCAGAATAGCCACGATAGATTCCTACTCCGTGTTCTTTATTCTTTTGATGTATCTTTTCATGTACATCTACCTGCAATCGGAACGCAGCAATAAAAAATGGGTGCTGCCCCTTGCGCTGAGCGGGATAAGCTTTGGCCTTGGCGCTGCCAGCAAATGGACCTGTCTGTATGCGGGAGCGGGGCTTGGCCTTATCTGGTTTATTGACAGAGTGGAGCGCTATTTTGCCGCGAGAGCAGCCTCCGAGGATGCCGTGGAGCGGATGAGAGTTATGAAAAACTATTGGCGCGAAACACTCAGCAATGTTCTTGTATGTCTGCTGTTTTTCGTGGCAGTGCCTGTTGTAATTTATTATCTCAGTTATTATCCCTACGGACAGGCAGAGGGTATGAGCGGATTGGGAATGTTTTTCCGCGGAGATTACTTCGATATAGTCATCCGAAATCAGGAATATATGCTCTCATATCATTCCGGAGTGGATGCAGAACATCCTTATTCATCCCGCTGGTGGCAGTGGATTCTCAACGGCAGACCCATTTTGTATTATCTTGAATACAGCGGCAATGAAAAATCCACAATAGGAGCTTTTCTCAATCCCTTCCTCTGCTGGGGAGGACTCGGGGCCATAATTTCAATGCTTTGGCTCTGGGTAAAGGAAAAAGACCGAACCGCCAGGTTTATCTTCCTTGGGTATCTGGCTCAGCTTCTTCCGTGGGTATTTGTAACGCGAATAACCTTTGAATATCACTATTTCCCCTCATCCGTGTTCCTGCTTTTGGCTTTGGGCTATGTTTTCGATTCACTGCGCAGACGCTTTGGGGGCTGGAAGTGGCTCTTGGGAGCATCAGCCGCTGTGAGCATAGTGCTCTTTGCCGCGTTTTACCCGGTGCTCAGCGGAGCGTGGGTTTCAAGAGATTTTGCGGAAAACTGCCTTGGCTGGTTTGCAACATGGCCATTTTGATGCAATGATTTAGTATAAAGTTTAAGGCTTGCATAAGGGGTGAAAAAATGTTTTTAACGGATTACCATGTCCATTCCGATGTCTCTCAGGATTCCAAAGCCACAATGTATGAAATGGCGGAAGCTGAGGCAAAAATGGGTATTGAGCAGATGTGCTTCACCAACCATTGCGATATGGTGAACTGGCGCACCTATGAGCCCAATCCCGGCTGTATGACGAAGCCGGCAGAGAGCCTTGAAAAATATGCAGCCCTCCTTCGGGAGCACCCAAAGCTGCCCTTGGATGTGCGCATTGGTCTTGAGTTGGGAGAACCCCTTTTCAATATTGAAATTGCGAAGAGGCTTGCATCCACCCCGGGACTCGATATGGTAATGGGCTCGCTGCATATTCTGCAGGAATACGGCGATTTGTGGTGTGTTAAGTTCACTTCTCCGGAGCATTGCCGCAAGATTTTCGATGTCTATGTGGATGAGCTTATAAAAATGGCGGAGCTGAATTTCTTCGACGTGATGGCTCATATCGGCTATGGACGCCGCTATATGTGGCAGCAGGGCTATGACGAAAAGTTATCGATGGAGCTTTACGGCGACAAAATTGAGCTTCTTTTGAGGCTTTTGATTGACAATGGCCGTGGAATAGAGATAAACTGTTCAGGTATAAGAGACGGCTGTGGACCTTTTCCTGATCCGGAAGTGCTGCGGCTTTACAAGGCTCTCGGCGGCGAGATAATCACCGTTGGCAGCGATGCCCACAGACCTTCCGATGCGGCAAAATGCGTACGGGAGGGTTACGAAATAATAAAAAGCTGCGGCTTTGAATATGTAAGCACATTCAAAAACCGCAAATGCGAATTTGTGAAAATCTGAGGAGGATATTTACCATGATTGCAATTGCTTCCGACCACGGCGGATTTGAACTCAAAAAAGAAATTATGAAGCATCTGGAAGCCAAGGGCTATGCCCTCAAGGATTTTGGAACCTACACCACCGATAGCTGTGATTATCCCATTTACGGCGAGGCTGCTGCGAGAGCCGTTGCTTCCGGTGAGTGTGAAAGGGGAATTATAATCTGCGGCACCGGTATAGGTATCTCCATCAGCGCCAACAAGGTCAAGGGCATTCGCGCAGCCCTCTGCGCTGACTGCTACAGCGCTGAATACACACGTCTCCACAACGATGCCAATATTCTCGCTTTGGGCGCGCGTACCACCGGCAGCGGACTTGCCCTGAAAATTGTTGACACCTTCCTGAGCACAGAATTCGAAGGCGGCAGACATGCCCGCCGAGTGGCACTTATTTCCGATATAGAAGATAGAGAAAGAGCGTAACTTATGGCAAGACCAAGAGCAATTTACCGTGGAAAGCGCAAATACGGCTGGATAATCACTGTTGTGCTTTTTCTGCTGCTTATCGCCTTTATGGTGGGTATGTGGGTTTTCTACGATATGCAAAAGTATATACGGTATGAAAAGGACGGTCTTTATCTGGATTTTACCGAGAGTGAGCTCCAAAGCGATGATGACAGCGAGGACGAGCAGAGCGTGCTCGCTCCTCCCGTCACCGATGCACAGATTGTTGTGGCGATGCCGGACTATTCTCAGATGGAGAATATGGTTACTTCCCGCCTCAATGACATTCAGGCCCTTTATGTCTCCAGAGAGAAGATGACTGCCCAGAATTTGGCCTATTATCCTTCCATTCTCGCGGAAAGCCAGTATAAATACAACAGTCTTGTCCTGAACATAAAGAGCGAGGACGGAACTCTCCGCTACTATAGCAGCGTTCCTATGGTTGGCAGCTACGGTGTCAATGGTACCGAAAATGTGAAGGAGGCCCTTGGAAAGCTCAAGGAGCAGGGACTCTGGCTTGTGGCAGAGGTGAGCTGTTTGGGTGATAGCGCAATGGCAATGCGAAACAGCCCTATCAGTCTGAAAAATGCCAACGGCGGTGTTCTCACCGATGAAACATGCAGTTGGCTGGATCCCTATAACAGCACCACCAGAGAATATATTGTGGAGATAATGCGTGAATTGAAGGAGATGGGCTTCGATGAAGTCCTGCTCACCAATGTTTGCCTTCCTTCCAATATGGCGGTGGCTTATTCCCAGCCTATGAGCGCAACTCCCGACACGGTGAGCGCCGTATCCTCAATGTGTCGCTATCTTCGCCTGCAGGCAGATGAAATCGGCATTTATCTCAGCGCGGAATTGGACGGCACCGCTCTCCGAGAGGGAAAGAGCAAGGACAAGGGTCAGGATCCGGAGTTTTTCTTCAAGGTTTTTGACAGAGTTTATGTAAGAACCAATATGGATTATTATGTGACAGATGTGAGTGTCGCCAAGGAGCTGTGCGACGTTTCCTCCCGCCTTGTTGTTGCGGTGGAAGGCTTCAACCTGCCCAGCGGCAGCTATTTTGTGCGATAAAAAAAGCATCTCCACTCGACAATTGAAAATGCCTGTAATATAATGGACAATGGATGATAATAAACATCCATTGTCCGTTTTTTTGTATTGCTCAATCTCTTTTATCAGGAGGTGCAATAATGCCCATATATGAAGAAAAAGGCCTTTTCCGTCTGGATACAGAAGATTCATCCTACTGGATGAAACTAAGCCCCTTCGGTCATCTTGAGCATCTGCATTACGGCGCCAAACTTGCGGGAGGGGACAGTGCTCCTCTTGCGCCCAAGCGCACCGTGCCATACGGCAGCGCGGTATGCTACAGTGAAAATGACCCCAGCTACTGCCTTGATACTCTCTGCCTTGAATGGTCGGGAGTTGGAAAGGGTGATTACCGCAACAGTCCCTGCGAGATAAAGATGCCGGACGGCAGCTTTGTCACGGATTTTGTGTATAAGGACCACGAAATCATCTCCGGCTGTGTGGCTATGGAATGCCTGCCCTCTGCCTATGCCGATGCCGACACCGAGGGCGTTGAGACTCTGCGCATTGATATGGAGGATACTCTCCATCCCCTTAAGCTGAGCCTTTACTACACTGTGTTTCCTCAGGTGAATGTTATAAGCCGCAGATGCGTTGCGACGAATCTTTCGGGCAAGGATATTTCCCTTCGCAAGATTATGTCCATGAGCATGGATATGAGCACTGCGCCGTTGGAAATGCATACTTTTGACGGAGGCTGGATAAAGGAGGCTCACCACAATGTGCGAAATGTGGAATCGGGTCTTTATGTGAATTGTTCTTCAACAGGCGCATCCTCAAACCGTCATAATCCCGGCTTCCTCCTTAGCGAAAGGGGAGCGGGTGAGGATCACGGCAAGGTCTGGGGCTTTAATCTTGTCTATTCCGGAAGCCACTATGGCGCTGTTGAGCGCTCGGGCGAGGATATAGTCCGGGTTATGCTGGGCATAAACCCCAGCTGCTTTGACTGGACGCTGCACCCCGGTGAAAGTTTTGAAACACCCGAGGCGGTTATGAGCCGTTCGGATAAGGGCTTCAACGGCCTGCGCAAAAATTTCCATCGCTTTGTCAACAGCAACATCGTCCGGGGCGACTGGAAAAACGTGGAGCGGCCTGTTCTTGCCAACAACTGGGAGGCGCATTTTTTTAGATTCACCCACGGAAAGCTGATAAGGCTGGCACGCAGAGCAAAGAAACTGGGCGTGGAGCTTTTCGTGCTGGATGACGGTTGGTTCGGAAAGAGAAACAACGATCATGCAGGCTTGGGTGACTACAATACCAACCTTAAAAAGCTTCCTCACGGAGTTGAGGGCGTGGCAAAAGCCGTCCGCAGAATGGGCATGGAATTCGGTCTTTGGTTTGAGCCGGAAATGGTCAACGAAGACTCGGATTTGTTCAGAGCTCACCCGGATTGGGCGGTTAAAGTACCCGGAAGAAAGGCTGCAAAGGGACGCAATCAGCTGGTACTGGATCTGACAAGGGCCGAGGTGCGTGATTACATAGTTAAAAACGTGGGCTCTGTTATGGATTCCACCGGTCTTAAATATGTTAAATGGGACTATAATCGGCATATTTCCGATGCATTTTCCCCTGCTCTTGAAAATCAGGGAGAGTTTCACCACCGCTACATTCTGGGACTTTATGATGTGCTTTCACGCATCTTCCGCCCACGTCCCCATGTGCTTCTGGAGAGCTGCTCCTCCGGGGGAAACCGCTTTGATTTGGGGATGCTGTGCTTCTCTCCCCAAATTTGGGGCAGCGATAACACTGACCCCATAGAGCGTCTGGATATTCAGGGTGGTCTCAGCTATCTTTATCCCCAGTCCACCTGGGGAAGCCATGTGGCCTCTGCGCCAAGTCAGCAGACTTTGCGCAGCACACCTCTTTCCACGCGCTTTAATGTGGCGGCTTTTGGTTGCTTCGGCTATGAGCTTGACCTGAAGTATCTTTCCCGGGCTGAAAGGCAGGAGGTATGCCACCAGATTGCGTGGTATAAAAAACATAGACGCACCCTCCAATACGGTCAGTTCAGCCGCAGGGAGGGCACGAGAGCCGGTACCGAGGTCTGGCAGGCAGGGGAAGGAGACAAATGCATCTGCGCCTATTTTCAGAGAGGGTATAATGCGGCTCCCGCGGGAGATATTATGCCTGTCGCCGGACTTGAGAAGGACAGGATATATACCCTTGCCGCCAAGGAGCAGAATGTTTATCTTCGCTCCTTCGGGGAGCTTATAAAGCATCTGCTGCCTTTCTCTCTGAACCCCAACGGTCTTATATTCCGTACGGCCGATTCTCTTGTGAACCTTGAGGACGGAGCGGAAAAATATAAAGCTCAGGGCGCAATGCTTATGGAAGGCGTCAGGCTTGAAAATCAGTTTTTGGGCACGGGCTACCACCCCAATATAAGAGTTTTGGGAGATTTTGGTTCAAACATTTATTCCATAGAAGCAATTGAAGGAGAATAAAAAATGAAAGCATATGAAAGATTTTTGAAATATGTTCAGATAAACACAGCCAGCAGCGAAACTTCTGATACCACGCCCTCCACCGCCTGCCAGTTTGATTTGGCAAATCTGGTGGCCGAAGAGATGCGTGAAATTGGGGTCAGCGAGGTCTATGTGGATGAACACGCTTATGTGTACGGCGTTATTCCGGCCAGTGAAGGCCTTGAGGATGCTATGAGCATCGGATTTATAGCCCATCTGGACACTATTCCCGATTTCCCGGGTGAGAATGTTAAGCCCCGCCTTATTGAAAACTATGACGGCGGCGAAATAGTTCTGGGCAATAGCGGCAGAGTCCTTTCTCCCGCGGATTTTCCCCATCTGCCCTCTCTCAAGGGACGCAGTATAATTGTCACCGACGGAACCACCGTTCTGGGCGCCGATAACAAGGCAGGCGTTGCAGAGATAATGGAAATGGCGGAGACTGTTATTAAGGAAGGTATTCCCCACAGCCGCATCGCAATCGGCTTTTGCCCCGATGAAGAGATAGGCCACGGCGCATCTCTGATGGATCTGAAACGCTTTGGAGCAAAGGTTGCCTACACTGCCGACGGCGGAGCGGAAGGCGGTGTTGAGTATGAAAACTTCAATGCCTGCGGAGCAAAGGTCTCCTTTAACGGCTTCAATGTCCACCCCGGCTCTGCCAAGGACACTATGATAAACGCAAGCCTTGTTGCTATGGAGTTCAACTCCATGCTGCCCTCCGGTGATACTCCGAGAGACACCGAAGGCTATGAAGGCTTTTTCCATCTGACAAGCATGGAGGGAGATGTGGAGAAGGCAACTCTAAACTATATTGTCCGGGACCACGATGCAGGCTCCTTTGAAGCCCGCAGAGCCTGCCTTGCCCACGCCGCAAAGCTCCTCAATAAAAAATATGGCGAGGGCACTGTTGATTTGGAGATAAAAGAGCATTACCGCAATATGTGCGAAGCGGTGAAACCCCATTTCCATGTGGTGGAAAACGCCCTTGAAGCCATTAAGGCTGTGGGACTTGAACCCAGCGTTGAGCCTATCCGCGGCGGCACCGATGGCGCGCAGCTCACCTTCCGCGGTCTGCCCTGTCCCAATCTGGGCACAGGCGGATATGCCTACCACGGACCCTATGAGCATATCAGCGTTGAGGGTATGGAGATAAGCACCCGCATCCTGCTCAACATTGTGGAGAGGTACGCAAAGTGAGCGGAAAAGTAATTCTTTTTGATTTTGACGGAACATTGCTTTACACAATTCCCGATTTGGGAGATGCCGTGAACCACGGCCTCTCCAAATTCGGTTATGCCACCCATGACTACGACACCATTCAGTCCTTTGTGGGTAACGGCGTAAGAAAGCTTGTGGCCCGCGCTCTTCCCGAAGGGGAGAAAAATCCTGATTTTGACAAGGTTTTCGCTGCCTTCAACGAATATTATGACCTTCACTGCGTTGATAAAACAGCGCCCTATGAGGGAATTATGGATATGCTGAAGACCCTCCGTGACAGAGGAGAGCGAATGGCAATAGTAACCAATAAATATCAGGCCGCTGCCGAAGAACTGCGGGAACGCTTTTTCGGAGAGTATATTCCTATAATCGAGGGAGACTGCCCCGGGAGAGAGCGCAAGCCTGACCCCGCCCCGGTTCTTGCCGCTATGAAGGCGCTGGGAGCGGAGGGGGAAAAAGCCGTTTATATAGGCGACAGCGAGGTTGACTATATGACTGCGGCAAACTCCGATGCGGACTTCATCGCCGTTGCCTGGGGTTACAGGGATGTGGATTTTCTCAAAGCTCTGGGTGCAGAAAAAATTGCATATACTCCCGCAGATATCCCCAATATGATTTAACTTGTTGTCTTATATTAATTATTTATTATTAATTTAAAAGGGGGGCTTTGCCATGAAAGGCAAAACCGCGCAGGACAAAATTGATAAGCGTAATAAGTATTTCTTCGGACTCGGCACAGTGGGACGCGATATGCTCTATAGCCTTGTGAGCATGTATTTCATCTCTTTTGCCACCGAGGCACTGGATCTTAGCGACTCCGTGATGTGGTGGATGAGCGCAGCCTTTGTAATTTTGGGTGTTTTCGACGCTTTCAATGACCCCGTAACGGGAATTATAGTGGATAACACCCGCACACGCTGGGGCAAGTTCAAGCCATGGATTGTCCTCGGCGCAATTTTGGGAGGTATTCTCACTATACTGCTTTTCTCGGATCTCGGTCTCTCGGGTCCCGCTTACATAGTCTTCTTCGTGGTAGTCTATGTGCTTTGGGATATAATCTACGGTCTTAACGATATTGCCTATTGGACACTGATGCCTGCTCTGACCCTCGACCAGAAAAAGCGTGAGAAAATAGGCTCCTTCGCCAGAATTTGTGCCAATGTGGGCATGTACGCGGTGGTTCTCTCCGTCACTGCCCTTACGGATAACTATACCTCCAAGAGGGGCTTCTTCCTGATGGCTGTAGGTGTCACCATCATCACATGGCTCTTCCTCTGCTTCACTGTTTTTGGCGTGAAGGAGAACAAAATTTCCGTGAAGGACGAGGAGAAAACCCGCTTCAAGGATATTTTAGTGGTGCTTAAGGAAAATGACCAGCTGCGCATTACCGCAATTGCAATGGCTCTTTTTATGATTGGCTACTGCACCACCACAGGCTTTGGCACATATTACTTCAAGTATGTTTTCAAAAATCCCGATATGTACACCGTTTTTGCAGGTGTTCTGGGAGTGAGCCAGCTTGCGGCGCTGCTGCTCTTCCCCAGGTTTTCCAAGCGCTTCAGCCGCCGCCAGCTCTATACAGCTGCCACCGTAATGGTTTTCGCGGGCTATATTATTTTCTTCTGCGGTGACGGCAAAATGGCCGTAGTGGGTATTGCAGGACTGCTTATTTTTGCGGCGCAGGCCTTCATACAGCTTTTGATGCTTATGTTCCTTGCCGACACAATTGAATACGGCCAGTGGAAGATAGGCCGCCGCGATGAAGCGGTCACCTTCTCTGTTCAGCCTTTCGTAAATAAAATAGGCGGCGCGATAAGCAAGGGCATAGTTTCTGTGACTCTTATTATCTCCGGCATAAACTCTGCCGTAAATGTTGACGATGTGAGCGACACAGGCATTCTCATTGTGAAGCTGGCAATGCTCATTCTGCCTCTCATAAGCATAGTTGCCGGATTTTTGGTATACCGTAAGTATTTCAAAATTGATGACAAGCTCTTCGGAAAAATAATTTCCGAGCTGAAGGAGCGCGGAGCGATAAACGTATAAGGGGGGAGCGGCTGTGAAAAAGAAACTGGGCGCAAGAATTTGGTCTGTGCTCATACTGGTTGGTCTTTCCGGTCAGTTCGCATGGACGCTGGAGAACATGTATTTCAACGTGTTTCTCTATAACACCATATCCACAAATCCCGACTACATAGCCGCAATGGTGGCGGCCTCCGCGATAACCGCAACGCTGACAACTCTGATTATGGGTGCCCTCAGCGACAGGGTGGGAAAGCGCAAGGCATTTATCACGGCGGGCTATATCCTTTGGGGTATCACCACAGCAGCCTTTGGCTTCATAACTCCCGAATCCGCGGGAGCGGTGTTTCCTGCAGCCAATGCAGCCGCGGCAGCGGCAGTTCTTGTTATAATTATGGACTGCCTTATGACCTTCTTTGGATCAAGCGCCAATGATGCCGCCTTCAATGCATATGTAACAGATAATGTGCCAAATGATAAGCGCGGCAGAACAGAGGGCGTTCTCGCCATACTGCCCTTGGTGAGTATGCTGGTTGTTTTCGGACTTTTTGACGGCTATACCCAGAGAGGGGAATGGAAAACATTCTTCGGCATTTTCGGAATAATGGTCACCGTGGTGGGTATTATTTCCCTTTTCATAGTAAAGGATTCTCCATCTCTCAAACCTCGCAAGGACAGCTATTTCAAAAATCTTCTCTACGGTTTGCGCCTATCTGTCGTCAAATCCCTGCCGGGACTTTATTGGGCACTGCTGGCGCTTTGCGTTTTCTCCATAGCTGTGCAGGTTTTCTTCCCCTATCTTATAATCTACATTCAGACTTATCTGGGAATAACGGACTACGCAATAGTTTTGGGAATCGTCCTCATAATTGCATCTATAGTTTCCGTAGCCACCGGCGGAATTGCCGACAAGGTGGGCAAGCTCCGTTTCCTCCTTCCCGCAGGCGCTTTGATGCTCGTCGGACTTGTGGCCATGTTCTTTGCCCGGGCTATGGTCGCGGTTATTATCTGCGGCTGCGTTATGATGAGCGGCTATATGATGCTCTCCGCCACCCTCAACGGCATAGTCCGCGATCATACTCCCGAGGGCAAGGTGGGACATTTTCAGGGCATACGTATGATATTTTCCGTTATGCTGCCTATGATAATAGGTCCCTTCATTGGCTCCGCAGTTATCAAAAATAGTCCGGAAACCTATATGGAAATGGGTCAGCTAAAGAGCGTACCCACTCCGGGAATTTTCCTTGCCGCTGCAATAACGCTTCTGTTTGTAATAATCCCCTTTGTCGCTCTTAAAAAACGCGAGAAAAACTGAAAACCAAAAGGAGGGCTTTATATGCTTACCCCTTGGGGAGAAAAACTGGATAAGAATAATATTCTGCAGGAATATCCACGTCCCCAGTTCAGAAGAGAAAGCTATCTAAACTTAAACGGAGAATGGGAGTATACCGTTTCTCCTTCCGCGGATATGCCCACAGAGTTTCCTGAGACTATATTGGTGCCCTTTTCTCCTGAAAGCGAGCTGTCGGGAAATGTGAGCCTGCCTGCAAAGCGGGATTATATCTGGTATAGACGCCGCTTCAGTCTGCCTGAGGGCTTCAACAAAGGAAAGGTTCTGCTTCATTTCGGTGCGGTTGACCAGATGGCAACAGTGTTTGTAAATGGGAAGGAACTATTTAGCCATACGGGCGGCTTCACCCCATTCTCTGTAGATATAAGTGCTGCTCTCAGCGGCGATGCAGTTGAGCTTGCGGTGAGAGTAGTGGATGTGACTGACAGCTCGTGGCACTCCCGGGGAAAGCAGTCCTCAAAACGGGGCGGAATTTGGTATACCCCTCAAAGCGGCATATGGCAGACGGTGTGGATGGAGTCCGTTCCCGAGAAGTATATTCAGGGACTTCGCATAATCCCTCATTTTGATGAGGCCGCACTGGAGCTCTGGGTGGCCGGTGAGGGCGAAGGCAGCGTCACCGTGGAAGGGGAGGAGCACAGCTTTGTTGCAGGAACTCCTCTTGAGATTTCTCTGAAGGAGCTGCACCCCTGGAGCCCCGAAGATCCTTATCTCTATGATCTCAGTATTAAATTGGGAGAGGATCGCGCCGAGAGTTATTTCGCTATGCGCAAATTCTCTGTAGAGCGGGATGAGAAGGGCAAAAAGCGCCTTTTCCTCAACGGTAAGCCCTGTTTCCATAACGGCATGCTGGATCAGGGTTACTGGTCGGACGGTATGCTTACGGCTCCCAGTGACGAAGCTTTGATATTTGATATAAAGACCGCAAAGGATATGGGCTTCAATATGCTCCGCAAGCATATCAAGCTCGAGAGTCTGCGCTGGTACTACCACTGCGACCGACTGGGTATGCTGGTCTGGCAGGATATGCCTTCCGGAGGCACTAAATATAATCCTCTTGCCATCTCCGCGCCTCTTGTGACAAAGCACCACTCCAAGGACGATAAATACGGTTTCTTCGGACGCAAGGACGCAGCAGGCAGAGAGCAGTACTTCGCCGAGCTTCGTGAGATGATAAATGCCCTTTATAACTGCCCCTGCATTGCAATGTGGGTGCCCTTCAACGAAGGCTGGGGTCAGTTTGATTCCGAAAGGGTATGCAACTTCATCTTGGGAATGGATCGCAGCCGCACAATAGATCATGCCAGCGGCTGGCACGATCAGGGAATAAGTGATGTAAAGAGCTGGCATGTCTATTTCAAACCCTATAGATATGAAGAAGACAGGCTTGGGCGTGCCGTAGTGCTCTCAGAGTTCGGCGGATATAACCACCGAATTCAGGGTCATTGCTTCAGCAAAAAGGACTTTGGCTATAAGCGCTATGAAAGCAATAATAGCTATATCCATGCCTTCCGCGAGCTCTATAAGGAGCAGATTTTCCCCGCCTGGCAGCAGGGACTTTCCGCTGCTGTTTATACCCAGCTCAGCGATGTTGAAGACGAACTCAACGGTCTTATCACTTACGACCGCAGGGTTATAAAAATTGCCCCCTCCACCGTAAAGGCAATCATAAGTGTGGATAAGTAAGGAGCCCGGTAAGATGATTATAGTCGGTGGCATTATATTGGCCGGTATCGGGCTTCTGATGCTATGCTTCCCCGAGGCTGTATATACTCTTACGGAGAGTTGGAAGAGCTGCTCCGGAGGAGAAAGCTCGAAGCTTTACAGAATTTCTGCCCGCATCGGCGGCGCCTGCTTCCTGGTGGTGGGTATTATGGCAATAGTCGCAAACATAACTGCATAAATTACCTGAACAAGCCTCCCCAAACGGGGAGGCTTGTTCAATTGTCAATATAGAACCGCGGGCTATGCCTATGAGCATACCTGCCCAGCCCCCCTTTACAAGGGGGCCTTTAAATTGCCCGCCCGAAATCCCACCGCCGGCAAACGGGCGGCCAATGGCCGCCCCTACGGCGACGTCCGGCAATAATCCGTACCCTATTGTAGGGGCGGGCATTGCCCGCCCGCCCTAAATCCCCTCATCACGCCCTTGCCTCCGGGAGAAAAATCGGAACATCACCCGTAGGGCGGGGCTTGCTCCCGCCGCAAAGGGAACAGAGACTATCCTATATTTAGTGAGTTAAAAGAAAAACTTTCCACAAGATGTTGCGTTTGTTATTCCGCTGTGTTACAATGCTCCTGCTGCATAAAAAGGAGGCGATAGGGAAAATGAAAATTTGCGGGCTTCAGAAGCTGACGGCGCTGGATTTCCCCGGCCGCATTGCCTGCACAGTGTTCACACCCGGCTGCAACTTCCGCTGCGGCTTTTGCCACAATGCCGCACTTGTAACAGCGGGGGAAATGCCCGAAGACATTGACCTTGAAGAAATTTTCTCCTATCTCCGCAAGCGCAGAGGCATTTTGGACGGAGTGGTCCTCACCGGTGGTGAGCCCTTGATGCAGGATGGACTTTCCGACTTCCTCCGGGAGGTGAAGGCCATGGGCTATCTGGCAAAGCTGGATACAAACGGAAGCTTCCCGGAAAAGCTGGAGGAGCTTTTGAATGAAAATCTCGTGGACTATGTGGCCATGGATATAAAAAACTCTCCGGAAAAATATACCAAAAGCTGCGGCGTGAAGCTTCTTGACTGGAGCAAAATCGAAAAATCCATAGAACTTATTATAAAATGCGCTCCGGACTATGAATTTCGGACAACCGCTGTGGCTCAGCTCCATAGTGATGAAGATTTTCGTGCTATGGGCGGGCTGATTAAAGGGGCAAGAAACTGGTATATACAGAAATTTGTAGATTCGGGAGCTCTTATAGGCAGCGGTTTCAGCGCCCCCGCGGATGCCGACCTTCGGCGTTGGGCGGAAATTGCATCCTCCTTCGCAGAAAAAGTCGGAATAAGAGGAATATAAAATAAACACAATATATTGTGTTTAGTGTTGACAAAATTTACTAAATATGCGATACTTATACTTGCCCGCCTGTGCGTAGTCAGGCGATATGAAAATATTTAGACGCCCTTGGGCTCTATGGAGGTATATGATGTACAGAACACTTAAACGAGACGGTAAGATTGCTGATTTCAAGCTGGAAAAGATCAGTCTTGCCATTATGCTGGCCTTTGATGCCTGCGAGAGACAGTATAACAGCGATGTTATTGATTTTCTGGCTCTGAAGGTCACAGCAGATTTTGAGCCCAAAATAAAGGATAAGCTTATTGCCGTTGAAGACATTCAGGACAGCGTTGAGTCCGTTCTCATCAAGGGCGGTTATGACGATGTTGCCAAGGCATACATTCTCTACCGCAAGCAGCGTGAAAGACTCCGCAATCTGAAGACAACCATGCTGGACTATAAGGACACTGTGGACAGCTACCTGAAGGTTGCCGATTGGCGCGTCAAGGAAAACTCCACTGTTACCTATTCTGTAGGTGGTCTTATTCTCTCCAACTCCGGAGCAATCACTGCAAACTATTGGCTCAGCGAGATATATGATCAGGAGGTTGCTGACGCTCACCGCAACTGCGACATACATATTCATGACCTGAGCATGCTCACCGGCTATTGTGCCGGCTGGAGTCTCAAGCAGCTTATTACCGATGGTCTCGGCGGTGTTTCCGGAAAGATAACCTCCAAGCCTGCCGCCCACCTCTCCTCTCTCTGCACCCAGATGGTGAACTTCCTCGGTATTATGCAGAACGAATGGGCAGGAGCTCAGGCCTTCTCCAGCTTCGACACCTACCTTGCCCCCTTCGTCAAGGTGGATAATCTCAGCTATAAGCAGGTTCTCCAGTGCATAGAAAGCTTTGTCTTCGGCGTGAACACCCCCTCCCGCTGGGGCACTCAGGCTCCCTTCACCAACATCACTCTGGACTGGACCGTTCCCAAGGACCTTGAAAATATGCCCGCAATTGTAGGCGGCAAGGAAATGGACTTCACCTACGGCGATTGCAAGGCAGAGATGGATATGGTGAACAAGGCCTTCATCGAGTGTATGATAAAGGGTGATGCCAATGGCCGCGGCTTCCAGTATCCCATCCCCACCTATTCCATCACCCGCGACTTTGACTGGTCTGACACCGAGAATAACCGCCTCCTCTTTGAAATGACCGCCAAGTACGGCACCCCCTATTTCTCCAACTATATCAACTCCGATATGGAGCCCAGCGATGTCCGCAGTATGTGCTGCCGTCTGCGCCTTGACCTGAGAGAGCTGCGCAAAAAGTCCGGCGGTTTCTTCGGCAGCGGCGAGAGCACCGGCAGTGTTGGCGTTGTCACCATCAATATGCCCCGCATTGCCTATCAGTCTGCTTCGGAGCAGGAGTTTATGGCTCGTCTGGACCGCCTTATGGATATCTCCGCCCGCTCTTTGAAGGTGAAGCGCGATGTCATCACCCGCTTCCTCGATGCAGGTCTTTATCCCTATACCAAGCATTATCTTGGCACTTTCAATAACCACTTCTCCACCATCGGTCTTGTGGGTATGAATGAAGCCGCCCTCAACGCCTGCTGGATACGCAAGGATATGACTCACCACGAGGCGCAGGAATTCTCCAAGCGCGTTCTCAACCATATGCGCGAAAAACTCAGCGACTATCAGGAGAAGTATGGCGACCTTTATAACCTTGAGGCAACTCCTGCTGAGAGCACCTCCTTCCGTCTTGCGAAGCATGACAAGAAGGATTTCCCCAACATCATCACCGCATCCGAGGGCAACACTCCCTACTATACCAACTCCTCCCACCTGCCTGTTGGCTACACCGAGGATATCTTCACCGCTCTGGATGTGCAGGATGAGCTCCAGACCCTTTATACCTCCGGCACGGTTTTCCATGCCTTCCTTGGCGAAAAGCTGCCCTCCTGGCAGTCCGCCGCGGCGCTGGTGCGCAAAATCGCGGAGAACTACCGCCTGCCCTACTACACTCTCAGCCCCACTTATTCCGTATGCCCCGACCACGGCTATCTCCCCGGCGAGCAGTTTGTCTGCCCCCACTGCGGAGCAAACGCCGAGGTATACAGCCGCATAACCGGCTATTACCGCCCCGTTCAGAACTGGAACGACGGCAAGAGCCAGGAATACCGCCAGCGCAAGACCTACAACATTGCAAACAGCGTGTTCAAGGGCGAGAAGCTTTCTGAGGAGAAGGCCGAAGAAGTGGAAGAGGCTGTTGCTTCCTACGCGAAGGGCACCATGCTCTTTACCACCAAAACCTGTCCCAACTGCCGTGTTGCCATGGCTCTGCTGGACAAGGCGCAGCTTGGCTATGAAAAGCTGCTGGCCGAGGAAAATGCCGATGCCTGCGCAGTTTTCGGTATAAATCAGGCTCCTACCCTCATCGTCAGCGACGGCGAGAGCTTCAAAAAGTATGCGGGTGTTTCCGATATCCGTGGTTATCTGAGAAGCATCGGAGCATAATAGATCAAGTGCCACAGGGCGCTCATCAAAAGCCCAAAGGCTTTTGATGAGCGCCCTTTCTGATTTGCTAAGGAGAATAATTATGTACGATATTATTATCATAGGCGCAGGCCCTGCAGGTCTCACTGCCGCCATATATGCCCTTAGGGCGGGAAAAAGCTGCCTCGTTATCGAGAAGGGAGCCTTCGGCGGGCAGATAAGCCTTTCACCCAAGCTTGAAAACTATCCCGGCTTTACCGAGATAAGCGGGGCGGAATTTTCCGACCGCCTTGTCGAGCAGGCTATGGCTCTGGGAGCCGAGTTCGAGCTGGACGAGGTCACCGCAATAGAGGATAAGGGCGAAGTAAAAACCGTCACAACTCTCTCCGACTCTTTTGAGGCGAAGGCGGTTATCGTTGCCGCGGGTGCAAAGCATCGCCGCCTCGGTATTGAAAGGGAAGAGGAGCTCACCGGAATGGGTGTCAGCTACTGCGCTGTATGCGACGGAGCCTTCTTCAAGGGGCTCACCGTGGCAGTTGTGGGGGGCGGCAGCAGCGCTCTGCAGGATGCCGTTTTGCTTTCCGATATATGCGAAAAGGTTTATCTTATCTACCGCAGCACCATTCGCGGGGAGAAAAAGCTTGTTGAAGCTCTTGAGAAGAGAGCAAATGTTGAGTTTGTTTCCGGCGGAGTGGTCACCGCCCTTAAGGGCGGGGATGAACTTACGGGTATCAGCGTTCGTACAGAAGGCGAAGAGCGTGAAATTCCCCTTCAGGGACTTTTTGTTGCCGTTGGATATGCTCCCGATAATGAACCCTTCAAACAGGTTTTGGAGCTGGATAAATGGGGCTACGCAGCCTCTGGTGAGGATTGCCTGAGCCCCACTGCAGGTGTTTTTGCCGCGGGGGACTGCCGCGCCAAGCGCATCCGTCAGGTGACCACAGCCGTTGGTGACGGCGCGGTTGCCGCTCTTGCGGCCTGCGAGTATATAGACAGCCTTTGAGAGGTAAAAAGCTATGAAGAGCATTGATATAAGCCGCTTTTCAACGCTTTACAGCCTTCGCGCCCTTACGGAAAAGGATGCGGAAGCGGTTCGGGAGATAGCGAAGGAAAACCCCGCCTTTGAAAAATACGGCATAGAGGAAATATGCAGAGATATGCATCTTCTCCCTCCCGGCAAAGAGATGGAGGAAAAATACTATCTCGGCTATTTTGAAAAAGAAGAAATGGTGGGAGTGCTGGATTTTATAGACGGCTATCCCGAAGCTGACACCGGCTATATCGGTCTTTTTATGCTCTCGAAGTATGAGCAGGGTCGTAAAATCGGAACAAGCCTTATAGAGGCGCTGGCCTGCTATTGCAGAGAGCTTGGCTATAAGCGTCTGCTTCTTGGCTATGACAAGGCAAATCCTCAGGCGGCAGGTTTTTGGGAGAGCCTGGATTTTGAGAGTGTCCGCGAGATACCCCAGAAAGATGGCATAATAGTGGTGGCGGAGCGCAGTCTTGTCCGGGAGGAAAGATTCAAAAGCTTCTCCCGTTGCCTGCTTGAACAGTGCCGCCTGCACCCTGCTATGCAGCCGAGGGATGTGCTGAAAATGTGCTATCAGGCAGCCTTCGGCGCTGAGCACGGGCTGGGCGACCCTGCCGCCGCGAGAAAATACCTCCGCGCGGAGTTTTCTGCCCTGCGGTTTAGGGGTCATGAGCGGCTTTATGAGGTGATAAGCCCCGAGCTTTGCCGGATAAATCTTCGGGCGTGGAGACGCAGGGAACTTAAATGGCAGTGGCTTTATAATATGTTTACGGCGGCCAGAGGCAGCGGAAGCATAGAGGAATATTTCGATGCTGTGGATAAGCACGCCACGGCGGGGGAACTGCCATTTACCATTGAAGCTTGGAAGGCGGAGATAGCCGCGTGGGATGGAGAAGCTGTCAGCCACAGCGAGGCTTACCGAGAGACGGAAGAGCCTGCCTACCGTATCGTGCCGACAAAATATATAAATGCAATAAGAGTTCTTGAAGAGATGGCGGAGTTTAAGGATGGCTGCGTGGTGGCTATTGACGGACGCTCCAACTCGGGCAAAAGCAGTCTCGCGAAACATCTTGCGGAGATCACCGGAGCGGGACTTGTTCATATGGACGACTTTCTCATGCCCGCGGGCAAGGGCACGGTGGAAAGGCTTGGTCTTCCCGGCGGCAACATAGCCTATGATTTGTTTAAATCCGAGGTGCTGAGTTCCATCCGCTCTCCCAAAGCCTTCAGCCACAGATATTTCAACGAGCATAAAATAGACTTCAAAAAGAAAAAGAGAGTGAAAGCCTCACCATACCGCATAGTTGAGGGTAGCTACTCTCAGCACAGCTATTTCGGCGAATATATGGACATAAAAGTGTTTATGACCGTAGATAAAACGGAGCAGCGTATGCGTGTTGTGGAGCGGGACGGAGAGGCTCTTGCCCCAAGCTATTTCGGAATTTGGATACCAATGGAGGAGGAATATTTCAACTTCTTCAGATTGAATGAAAAAGCCGATGTACTTATAAGCACATAAATATAAATCCCCTGCTGCACTTGGCAGCAGGGGGATTTTTTGTTTTATTCGCTGCCCTCTCCGGACTGCGGGGGAGGTTCAACAGGCGCAGGAGGAGGTTCAACCGGAGCGGGAGGAGGTTCAACCGGAGTTGGAGTGCTTTCCGGAACTGGAGTTGCGGGAGCGGGAGGCTCCGCGGAAGGGGGAGTTTCCGGTGCGGGTGTGGCCTCGGCTGAGGGAGAGGGGGAGGGGGTGTGGAAGGCGCTGTAGTCTATGGTCAGGTCGGGTCCGGTGAAGGAGCCATCCAGCTTGCTCATGATCCTGTCGTATTCGGCGCTGCCCTCTTCATAGGGCACGGGCTGATAGTCATTGTAATTTTGGCTTCCGCTGAGTCGGCAGGGAATAAGCTCCAGAGAATCTATGCTTATAGTTCCGTCAATATCCCGTTTTACGCTGACCCGGGCGATGGCAGTGTCTTTGTCTCGGGGGTTGGTGTTGCCGCCGAAGGAATAGTTGCCGAGAGAATAGAGAATAATTCCTCCCTTATAATTCTCGGTTCGCTGAAGCACATGGGGATGGCTTCCGTAAACTATATGGGCGCCTGCGTCTATGGCGGCACGGCCCACATTTTCCTGATCGGCGGTGGGACGGTATTTGCCCTCGAGACCCCAATGGAGACCTGCTATGATAAGCTCGCAGCCCTCGCTTTTCAGCTTTTCAATGCCTGCAATAACTTCGGGAGCATTGGGATAAAGTTTGGAATAAACTCCAACCTTCAGACCGCCGGGCTGTTCATAAATTCTGCAGCCGTTATCCTCGGCCCAGTATATTCCCTCGGCATCAAGAGCGGCCTGAGTATCCAGACGGCCCTGATTGAGGAAGTCCCCGGAATGGTTGTTGCCAAGCACCACCATTTCGATGCTGCCTTCAGTGAATATTTTTGCATATTCGGGGTCGGACTTAAAAACAAAGGTGGCGCCGCTGGATGTGGTGGCGGTGGTGAAACAGCCTTCCATATTGGCAATGGAAAGGTAGTCGTCTTCAAAATACTGCTTTGTCTTCGCAAAGGGGTAGGAAAAATCGCCGTTTACAAAGCTTTCAAAAGCCACGGATGTGCCCTTGTGGTGCTGTGAGCTCGCAAGAGTGCAGTCTCCAACCATGCTGATGATAAAAAACTCCGGTTCCGCTTCGGGAGTGGGGGCAGGACTGGGAGTAGGTGTTGGAGTTGGCGCGGGGCTTGGAGCCGGCACAGGCGTGGGGGAAGGTGAAGGAGAGGGAGAAGGCGTTTCGGCAAGCTCGGGAGGATTTTCGGGAAGGGCAAAATTGCCGCGTGCCAAAATGAGGGCGGCCGCGGCAAGTGTTGCAACTATTAAGATGATGAGGAGTATGATGCGGGAAGCTTTCATATCTTTATCTTCTTTTTCTTTTGTGTAATATCATTCATTGCTGGTGTATTCGTAACCGATGGAGAGGTTTTGTCCGGTGAAGGAGCCGTCCAGCTTGCTGAGCACCCGCTTATATTCCTCGCTGCCCTCTTCGTAGAGAACGGGACGGTAATCGTTGCCCTTTTCAATTCCGGAGCAGGCGGCGGGAATGTGCTCCCTGTCAACAACGCTTACCTTGCCGTCGGGAGTCTTTTCAAGGGTGAGACGGAGGATGAAGGTGTCGTTGTCTCTGGGGTCAGTGTTGCCGCCGAAGGTCCAGTTGCCCATAGAGTAGTAAATGTATTTGTCCTTGTATACCTCATAGGGCTGGAGAGTATGGGGGTGGCTTCCGTAAACGAAGTCGGCGCCCTCATCTATGCAGGCGTGTGCCAGCTTGATTTGCTCGTTGTTGACGGTGTAACTGCCTTCGTCACCCCAGTGCATGGCGGCGATGATAAAGTCAGGCTCAAGAGCCTTGAGAGCTGTCATGCCGGCCTTTATCTGAGAGGTGTTGCCGAAGGAAAGGGCGTATACGCCGATTTTCAAACCGCTTTCGGTTTCATAAACGGCGTATTCATCTCTTCCCGCATAGGCAATGCCAACTGCGTCAAGAGCTTCTTTGGTATCCTTGTAGCCGCCCTCGCCGTAGTCAAGAACATGGTTGTTGGCCAGTGTGACAAATTCAACATTACCCTCAACCATAATGTTGGCATATTCGGGGTCGCACTTAAAGGTGAAGGTCTTGTCGGTGCGGTTGTCGGAATCGGTGAGAGAGCACTCAAGGTTTGCGAAGGTCATATCGTCATCGGCGAAAAGCTCAGCAGTGAGGGAGAAGGGATAGGCCCAGTCTCCGTTTATGACGGTATCATAGCCCTGAGCGGTGCCCTGATAATAGCTGACGGAAGCCAGAGTGCAGTCGCCAATCATATTGATGGTGAAAAACTCGCTCTGGGGAGCGGGAGTTTCCTGAACGGGGGGCTGCTGGCTTTCGCCGGGGTTCTCGGGATCTTCGCTCTGCTGAGTTCCCTGCTGACTCTGGGAGGGAAGGGAGGCAGAAGGAGCGCTGACGGAGGGGATGCTTCTCTCGGGACGCATCTGCGCCGTGCCGCCGAAAACGGCCAGTATCAGCACAAGCAAAATGCTGATAAGTTTTATCTCGTTTCTTTTCATAGTGTTCCTTATTTCTTGGCGTTCATACTCAAAAATGCGTTGATGAAGCCGTCAATGTCGCCGTCCATAACTGCGCTGATGTTGCCGTTTTCAAAACCGGTGCGGGTGTCCTTTGCCAGAGTATAGGGCATAAAGACGTAGGAGCGGATGGCAGAGCCGAAGTCTATCTTCATCTGAACGCCCTTGATGTCGCTGATTTTCTCAAGGTGCTCGCGCTCCTTGATTTCGGCAAGGCGAGCCTTGAGCATTGTCATGCAGGCGTCGCGGTTCTGGAACTGGCTGCGCTCAACCTGGCAGGAGACAACGATGCCGGTGGGCTTGTGGATGAGACGGACAGCGGAGGAAGTCTTGTTGACCTTCTGACCGCCTGCGCCGGAGGAACGGAAAACCTGCATTTCAATGTCTTCTTCGCGGATTTCAATGTCGTTGTTGTCGTCCATCTCGGGCATAACCTCAACGGCGGCAAAGCTGGTCTGGCGGCGACCGGAGGCGTCAAAGGGGGAGACGCGGACGAGGCGGTGAACGCCGCTTTCGCTCTTCAAAAAGCCGTAGGCATTTTCGCCTTCGATGCGGATGGTAGCGCTTTTTATGCCGGCTTCTTCGCCGTCCTGCCAGTCAAGAAGGGTGTACTTGTAGCCCTGACGCTCGGTCCAACGGGTGTACATACGGTAGAGCATGCTTGCCCAGTCCTGAGCTTCGGTGCCGCCTGCGCCGGGGTGGATGGACAAAATGGCATTGTTGGCATCATACTCGCCGCTGAGCAGGGTCTGAAGACGGGTCTGCTCCAGCTTCTTTTCAAAATCGTCATAGCCGGAAACAAGCTCTTCCAGCATGGAGTCATCGTCCTCCTCAATTGCCATCTCGCAGATGGTGTAGAGGTCGTCCCAGGCAGTTTCAAGCTTAGCATAGCCTGCTATCTTGTTTTCCAGCTGCTTGCTTCTCTGCTGATTTTTCTGGGCAGCCTTAACATCGTTCCAGAAGCCGTCGCGCTCGCTTTCCTTGCGGAGGGCGTCCAGCTCCTCGCGGCTATCGTCCAGCTTGAGAGCGGCTTCAAGATCCTTGAGAGTTGGTTTGAGTGCGTTGAGCTTTACTTTGTATTCATCAAATTCGATTATTGCCATAACTTTGGATTCCTTTTCTCAAATTTTTATTTCTTAGCCTGAGCGATAAAAAAGCCAATTTGATTAACACAGCATAGCTTTTTCTCCTTTGCATAATTTAACCACATTATTATATACAAAAAGCCCTGAAAAGTAAATATAAAGATGGGAATATTTAAAAGGAGCATACCCGCATATTACTGGGCACAATTGCCAAAGGATGCAGAAAAATAATGTATAAAAAAGGCATAATCATATCTTTAAATTTTGAAATCATATTGATATAATAGGGAGGATGATTAAAAGTCACAAAAGCATTTCAAAATAATAAAAAAATAACTTTCGGCAAAATAACAACAAGAGAAAAAGAGAGGTTATTGCGTTATGCTTAATTACGGAAGAGAAATGAAGATTTTCACCGGCAACTCCAACATAGCCCTTAGTAAGAGCATCTGCCAGAGCCTTGGAAAAGAGCTTGGCAAGAGCGAGTGCAAGCGCTTTGCAGACGGCGAGTGCTCTGTTTCCGTTTATGAGCCCGTCCGCGGCAGCGATGTTTTCCTTATTCAGTCCACCTGCAAGCCCGTCAATGACAATCTTATGGAGCTGCTTGTTATGATCGACGCCATGAGACGCGCCAGCGCAGGCCGTATCACCGCAGTTATTCCTTACTTCGGTTATGCCCGCCAGGACCGCAAGGCAAAGAGCCGCGATCCCATCTCCGCAAAGCTGGTTGCCAACATGATCACCGCAGCAGGCGCAGACCGTGTTCTCACCATGGACCTTCACGCAAACCAGATTCAGGGCTTCTTTGATATTCCTGTCGACAACCTTATGGGCGCTCATCTCTTTGCAAACTACTTTGTAAGCCGTTTCGGCAAGGGCAATGAGGATGTTATGGTCGTATCTCCCGACGTTGGCTCCGTTGCCCGTGTCCGCGCATTTGCCCACAAGATCGATATGCAGATGGCTATCGTTGATAAGCGCCGCGAGAAGGCCAATGTCTCCGAAGTTATGAATATCATCGGCAATGTTGAAGGCAAGACCGTTATCCTCCTTGACGATATGGTCGATACTGCAGGCTCTCTCTGCGGCGCTGCAAAGGCTCTTATGGAGATCGGCAAGGCAAAGGAAATCTTCGCCTGCGCATCTCACGGCGTTCTCTCCGGCCCCGCTATCGAGCGCATTGAACAAAGCTGCATCAAGGAGCTTATTCTCCTCGACACCATTCCCTATCCTGCAGACGCTCCCAAGTGCGACAAGATCAAGTATCTCCCCGTAGGTCCCATGTTTGCAGAAGCTATGGAGCATATCCATGAGGAGACCTCCATCGCATCTCTCTTCGAATAATAAACAATAAAGGCGGTTTTCAAGTTTTTGAAAACCGCCTTTGGCAAATGCAAAAGCTAAAGGTGAGTCAATGTTGAATTTTCTTAAAAAACCTTCCGGCGGTGTAAGCTGGATAGTGGTGTTTCTTGGCAACCCGGGAAGCAAGTATACAGGCACAAGGCACAATGTGGGTTTTATGACTGCCGATAAATGTGAAAAGGCCACCGGCGCAAAAATAAACCGTTCCCGTTTCAAGGCTCTTACTGACCAGATAAAGGTAGGAGGCGAAGGGGTTCTGCTTATGAAGCCCCAGACCTATATGAATCTTTCGGGAGATGCCGTTGCCGAGGCTGCGAAATTTTATAAGGTGCCTGCAGAGCGGATAATTGTCATTTCCGACGATGTGTCTCTTCCGGTGGGCAAGCTGCGCATTCGTGCCAAGGGCTCTGCGGGAGGCCATAACGGACTTAAAAGCATAATTGCCCGTCTGGGAAGCGAGGGTTTTCCGCGAATTAAAATGGGCGTGGGCGCGCCTCCGCATCCCGACTATGATATGGCCGACTGGGTGCTGGGCAGCTTCAAAAATCAGGATGCTGAGGACATAGATGCATCAGCAAAAAGAGCCTGGGAAGCGGTGGAGAGCATCATTACCGAGGGTGTGGAAAAATCTCAGAGCCGTTTTAATTGATATTACCGAATTCACCAGAAAATTCTACTGTTTCCTACAACAAAATCACTAAATTTTTTCAAAAGCGGGGCTTGTTATTTCCCCGCTTTTGTCATATATTAGAGGTATGAAAGGAGATGTGGCAATGAAGAAAAAGTGTGTTGCCATGCTTCTGGCAGGCGGACAGGGTTCAAGACTCTATGCCCTCACCAGAAATGTGGCTAAGCCCAATATGCCCTTCGGCGGAAAATACCGCATTATAGATTTCCCCCTTTCCAACTGCGCAAACTCCGGCATCGACACAGTGGGTGTTCTCACCCAGTATCGCCCCCTGCAGCTCAATGCCTATGTAGGCAACGGCGCCGCATGGGATCTGGACTCCAATGGCGGCGGTGTTTACATTCTGCCCCCGTATCAGACCTCCGGTGAGCAGGGAAGCTGGTTCCGCGGAACCGCCAACGCCATATATCAGAATATAGGATTTCTGGATATGTATGAGCCCGAGTATGTTCTCATTCTCTCCGGCGACCATATCTATAAGATGGACTATGACGATATGCTCCGCGTACATATAGAAAACAAGGCGGACTGCACCATAGCCGTTTTGCGCGTTCCTATGAGCGACGCAAGCCGTTTCGGCATCATGACTCTGGATGATACCGGACGCATCTGCAAATTCACCGAGAAGCCCAAGGAGCCGGACAGCGATCTGGCAAGTATGGGCATTTATATCTTCACATGGGACAAGCTGCGTCAGTATCTTATCGAGGATGAGAATACTCCCGGCAGCGACAATGACTTCGGCAAGAATATAATCCCCAATATGCTTAATGCAGGCGAGCGTATGTATCCCTATCATTTCGAGGGCTACTGGCGCGATGTAGGTACCATCGGCAGCTATTGGGATGCCAATATGGATATGCTCTCTCCCGAGGAGTTTGACCTCTACGACAAGAAATGGCCCATCCGTGCTCATAGCCCAATTTCTGTACCTCAGTATATCGGGGAAACGGCAAATATTGCCCACTCCATCGTCACTGAGGGCTGCGTCATTGAGGGCGAGCTGGAAAACGCCATCCTCTCCAATTCCGTCAAGGTCGGCAAGGGCGCCAAGGTGCGCTACAGCATTCTGATGCAGGGCGCCGAGGTTGGCGATGGTGCCGATGTTGAATACGCTATCATCGGCGAAAACACCAAGATAGCGGCAGGCGCCAAGGTGGGCGAAGCGCCGGGCGGCAAGGCAGGCTGGGGCATCACCACCTGCGGTCCTGACATCACCATCGGCGCAGGCTGCACCGTTGAAGCCGGAGCCATGATTTATGACAGCATGGAGGCGAAGTAATGAAGAACATTCACGGAATAATTTACGCCTATAATTCCTTCCCCGAACTGCGTGAGCTGGGTGCTCACCGCACCGGAGCCTCTCTGCCCTTCTGCGGAAGATACAGACTTATCGATATCGCTCTTTCCAGCATGCAGAATGCCGGCATCCACGATGTTGGTGTTATTATGCAGAAGGGCTACCAGTCCCTTATGGACCATCTGGGAGCAGGCAAAACCTGGGATATGGCCCGCAAGGTCGGCGGAATGAATATGCTTCCTCCTTACGGTCTGCCCGACAGCAACAAGGGCTTTTATGAGGGCACAATGGAGGCTCTCAACGCCATCGGCACCTATCTCTCCGATGACATTAAAGCCGAGTACATCGTTCTTACCCGGGGCGACATCTGCGCCAATGTGGATATGTCCGCCCTCATCAATGCACATCTGGCCTCCGATAATGATATAACCGCCGTCTGCACTCCCCCCAAATCCGCAACCTATGTTCATAACCATGCCCATCACCGTGTTGAGCTGGATGAAAATGGCATAGTCACCGGCATTTATATCAACCAGACCACCGATGAGCGGGGTTACGGTCTGCTGGAGACCTATATTCTCTCCCGCGCCAAGCTGCTGGAAATTATGCGCTGGTGCGCCGAGGGCAACCGTCTCCACTTCCATAAGGATGCTCTCATCCACTTCCTGAAGGAAGGCTGGAAGATAGGAAGCTTTATCCACGAAGGCTTTGCCCGCCATATCACCTGCGTAAGCGACTTTTGGGATGCCAATATGGATATGCTGGATCCCGAACTTCGTGAACAGGTTTTCCCCTGCGACCGTCCCGTTTCCACCCGTGAGCGCAGCGATGTTTCCACCTATTATGCCGCAGGCAGCAAGGTGCGCAACTCTCTGGTTGCCGATGGCTGCGTCATTGAGGGCGAGCTGGAAAACTGCATCGTGTTCGGCGGCGTAAAGGTAGGCGCCGGCAGTGTGCTGCAAAACTGCATCATTCTGCACGATACCGTTATCGGTGAAAATGTCAGTCTCAACTGCGTCATTTCCGATAAGAATGTCACCATTGCTCCCTATAACAGCCTTAAGGGCAACCGCCGCCTGCCCATCGTCATCCCCAAGGGCAGCAAGATATAAGAGAATATGTGAAATTGAAAAAGCTCCGCACCATCTGGTGCGGAGCTTTTTTTTATTGTAGGGGCGGACCGGTGTGTCCGCCCAAATCTATTGTCGAATACCATAATTTTTCTCTTGACAAAATTGGTCTACTATTATAGACTGCATTCAAAGAGGTCTACAACTATCGACCAAAGGAGGTAATGATATGTCAAAGGAACTGACTCTTTGTGAGAGCGACTACCGTTTTATGAGTGTCATCTGGGATAATGAACCCCTCACATCGGGAGCTTTGGTGGGAAAATGCGCAGATACTCTGGGCTGGAAAAAGTCTACCACATACACAATGCTGAAGAAGCTCTGCGAAAAGGGTTTTGCCCAAAACGAAAAAAGTATTGTTTGCAGCCTTGTTGCGCGGGAAAGTGTGCAGAAGGCGGAGAGCGAAAGAATAGTGGAGCAGACCTTTTCGGGCTCTCTTCCCGGCTTTCTTGTTGCCTTTTTGGGAGGCAAGACAATTTCCGAAAGGGAGGCCGAGGAGCTGAAAAAGCTCATAGATTCCCACAAGGAGGTGTGAGGCAATGGAGGATATCCTTGTAAGCGCCTTTGAGAAAATACTGAATATGAGCATAACGGGCGGCTATATCATTCTGGCTGTTCTGCTTGCCCGGCTGATTCTTCGGAGCGCACCGAAAAAGTATTCATATGCCCTATGGGCGGTGGCTCTTTTCAGACTTATCTGCCCTGTCAGCTTCAAATCTGTTATATCTGTCTTTGCTCTTAAACCCTTTGATATCAAACTGAAGGACACTGCTCTTTCCTCTCAGACTGCTGAGATAGTGCATATTCCGGAAAACATAGGACTGATGGCGCAGCCGGAGATACAGACGGGCATTTCTGCCGTGGATGCGGCGGTGAATGAATCTTTGCCTGTGGCCACGCCTATGTACAGCGCCAATCCTATGCAGATATGGGAGTTTTTTGGTATGCTGCTGTGGATCGTGGGAATAGCAGCGATGCTCGCCATAAGTTTTATCGGTCTTTGGCAGCTTTGCCGCCGCCTGCGTACGGCAACCTTGCTTGAGAGCAATGTGTGGCAGAGTGAGAATGTCCAAAGTCCGTTTATCATCGGTTTTTTCAAGCCGAAAATTTACATCCCTTATGGCCTTGAGGGAGCGGCTTTGGGCTATGTGCTTGCCCACGAGAGGGCGCATATAAAGCGTGGCGACCATGTAATACGCACCTTGGCATATCTGGTGCTGTGCCTGCATTGGTTCAACCCCCTTGTGTGGCTTGCCTTCTGGCTTGCGGGCAGGGATATGGAGCTAAGCTGCGATGAAAAGGTGCTCGGACGTATGGGCGGCAGGGCAGAGTATTCCGAAACTCTCCTTTCTTTTGCTTCTCCCCGACGCTTCCCCGCACCAACACCCCTTGCGTTTGGAGAAAGCGGAGTGGCGCGCAGAATAAAGAATGCCCTTAAATGGAAACGCCCCCGCCTTTGGATCAGCGTCGTTGCTCTTGTTCTTTGCGCAGTGGTTATTGCCGCTTGCGCAGCAAATCCGAAAGTAGAGGACGACGGCTGGGAGCTTGGTGGGCGCTGGACAGCCGTGGAATGTGTTTACCAAAACCCGACGCATGCCAGTTCTCATTTTGCCGGAGATGCGGGCTGCATATATGATTTTCACGGGGAAGGAGACGGGCTCGCTATTTTAGACAGCGTGACGGGAGAATGGCGAGGCGGATATAGTTCCTTCGCCGGTTGGAAGTGGCAGGAATTTCCCTACTCCGATGAGCAGTGGGAGAATTTATTTGTGCTGCCCGAAAGCGCTTTGAGCCAAGGGATAAGCGGACAGTATGATGAGATCCTCTATATGCCGCTTATTGGTAATGATACCGGTGAGCCAATAGATATAAGCGAGGCTCAGGTGGATTGTTTTCTTATGGGCGTGGACGGTGAACTCTGGTTCGTCAAAATGGAGGCTGAAGCGAATGAACAGCCCTTGATAAGCAGCATTTTTGCTCTTGTACCTGCGGAAGACGGTGCAGAGTCTGCCTCCGCGGCTGCAAATTCACTATGGAAACTTCTGACGGAGCTCGATGAAAACAATGTGAGTTCTTTTGGCATTACCGCCCCCGTGGTGGATGCTGATATAAGTATATCCGGTATTCGCGACAGCTTCATTGATGCCTTGAAGAATATTCGACCCGAGGAAATAAAGGTAGGTCGGGGCATCCCATGGAAATACAGCATAGACATAGGCTATGGACCCAGCGATAATATAACTCTGGGCTATGGCGGAAGGGACTTTGTTGAGCTTCAGCTCAGCGAAGACTTAAAAGAAATGTACCCTGCAGAGCGGGGCGTATGGGAGATACACAATGATGCCCTGACAGAACTGATGGCTGCTTTGGAGGCAAAGCCTTTTGCGGAATTTGAACTGACTGCCGCCGAAGAAGTGAAGATACTCTTTGATATTCCCGGAGCGGACTTGGTGGACTATTCCCGGCAAACGGAGGCTTACCCGGTTGGCAATTCCATATATTCAAGCTCCTATTCCGGAAAGCTTTTCGGCGAGAGGGAAACGTTACTCTGGGCGCCTTATGTAGAGCGAGGCGGAAACACCTATCCCGCTGAACAGGGAGAGATATCCGTTAACATCTGGCGGGATAATGATTTCATTCAGGGCTGGCTGAACTTCAGATGCAGCCAAGACGGAGACACTACCTATTGCAAGGCTTATGCCAGCGGCGCTGTGTCCGCAAGGCTGGATGAAGCCTCAGGGCAAATAATCGTTACTCCTGAGGGAGAGTTCCGTCACGGTATGTACGAATATATATCCGGACTTGAGGCAAAAGATGTGGAGGTTGTGGGAATTAATCCAACGAAGCTGAATGGTGTGCTTCCGGATGACCTGAACGAGGCAGTTGCTGAGGCCTTTGGAAAAGTCAGAGCCTCAGAGCTGAGTATAGGCTACGGAGTGATTTTTGAGGCAGAGCTGGCATTGAAAACTCCAGAAGGTACGCTTTGCCTCCTCTATGACGGAGACAAGGTTATGCTTGATTTCGACGGTGAGTTGGAAAAGAAATATAGCGGTATCGTGGGACGCTGGATGATAGATAGCCCTGCCATACGCTCCCTTTTTGACAGCATACTGTCCGGCACCGAATCCAGTTGGGACACAGCTGGAGTGGATATTTTCGGCGAATCTACTGTTTTCAGCTATACGGACATGAAGGCTGCCATAGACCGTGTGTTGACGCATATGTCATTTAACCCGCCATCTGCCGACGTGAAGCTTCTGAGCCTCGGCTATGATGAGGAGCTTTCTCTGCGAAAAGCGCCCAATTTTGCAAAGCAGTACGGTGCTGACGAGGCCATTGTGCTGGTGTCCGACTTTGAGGTTGGCAAGTCATGGGGTGCATTCAACCCAAACAGCACCTATAGGGGCTATGAGTGGGTGCTGGTGAGGGACATCGGCGGAGACTGGGTGCTGAAAACCTGGGGCTACGGCTGATAGAGCAGCTTGAATCGCTAAGAATGCCAGCGGGAGCAAGCAGCCCGCAAATGCACTCCTGACAGGAGAGGCCTTAATTGGAAAACCGGCCTGCGAAACTCGCAGGCCGGTTTAATTTTGCGTCTGGTTTTTGTCGAGAGGTTTTTTATTATTCCTCAAATTCTTCCAGTTCGGTGAAGACCATACCATCCGGGGTGGTTGCACCCGCGTAGAGCTCATCTGTGAACTGCCCCACGGCGAGATAATGCTCCAGCATTCTTTTGGCGGTTACGGGCATGGGGAGGGAGAGAATGTCCTTCAGTTTGAACCATTCAAGCTCTCCCTCGGAGCTTTTCTTCACAAGGCTTTTATCGGGTATGCAGGCAAAATAATAATAAATCTGGCGCACTTCGCCGTTTTTAAGACGCGAAGTTATATAACGAAGGCGGAGATCTTCAAGCTGAGCTTCCTCAAGACCAAGCTCCTCTTTAAGCTCTCTGAGCATGCAGCGGCGGGGGTCGTTCAGCTCGCTTTCCTCAAAATGCCCGCCGGCGGAGGATATGTAAGTGTTGTTGGCAACCCGGGAGCCGCGGCGGTAAAGCAGCAGCATCTCGTCGCCGCAGAGGAGGTAAATGCTTGTCATATTGCGCAGTTTCATATTTTTTTACTCCCATCAGTACTTAAACCGGAAAATTTCCTCCCCGCGGCTTTCGCCGAAGGTTTTTCGCGCCATACGGCACATTGCCCGGGCGTGGATTCTGTCATGCCAGATAAAGCGGCGGAGCAGCTTGCGCAGAGACCAAATCTCCCCATAGCTGCCTTCAACAGGGGGAAGACTCAGAAAATCGGGGAGCTTTTCAAGAGCGGCAAAGCCCCGCTCCCGGCAATCCGCGATTGAGCCCTCGTTATCCGCGTCAACGCCAATTTCGGCGAAGTAGTAGCCCGTCACGCTCTTTGTGTGCTCATACATCTCTCTTGCCGTTCTGGGCACGGCACCGTAAAAGCTGCTGCGGAAGGGGAGAATACTTTTGTCTTTGTGGGGAACATAGTCATAAAGACGCTGGAAATCCCGGGCAGAGCGGAGGCAAAGCGTCTTGAGCCGGGCATATTCCTCCGGGCTTAGCGACTCTTTTTCCAAATCAAAAATGCAGTCGCTGTCGGCATCGGCAATATTAAGCTGAGAGGGCACATCCTTCACTATACTGAGGCTGAAGCCTTCGCCGGTTTCCAGACCGCACCAGTCAAGATAGGAGGAGAGCTCCCCGGGCATTTTTTCAAGAGCCTTTTCCAAAGTTTCTCCCCGGGTGAAAGCGCCGGGGAGATTTTCCGCATATAAAATGCTGTCATTTCCCTTGTGCTCCCAAATGAGATTGATTTTCATATACTAAACCCCCGTTCCGTCAAAATCCGGTATCATTTCGTCGGTGGCGGCTTCCGGGGACTGGGTGAAGCCGTAGAGAATATCGGAAAAGTCAAAATAGCTGCGGCAGCGCTCGTATTCTTCGGCGCTGACCGTTCTTTGCAGCTCCGGGTAGGCATCCAGTCCGGGCATAGGAGTATACTGACTCATAAGACTGAAAACTATTTTGTCGGCAGGGAGATTATCCTCAATGGCGTCTATGCAGCGGAGGGTGTTTTCCGCCGCCCCGGGCATGATAAGGTGGCGGATAAGAACTCCGCTCTGCATTATCCCATCATCGTCCAGAATGAATGCCCCACGCTGGCGATACATTTCCTTTATTGCGGCAAGGGCAACAGCCGGGTAGTCGGGAGCTTTGGACCAGCGCCGAGCAAGAGCGGGGTCGGAATATTTATAGTCGGGCATATAAATCTGAATAAGCCCCTCAAGAGAGCGGAGGGTCTCCACGCTGTCATAACCCGAGGAGTTCCAGACAACAGGTATGCCCAGCTCTATGCCGCTGAGAGCCTCGGCGATAACATCGCTGAAGTGGGTGGGAGTTACCAGATTGATATTATGAACGCCCGTATCCCTCAGTCGCAGGAAAATATCTCTCAGACCCTGCGCGTCCACGGCTTTGCCCTCGCCGCCCCGGCTTATGCCGTGATTTTGACAGAATACGCAGCGAAGGTTGCAGCCGGAGAAAAACACCGTGCCGCTGCCTCTTGTGCCGCTGATGCAGGGCTCTTCGCCAAAGTGGGGAGCGGCTCTTGCAATAAGGGCAAGGGAGGGAGAGGCGCACCACCCGCCGGCAATATTCTCTTTTCTGATTGCCCCGCAGGAGCGGGGGCAAAGGCGGCAGCCCTCATTCATAAGGAAAAACCCTTTCCTGTATATTATGATGTAATTATAATTCCAAGGCGCGTCTTTTGCAATAATATATAAAAACGGATAAAATCTTTGTAAAAAGCATAAAATGTTTAGAAAATCCGAACTTTTTACTTGATTTTATTAGAAACTGCGTTATAATACTGACTTGTATGGAACGTTTGAAATAACGCCTACGTGATTTCCATTAGCGGAGAAGATTCACCTATGGTAGATATTATCCTTGTTGAGCCGGAAATTCCTATGAATACCGGCAACATAGCCCGCACCTGCGCCTGCACGGGAGCAAGACTCCATCTTATCAAGCCTCTGGGCTTTGATATTTCCGATAAGGCGGTGAAAAGGGCAGGGCTGGACTACTGGCAGTATGTGGATATCTCCGTGTATGAGAATATTGAAGAGTTTTTCGCCAAAAACGGAGACGAAAATCTTTATCTTGCCACCACCAAAGCGCCGCGAAGCTACGCTGAGGTGGATTTTTCCGGCGATGTGAAGCTGATGTTCGGCAAGGAGACCGCCGGACTTCCCGAGTCTTTAAGGAACAAGTATGCCGAAGGCTGCATTCGCATTCCCATGCAGGGTGAGGTGCGGAGTTTAAATCTTGCAAACTCCGTTGCGATACTCTGTTATGAGGCTCTGCGCCAGCAAGGCTTCCCGGGACTTTCCGGAGAAGGCAGTATGGCAGAAGGCTGAAAAAACCGTGAATTACCGCCTTTGCAGGCAGTTAAATAATAAAAAACTATCTTTCAAAAAGGAGATATTATGAACTACAACAAGAAAACCGTTTATGACATTGATCTGAAGGGCAAGAAAGTTCTGCTTCGCTGCGACTTCAACGTCCCCCAGGATAAGGCCACCCGCGCCATTACCGACGATAAGCGCATCCGTGCCGCTATCCCCACCATTCAGTATCTTTTGGATCAGGGCGCTGCTGTTATCGCCTGCTCCCACCTTGGCAAGCCCAAGGGCGAAGTAAAGCCCGAGCTGACTCTCGCCGGCGTTGCTGTCCGCCTCTCCGAACTTCTTGGCAAGGAAGTTATTTTCGCTGCCGATACCATCGGTGAGGACGCAAAGGCAAAGGCTGCTGCCCTCGGCTGCGGCGAAATCATGCTTCTCGAAAACCTCCGCTTCGATAAGCGCGAGGAGAAGAATGACCCCGAATTCGCAAAGGCTCTGGCCGATATGGCTGAAGTTTTTGTATCCGATGCTTTCGGCACCGTTCACCGCGCCCACGCATCCACCGCAGGCGTAGCCGCTTATCTGCCCGCTGTTTCCGGCCTTCTCATCCAGAAGGAGCTGGAGATCATGGGCGGAGCTCTGGCCGCTCCTGCCCGTCCCTTCGTTGCCATTCTTGGCGGCGCAAAGGTCAGCGACAAGATCGCGGTTATCAACAACCTTTTGGATAAGGCCGACACCATTATCATCGGCGGCGGCATGGCTTATACCTTCCTGAAGGCTCAGGGTCACACCATAGGCAAGAGCCTCCTTGAGGAAGACAGACTGGACTATGCCCGCGAGATGGTCGCAAAGGCTGAGGAAAAGGGCGTTAAGCTCCTTCTCCCCCTTGACAATCTCTGCGCTGCTGAGTTCTCCGCATCTGCCGAGGCTGTTGCCTGCGGTCAGGATGTTCCCGATGGAATGATGGGCATGGATATCGGCGCAAAGACCGTTGAAGCTTATTCCGCAGCCGTAAAGGGCGCAGGCACCGTTGTATGGAATGGACCTATGGGCGTTTTCGAGTTTGAAGCTTTCGCAGAAGGCACCCGCGCAGTTGCCCGCGCGCTGGCTGAGAGCGGCGCCATCACCATCGTTGGCGGCGGTGACAGCGCAGCAGCCGTTGAGCAGCTGGGCTTTGCAGACAAGATGACCCATATCTCCACCGGCGGCGGAGCATCCCTCGAGTTCCTTGAGGGCAAGGCACTTCCCGGTGTAGTCTGCCTGCAGGATAAGTAATTATAGCCTTCCCCCCCAGGGGGAAGCCAAAAAGGAATATTTAATTTCAAATAAAGGTGAGAATAAAATGAACAAGAAATACCGCAAGGCTCTTATAGCCGGCAACTGGAAAATGAATATGCTTCCCTCCGAAGTTAAGCCCTTCGTGGATGCACTCAAGCTTGAACTTCCCAAGCAGAAAAGCTGCGATGTAGCAATTTGCGCCCCCTTTGTTGTAATGCCCGCACTTATGAAGGCCACCGGCGGCAGCCGCATCGGTCTTGGCGCTCAGGATGTCAGCGCCCATGATAAGGGAGCTTACACCGGCGAAGTCAGCGTATCTCAGCTGAAGGATATCGGCACCAAGTATGTTATTATCGGCCACTCCGAGCGCCGTCAGTACCATGGTGAGAGCGATGAGCTTGTCAACGCCAAGGCTCTCAAGGTTCTCGAGGCAGGTATGACTCCCATCATCTGTGTTGGCGAATCCCTCGACCAGCGCGAGCGCGGCCTGACCCTTGCTCACATTGAGTATCAGGTTAAGGCAGCTCTTTACGGTATGAGCGAAGAAATGATCCGCCGCTGCGTTATCGCATATGAGCCTATCTGGGCCATCGGCACCGGCAAAACCGCAACTGCTGAGCAGGCAGAGGAAATCTGCGGCCATGTACGCGCAGTTATCCGCAAGATCAGCACCGCCCGCACCGCCCGCAGCACCACCATCCTCTATGGCGGCAGCATGAACGCAGGCAATGCAGCAGAGCTTCTTTCCAAGGATGATATTGACGGCGGCCTCATTGGCGGCGCATCCCTCAAGAGCGCAGACTTTGCAAAGATCATTGCAGCAACCGCACAGTAAGCCAGCAAGGAGACTGTAAATGAGTAAAACACCTACCGTTCTGCTTATAATGGATGGCTATGGCCTCGGTGAGAAAAACGAGCATAATGCCGTTCATGTGGCCTCCACCCCCAATCTGGATCGCCTTTTTGAAAAGTGCCCCAACACCACCCTTTCCGCTTCCGGACTGGATGTGGGTCTGCCTGAGGGACAGATAGGCAACAGTGAGGTTGGCCACACCAATATCGGCGCAGGCCGCGTGGTTTTCCAGGACCTGCCCCGCATTTCCCTTGCCGTTGAAAACGGCAGCTTCTTCGAAAATGAAGAATATCGCTATGCCATTCGCTCCTCCGTGGAGCAGGGCAAGGCTCTCCATCTTCTTGGTCTTGTTTCCGATGGCGGTGTCCACAGCCATATCAAGCATCTCTTTGCCCTTATTGAAATGGCAAAGCGTATGGGTCAGAAGAAGGTTTTTGTCCACGCATTTCTGGATGGACGCGATGTTCCTCCCCAGAGCGGCATTGACTATGTGAAGGCTCTTGCCGATTACTGCAAGGAAATCGGATGCGGCAGCGTTGCAACCGTTCAGGGACGCTTCTATGCCATGGACCGCGACAAGCGTTGGGAGCGACTCCAGCGCGCATATGACGCAATGGTTCACGGTGCAGGCGAGCTCAACAGCGACCCTGTGGCCGCTGTGCAGGAGAGCTATGAGCGCGGCGTAACCGATGAGTTTGTTGAGCCCGTCATCTGCGACGAAAACGGCAGCATCGAAGAGGGCGACAGCGTCATCTTCTTCAATTTCCGCCCCGACCGCGCCCGTGAGATCACTTGGGCGCTCACCGGCAATCTGCCTGCCGGCTGCCCCATGGAGACCGTTGACCTGCATCTCAATTATGTATGCACCACTCAGTATGACGAGAATTTGGATTTGCCCATCGCATTTCCTCCCGAAGTCATAGAAAAGACCTTTGGCGAATATATTTCCGCTCTGGGTCTGAGCCAGCTGCGTATTGCCGAGACCGAGAAATATGCCCATGTGACCTTCTTCTTCAACGGCGGCGTTGAAAAGGTAGCCAAGGGTGAGGACAGAGTCCTTATCGAGTCTCCCAGGCAGTTCCCCACCTATGACCTTATCCCCGAGATGAGTGCATATGCCGTTACCGAGGAATGCGTAAAGCGCATCGGCAGCGGCGATTATGATGTGGTGGTTTGCAACCTTGCAAACTGCGATATGGTTGGCCATACCGGCGTTATGGAAGCTGCGGTGAAGGCGGTTGAAACCGTTGATGAGTGCGTTGGCAAGATTGTGGAGGCCACCCGCGCTATGGGCGGCGTTATCCTCATCACCGCCGACCACGGCAATGCAGACAGCATGCTTCTTCCCTCCGGCAGCCCCAATACTGCCCACACCACCAATCTCGTTCCTCTCATCATCTCCGGCGCAGATGTCCGCCTTCGCAGCGGCCGTCTTGCAGACCTTGCTCCCACTATGCTGGCTCTTATGGGCTATGATAAGCCTGATGAGATGAGCGGCGAGAGCCTCATAGTTAAGTAATCAATAAGTGTTCAAATTAATTCAAATATTAAGGAGAAATAAAAAATGAAACAGTATTTTGAAATCGTTGATGTAATGGCTCGCGAGATTCTTGACTCCCGCGGCAACCCCACCGTTGAAGTTGAAGTAACTCTGGATGACGGCACCATGGGCCGCGCAGCAGTTCCCTCCGGCGCTTCCACCGGTATCTTCGAGGCCTGCGAGCTCCGTGACGGCGACAAGAGCCGCTACCTGGGCAAGGGCGTTCAGAACGCAGTTGACAACGTTAACGGCGAAATCGCCGAGGCTATGATCGGTCTCAATGCTCTGGATCAGCCCAGCATCGACCGCATCCTCATCGAGCTTGACGGCACTCCCAACAAGACCCGCCTTGGCGCAAACGCTATCCTCGGCGTTTCCATGGCTGTTGCAAAGGCAGCTGCAGAAGCCACCGGCGTTGGCCTCTACAACTACATTGGCGGCATGAACGCAAAGACTCTTCCCGTTCCCATGATGAACGTTCTCAACGGCGGCGCCCACGCCAACAACAGCGTTGACATTCAGGAATTCATGGTTATGCCCGTTTCCGCTCCCTCCTTCAAGGAAGCTCTCCGTATGTGTGCAGAGGTTTTCCATTCTCTGAAGAAGGTCGTTCCCTCCTCCGGTGTTGGCGATGAGGGCGGCTATGCTCCCAACCTTGACTCCGACGAGGACGCTCTCAAGGCTCTCGTTGCTGCAATCGAGAAGGCCGGCTATAAGCCCGGTGAGGACTTCATGATCGCTATGGACGCCGCTGTTTCCGAGTGGTGGAGCGAGGATGACCAGGCTTACCATCTCCCCAAGCGCGGCACCGTTATGAGCCGTCAGGAAATGGTTGATATGTGGGTTGATTTCTGCGACAAGTATCCCATCATCTCTCTTGAAGACGGTATGGCTGAAGAGGACTGGGAAGGCTGGAAGATGCTCACCGAAGCTCTCGGCAAGCGCATCCAGCTGGTTGGCGACGATCTCTTCGTTACCAACACCGCTCGTCTGAAGAAGGGCATCGAGCTTGGCGTTGCCAACTCCATCCTCATCAAGGTCAACCAGATCGGCACCCTCACCGAGACTCTGGACGCTATCCAGATGGCTCACCGTGCAGGCTACACCGCTGTTGTTTCTCACCGCTCCGGCGAGACCGAGGACACCACTATTGCTGATATCTCCGTTGCTGTCAACGCAGGCCAGATCAAGACCGGTGCTCCCTCCCGCACCGACCGCGTCGCCAAGTATAACCAGCTCCTCCGCATCGAGGACGAACTTTACGACGTTCCCGTATATCCCGGCCGCGACGCTTTCTTCTCCATCAAGAAGTAAATAAAAAACGAACAAGCACGGCAGTTTTTACCGCCGTGCTTGTTTGCTTATATGACGCCGAGCGTAAGTCGCGATGCCCTCATAGCGCCGCAAACGCTTGTCCCCTGTGCTGTTTTATGGTATTGTAAAAATAGCTAAGGTGGTGAAGAGCGGTGAATATTAAAACGAAAAGACTGCTTATTCGTGATTTCCGTATGGATGACGCGGAGGATCTGCAGGAAATTCTGGGCGACGGGGAAACTATGAAATACTCCGAAGAAGCCTACACGTTGGAGAAAACGAAAAATTTTCTGCAGGAGTTTTGTATAGCAAGCCATGGCGCTCTGGCGGCAGTTCACGCCGAAAGCGGCAGGGTCATCGGCTACATTCTGTTCAAGGAAACCGAGGAGAGAGTATATGAACTGGGCTGGTTTTTCAACAGAACCTATTGGAGACAGGGCTATGCTTATGAAGCCTGCAGTGCGGTGATAGCCCATGCTTTCGGCAGTTTGAAAGCCCGCAAAATATTCGCCGAGACCATCGATGCAGCAAAATCCGTTCCACTTATGAAGAAGCTTGGAATGAAGCAGGAGGAGCTTCAGGCAGAGAGCGCGGAGGATATTTTTGGAAATCCGGCGGATATGTGGATTTTTGCCATCAGCGCCGAAGCTTACATTGAACAGGATAAAGACAGATTATAAAACGGAGGGCTTGAGATGAAATTAGTAAAGGCGGTAACTGTTGCGCTTCTTGCCTGTTTTCTGTTCACCGGCTGCGCCGCGGCAGAGGGAGAGAATGATTACTTCGGCTTTAATACAAAGGACTTCGCAGTAAAAGAGGAAGCAGATACCCACGGAGGATTTCACGGCGACGGATCTTACTATCTGATTTTGGACTGTTTGGAAAATACGGAGAAAGCTTATGAAATCATTGCAGATTGGCAGGAGCTTCCTCTTACGGAAAATTTGCAGATCGTTATGTACGGCGGAGTTAAGGATCGCGTGAGCTATGCATACGGATTTTCGGAAGAAGCCCATTGGCCAAATATAAGCAATGGAGTCTACAAGTTTGTTGACCGCCATTCCGAGTCGACGGATGAGTCGGACGATACAGAACTGCTGAATAGATTTTCCTTTAATTTTTCCATGGCAGTTTACGATTTGGATACAGACACCCTCTATTATTTTGAGATAGATACGTGAAGGCTATATCCGCGCATCTGCGAAAGGAGACAAGTAAAAATGTGGCTTCTGTTTGGTTTTATTTCCGTTGCGCTGCCGCTTCTGGGCATATCTCTCCGCAGCAAAGGCAAGCTTAAGGAGCTTTGGCCATTCTCTCTGGGCAGCTTCCTTTTCTATGCTCTTTTATGTATGGACCATCTTTTCACCATTCGCCGCCGCTGCTTCAGCGGTGACTTCGGCGGCATTGAAGATACAATCGGTGCCGTCTTGCTTATAGCAGGTGCTGCGGCTATCGCAGTGCTTTTTGTCAATGCCATTGCACTTGCTCTATCTCATGAAAAAGAATAAAAATAATCCCACGCTCTTTTAGGAGTGTGGGATTTTATTTATTCGCCTGCTTTGATTTTCATTACCTGTTCCACAAAGAATTGAAAAAGGGGAGCAAAATCCGGGGTGCGGCCGTCGCTCCAGCTGCCGGTAAGGCGCTCGGGATGGAACTGAGTTGCCCAAATGGGAAGCTCTTTGTGTTCATAGGCCTCTATAATGCCTTCCTCGCTGAGGGCTGTTACCCAAAACCCGGGAGCCACACTTCTGACTGCCTGATGATGAGTGCTGTTGACGGGAACGCTCTCACCAAATAGCCGATGCATCAGGCTGCCTTCGGCGCAGCTAACGCTGTGGCGAAGCTCTTTGTCCATGTGATTGAGTCCCCGCTGCTGAGCAAGGTCTTGGTATAGGTCGCCGCCAAGAAGGCAGCTGAGAATCTGGCTGCCCCGGCATATGGCAAGAATGGGTTTGCCGGCTTTCATAAAAGCGCGGATAAGGGGAATCTCAAAGCGGCTGCGCTCAGTATCCAGCACCACCGTGTCGTTGAGTATACTCTCGCCGAAAAGCTCCGGCTCAATATCCTCGCCGCCGCTGAGGACAAGTCCGTCGCAGAAAATGGCCAGCTCATCGGGACAGTGCTCCGCCGTTACTACGGGCACAGCGCCTGCCGCCGCAATGGCATCGGCATAGGCACGGCTGAGGATTATCTGCCGCGTGGCGCTGGGATTAGTCTTCGTGTTATGGTTGGAGGCGTTGGAAATGCAGATAATGGCCTTATTCATTGCTTTAAGCTCCTTTATAGGAAATCGGGGCGGACATTTTCTGTCCGCCCCATATATTATTTTTCAAGTCTTTCCGCCATATAGCTGTGGGCGCGCTTTTCAGCCTCGTCGGGGAGGGGAGCAAGCTCAGTTTCACCGTAGCGGCGGGAAAGGGCGGCGCGGATAATCTCGTCGCAGAGAGCGGGGTTTTTGGGGAGCAGGGAGCCGTGACCGTAGGAGCCGAAAACATTTTTCCATCTGGCTCCTTCTTCGCCTTCGCCGTTATTGCCGTAACCCTTCTCAATTTTACCGAGACTTTCAAGATCTTCGCCAAGATAGGTGCTGCCGCTATGGTTTTCAAAGGCAACAACCTTGCCAAAGGCAGTGGAGAACATATAGTTGCCCGTGTGGCGGCTCTTTCCGCCTACGGTATGCATATCCAAAACTCCGGCAAGCTCCAGACGGCTGCCGTCGGAAAGCTCAATATACTTGCCAAGCAGCTCAAAGCCGCCGCCTATTGCGAGGATGGAAGTGCCGGCTTCAGCAGCGCAGCGGAGAGCCCCGGCCTTGTTTTCCAGAAGATCGGCGTGAAGGGTTTTTTGCTCCTCCTCACGGCCGGAACCGATGAAGATAAGGTCAGCCTCGCTGAAATCTGCCTTCTCGCCGAGACCGATTTCCTTTACGGAGCAGTCTATGCCCCGCCACTGGAGGCGCTTTTTGATGCAGATAATATTTCCGATATCTCCGTAGAGATTCATAACATCCGGGTAGAGGTGAATAATTTTCAGTTCCATAGTCTTAACCCTCCCAGAATTCGGTGCCGCCGGTGAGACGGACGATGTGGCTTCTCAGTTCAAGCATGGCGGAGTATGTGGGGATAATATAAATGCTCTTTTCGGAGCTTGCCATATCGGTAGTGAGAGCGGCGTAATCGGGGGTGCAGATTATCTTATCCTCGTCAATTCCGGCGTATTTCAGACGCAGAGCCATATCCGCCCAGCGTATTCCGGAAACACGAATGCAGGAGAGCTTTTCCCCAAGTCCGGCAAGCTTTTCAAAATCCGTCTCCCAAATCCAGGAGATGTCGGTGCCGTCGCCTGCACGGTCATTGAGGCAGATAACAAGCTCAATTTCTTCATCAAGTGCGGAGAGGAAGTCGATAACCTGCTTGCAGCCGGTGGGGTTTTTCACCAGCATCATTCTTGCGCCCTTTGTGCCTATGGGGAGGCTCTCCATACGTCCGAAGCCGCAGGAAAAGCTCTCAAGGGCGGCATATGCGGAGCCGGCTTCAAAGCCTGCCGCAACAAGGGCGGCGGTTGCGGCGGCTGCATTATAAACGTTGTAAAGAGCGGGGAGGTTGATGTTCACACTGCTGCTTTCGCCGCCAACACGCATACTGACAGTGCTGCCCGATGCGTTTGCCGCAAGGAGATCTGTGACGGAAATATCCGTATCGGCTCTCTTTTTGCCGCAGCCGGTACAAATCCAGCCGCCAAGATGACCGAGGGTGCGGTAAGAGTATTCAAGCTCGCTTCCGCAGCCGGGGCAGCGCTTAATGTCGCCGCCATCGGTATCGCTGTTTGCAGCCCCGTTCTCAAGACCGAAGAAAACCCGGGGGTTGGGCAAACTTGCAAGGGAGGAGCAGAGGGGACAGTCGGCGTTGATGCAGACGGTGCTCTCGGGAACTTTTTCAAGACCCTCACGGATGTTCTGCAGCGTTACGCTGACGTCGCCGAAGCGGTCCACCTGATCCCGGAAAAGGTTGGTGACCAGAACCGCCTGAGGCTTGAGCTGTACCAAAGTGCGGCGGCAGGCGGCCTCGTCGCACTCGATAACGGCGTGGCTGCAGCGGCAGCGGCCGAAAAGGCTGCTTTTAAGGGCGAACTCGGTGGTGATGCCGCTGATAAGATTGGCACCGGAGCGGTTGGCGATGTAGCTGAGCTGAGCGTCGGCAAAGGCCTGCTCCACCATGCGGGCGGTGGTGGTTTTGCCGTTGGTGCCGGTTATAACCACTGTCTTAACATTCCTTGAGAGAATGCTGAGAAGGTTGGGACAGATTTTCAGAGCAATCTCGCCGGGCTTTGCGGTACCGCCCTTGCGGAGAACATGGGCCAGAAGCCGCACAGCGCGGCAAGCCAATATAGCAATGGGAACTTTAATATTCATATAATCATCCTGATCAAAATTTATTTTGTTTTCCAAATAATTATTATATCACATTATGTATGCTCAAAGCAATAAAAATGAAACGACATTAAAAAAGCTTGCCCTTTCAAAGGGCAAGCTTTTTTAATCCAGTATTCTTCCGTCGGTGGATACAGTGACTATTCGCCAGGGGATGAACTTTCCGCTTCTTAGAAGTGCCTGCTTCACCGCGTGCTCAATGCCCCCGCAGCAGGGAACCTCCATACGCACAACGGTGACGCTTTTAATGTTGTTGCCGGCTATGATTGCCGTGAGCTTCTCGGAATAATCCACGCTGTCAAGCTTGGGGCAGCCCACAAGAGTGATGTGGTTTTTCATAAACTCATTATGGAAGTTTCCGTAAGCATAGGCCGTGCAGTCGGCGGCCACAAGCAGATTTGCGCCATCAAAATAAGGGGCATTCACGGGCACAAGCTTAATCTGTACAGGCCACTGGGCAAGGCGGCTGCTTATGGGCGCGGCAGGCTGAGAAGTATCGCAGACCTGCCGGTGTATAGTCTTCGAGTTGCTGCCGGGGCAGCCGCAGGGCAGGGGAGCGGCGTCCTTCTTCGCCGCAAGGACAGCGGCTTCATTATATGCGGGAGCCTCCATCTCCTCGAAGCTGATGGCATTGGTGGGGCAGGCGGGCAGACAATCGCCCAAACCGTCGCAATAATCCTCACGGGTGAGCTTTGCCTTGCCGTTCACCATTTCAATTGCGCCCTCGTGGCAGGCGGCGGCGCACTCTCCGCAGCCGTTGCATTTTCCTTCATCTATTTTTATTATTTTTCTGATCATGTTTTCAAAACCTCCCTTGCTTGGATGTGCTTATTATAGTACAATAAATAAAACAAGTCGGTTGTTTTTACAACGGAAAGAGTTGACTTATGAAGAAATATATACCTATTCTTAAAAGAACAAGAATGTTCGCGGGGGTGGTGGAGGAGGAAATAGCCTCCATGCTCTCCTGTCTGGGAGCAAAGCTGCAAAGTTACAAAAGCGGGGAATATGTTTTCCGTCAGGGAGAGCACCCCACAGCCATCGTGGTTTTGGTGGAGGGCAGACTTCATATCCGCAATGATGACTATTGGGGAAACCGCGCCATTCTCTCAAGTGTGTCGGCGGGAGAGATGTTCGGCGAGGCTTATGCCGCACCCGATAGCGGAGCTTTGCTCAACGATGTGGTGGCGGTGGAGGACAGCACCCTTATTTTCTTCGATGTGAAACGTGTGCTTTTAACCTGTCCTTCTGCCTGCCGTTTCCACGCTATGGTGGTGCAGAATATGTTTTTTGCTCTTTCCGAAAAGAACAGAAAGCTGGTCCAGAAAATAGGGCATATGTCCAGACGCAGCACCAGAGAAAAGCTTATTTCCTATCTCTCCGAGGAGGCCAAAAGACATTCAAGCGGCGAATTTGCAATACCCTTCAACCGCCAGCAGCTTGCGGATTTTTTATCTGTTGACCGCAGCGCAATGTCCGCCGAGCTTTCAAAAATGCGCAGGGAAGGACTTTTGGAGTTCAATAAGAATAATTTCAAGCTGCTGAATAAGGAGCTTTGAAAGCGGCTATGTATGTTGAAGCAAGAAACTGCGCCACGAAAAAAGCACCGTGACATCACGGTGCTTTTTTCGCAGTGAATGGGGTTCTCATTTCAAAGTATGGCCCATGCCCAATATACAAGTCCATACACCACGCTGGCACTCACTCCATACACGATGACAGGTCCTGCAATCGTGAACATCTTCGCGCCGACGCCGAGGATGAATCCTTCGGTCTTGAATTCAAGAGCGGGGGAGGCCACGGCATTGGCAAAGCCGGTAATGGGTACCAGCGTACCTGCGCCGCCGCGTTTGGCAAGATTATCGTAAAAGCCCAGGCCCGTGCAGAAGGCGCCGAGGAACACCATGGAAATGGTGGTGGCGGTGGCGGCGTCCTCCTTTGTAAGACCGAAGGCGCTCCAGCCGTCCATAATAAGCTGACCGATGCAGCATATCAGCCCGCCGAAGAGAAAGGCCATAAGGCAATTTTTTATAATAGGTGAGGGCGGCATCTTGTCGGAAACATATTTTGCGTATTCGCTTTTGGACATTTTCATAAAAATTCCTCCCTTTGCCTTAGTATGGCAAGGGGAGGAAAAATTATTCGGCGTTTTCTATGCTGAGATTGTCTATTCCGTTGCGCTCGAACTCATCCATATAGTCATCCATACGCTGGGCAAGCTCCCGAAGGTCATCCTGATTAAGGTTTTCCACCATCATATCTCTCCGCGCCAGCTCCTCGGCAAGAATGTCGAAGAAAACCGCGTCCTCATAGTCGGCAATGGCTTCGTGTATCCCGCCCTCCTCGTAGGCTTTGGAGGGGAAATAGTGCCCCATATAGCTTTCGCTCAGGGCGCGAAGACCGTTTTTTGCGCACATGGCGAAAAATTTTTCCTGCAAAAGGTCATAGTCCTCGAAGCGATCCTCACCGCGGGTGGAATTCAATATCCAGTTTCCGATGTAAACAAGGTCAAGGAGTCTGCGAAATTCCTTGTCGCTCAGTTCGATGTTCATTGGGTGGCTGCCCCCTTCCCCGATAAGCTTATAATATATTATATCAAATTTGCCCCGAGAATTCCACACATAAATTATGCTTGTAATTACCGTGGAAATGGAATACAATACACTGTTGTAATAGAATTAAATTGGAGAAGTATGCCAATGGACCGAAGAGCAATAGGTATCTTCGATTCAGGCCTGGGCGGACTTACCGCCGCAAAGGTTCTGGAGGAGACAATGCCCTGTGAAAATATAATATATCTCGGGGACACAGCCAATATGCCCTATGGCCCCAGAAGCAGGGAGGATATTACCCGTCTTGCTCTGCAAAATGCGGAATTTCTGCTGGAAATGGATGTGAAGGCCATACTGGTTGCCTGCGGAACAGTTTCCAGCAATGCGCTGGATAAGCTGCGTGAGAGCTTCAATGTGCCCTTTTTCGGAGTTGTAGACTCTGCGGCGCTTGCGGCTGCCGAAGCTACGGAAACGGGGCGTATAGGCGTTATTGCCACCGAGGCCAGTATCAGGAGCGGTGCATATCGCCGCGCCATAGAAGCCTGCGGAAAGAACGTTAAAGTTTTTGAAACGGCCTGCCCCAGCTTTGTTCCCCTTGTGGAAAGCGGACATTTTGCCGCAGAAGATACCAAAGTGAGAGCTGCGGTTGAAGCGGAGCTCAGCGCCCTTAAGCGCTTCGGGGCGGATACGGTGATATTGGGCTGCACCCATTTCCCCCTTCTTGGAGAAGCCATAGCCGAATATCTGGGTGAGGAAGTGCAGCTGATTTCCTGCGGCGGCGAGGCCGCTCTGGCTTTGCGGGAATATCTCCATAATGAAAACAAACTCTGCCCAGACAGTGAAATGGGCGGACGCCGATGGTTCACAAGCGGTGACACAGCCGTTTTCAGCGCTGGAGCGGGGGTTTTCCTCGGCCATAGCGTAGAGACCGAAAAGGCAGAATTTTGAGGAATATCCATGGAAAAAGAAGTTCTTATCAGCATAAAAAGCACCCAAAGCGTGGGCGGGGAAGAGGCCGAGCCCACAGAGCTTATCACTTTGGGGAATTATGCCTGCCGCGGCGGACTTAGGAAGTTTTCCTATATGGAAAGCGCTATAACGGGTCTTGAGGGCACAAAGACGGAATTTTTGATCCGTCCCGATGAGATAGTAATGAATCGCACCGGCATGGTTACAAGCCGTATGGTTTTCAGCAAGGGCAAAAAGCACCGCTTCCTTTACGGCACTCCCTACGGCACTCTTGCAATGGGTATAAACACAAATTTTATTGATGTTTTCCTGAATGAGCAGGGGGGAAGTCTTGATCTGGGCTATGACCTTGACTTTGAAAATGCCCTGTTAAGCCGAAATCAGATCAGTATCACAATTAAAGAAAAATCCGAAAAGGAGAAGGCATAAATGAATCTTATTGAAAATGCAAAACTTCAGATACACGCTCTCATAGAGGCAGCATATAATGCCGCCGCCGAGTCCGGCGCTCTGAGCGCAGGCGCGGAGCTTAAGGGCATTGTTGAAATACCCAAGGACACCTCCAACGGCGACTACGCTGCAAACCACGCTATGGCAGCCGCCAAGGCTCTTAGAAACGCCCCCAGAAAAATCGCCGAGGCTCTTGTTGCAAATATAGATCTTTCCGGCAGCTATTTTGAAAGCGTTGAGATAGCCGGACCCGGCTTTATGAACTTCCGTCTTGGCAGAAAATGGTTCGGTGATGTTCTCCGCAACATAGAGGAAGAGGGTGCTGACTACGGCAAGACCGATGCCCTCAAGGGACAGAAAATAATGGTGGAGTTTGTCTCCGCCAACCCCACCGGCCCCATGCATATGGGCAATGCACGCGGCGGCGTTCTGGGTGACGCTCTCGCGGAGGTACTCCACTGCGCCGGTGCTGACGTTAGCCGCGAGTTCTATGTGAACGATGCCGGCAACCAGATTGAAAAGTTCGCCACCAGTATTGATGCTCGCTACCGTCAGCTTATCCTTGGTGAGGATGCGGTAGAGTTCCCTGAAGACGGGTACCACGGCGAGGATATAAAGGCTCTTGCAAAGGGCTTTTATGAGGCAAAGGGCGAGAGCTTTATGGATAAGAGTGTGGCCGAGCGTCACGATGCCATGGCAGCCTTCGGTCTTGAGCGCAATCTGCCCAAGATGAAGGCAGACCTTGCCCGCTATAAAATTAACTACGATGAGTGGTTTTATGAGTCCGCTCTTCACAATAGTGGCTATGTTGCCGAATCTGTTGCCGAGCTTACAAAGGCCGGATACACTTATGAAAAGGATGGTGCTCTCTGGCTCAATACCTCCAAGATTTTGGGAGACAAGCTCCTTGCCGCCGGCAAGAAGCCCGAAGCCATTGAAAAGCTTGGTCTGAAGGACGATGTTCTCCGCCGCGCCAACGGTTTCTACACCTATTTTGCCGCCGATATAGCTTACCACCGCAATAAGCTTGCCGTCCGCGGCTTTGATAAGGTGATCAACATCTGGGGCGCTGACCACCACGGCCATGTTGCCCGTCTCAAGGGCGCTATGGACGCTCTGGGTCTGGACGGCGAAAACAGACTTGATGTTGTTCTTATGCAGCTTGTCCGCCTTATGCGCGACGGTGAGGTTGTGCGAATGAGCAAGCGCACCGGCAAGGCTATCTCTCTCAGCGATTTGCTGGACGAGGTGCCTGTGGATGCCGCCCGCTATTTCTTCAACTCCAAGCCTGACAGCCAGATAGATTTTGACCTTGGACTCGCTCTCCGTCAGGATAGCGAAAACCCCGTATACTATGTTCAGTATGCCCACGCACGTATCTGCTCCCTCATTGCAGGTCTGGCGGCCGAGGGTCTTGAGGTGCCCAAGGCAGAAAATGTGGATATGAGCCTTCTCAGCGATGTTCACGAAATTGAGCTTATCAAGCAGCTTTCCGCCCTCCCGGAGGAGATCAGAATTGCTGCCCGTGACTATAACCCCAGCCGCATCAATAACTATGTCAACGAGCTGGCCGCCCGTTTCCACCGCTTCTACGGTGCCTGCCGCATTAAGGGCGCCGAGGAGGAGACTGCAAAGGCAAGACTTATGCTGGTATGGTGCGTAAAGCAGACCATCGCCAACTCCCTTGCCATTATCGGCGTTTCCGCCCCCGAGAAGATGTAATCCGGATAAAGAGATGATCAAATGACAGTTCTTGAACTTGCAATAAAGCTTATGCTTTTCATAGTGGTGGGCTATGTGGCCAGAAAGCTGAAGATTATGGCCGACGGCTTCGACAAAATGCTTACCAAATTCGTTATGGCAATACCCTTGCCCTGCATGATCATAAACTCCTTCAACATAGAGTTTGACATTGAAAAGCTGATAAGCACCCCCGTTATTTTGCTTATGAGCGTGGGAAGCCTTGTCTTCGTGTTTGTGGCAGTCCGCTTCCTCACTCCCAAAATGAAAAACCGCGATATGTGGAGAACAGTGAGATTTTCCCTCATGTTCACAAACTTCACCTTCATGGGTCTGCCAATAGTTTCCGAGCTCTACGGACCCGAGGCGGTTTTCAACTATGTTATTTTCACCCTGCCCGTCCGTATCATTTTCTACGGCGGCGCACCCCTTATGCTTGGCAACGGCGAAAAGCTCAATGTTAAGGAAACGCTGAAAAAGTTTATTTGCGAGCCGGTTGTGGCGGTGTTTATAGGCTTCTTCCTCTATGCCACCCAGATTCAGCTGCCCCAGGTGATCACCGGAGTGATTGAGGGGCTTGGCAATATGGCCTCTCCTCTGGGTCTCATCCTCTGCGGAAGCATCATTGCCGATGCCAACTGGAAGGGCATTACTAAGTACCCCAGCGTTTTTCTGGTGGTTATCGCAAGACTTTTTGTGGTTCCCGGCGCTGTGCTGGGTATATTCCTGCTCCTTGGAATAGACAAGCAGACCATACAGAGCGTCATCTTCTACTATGCAATGCCTGTTGCCTCCTTCCTGCCCTCCTTCCTCCTTCGCTATAATCCGGAGGCTGTGGAAGCGAGAGTTGCAGGCGGCTATATGGTGGTGCTTTCCACCCTTGCCTGCATAGCAACCGTTCCCATCTGGACTTTGCTTCTTGAGCTTATCTGACGAAAGGGGAAAACACTATGTTTGAAAAAAGACCTGTTATTATGGACGGCGCCACCGGCACTGAGCTTCAGCGTCTGGGCATGCCTGCGGGAAGCTGCACGGAAAAATGGGTTCTTGAAAATCCCGACAAGATGATTTTGCTCCAGCGCGCCTATGTTTCCGCGGGAAGTAGACTCATCTATGCCCCAACCTTTGGTGCAAACAGCATAAATCTGGCAAAGCACGGCATTAAGGATGACCTTAACATTATGTGCCGCGACCTTGTCGCTCTCAGCCGTGAGGCCGCCGACGGTCTTGCTATGGTGATTGGCGACATCAGCTCCACCGGAGAACTGGTTGAGCCCTACGGTGATATGGAAGAGGACGAGCTTTTCTCTGTCTTCGCCCATCAGGCGGAGGCTATTGAAAGAGCGGGAGTCGACCTTTTCGGCATAGAGACCCAGATGTATCTGGATGAGGCAAGACTGGCCGTGAAGGCTGTGAAGGAAGTCAGCTCCAAACCCATTATTGTAAGCTTTTCCTGCGGTCCCACCGGCAAGACCCTCTGGGGAGAGGATCTTTGCGATGTCTGCGATGAGCTTCAGCAGCTTGGAATCACCGCCTTCGGCGTGAACTGCTGCGGGGACCTTGACCTGCTTTGTTCCATTCTTGAAAAGCTTCGGGAGAGAACGGAGCTGCCTCTCATAGCAAAGCCCAACGCAGGCGTACCCCTTATAAAAGACGGACGCAGCGTTTATGATTTCCCCACCGAGAAAATGGCCGAGTATGCTCTGAAATTCCATGAGCGGGGAGCCCGTCTCATTGGCGGTTGCTGCGGTACAACACCCCTCCATATTGAGGCCATCAGCCGTGCCCTAAAATCAATCTGACGCTAAGAGCAGCTATAATAAAACCGGTAAGATCCGCCAGAAGTGCCGCAGGCACTGCGTGGCGGGTCTTTTTTATACCCAGAGAGCCGAAATACAGAGCGATCACATAAAATGTGGTCTCCGTGCTGCCAAGCATAACGGCGGCGCAGCGTCCCGCATAGCTGTCGGGTCCCATGCGTTCCATTATTTCTGCGCCGATAGCCAGAGCGCCGCTGCCGCTCACCGGTCTTAAAAGCATCAAAGGAGCGCAGTCCGGAGGGATTCCAAGTTTTTCGAAAAGAGGAGAGAGAAACCGCGCGGCAGCTTCCGCTGCGCCCGAGGCTCGGAGCATATATACGGCAGTGAGCAGCACAACAAGGGAGGGGAGTATACCCTTTGCGATCTCAAGACCGCTTTTTGCGCCTTTTATCATAAGGGAGAATGTATCCAGCTTTTTATAGCTGCCATAGGCAGCAACTGCAATCAGGAGCAAGGGAATGAAAAGCGCGCTCAATGACCTCTGCCCTCCATTATGCGGGCGGAGATAAGTCCCACTGCGAGAGCGCATACGCTTGTTAGCCATACGCAGGGGAGTATATCAAAGCTTTCGGCGCTGCCCAGACTTCCGCGAATGGCGGCAACGGTTGCGGGAATGAGCTGGAGGGAAGCGCTGTTCATCACAACAAGACGGCTCAGTTCGTTTTCGCAGCCGGGAAGGGAAGCCATTCGCTTTGCGGCGCGCAGTCCGGCAGGGGTGGCCGCGTTGCCGAGCCCAAGAAGATTGGCGCTGAAATTGGAGGAAAGAGCCTCGGCACATTCCCTGTCGGCAAAGGAATGGGGAAAAATAAAGCGGAGAAATGGACTTAAAAGGCGGGAGAGAAGCAGCGAAAGGCCGCTTTCATTCATAACTTCCATAAGGGCGGACCAAAGGCACAAAGGCCCCGCGATGGAAATGCAAAGCTCAACAGCGGCCTGAGCACCCTCGAACACAGCGTTGGAAACTTGGTCAATGCTGCCGTTCGCGGCTGCAAAAAGCAGGGAAAAGGCAGCTATCCCCAGCCATATAAAACCCATAAGCAAGTCCGCATCACCCCTTTTGGAAAGGCTATGCCTGAGAAGGCAGATGTATGACTGAAAAATATGCGCTCCATATAGCCTGACAGATATAGTCCGAACCCGTTTTTGAGGGCATACCCGTCGGCATTGCTGCGTTGTCGGCTTTTGATGGGCGAAAGCCCATCTGCAAGCCGCCGTCTTGCACTGCATTAGTATATGACCTCAAAAATCTTCGACTCCCCGAGAGCGGATTTTTGTGTCAGGCAAAATTGAATTATGCAGGTGGGCTGTCGCCCACCAAAGAATGAAATGAAGTCTGGCGCTAAAATCCGCCTCGCGGAGCGTGTTCGGATTATATCTGTCAGGCTACGGAGCCGGCAATTTCATCCCATATATGGGGATGAAATTGAATTGTGTGATATCCGGTAAAGATGAATGGGGATATTAACAGTTTTACTAAAATTTGCGCTATAATCGTATGGTATTTTTTAAGTTTTCCGCTTGTTAATTGTTAAATTGTATGCTATAATCTATGCGTGTATTTGCACCGACCTGCTTTTACAGACTAAAGCGCTAACAAACTACATCGCAACTGCGCGTTCCTTTGGGAGAGCACATATGGCAAAGGAAAATGGAAAAGCCAAAAAACGGGGCAGGAAGGCGTACCTTAAAGACATACGCCCCAATCTGTCCGGCGAATATGTTTATACGGGAGCTCACCTGAATTTTGTTCCCGAAAACAAGAGCTACCGACGTGCAATGTCGGAAATGGCGGTATATGCGCTCTTATCTCTGGCGGGTCTTGCGGCTGCCGGTTTTGTCCGGGTCGGAGGAATGGGCAACTGCTTTTATGTACTTATACCCTATATGGCAGAGGCCATCGCGGTGTTCACGCTTCTTTTAGCTGTGTATAAGGCGATATCCAGAGGCAGCAGGCTCCGCGATTATGAATATGAGTCTTCAATAGTAAAGATTCCGGTCAGAGCCCTTCTTGCGGCTGTTTTCGCTGCTGCGGGTGTTGTGTGCATTGTCATTTTTATTGTTTTCAACGGTCTTGACGGCGGTGTGGGAGAGCTTGTGCTGCTTATTGCGGCAAAGGCTGTTTCTGTGGCCGCAGCCATTTTGCTCAGAAGGCTTATGGCTTCTCTTCGTTGGGAAAATGAATGAAGAATTTGCATTATTGACATACGCGCCATACTACTATATAATTTCCCAATAACTTGTCCGTACAAGTTGCCCCGAGGAATGTGGTCCTCAGCCCCGCAGGTGGCTTATCCTGCCTGAAAAATGTGAACGTTGGGTCCTATAAAAATCAAATATTGCCCATTTTAGTTCAAAATATATAAGGAGGAATTCCAAAATGAAAAACGCAAAGAAACTGCTTGCTCTGCTTCTTGCTGTTGTCATGGTAGTTGCTCTCTTCGCAGCTTGCGGCCAGACTCCCGCTGCTCCTGCTGAGCCCGTAGCTCCCGCTGACCCCGCACCCGCAGATCCTGCAACCCCCGCTCCTGCTGACGAGCCCGACACTCTCGTCGTGCAGACTCAGAACTTCGACGGTAAGTTCTCTCCCTTCTTCTACACCAACGACTATGAGTCTCAGGTTCTCGGCCTGACCCACCAGGCTCTTCTCGGCACCGACCGTGAAGGCGCTGTCGTTCTGAAGGGCATCGAAGGCGAAGTTCGTCCCTACAACGGCACCGACTACACCTATGACGGCATTGCCAACCTCGAGATCACCGAGAATGAAGACGGCACCGTTTATTATGACATCACCATGCGTGAGGACGTTCAGTTCTCCGATGGCGAGTACATGAACATCGATGACGTTATCTTCACCCTCTACGTCATGATCGACCCCTCTTTTGACGGCATCTCCACCTTCTACTCCCTCCCCATCGAGGGCATGACTGAGTACCGTTCTTCTCTGGCATATCCTGCCAACCTGATCCTCGCTGCCAACGAAGCTTACGTTGAGAACGAGATCTACACTCAGGAACAGTATGACGCTTTCTTCGCAGCCTTCTGGGCAGCTGGCGAGAAGTTCGCTCAGGAAATCGTTGACTACTGTGTATCCGCTGGTTACGGCGCTGACTCCAACGACGTTGCTACCGCTGCAGGCGCTTGGGGCTACACCCTCGAGGAAGGCGCAACCGCTGCTGACTTCTTCGCTGCTATCGTTGATAACTGCGGCTACGACCTCTCTGACGACGGCATCAACTATGAGACCGCCGGCACCTCCATCACCGACTTCATCAAGGCCGAGCTGGCTGATGACGCTGAGTTCTTCTTCACCCTGACCAAGACCAGCGACGTTGCTAACGTTTCCGGTATCCAGAAGATCGATGATTACAACCTCCGCATTGTCCTCACCGAGGTCAATGCTAACGCCATCTACCAGATGGGCCAGACCGTTTGCCCCCTCCACTACTACGGCGACGAGTCTCTCTATGACTATGAAAACAATATGTTCGGTTTCCCCAAGGGCGATCTGAGCATCGTTAAGGAAGTTACCACTCAGCCCGTTGGCTCCGGTCCCTACACCTTCGAGAGCTATGAAAACGGCGTTGTTACCCTGAAGGCTAACCCCCTGTACTACAAGGGCTGCCCCAAGATCGAGTACATCCTCTACAAGGAAGGCCAGGATGCTGATAAGGTTCCCGGCGTTATCTCCGGCACTGTTGACATCACCGATCCCAGCTACTCCACTGAAGTTGCTAACCAGATCAAGGAAGCTAACGACGGCACCGTTTCCGGCGACGTCATCACCACCAACATGGTTGCTAACCTCGGTTACGGCTATGTAGGTTTCGCTGCAAAGAACGTTTGCATCGACACCGGCGCCGGCCAGGAAGACTGGGGCTCTGAGGCTTCCAAGAACCTGCGTAAGGCTATCGCCACCGTTATCTCCGTTTACCGTGACGTTGCTGTTGACTCCTACTACGGCGAGTTCGCAAACGTCATCAACTATCCCATCTCTGACACCTCTTGGGCCGCTCCCCGCGTAACCGACGAGGGCTACAAAGTTGCTTTCTCCACCGACGTTAACGGCGATCCCATCTACACCGATGGCATGACCGTTGAAGAGAAGTACGAGGCTGCCAAGGTTGCTGCTCTCGGCTACTTCGAGGCTGCAGGCTACACTGTTGCTGACGGCAAGATCACCGCTGCTCCCGAAGGCGGCAAGCTGGATGTCGAGTGCATGGTTGGCGGCGGCGGTACCGGCGACCACCCCACCTTCATGGCTCTCACCCTCGCTGCTGACGCTCTCAAGGAGATCGGCTTCAACTTCATCGTTTCCGATATGTCCAACTTCGCTGAGCTGACCAACGCTGTCAATGGCGGCACTGCTGAGATGTTCGCAATGGCATGGCAGGCAACTCCCGATCCCGACATGTATCAGATTTACCACTCTCTCGGCGGCTCTAACCAGAAGAGCTACTGGATCAAGGATGCTGACCTCGACGAGCTCATCATGATGGCACGTCAGTCCACCGACCAGACCTACCGCAAGACCCTCTACAAGGAGTGCCTTGACATCGTTGCTGACTGGGCAGTTGAGATTCCTGTATATCAGCGCCAGAACTGCATCATCTTCTCCTCCGAGCGCGTTAACATGGATACCGTTACTCCCGACATCACCACCTTCTGGGGTTGGGCAAACGATATCGAGCTTCTGGAGATGAACTAAGTCTCTGACTTAAGTTTCCAAAACGCTTAAATACCAATTAATCAGGTTGCCAAGGGGGCTTATGCCCTCTTGGCAATCCACGTAATTTAATACACTTTAATTTTCCCATAAATTTGAAAATTCGCAGCTGTTTATCTGCATATGAGACGGCCGGCCCGGCTGTTTCGGCCAGAGACTGCAAAGTCGGAGCGGCTGCCTGATATGCAGAACCTGCTTAAACATAATACACAGACAAAAGGCGAAATGCCTGTGCGGTGAAAAAATCCCTTGAACCGCTATAACAAACGGAGGGATCCCATAAAATGTACAAATATATACTTAAAAGAATTCTGCTTTCAATCGTAATACTCTTCTTCGTCATATTCATAATATACGCAGTTTTGCGCTGCCTGCCCATGAGCTATGTTGAGACTATGGCTGTTCAGCTTTCTCAGGCTCCCGGCTCCAAGTCCTATGAGGAATGGTTAGTGCAGCTAAATGCCCAGTACGGTCTTGACGTGGGCATTGTTCCCGGCTTCTTTGTGCAGCTGGGTCATCTCATCACCGGCAACTTCGGCGACAGCTGGAAGTACACCGTTCCCGTTATCGAGAAGTTCAACGATGTTATCTGGCTGAGCTTTATCGTTGGCGCCATTGCCCTGGTGTTTGAGCTTATTATTGCTATTCCCCTTGGCGTTATTGCCGCTACCAAGCAGTACTCCAAAACCGACTATGCCATCACCGCAATTGCGCTGACAGGTATTTCTCTGCCAACCTTCTTCCTTGCAACCTTCCTGAAGCTGATATTCTCTGTCAAGCTTGGATGGTTTGATTTGTTCGGTCTGGTTGGACGAGACCATCAGAGTCTGGACGCTATGGGGCAGTTCCTTGACAAAGCCAACCATCTTGTCTTGCCAATAGTTACGCTGACAATAATCTCCATAGGCGGACTTATGCGCTATACCCGCACCAATATGCTGGAAGTGCTCAATGCCGACTATATCCGCACCGCCCGCGCAAAGGGTCTCAGCGAGCGCAAGGTTATATATACCCACGCTTTCCGCAATACCCTTATTCCTCTGGTTACCATTGTCGGCGGTTCTCTGCCCGGCCTTTTCTCCGGCGCTCTTATCACCGAGACTCTGTTTATGATTCCCGGTATAGGCTATACTTCCTATAACGCTATGATTTCCGGCGATATTCCCTTCTCTATGTTCTATCTGAGCTTCCTTGCCATTCTGACTCTGGCAGGCAACCTCATCACTGACCTTCTGTACGGCGTGGTCGATCCTCGCGTACGCTACTCTTAAGAAAGGAGAGAATTGCAATGAGCGAAAAAGAAATAAACACCGCTGCTGCCTCTCCCGAAACTGAAGAGCAGTTTTCCCTTAATGACGACCGCCGAGTAAAGAGTCTTTCCCCCGGCGCACTGGTTGCAAAGCGTTTCTTCCGCAACCGTCTCGCTGTTGTCGGTCTCGTTATTCTCGCTTTTATGTTCATCTTTTCCTTTGTCGGAGGCTGGGTAATCCCCTACGGACAGGATGAAGTTTTCTATACTGAAGAGATTCAGATGAAGGAGTTTGCCGGCGCGGCCGAAAACTCTGAGTTCCGCTATATCTCCGCTGAGGGACAGGACTTCGGCGCTGTTCTGCAGGCTCAGTTCACCCTCGCTCAGAACAAGGGTGCCGACAGCTTCAAATATAAGGATGCCAAGTATATCGTTGATGAACTTGGAACTGATCTTTATACCGTGTCTCAGGGCAACACAGTCCTTGGTCTTGCATACAAGGATATCATCTTCCCCCACGATGCAAACGCAAAGCCCTCCTTTGAGTTTTCCGTCAATGCTCTCGAAGCCTATGTTAACAGCGAAAAAAGCTTCACAGCCGACGGAAATAAGTTCAGCATCGATGAAGACGGTACTATAAGCTCTGCCGAAGGTGAGTTTGGCTATATCAGCCGAGTCATCGTTCAGTCCAAAATTCCCGGCACCAACATCAGCCGCGAGCTGAAGGAGCTTGTTACCGAGAATATTGAAGCCGGCATTAGCGAGTTTACCTTTGTTGATGCAAGCGGCACCGAGCGCGAGTATGAGATGCAGTATCTCCCTGCGGACAAGATCTGGTCCATCAAGGAAGGCACTCCCACTTATGTTTTTGACAAATACTCCAACCCCAGCGAGGAGCATCTCCTTGGTACCGATAAGAACGGTATGGATATGCTGACCCGTCTTATGTATGGCGGACGAGTATCTCTTGTTATCGGCTTTATAGTCGTTTTCATCTCCGCATTCATCGGCGTTGTTCTGGGTGGTCTTTCCGGTTACTTCGGCAAGTGGGTTGACCAGCTCATAATGCGTATAGTTGATATTTTCTACTGCATCCCCTCCACTCCGCTGCTGATTATCCTCGGTGCTGCGATGGACGGTATGCGTGTTGACCCCCGCATCCGTATGCTTTATCTGATGCTCATTCTGGGCTTCCTGGGTTGGCCCGGCATTGCCCGTCTGGTCCGCGGCCAGATCCTCTCTCTCCGCGAGCAGGAGTTCATGACCGCAACTGAGTCCAGCGGTCTCCGCGTAAGCCGCAGAATTTTTAAGCATCTTATTCCCAACGTTATCCCCCAGCTTATCGTTACCTGCACTATGAGCCTTGGCTCCACCATTATCACCGAGTCCACCCTTTCTTTCCTTGGTCTCGGCGTTAAGTTCCCCTTCGCATCCTGGGGTAACATTATGAATGACGTTAATAACGTCTATGTTCTCACCCACTACTGGTTCATCTGGATACCCGCAGGCATCCTGCTGGTGCTCTCAGTTCTCGGCTTCAACTTCGTCGGCGACGGTCTCCGTGACGCCTTCGACCCCAAGATGAAACGATAAGGAGGGAGGAAAAACTATGGCTAAGAAAAAACCCGAAGGTTACCTCTCCGGCCGCGAGGCAAGAAAGATTTCCAAGGCAAACCGCCGCATCACCGATAAAATGGAGAAGCAGCGCAAGCGCAAGAATGTTCCTGAGAGCGAATACCTCACCACTATGCATGATTCCCGCAACGCCGTTGAATTTGACAACCTCCATACCTATTTCTTCACCGATGCAGGTACTGTAAAGAGCGTTGACGGCGTCAGCTTTGAGGTTCCTCTTGGATCCACCGTCGGTGTCGTCGGTGAGTCCGGCTGCGGCAAGAGCGTTACCAGCCTTTCTCTGATGCAGCTTCTCCAGCGTCCTCAGGGTCAGGTTGTTGAAGGCGAGATCCGTGTCAATCTGGGCGATAAGTGCTATGATGTCACCAAGGTTCCCAACGAGAAGATGCAGGATCTCCGCGGCAACTATATCTCTATGATATTCCAGGAGCCTATGACCGCTCTTAACCCTGTTTTCCGTATCGGAGAGCAGCTCACTGAGGTTATTGAGCTTCACGATGGAGAAGGCAGAACCGCAGAGAGCATCAAGGCTCGCTGCATTGAGCTTCTTGAAATGGTCGGCATCGCCAACAGCGAGGGTGTTTACAAGATGTATCCCCACGAGCTTTCCGGCGGTATGCGCCAGCGTGTTATGATAGCTATGGCTCTGGCCTGCAACCCCAAGGTCATCATTGCTGACGAGCCCACCACCGCTCTGGACGTTACCATTCAGGCTCAGATTCTTGACCTGCTCCGCCAGCTGAAGGATAAGATCAACTCTTCCATCATGCTTATTACTCACGACCTTGGCGTTATCGCCGAGATGGCAGACTATGTTGTTGTTATGTATGCAGGACGCATAGTTGAGAAGGGAACTGCAGATGATATATTCTATCATCCTGCTCATCCCTACACCATTGGTCTGATGGCTTCCAAGCCCGTTGTCGGCAAAAAGGTTGATAAGCTCTATTCTATTCCCGGCAAGGTTCCCAATCCCATCAATATGCCTAACTACTGCTATTTCAAGGATCGCTGCGAAATGTGCGTAGAAGGCTGCAAGGGCGAGTATCCCTGCGAGATAAGTCTCAGCGATACCCACAAGGTCAGCTGCTACCGCTACTACAACAAGGAGGGTGAACAGTAATGGAAGAACTGAAAAATGTCAACACCCCCGAAGAGCAGAGCGAATATATTCTTGAAGTTAAAAACCTCAAGAAGCATTTCCCCATCAAGGGTGGCTTCATCTCCCGCACCGTCGGCCATGTAAAGGCTGTTGACGGCGTAAGCTTCAAGCTCAAGCGCGGCACCACCATGGGTCTCGTTGGAGAATCCGGCTGCGGCAAGACCACCACCGGTCGTGTCATTCTCCGCCTTTCCGGCGAAAAGACCGAGGGCGAAGTTCTCTTCAACGGTCAGGAGGTTTATGACCTTTCCGCCAAGGAAATGCGCGCAATGCGTCCCAAGATGCAGATAATCTATCAGGACCCCTTCTCCAGCCTTTCTCCCCGTCTTCCTGTCGGCGAGATTATAGGCGAAGCTGTCCGCGAGCATAATCTTGTCCCCCCAGAGGAGTTCGAGGATTATATCGACTCTGTTATGGACGACTGCGGACTCCAGCCATTCCACAAGGATCGCTATCCCCACGAGTTCTCCGGTGGCCAGCGCCAGCGTATATGCATTGCCCGTGCTCTGGCTCTCAACCCTGAGTTCATCGTATGCGATGAGCCTGTTTCCGCTCTGGACGTTTCTATCCAGGCTCAGATCATCAACCTGCTGAAGGAACTGCAGGAAAAGCGTAACCTCACCTATCTCTTCATCTCCCACGACCTGAGCGTTGTTGAGCATATCTCCGATACCGTCGGCGTTATGTATCTGGGCAATCTTGTTGAGTACGGTGAGACCGAGGATATCTTCCGCAATCCTCTCCACCCCTATACCAAGGCTCTGTTCTCTGCAATTCCTGTTCCCGACCCCAATGCCAAGATGGACCGCATAGTTCTGGAAGGCTCCATTCCCTCTCCCGCTAATCCCCCCAAGGGCTGCAAGTTCCACACCCGCTGCGCCAACTGCATGGAGCGCTGCAAGGTGGAAGAGCCCGTTCAGCGCGAGATTGAGCCCGGCCACTTTGTTGTTTGCCATCTTTACGACGAGGAGAAATAAATGGCTTATAATGGAAAACGCTATGAGGACGATGACGGACGCACAATAGTTGATATGAGCGGCGTTGAACGCCCGTCAATGCTCGGTCACCTCCCCAAAAGGGAAAACCCGGTGTTTTCCAAGCCTAAGGAAAAGCCTGAGCGACCCTGGGAGGACAGCGGCTATAACCGCAGTGAACGCCGCAGCGCTGTGCTGGGCGCACTTTCCGCCTCGCTGCTTATAGGTCTTGCCTATATAGTTGGACTGGGCGCCTTGGTTGCAATTTTGCTCTACGTCTTTTGGTAATAATTAAAAACGACCTGCACATTGTGCAGGTCGTTTTTTGTGTGCAAAAAATCCGCCGCAAAGTTTTCTCTGCGGCGGATAAAAAATTATGTACTTATTTTCCGAAAACCTCAGCGGAGAACTTGTCGATTTCCTCATTTACGATATCGTCAACACCGGGATGGATAAAGCCGGGGCCGCCGTAAGTAACGGAGGGGATGAAGAAATTGCCGGGAGCGCAGTATTCGCGGCAGACACGCTGAACCTCGGCGCGAATTTCTTCTTCGGTGGAGTCGGGTCTGTCAACGATAGCAGCATCAATGCCGCCCTGAAGGGCCATTCGACCGCCGATCTGTTTCTGGAGCTTGACGATGTCGTTCTGGGGAAGAACACCCTGCCATACATCGATGCCAAGGTCGATCATATCCTCAACTATGGGCTCGCAGAAGCTGTCGGAGTGGTGGATGATTATAACACCCTTCTCCTTGAGATACTTGTAGCTCTTCTCGTATGCGGGCTTGATGATCTCACGCCAGAGCTCTGGCTGAACGAAGAGGTTGGTTTTGCTGCCCCAGTCGTCATGGGAGAGGATGGCGTCGGGATGAGCATTTTCAACCATAAGCTTGAAGCCGTTGTAGCGGTATTCGCCGATAGCCATGCTCAGGTCGGCCATAAGCTCGGGCTCCAGCATAAAGTTGCAGAGAGTGTCCTCAAAGCCCATGAGGAAGTGAAGGCGCTCAAATACGCCGGTGGGTGCAAAGCAGGTGACAAGCTGCTCACTGCGGTCAACTGCGTTGCAGCGCTCAATATAGGGAGCCCAGAGCTCTTCGGCAGAGCAGTTGGCGATAAGATCAGGAACCTTTATGATGTCTTCCCATTCCTCAATGTCGTCAAGGACCTTGTGAAGGGGGTCGGGAGTGGCGGCAACTTCGTGTGCGGGCCAGAGAATACGGGTGCCCCACTTGTCGAAGCTGGGCTCCATGCCGGGATAGCGGTTGCCGCGGACAAAGGAGCAGACGGGATCACCGGGCAGCATAGCCATATACTCATACTGCTTCACAAAGCGGTCGGGCTTGCCGCCGCGGATGGTTTCAAGAAAATTCTCTCTCTTGCTAAGCATAATGTACCTCCTGATTGAATAAAAACCCCGTTGAACTTCCCACGAGGCTTATTAGTATCTATGTTTTTATATTAACATACTACAGGGAGTTTGTCATCGTAAAAATTAAATATAATTGTTAGTATTTTACCTTTTTTGCGGGGAAGAGAGGGGGAAATGTTTTGGTTGCAAACTGCCCTCGCCTGTTTGGATAAATGGGCAGGCTGCACATAGATTTATACTCAAGCAATGTTAGGCTTACATTAGCAAGCAAGGTGGTTTATAATATATTCGGGATGGTATGGAGGAAAAAATATGAGAACATTGTCAAAAGCTGAAAAATTGATACTGTTTGAAAGCGCTCCCATACATAAGGCGGTGCTGCGCCTTGTCGTACCGACGATATTGAGTCAGCTTGTCACGATGATCTATAGCTTTGCCGATGCATTCTTTGTTGGGCGGCTGGGAGATGAAAATCAGATTGCAGCGCTTTCATTGGTTTTCCCTCTCTATATGATGACAACTCTGCTGGGCAACCTGTTCGGTATAGGCGGAAACAGTGTGATTTCCCGGGCATTGGGTGAAGCAGACTATACCAAAGCCCGGAGAACATCGGCATTTTCAGTATATTCCTGCGTTGGAGTGGCGCTGGTGTTTTCCCTTTGTTTATATCCCGCGCTTAATGAGGTGCTATATTTTATTGGAGCAAGCGCAAATACGGTGGGATACGCTTACGACTATTTGTATGTTGTCCTGATATTGGGAGCTGTGCCTACAACCCTGCAGCTGACATTGTCTCATCTTGTGCGTGCTGAAGGCGCTTCCCGTCAGGCGGGCTTTGGAATAATGCTCGGAGGAATTCTGAATATAGTACTTGACCCCGTCTTTATGTTTGCCTTTAATCTGGGATTTAAAGGAGCGGCGATCGCAACCCTGATTTCAAATTGCGTCTCTCTTGCCTATTTCATTGTAATTCTTTTTAAGACAAGATCGGAGAGCTTTCTCTCATGCGATGTGAGAAATTACTCTCTGCACGTAGGCGGTGAGGTTATCGCCAACGGAGCTGCGGCTGCGATTACAATCCTTTTCGGCAGTACGTCCAACATCGTTATGACAAAAACGGCTTCAGCATATGGAGACATTGCGGTTGCGTCCTTCGGTATACTTCAAAAATATATGACTATGGCAATTTTTGTTGCGATTGGTATCGGGCAGGGAATTGCTCCGTTGCTTGGATATAATTACACGGCACAAAATTATCGCCGTATTCGCCAGGCGACAAGAATTGTTGTTGGAGCAGATGCAATACTTGCGGCGGTGTTCTTCATTGCGGTGGAGAGCTTTACAGTGTTCTTCACATCGCTTTTGACCTCGGATGCTGATACGGCATATGCAGCGGCTGAATTCGTTAAAATCGGATATCTTGGCATTGGCGGCACCATATTCATGAATTTCTTCATATCGGCATATCAGGCATATGGGTCATGGAAAAGCAGTCTTCTTATGAACTTCGTGCGGCAGATTGTAATATATATCCCCAATATTCTGATTATGAGCCGTTTATGGGGCGTGGTTGGTTTAGCGGCCGCTTACTCGGTGTCGGAGCTGGTCGCCTTTGTTATAGCTCTCATTATATTTTTAAGGCTTATGAAGCGTATACGAAAGGAACTCACAGCATAAAACTAAAAAAAGGCAGATGCAAAAGCATCTGCCTTTTATATTGATTTGGGCTTAGCCCTTTGCGTTGTGAACAACCTCGAGAGCGGTGTCCAGATCGGCGATGATCTGACGGAGCTCTTCAGGAGTTTTGGGCTCATAGGTGGAAATTCCGCCAAGTCCGGCAATTCTCTCGGCATATTCTTCGTTCTCAAGAATTACAGAGCAGAGATCGTTGATGTAGTTAACAATCTCTTCGGGCATGTTTGCAGGACCGCAGAGCACCATGGGCATCAGAACCAGCATATCCTGGAAGTCATCGGCAACATCGGGGAGAATGGGAATGCTGTCGAAATACTGCTGATGTGCGGTGTAGTTGCGGGAGGAACGAGTAAGCAGCAGAGCCTTCAGCTTGCCGTCGGCAAGATAGCCAACACCCTGGTCCTCGGAATACATACCGATGTTGATGGTGCCGCCAAGAAGACCGGTGATCATATCGTCATTGGTAGCGGATACCCAGCGTACCTTGTCTTCAATTCCAAAGTGGCGGAATACAACTCTCAGACGGGGCTCATAAATGGTTCCGGGAGGATAGCCAACGGTGAGGGTGTTGGGATTTTCCTCGCAGTATTTGACCAGCTCTTCCATATTGTTGAAGGGCTTGTCGGTCTGGGTCATCATAATGCTTCCGCTGTCGATGGAGGGACCGATGCTGGGAGCGATGAGGGTATAGCTGTTGGGATCGGAGAGATTGTTGTCCCAATATCCCTCATAGTAGGAGGTAATGCAGGTAGGAGAGGTAATCATAAGGGTGGTGCCGTCGGGCTCAGCTTCATAAAGCTCAGAACCAAGTCTTGCACCGCCGCCGGTGGAGTCATTCTCAATGGTGAAGGAATATCCGGTCATATCAGCCAGATAGTCAATGAGAACGCGGGCTGCCAGGTCGGTAGGAGCACCGACATCGTTAGTGATGTAAACGGTTACATCATCTTTGGGCCAGGGAGCGGCAGGCTCAGCGGGAGCGGCGGGCTCAGCGGGAGCGGCGGGCGCAGCGGGGTCTGCGGGTGCAGCAGGAGCGGCAGGCGCAGCAGGTGCAGCGGGCTCATTGCCGCAGCCGAAAAGGCCGACACAGAGGCAGAGCGCCAGCAAAAGGACAATGATTTTTTTCATTTTGGATCTCCTTCCATTTTTATTAAACCAAGCCCCGATTGGAGGCTGAAGTTTTACTGAAAAGTGGGCTTTTACTTGCTTTTCTTACGAAGAGCTTTGATCACAAGGCCGCCGAATGCATGCCAGAGCAGCATTGCAAGGCCGACAACGATGAAAATGCAGGAAACAGGACGGGTGAAAAATTCCGCGAAACCTACAAAGGAGAAATTCATACCCTGACGAATATTTTTTTCCAGAAGGGAGCTGAGTATAACTGTCATGATAAAGGGCATTTCGGGAATTTCAAAATACTCCATAAAAATGCCGAGGACGCAGGCGCCGAGGCATACGATCATGCCAAACATATTTCCCTTTACCATATAGGCACCGATGAAGCTCACAACTATGATGGCGGGGTAAAGATAATGATAGGGTATTTTAAGAAGCTTCGGGAACAGCGGCATACCTACAATCTCGCATATCAGAACAAATACGCCGCAGATTATGCCACCCACAAAAAGCATATATGCAATATCAGGATGGCTTGACATAAGCAGAGGTCCGGGATTAATACCCTGGCTCTGGAGTGCAGCCATAAAGTGAACCATTGCTGCATCTCCGGGAACACCGAGAGCGATCATAGGAATAAGAGCTCCGCCAATACCGGCATTGTTTGCGATTTCGGGAGCAATAACACCACCAATGTGGCCTTTGCCCCATTTTTCCTTTTCCTTTGAAAGAGAGCGTTCTGTGGAATATGCCACGACTGTGGAGGTGGGACCGCCGAGACCGGGGAGGAAGCCGATGAAAGCACCGGTAAAGAAGGAGCGGAACATATTTCCAAGATTGCTCTTCAGGTCTTTTCCCGGCCAGCGGAATCTGTCCACCTTAATTCTTTTTGCCGCGTCTACTTTGTCGCGGCGTGAATATTCCAGCATAATTACTTTTGCGGCAAACATACCGAGCATGAGCTGGATAACATTTATTCCGCCGTAAAGACTCTTTACATCAAAGGTAAGACGGCGCATACCCGTCAGCGGGTCGGGGCCCATAGAACTCAAAACTATGGCGAGACCAACGCCGATAAGTCCTTTTGCCATATTACCCTTTGTAAGGCCTACAACAAGTGCCACCGCACAGAAGCACATTCCGGCGTATTCCCAGGGACCCATTTTAACGGCAATTTCCGCAAGAGCCTTGCAGCAGATCATGGCGATCAGCATAGAGGGGAGGGTGCCGATAAAATTACATATTACAGCGACACTCAATGGACGAACAGGATCACCCTGTTTCGTAAACTCGTATCCATCCCATACCGTGGCAATAGAGGAGTTGGTTCCGGGAATGCCCAGAAGTATGGAACCTATGCAACCGCCGGAGGTCGAGCTTGTGTAGATGGAAATCAGCAGTGCCATGGCCATAACTGGCTCTATTTTATACATAATGGGAAGCAGCAGAACTGTAAGCGTACCGCCGCTTAGTCCCGGCAGAGAGCCCAGCACAAGACCGATGAGAGAGCCACCGAAAAGAAACAGTATTCCGGCGGGGGTGCACAAATCCAGGACAGCGCCCCAACAATATTGCAATACTTCATTCATAGCGGCACCTCCTTAGTCCCAGAGCATTGCTCTTGGCAGTTGGGCATCGAGGGCTATAACATATAGCAGGTAAAGGGCTGTTCCTACGATGGCCGCGTAGATAACGCTCTTCAAAATTCGTTTTGCAAGGGTTGAATCCGGGTTTGTAACATAGGAAAACATAAAGGAAAAAACCGCAAGTGCAATGTAGTTGGCAATTGTAAAGCCTAAAAGCCAAAGCAGCAGAAGGTAAAGCACATAGACTCCGAAAAGAGAGATGGCATGCATCCACTGTTTTTTGGTAAGATATACTTTGCCGTTGTTCTTTTCGGGATGAACAATCACGACAACGGCGAAAACTGCCATCAATATGCAGCCTGCAAGGGGGAACATTCTGGGCCCGGGATCTCCGACAAGATTGGTCGGAGCCAGCTTCAGAGTGTGGTAGCCAAAAAAGGCCGCAACGATCAGGATGATGATACCGAGAACCTGATCTTTTTTAATTTTGCCCATTTCACAGATCCCTTCCTTTCATATTGGAATCAGCATATAGCAATGACATCTATCACCTTGGTACACAGCTGGGCATACAAAGCTTAAAAACGCTGAGAGGTGCGTTCAATAAGCTCGGACTGTATGTCCGGAGTCAGGTTTACAAAGTATGCGCTGTAGCCTGCAACTCGTACCATAAGGTCCTGGTGGTCTTCGGGATGCTCGCGGGCTTCTATCATCAGCTTGTCGTCAACAACATTAAACTGTATCATACTTCCGCCATTGAGAAGATATACGCGAATAGCTTCAACGAGCTTCATCTGATCTTCGGCCGTTTTAAGAGCAGTGGGATGGAATTTCATATTGAAGAGGAAAGCCTGATATTTGCTCTGGTCTATCTTCATAGCGCTCTTCATAACGGCGAGAGGTCCGTTGTGGTCAGTTCCGCGAATGGGAGAGGCATTGGCGTCGGCAAGAGTTTCTCCTGCCACTCGACCATCCGGAGTGGCTCCGGTCAGCTTGCCGCCCGGACCGTGGCTGGTGACGGAAATGGCGTTGGTGCGGGAGTAGCCTCCGAAGGATGAGGGATACTCGGTTGCAAACTCGTTCCAGACTTTGTATATGTCGACAATATGCTCGTCAACCTCGTCAATATCATTGCCATAATGGGGAAGCTCTCTGCATTTGCGCAGAAGATCTTCGTGACCCTCCCAGTTGGCGTCAAGGATTTTTTTGAGTTGGCTGAGAGTTACAAGCTTCTCGTCATAAACCAATTTTTTAATAGCGTAGAGACTTTGTGCCAGATTAACGGTTCCAACAGCATTGATGTCTGAGCCGTTTTCGAAGGGGAAGCAGCGATTACCAACATCAAGTCCAACCTCTATTCCGTCGCTCATGAGGGCGGAGCGGAAAGGAGTGGGCATAAGCTGTGCGAAGCTGAGATTTTCAATATTGTTTTTCTGGCATGCAAGATGTATGAAGTAGCGGAATTCTTTATAATATGCTTCCTTGAACTCCTCAAAAGTTTCAAAGCGGTCCAGATCACCCACTGCGTGACCGGCCTGCACGCCGGTATTTTTACATATGCCCTGATTAAGGAAAATATCCAGTGTGAGGGGGGCTATAAACATAGAAACGCCGAAGGTACGGGTTTTGCCGGGGATGTTTCCGTCTATGCATCCCGTCATGCAGTAATTGCGGGCAGTTTCCAGAGGAAGACCGTCGTCACCTCTGCTCTTTTGCATAAAGAAGCTTATATAACTCTTGTCGCTGGTGAAGGCGGGCATGCTAAGACCCATTGCCTGGCACTGAACACCCTTGGCTATAAGGCTTTTCGGGGTGCTTTCTGCAACACGAACGGACACAGTGTGCTGTATGCAAGGACAATCCATTACCGCGTCAAGTATAAGATAGCTGAGCTCGTTGGTTGCATCGCTTCCGTCGGGCTTAACTCCGCCTATGGTAACGTTGAGCCATCTTGCTCCGCCGGAGGCACGCTTTCGAACCTCTTTGCCGGATACCGCGTGGATTTCCATACAGCGTATGCGGAAGCAGTCAAGAAGTTCTATAACCTCATCGTTGCTTATGATTCCGGCATCAATGTCGTTTTTGTAATAGGGATAGAGATACTGGTCCATACGGCCTATTGTTGCAGTGGGGGATGGGGCTATGAACATAAAGATGAACCAGACAAACTGAAGTGCTTCACGGAAACTGCGGGGAGGTTTGGCAGGCACACGGCGGCAAATTTCTGCAATTTCTTCAAGCTCTTTTTTTCTTGCGGCATCGCTGCATACAGCTGCCTTGTTCTCTGCAAGATCAGCACAGCGATTGGCATAGCGGATAACGCCTTGCAGACATAATCTCATTGCCTGCAGAGTGCAGGAGCGGTCTATGGCCTTGGGACCGTCAAACTGGTGTTTATCCAGCTGTTCGTCGCACTCTTCAATGAGTTTTTCAAAGCCCTTATTCAGAGCCATCTCGTAATCCGCGATGTAAAGCATCCAACCGGGACCCAGACCAAGTCCGGAACAGGCGGATCCGCCGCCCACTCGGTTATCATTGTTGCCTGTGTCTTCTTTCCAGGGAGCAAGGCAAATTCCGGTGCGGACAAAGTTTTCCAGTTCCTTGTCTGCGCGGACAGCGAGATTGGCATACTGGTACATACCGAAGGGTTCAAAGTTCTTGTTTAGTTCAAGGATAAGATTTTCCGTTTCTTCGGTCACTTTGTAGCCATCTTCGCGGAGCGCTATGATCTCATCCTGATCCCATTTTCCAAGACAGGATTCTATTTCAAGAGCCCAAGGCTTGCTCGCGGGAGTTCCAACTATCAACTCGTCGTCGTTTACGTGCACCTCTATCTGGCATGCAACATCGTAAAAACTTTGAGCACGGCGGAGTATGGAGGGCCAGTTTTGAGTTTTTTTCTCACTCTCCAGAGTGATTCGCATTTTTTCAGCACGAATTTCATTGCCGAAAGCAACAATTTTTTTTCGAAGTCGTTTTACTCTTTCTGTCATATTACTCCTCCTTTGGCTTAAATTTAAGGTTTAAGTAGTTTATAAAGATATTATAAAGACGAAGAATTCCTTGCACAATAGAACCGTGCTTAAAGTGACGTTTTATGTTTATCTGGCATTTTTGAGGCTGCACAATGCAGCAAAATTGCACATTAATGCCTGCCAATGTCTATTGACTCGGCGGTTTTAGAGGTGTAAACTGTAGAAAAATGCACTTTTTGGAGGGGGAAATATTTATGACGGTCTTCGCTCTCGTGGATGCGGTAATATCAAAGACCACCAAGCAGGTCATTAGTTTTGAGCAGATAAATATAAAAAAGCCTCTTATTCTTGCTTCCTCTGATACTGTTCCTGCTGCAGGAAATGTATATGTTGCTTCGGTATACGTTGCGGAAAGCCTTCTAAAAAGGCTTCGCCATTCTGTGCCTGTAACTATTTTTATAGCAAGCTCAGGAAGTACTGCTGATGTATCCAACTCAAGAGGATCCAATATTATATATGTGCAGATGTCGCTGGAGCAGCTTTTCAATTGCCTCAATACCCGCCTGCAGGATATTGCAACATATAAGCTGCGTTGTGTGGAGGATGCACTCCGAAGCACTTCCCCAATTCATCTCGTGAAGAGATGTTCTCAAAAACTTGGAGGGGCAGTTTTTCTTCTCAACCATCAGATGGAGGTCGTTCAGGAAGAAATACGCAGTGCAAATACGAGCGCGCTGGTGGAGGGTATACAGGCGAGCGGCCTGTTCCCGCTAAAGGCAGTCTGCGGAGAAACGGACATCAGGGAGTTTCTTGATGCAACCAAAGTATATACTACAAAACAGGGAGAATTCTGTCTGATAAGAGCGGTTTCAACAGGAGCGCATATACGCTTCCTTTTAGTTGCGATTTTGTCTGCAAAAGCTGTTATATCACTTTCAACTACTTACCTTGAGATATGCTGCGAGCTTATTTCGGCACAATTCCAAAGGGAGGAAAACGCCATCCAGCCTTCGGCACTGCCGGGACTGCTGGACTATGTTTCCGCAAATAGAGCTCCGGCTCCGGAAGAGCTGCGCACAAAATTGAATTGTCTGGAAAAACCAATAAAACGTTTTTATGCAACTATTCTTGTTTACGCCGACAGCAACAGGATAGACTTTTCCCTTCAGCGTGCGTTTCAGCGTGTGAGAGAAGTATTCCCTCTCCACAATGTTGCCGTGTATAATGGCCACATTGTTGTGTTGTTCTGCAAAGAGAGAATGTTTTTCAAACAGGATTTTGATATAAAGGCACTTGAGGCACTTATGGAAGAGTTGGGAGCCTTTATGATTGTCTGTAATGCAACTTCCAGCTGGAATATGCTGCATGTCAACTATAACCTTGCCCTTTCAACTATGCATATTGTTACAGTTATGACAGAGAGTGACGCCCCTGCATCCAGTAAGAGAGTATATTTCTACGCTGATTATTATGGTTTTATCGCCATTGATATGTGCAGAAACGCGCTTTTAAAGATGGGGGGCACAGATGATGCCCTCATATATTTGGGCGATCCCTCAATTGCCCATCTGGCTGTACACGACAATATGCACAGAGATAATCTTGTTAATGTCCTGCATAAGTATCTTCTGGCCGGAGGCAATATTTCAAAGGCCAGCGAGCTGCTTTTTATGCATCGAAATACCGTGCAGAAGAAAATGGTGCTGATAAAAGAGATTACCAACATCGATTTTGATGACCCGGGTATTTATTTCAGTCTGCTGTTCTCGTGTATGGTGCTCCAGTACTATAAGCATTATCTGCATAGACCTCTTCCTGTGTCTCTTCCGGAGCATACAAATCTTTTGTCTCTCTGGCCTACTTACTTTTTGGATCTGTAGCTGTATGCATTTACGCTGAAAATGCGGGCAGTAAAACTGCATCGAGTACATATTTTCAGCCTTTCTGATATGCCTCGTTGCACTGGCAAACCAATCTGATATAGTTTTATATAGATAAGAACAAGGAATATCCGGAAGATTGTGAGGGAGTAAAAATGAAGTCTGTGTGCTCATCCGTTTCTGCAAGTGTATTTAACATTCAGTCGTACTCCATACACGATGGGCCGGGTATACGAGTTACTGTTTTTGTGAAGGGCTGCCCCCTTCGGTGCCAGTGGTGCGCCAATCCGGAATCCAATTTGACAAAGCCTCAGCTTATGACTTATGCGGGGAAATGCACGGGCTGCGGTGAGTGTGTGTCTTTCTGCCCTCATAATGCAATTTCTATGCTTGAAAAGGACGGAAAAATGTTGGCATACACAGACAGAACGGTTTGTGTGGATTGCGGTATGTGTGTCGATGCGTGTCCGGCCCAGGCGAGAGAACTCGTAGGCAAGGAAATGACGGTGGAGGAAGTAATAAAAACCGTTTTGCGAGACAAAATGTTTATGGATGCCTCCGGCGGAGGGGTTACCATCAGTGGGGGCGAGCCTCTTATGCATCCGGAATTTACCGAGACCTTGCTTCGCGCAGCAAAAGAGGAAGGACTGCATACTGCGATAGAGTCCTGTTCCTTTGCTTCAAGAGAGGTTGTTGATAAGGTCTTTCGTTATGTAGATCTGGGCTTGTTGGATATAAAACATATGGACTCCGCAGAACATAGGAGACTGACGGGAGTGCCCAATGAACAGATACTTGATAATATAAAACATATACATAATGATCTTGGAATTCCCATAATGATAAGCCTTCCGACCATCCCGGGCTGTAATGACTCTGAGGAGAATATTGCCGCGACCGCAAAGTTTGTGGCGGAGGAGCTTATAGGAGAGGTTAAGATTCGCTTACTGCCTTATCACCGCCTCGGCGAGTCAAAGAACGAGAATCTCGGTAACGATACAAAATTAAACATAGAAGTGCCCTCGGACGAACATATGGAACATCTGAAAGCTGTTGCGGAGTCCTTCGGCGTGCAGGTGCAAATCGGCGGTTAGTGCCGCAGAGATATAATGAACTGAAATATAGCCCGACAGAGTAGTCATACTCTGCCGGGCTATTTGTTGTGAAGGAATTCTATCAGCAATCTTCCGCTTTCGCTAAAATGCACAAACGGATTTACAAATTGTTGTATGTAAAATGAGTTGACTGCGAAGCAACCACTCGGTTTATCATAAAATCAAGAGGTATTATACTATATATTACGTATATAAATGTACCGGGTTCTGAAGGCTTACAGGTGACAAATTGATGCTTTTCTAAGATAGGATGGGTGCTATGAAAGACATTATATTGAAACTTGAAAATATGAGCAAAAGCTTTGGTCCAACAAAGGCGGTGCAGCATGTTTCGCTGGAACTGCAGCGCGGGCAGATAATGGCTCTCATCGGAGAAAACGGCTCCGGAAAATCCACTCTTATGAGTATGGTCACGGGTTCCTTGAAAAGTGATGAAGGAACAATGTTTTATAAAGGCGAGCCCTATAGCCCCAAATCAATAATTGATGCCGGCAATCAGGGTATTTGCATCCTCATTCAGGAAACGGGAACCATTAACGGACTGACCGTTGCGGAGAATATTTTCCTGGGCAAGGAAAGCCGCTTCACTGTAGGCGTCTCCATAAGCAGCCGAAAACTCAATGAGGCAGCGCAAGAGCTTCTTGACAGCGTGGGCGCACCCCATATATCCGCAAAACAGCTGATTGACGAACTCTCCTTCGAAGAGAGAAAACTGGTTGAGGTATGCCGCGCGCTCTCTAATGATCCGGAACTTCTGATTGTTGACGAGACAACCACCGCTTTGTCTCATACCGGGCGCGAAAAGATTTATGCACTTATAAATAGCCTCAAGGAGCAGAACAAGTCCGTTATCTTCATTTCTCATGATTTGGAAGAGGTGCAGAGAGTTTGCGATTGCGCATTTATTCTCCGTGATGGACAGTATATTGACACCCTGTTTGGAGAAGATGTAACTCCTGATATGATGCGCCAGCGTATGATTGGACGCGAGCTGAGCGGCAGCTATTACCGGGACGAAAAAAGCTACTCCACTGATGAAAGCGTTCTCGAAGTCAGGGACATCAACTATGCAGACGTTCTGCATAATATTAGCTTCCGGCTCAATAAGGGCGAGATCCTCGGTCTTGGCGGTCTCACCGAGTGCGGTATGCACGAGCTATGCAAGGTTGTTTTCGGTGCCATCAAACCGGATAGTGGCGAGGTGGTGCTCAGCGAAACGGGTGTGAAGGTGACAAGTCCCTCCATTGCCATCAAAAACCATATTGCTTATCTTCCTAAGGATCGTGACCAGGAGTCTGTATTTTTGATGACCAGCATCAAGGACAATATCACGGTTACATCCCTTGACAATCTGAAAAAGGGCATTTTCATCTCTCCCCGCAGCGAGAAGAAACTGGCTGTGGATGCGGCGGATGAGCTGGCGGTAAAGATGCAGAATGTTGAGCAGTTTGCCAAGGAGCTTTCAGGCGGAAATAAGCAGAAGGTAGTTGTGGCCAAGTGGATGGCCAATGATTCACGCATAATTATTATGGACTGCCCAACACGAGGAATAGATATAGGCGTCAAGGCAACCATCTATAAGCTTATGGAAAAGCTCATTTCGGAAGGAAAGTCCATCATTATGGTGTCCGAAGAGCTTCCTGAGCTGCTGGGTATGTCGGACCGTATTCTTATAATGAAAGACGGCGTAATAAACGGCCAGTTCAGCAGAAGCGACAATCTTACCGAGCGTATGCTGATCGAGAAAATAATATGATTCACCTGTTGAAGAGACTGTGACGGAGGAATGTAAGATGTGTAAAAAACTTACGGCTATTGGTCACAATTGGAAGGGCATTTTGAAGCAGACGGTGCCGTTCCTTGGCCTGATTGTCCTTGTCATACTGTTCGGCCTGACAACAAAGGGCAGATTTCTAACTATAAGAAATCTGACAAATATTGTTTCTCAGGCGGCAATAACAATGGTGGCGGCTATCGGATGCAGCTTTGTTATGGCGCATAACAATCTGGACTTTTCTCTGGGAGGAGCGTGCGCGCTCTGTGCCGTTGCGGGAATTGTAATTGGCGGCTTCACATCCTATGCCCTTATGCTGCCTATATGCATTATCACCGGAATGCTCTGCGGCCTGGCAACTGCAGTATTGCATATAAAAGCCAGAATACCTGCCTTTATGGCCGGTCTGTGTATTATGTTCCTGGGACGCGGTGTTGCGCAGGGAACTTATCAAACCTTCCCAATGTCCTTGCCCAAAGAGTTCAAGGTGCTGCAGAATGTCTGGTTCTATCTGGGCGTTGTTGTGTTCGTGTTTGTGGTAGCCTACATACTTTTTGAGTACACAAAAATTGGTAAATATAATAAGCTTATCGGCTCCAATCCCGCATGCGCGGCTCTCAGCGGCGTAAAGGTGAATAAGTATAAGACCATCGCTTTCCTTATCAGTGGATGCACGGTGGGCATCGCCGCCTTTATGACCATTATCCGCGGTGGCGGTGTGGGTGTTTCTACCGGAAGCAGTCTGGAAACAAACGTCCTTTTGGCTCTCACTCTTGGTGGTCTGCCTCTGACAGGCGGTTCCGGAACTAAGGTGCGCAGCGCCATCCTTGGCGGTATGACATTGTTTATCCTCAATAACGGTCTCCAGCTCTGGGGTATGGATCCCTCCCTTATATACATTGTTAAGGGCATCGTATTCCTTGGAGTTGTGTATATTTCCATTGAGCGCGGTTCCGGCAGAGTGATGACCTGAAAAAATCCACAGAATCTAAATGGCAAAGCCGTTAGAAAATAAAATGAAAAGGAGACTCCATAATGAAAAGAAGAACTCTTAAGCGTGCCTTTAAGGTAACAGCACTTGTCCTTGCACTGCTTATGGTAGCTATGATCGGTATGACCGGTTGCGGCGCCAAGGGCGGAGACGAAAATGTAAAACACAAGATAGGTGTTATCCTTTACGGTAAGGATGACGCATTCGGCGCTGCCGAGTATGCTTACATCAACTCCGCAGCCGAGGCTCTGGATGTTGAGATCCAGTGGGCACTCAATGACTATGATGCAGAATCTCAGCTGGCTTCCGCGGAAAACCTTGTTGCCGCTGGCTGCGAGGGACTTCTCTTCCTGCCTCTGAGTGACAACACCGTAAGCCTCATCAGCGACTACTGCCTGCAGAATGAGATCTGGTTCCAGATGATGAACCGCGATATCAGCGATCCCGATATCAAGGCTGCATGTCAGGCCAACCCCTTCTACGTTGGTACCAGCTTTGAGGCCAACGAAGATGCCTGCCAGGCTATGACCGAAATGATGGCTGCTGAAGGCCGCCTGAACTACGGTCTTGGCAAAATCGCTCCCGGCTCCTCTCTGGCTGTCAGAAACACCGCTTATGAAGAGGCTGTTGCCTCCGTTGGCGGCAAAGTCCTTGCTGACTACACCTCTCCCTCCGACGGCAGCACTCAGGCATATGTGACCTATATGGAAAACTTCACCACCTCTTATCCTGAGATGGACGGTCTCCTTATGAGCAGCGCAACCGGTGGCGGCGGTGAAACTGTTATCAACACCCTCAAGGGTCTCACTGAGCCCGGCAAGATTAAAATCTGCACCTTCGATACCTTCGAGGGTATGGAACAGGGCTTCGCTGATGGATGGATTACTGCCATTGCCGGCGGTATCGAGATCCAGAGCCTCTTCGATTTCGTTCTTCTGTTCAACGCAGTTGATGGAACTCCTCTGTCTGATACCTTCACCGTCCTGCAGCAGAAGTTCATCTACATCACCAACACTGAGGACTGCGCAAACTATGCAAAGTATATCAGCAATCCCGAGCATATGATCTATGATGCAGAGACTATCCGCAGCATGGCTAAGCGCTACAACAAGGATGCTTCCCTCCAGACCATCTATGACCTGATGGATGAGTATACCCTCGAGTCTGTTGTATCCGCTGCTCAGTAAGCTTTTTAAAACAGTTAACACAAATTTTTCGAGTAGGTTGGCAATATGAAAACAGTAAAATCCATTGCAAGTAAATATGGACTGATGCTGCTTGTTCCCATAGTGGGTTTTCTTGTCCTGTGCATTGCTTTTCAGGGCACGGTCAGCATGAAGAATGTTCCTTCCCTGCTCAAGCAAGCTGTGGCTCCCGCCATTTTGGGATGGGGTGTCTTGTTCAACATGAAGGTTGGCAACTGGGATTTCTCGGTCGGCTCTGTCGTGTTGCTCAGCGCCATTGTAGGCGGTAATCTGGCAATAATTCTTGGGCTCGGTATGCCAGGCATGATGGTTTTATGTATTCTGGTGGCACTGATTGCCGGAGCGGTGGTGGGTCTTGTCTACTATCTGCTGAAAATTCCCACTATTATCACCAGTATCGGAATTCTGCTCATATATGAGAGCATCAGCGCCTATGTTTTCAACGGCTCCGGCGTTTATCTGCCCAGCGACTGGAAGCTTTTCAACAGCATCAGTCTTATGATAATCGCCATTGTCGCAGCTGTTGCAGCCCACCTGCTGTTTTATAAGTCCAAAATCGGATATAATGTGCGCGCAGTGGGAAATAACGCTGTTGTTGCCGCAGCAAACGGACTTGATGTATATAAGGTGAAGGTTATTGCCATTGCCCTGGCCGGACTTTTTGCCGGCGTATATGCGTCTGTCAGTTTGGGCTCATCCGGCGTGCAAAAGATTGTCGGTTCAATGGGTTCAATGGGTACATGCTTTGATGCCATGATGTGCGTATTCGTGGGAATGTCCATAACGCGCAAGGGCAATCTGATTGCGGGAATTTATTGCGGAAGTTTGGTTATGCAGCTGGTAAAGCTCTGTCTGATGGCTCTTGGATTCCCCAGTGAGTATAACTCCATTGTAATTTCAATTTTCGTGCTCTTCTTTATGTCCCTTGATGCCTGTACGAACGGTACTTCTGTACGCAGAAAAGCGTCCACGCAAAAGATAAAAACAAGCGCCTGATAGGGCAATAAGTTCCGGCCGGGCAAATCCCGGCCGGAATTTGTCTTGAAGCGATTTTGGACACTGATGGGAAGCAAGGTGAACCGGCTCAGCCGGAAAGCAGGAGGAAGCGGATAATGATCAAAAAGGGACAAACAGCAATAGTCACCGGAGCTGCTGAAGGGATAGGAGCGGCCATTGCGTTTGCTTTGGCAAGGCGTGGACTACAGGTTATGTGTCTGGATATAAATGATACGGAAAACAGTGCTGTAGCCGAGAAATTGAGAGAAATATCCCCCGGACACAGAGCCTATAGCTGTGATGTGTCCGATCCGGTGCAGGTGTCCGAGGTTTTTGACAAAATTGCGAAGGAAACAGGGGGAATAGATATTCTCGTGAATAATGCCGCAGTGTTTTCAACTATGTCCTTTGTGGAGGATACATATGAAAGCGCGCTGGCAGATTGGGAGAGAAATATCAACACTAATGCCCGCAGCACCTTCCTCTGCGCTAAAAAAGCCGCGCCATATATGGCGCGGCAGAAAAGCGGGCATATTATAAACATTGTTACAAATCATGTTAAGCGTTATTTATATCCGCCGAGCAGCAATGAGCACAGCTATGATGCGTCCAAATACGCCCAGCTTGCCCTGAATGAATCCTTGGACTGTGAACTGAAACCATATGGCATACGGGTTAATGCCGTGTGCCCGGCAGCTACCAGAACTCCAATGCTGGAGCGGTTTTTCGAGGATTACGGACTGGAACTCAGCGCGGAAACTGTTGGACAGTGCACAGGCATTCCATCGCTTCTTGAGGCTGAGGAAGTTGGAGAGGCAGTGTGTCATATCCTGAACTGGGACGAAACACAGCCAACGGGGCAGGCAATACTTCTGGTTTATTCCGATGATTGCGAAATGCTTCGTCATGGCTGTGACAGTCGCCTGACAAAATGAGGGAAGGAGGAGGAAACATAAGCGGACAGTATTTTAAAATGGGAGAATTTGCAAAGATTTGCGGAGTAAAAAAAGCAACGCTGGTCCACTATGCGAAAATCGGTCTTCTGCCTCCCTGCCATATAGGCGAAAACGGATATTTTTATTATCAGCCGGGACAGATATATGATTTCGAGGTAATAAGCCTGCTTCGCGCCATGTCTGTTCCTCTTGAGAAAATTAAATACTATATGGAAAATGCCGGCATAAGCGAATGCCGCGAAATATTGCGCAGCCAGCTGAACGAGCTCAAAGCCCAGCAGCAGTATCTCGCCCAGGTGGAAAAAACCGTGGAGCGCACTCTTGCGGATATTGAAGAGGCAAAAAAACTGACAATAGGAAAAATAGAGGAAATCACAACGGAAGAAGATGTCTATTATTCTGTCTACAGGATGCCTTACCGGACTGAGCAGGCAGCCTACGATTTAAAGGAAACCCGGTCGCTTATACGTCACTGCAAGGAAGGCTTTATCAACAGCAGCATAAATGTTTCTGAAGTTGTGTTGAAGGAGAATGTACTCAACGGAAGCTTTGCAAAAACTTACGGTGGATTCCGAACAGATACAAAAGAGGGCGGCAACATTTTTGTCCGTCCAGCGGGAACTTATCTTACTATGGCCTGTTATGCGGGAGGAGACCGCATACCTGATGTTTATCGTCAAATAAAGAATTACGCGGATGCAAACGGTTATGAAGTTTGCGGCCATGCTTATGAGGAGGATCTCCTCAGCCATATTGTTGAGAGAGACCGTGACAACTATTTGGTGCGCTGCTTTATTCAGGTGAAAGCAGGAAATCAGCGCAAATAGAAAGCAAATGAGGTGAAATAATGTCAGAAAAAAAGACAATGAATCAGTATCCTTATCGTGCACCGAAGAAATTCCCTAAGAAATCTCTCCACGGCAGAGTTCGCTCGGGTTATATGCTTTATGAAGAACTGGAGCGCGCGCAGCGTTTCTATGTCAATGTGTTTGGGTGGGATATGTTCAAACTGCCCTCCAATGTGATGGGGCGTTATTCTCCCGCTGAAACACCGGATGTGTGCTGCGCAACAGGTCCTGCCCAGTTTGGCTGGGAGGGCGCGGTGCCGGGATATATGCCAATGATAATGATAAAAAAGACGGATGAAGATAACAAGCCTTTTCTTATGATGGAAGTGGAAATGGATGTGAGCCTCCAGAAAACTGCTGACCGCGTGGTGGCAGCGGGAGGCAAGCTTTTGAGCATCAGCGACCCCAAGAACCCTTGGGCAGAGGTTGCTATGGTGGAAGACCCCGCCGGAAACCGACTGTTTTTGTGGAAATGCCCTGATTCCAGAACATGGGAAGAACCTGAAACAGATTACGACAGGGATTAAGGAGGAAAGGTATGCTGAAATTATATACATGCTATGGATGTGGATTTCCCTTCAAGTCCGATGACCAGGATTTGCCCACCGAATGCCCGGCCTGCGGCGCAAGCCCCGATAATTTTCTGGGAGAACCCTATAATGAGCAGGAAATAAGACGAATCCACGTTGATCCACCCCTTCCGGATCCGGATTGGGATCCAATGAACCTCGAGTATCATATACCCAAAAAGTTTCCTCCCCGCAGCAGAAATGGACGTGTACGCAGATTCGTAATGGAATATGAGAATGCCGCCGAGCTGCGCAAATTCTATGAGGATGTTTTCGGGTGGGACATTATTGACACTGAACATTCCGACCCTGAAAAACCCTTAATGTACTGCGCAACGGGACCCGGCAATCCGAACTGGGAACCCAGGGTTGTTTCATTTACATATGGATTTTTGAAAGACAGAGCAAGTGAGACCACAGGTACGCATCCCTTATATGTTATTGAGGTCAGCAGCATAGAAGAAACTGTTAAACTTGTTGAGGATAACGGCGGAAAACTGCTGAAAGCCCCCTATGAAGTAGAGGGAAATCTCTACGCTGTTATTGAAGATAGTGAGGGCAACGGTATGTATCTTTGGCAGACTCCCGATACCGTAACATGGCTGGAGCCTGAATCCCGCAGCAACTGAAGAAAGGAGCCCGATGATGAAGCTTTTTGTGGCCGACATAGGAGGCACAGAGATTAAATATTCTGTTATGGATACAGATCTGGTGATATATGCAAAAGGCAATGTTCAAACTCCTCAGGATAGTCTGAACAGTCTTCTGGATTTGCTGCAAGAGCTTTATGAAAGCTATGGCGGAGAAGCATCGGGCATTGCAATTTCCATGCCCGGTATGATAGACAGCGACAAGGGCTTTTGCCATACCGGCGGAGCGCTGGCGTATAATCAGGGGCAGCCTGTAGCTGAGCTGCTTAGTAGACGCTGTGGCTGCCCAGTACATATTGATAACGATGGAAAATGCGCAGCTATAGCCGAGCATATGAGCGGAAGTTTACGCGGATGCGAGAACGGAGCGGTGTTTCTTATTGGAACGGGTGTGGGAGGCGGACTTATTCTCAACGGAAAGTTGCTTCGGGGAAAGCATTTTTCCGCAGGAGAGTTCAGCTTCCTCAATATGAGTCTTGACGAGTGGGATCAGCTTACGAGTATGGTGGGCTTCTCCTGTGCTACAACGGGACTTCTGAGTGAGCTTCGTCTTGTGCTTGATATTTCCGACAGCGAGAGCTTTGACGGAAAGGATGCCTTCCGCCTTATCAATGCGGGAGATGAAAGAGCGCTTGCGGTTTTTAAAAAGTTCACCCGTATGATCGCATTTCAGATTTATAATTTCCAGATGCTTCTGGACATAGAGAGAGTGGCCATTGGCGGTGGTATCAGCAAGCAAGATATCGTTTTGCAGGGCATTCAGGAGAGCTTTACGGAGCTTCTTGAGACGGCTTTTCCTGCAACCAGAGAACTTGTGAGCCAAACTGTGGAGATAGTGCTCTGTCACTACGGCAACGAAGCCAATCAGGTAGGAGCGCTTCACAGCTATCTCCAATGGAGTCAAGGAGGCAGCAATGAGTAAATTATCATTCCCTGAGGGCTTTTTGTGGGGAGGGGCCTGCGCCGCGAACCAGTTCGAAGGTGCATGGAATGTGGATGGCAAAGGTCCGAGTGTTCCGGATATGTGCACAAACGGCAGCCATACCTCCCCCAAATGGATAACCGTCGCTCACCGGGCGGACAGACTTTACCCAAGTCACGAAGCGGTGGACTTTTACCACCGCTATGAAGAGGATATCGCCTTGCTTGCGGAGATGGGTTTTAAGGCATTTAGAACAAGTATAAGTTGGAGCCGCATTTTTCCCACGGGAACAGAAAGCGAACCCAATGAAAAGGGACTTGCCTTTTATGACAGAGTGTTTGAGTGCTGCCTGAAATATGGCATAGAGCCAATAGTCACAATCAGCCACTATGAAATGCCTTATGCGCTGGTGGAACGCTTCAATGGTTGGGAAAGCCGCGAGACCATAGGCTTGTTTATGAACTATTGTCGGTCAATTTTCAAAAGATACAGCGCAAAGGTCAAATATTGGCTAACCTTCAACGAAATAAACGGAGGTATAGCTCCTCTCGGAGCCCTGCTCTCCACGGGCACAATAAGAGGCTATGAAGGGCCGGTTACAGAAATTCCCGATGACCCACAGTCTCGTTTTCAGGCAATACATCATCAGCTGGTTGCAAGCGCCATGGCTGTTAAATATGCCCATGAAAACTATCCTCACTTCAAACTGGGCAATATGAATGTTTTTGCCGCATCCTATCCTCTTACCCCAGATCCGGATGATATTATTGCAAATCAGAAGCAGATGAATATGTTTTGTTGGTTCTGCTCGGATATTCAGGTGAGGGGAGAGTACCCTCACTATGCACGACGCTTTTTTGAAGAGAAGGGCATAGACATAAAAATGGCAGAGGGAGACCGTGAAATCCTGAGAGAAGGAACGGTGGACTTCTATACATGCAGTTACTATATGACAAATTGCACAACAACTCACGCGGATGCGGGAGTATCCAACGGCAACCTCGTAGGAGGCTGCAAAAATCCCTATCTTAAATCCAGTGACTGGGGTTGGCAGATTGACCCCAAGGGACTTCGCTGGAGTCTCAATGAAATCTACAGCCGTTATAGGATACCCATTATGGTGGTGGAAAACGGTCTGGGTGCATTCGACAAAAAGGATGAAGACGGAAAGATAAATGATACTTACCGCATTGAGTATCTGCGTCAGCATATAGAGCAGATGAAGGAGGCGGTGCGTGACGGTGTTGACCTGATAGCCTATACTCCCTGGGGCTGCATCGACCTTGTGTCTGCCTCAACCGGTGAGATGGCCAAACGCTACGGTTTTGTTTTCGTTAATAAGTTTGATGACGGCAGCGGAGATTTGAGCAGAGAGCGCAAAGCCTCTTTTTACTGGTATCAAAAGGTAATTGAATCCAATGGAGCGGAGCTTTGAAGAGTGTCGGCTGAAAACCATGAGCCGTGCACGGATAAGTAAGTTGGGTAAAGTGCATACATATCAAAGGCTGATTTACAGCAAATCGAACGAAAGTCATATGGGATCAAGGATTTCCAATTATTACTTCTTGACAATAAGGAACAAATATAATACAGTAAGGTTGTATTTATCGTAGCTTACAATAACTGGGATTTATATTGATGACGCAAGCCAAATCACAATTGAATTCGTCAATAACTTTGAAGTTGACTGACGGTAAACATCTATGATGTTTGCCGTCAGTTTTTTTATTTCAACGTAATTTGCCCGCAAAAACTTATTATAAATTAGGAGGAAAAGAAATGAAAGCTAGCAAAATCATCGCTCTTGTACTGGCACTCGTGATGGTCATTGGCCTGTTCGCAGGCTGTGGCAAGACCGAGCCCGCGGCTCCCGGTGCACCTGCTGCTCCTGCTGATCCCGCTGCTCCCGCAGCTCCTGCAGCTCCCGCAGATCCCGGCGCCGATGAACCGGCCCGCGACCTTGTCGTGTCCGGTGAAGTTGAACCCAACACAGTTCGCTCAGACGAGACATTGACCGTAGTACTTTCCGAGGAGCCTGCCTCACTTCTGGCCAGCAACAAAATCGGAACCCACGGCCTCACCGTAACTAACCTTCTGGTTGATATGCCCTATAACTATAACCAGGACACCGGAGAGGTTGAACCTTACCTCTTTACCGCATGGGAATGGGTTGATGATGCACACACTCAGATTAAGTGCACCGTACGTGAAGGTGTTATTGCTTCCGACGGCAGTGTGTTTAATGCAGACGACGTTTATTTCAGCCTTAAGGAGTATAAGGAAATGGGCGGCAGCCAGTTCATCGAGCTGGTTGATATTGAAAAAACCGAAGTTGTTGATGAATACAACATCATTATAGGTGTTGCCAGCGGCAATCCCACTTTCCTTGAATCTATGTGCAACAGAGGCACTGTATTTATGCTTGACGAGTCCTCTTATCTTGCAGGTGGCGGCAGAGAAAACACCACTGTCCCCAAGTATGGTACCGGTAAGTATAATTTCGTAGAGTGGGTTCCCGGTCAGTATATTCTGCTTGAGCGCAACGAGAACCACTGGGATACCAAAAATGTCCCCTACTACAAGTTCATTAAATTCACCTTTGTTCCCGACGCAGCCACCCGCATTATGAACATTCAGAGCGGCAACGCTGATGTTGCAGTTGCAATCAACGTTGGTCAGGCCACTGAACTCATCGGCGATGAAAAGTGCGGCGTTACCTTCGTAAGCACTCAGAACGCAAACAGAATTTTCCTCAATTCTCTTGAGGGACACCCCACTGCTGACATCAAAGTACGTCAGGCTATTCGTTATGCTCTCAATCCCGAAATGCTGAATATGGTTCACAGCAACGGTGTTGCTCCCATTGAGCCTTATTACATCACTTCTGAATCCAAATACTACTTCGACCCCACCAACGGAGCAGGCATTGAATATAGCCCCGAAAAGGCAAAGCAGCTCCTTGAGGAGGCGGGATATGGCGATGGCCTCGTTATCAACGGCCTTGCACAGGCTCAGGCAACCGGCCTTATGACCGCTGCTCAGGCAATGCTGAAGGAAGTTGGCATTACCCTTGAGTTCATTACTCCCGACGTTCCAACCTATCTGGAAAAATCCAAGGCCGGCGATTTCGACCTGATATTCACCGAAACCGCAAACTGCGGCAAGTTCTTCCGCGATAAGATAGTCTTCAGCGTTATTGAACCCGGCTGCGTATGGCCCGGCAACCCCCAGATTGACGATCCTGAGCTCCTCGCTCTTGTAAAAACCGCAACCGGCAGCCTCAATGAAGAAGAGGCCGTTGAGGCTATTTACGACATCGTTCAGTATGTCTACGATGACGTATGGGTGCTCGGTCTTGGACGCACTCTGAACGCAGTGGCTCATAATCCCGGTCTTGAGGGCTTCTATGCAGGCACCGGAACCAGCATTGACGTTTCCCTTATCCGCCCCATCAGCTGATAAGCGGTAAAAATTAGATAGTTATTTAACCGGCAACGGGGGTGCCGCCTCGTGCGGCACCCCCCCATTCTTTAATGATATTTTTCCGATATTTATAGATCAGCTATTAAAGCTATATTAATCGCCGAAGGTGGAAAAAATGTTAAAATATTTGGCAAAAAGAATTATATATCTGATCCCGATTCTGTTCGGCGTGATTTTTATTCTCTTCGTACTGAACGAGATCTCACCCGGCGATCCCGCGCAGATGATTCTGGGTGTAGAGGCCACTGAAGAACAGATAATGGAACTTCGGGAAGAACTTCAATTGGACGACCCCTTTCTGACCAGATTCTTTAGATATGTGTTTCATTCTTTCACGGGAGATCTGGGAACTTCATATCGTTCGGGACAGCCTGTTTTGAAAGAACTTATGGTTCGATTTCCCGTGTCTCTGATATTCGCGGTGGGCGCGGTATTGCTGGGTGTTTTGTTCGGCGTACCGCTGGGAATTATATCGGCAATAAAGCAGTACACATGGATAGATAGTGCGCTTATTGTTTTTTCCATGGCGCTTCTTGCTATCCCCGGATTTTGTCTTGCTCTTTTTGGAATACTGCTGTTCTCGGTCAAGTGGGGCGTGCTGCCAACGAGTGGCATAGCTGATTGGAAGGGTTATATTCTCCCAATGGCCGTTATTATGCTCTCGTGTATGTCTACCAATATTCGAATGACACGCACAACTATGCTGGATGTTATGCGCCAGGAGTATGTTAAGACCGCAAGAGCAAAGGGTCAGAAAGAGCGCATCGTTATTTTCCGTCACATGGTTCGCAACACTTTGATACCTATGGTTTCTCAGATAGGTTTTGACTTTGGAAATCAGCTTGGCGGAGCTCTAATAATTGAAACCGTTTTCGGTGTTCCCGGAGTGGGAAAATATATTGCAGATGCAATTACATCACGAAACTATCCTTCGGCTCTCGGCGGCGTGTTTGTTCTTGCCTGCGTCTGCACAGCAATAAATCTGATTTTGGATATTATTTATGCTTATGTTGATCCCCGCCTTAAGACATCCCTGATTTTGGATAATGTAAAGAAAAGGCGGAAGAAAGTGAGGGGAGCATAATATGGCAAAATATAATACTCCCGCGATGGAAAAGGCTGCAAAAAGAAGAGCCAAATACAGCGGAAAGGGGAATTTCGATTCTCCCGGCCGCCAGGCATGGAAACGCCTGAAGCGCAATCCAACCGCAATAGTTGGCATGGCAATTATCCTTGTGGTTCTCTTTGTGGCAATTTTTGCGAATGTTCTGGCTCCTTTTGACCCCAACCAGCCTGATTATATGGCACTTAAAAAAGCCCCCGACGCGGTACATTGGTTTGGAACCGATTCTCTTGGCCGCGATATTTTCAGCCGTTGCCTATATGGCGCAAGATACTCTCTGTCTCTGTCCGCGATAACAATGGTAACCTCGGCCCTTACGGGTGGTCTGCTTGGAACTATTGCAGGATACTGCGGCGGACGAGTGGATAACGCCATAATGCGAGTAATGGACGTATTTCAGGCCATACCCATGGTTCTGATGGCTATGAGCGTTACTGCAGTGCTGGGCAACGGTATTCCACAGCTTATAATTGCAATAACGATCTCAAGCTTGTCGATTTGTGCCCGTACATTCCGAATGGCCATATTGACTGTCAGGAGCGGTGAATACATAGAATCCTCCCGAGCCATAAATATTGGTACATTCCGAATGATATTGAGACATCTTATACCCAATGCCGTTGGTCTTCTTACTGTTCAGATGGTCACTCTTCTGGCTGCCGGCATGGTGCTTATATCCAGTCTCAGTTATATAGGCATAGGCATTGCACCTCCTACTCCCGAGTGGGGCAGTATTCTTAATCAGGGAAAGGACTTCCTTATGTCCTGCCCGCATATGGTCATCGCTCCTACCTGCTGCATTATGGTGACAATACTCGGTTTTCAGCTTTTCGGTGTAGGTCTCCGCGATGCCCTTGACCCCAGGATGAAGTGAGGTACATAAAATGGAAGAAAAAAAGCAAGCTCAGGAGAATTTGCTTGAGATAAAGAACCTTCGTCTTCATTATGAGACAAGAGAAGAAGTGTATGAAGCGGTAAACGGTGTTTCATTTAACCTGAAAAAGGGCACAACTCTCGGTCTCGTAGGCGAGACGGGCGCGGGAAAAACCTCTATCGCGCTGGCAATAATGGGATTGCTGCCCTATCCGCCGTCTCATATTATTGAAGGTGAGATAGTCTTTGAAGGTGAGAACCTTCTTGAGAAGAGTGCGCAGGAAATGCGAAAAATTCGAGGCAATAAAATCAGTATGATCTTCCAGGATCCGATGACGGCGCTTAACCCCGTTTTGCGCGTGGGCGATCAGATAATGGAGGTTATCAGACTTCATAATAAAATTTCCAAGGCAGAGGCAGAGGTAATGGCTCACGAGGTGCTGAAAATGGTTGGTATTCAGGAAAACCGCTTCAGCGATTATCCTCACCAGTTCTCCGGCGGTATGAAGCAGCGCGTTATTATAGCTATGGCTCTTGTATGCAGACCGGAGCTTATCATAGCAGATGAGCCTACCACGGCGCTGGATGTTACCATACAGGCACAGGTGCTCAGTATGATGAGATCGCTGCGCGAAGAGATACAGACTTCTATGCTCCTTATTACCCATGATTTGGGTATTGTGGCAGAAAACTGTGATGAATGCGCAATAATTTATGCCGGTGAGATAGTTGAGCGCGGCACAGTGGAGGATATTTTTGGAAATCCATTGCATCCTTACACCATCGGTTTGTTCAATTCTATCCCGAGCCTTGACAAGGATGTGGATCGTCTGACTCCCATTCAGGGACTTGCCAGCGACCCCACAAATCTCCCCGAGTATTGCAGCTTCTGCGATCGCTGCCCGAAGCGCTGCGAAAAGTGCAGTCAGATCGACCCCGAGATTGTGGAAGTGACTCCCGGCCATTTCGTTAAATGTCATTTAGTAAGCGAAGGCTGTGCCTCCGCAGAAAGGTAAGGGTTTTGTCATGGCGCTGATTGAAATACAAAACCTTAAAAAATATTTTGATGTAGCAAAGGGAACGCTTCACGCAGTGGATGATGTTTCCATAAGTATTGATGCAGGAAAAACTGTTGGCGTTGTCGGCGAATCCGGTTGCGGAAAATCAACCCTTGGAAAAACTATAATGCGTCTTGTTGAGCCGAGCTCCGGAAAAATTATTTATGACGGCGTGGATATAACAGAGCTCTCTATGAGAGAGTTCAAGCCTTATCGCCAGAAAATCCAGATGATATTTCAGGACCCATTTGCATCTTTGGATCCACGCATGAGCGTATCCCAACTCATTGCCGAACCGATTCGTTCTCTGGCGGGTGTAAAAGATTCTGCTGAGATTACAAGACGGGTTTATGAACTGATGGATCTTGTGGGACTCGCAAGGCGTCTTGAGAATGTCTACCCCCACGAGCTTGACGGCGGACGCAGACAGCGCATTGGCATTGCCAGAGCGCTGGCTTCAGAGCCCCAGATGATAGTGTGCGATGAGCCTGTATCAGCTTTGGATGTTTCTATTCAAGCTCAGATTCTGAATCTTCTGCAGGACCTTCAGAAAGAGAGAAGTCTGACATATATATTTATCACTCATGATCTTTCTGTCGTGAAGCATATATCAGACCAAATCGTTGTCATGTATCTGGGGCAGATAGTGGAAAAGGCTGACTCCAAGGAGCTTTTTGCCAACACGCTGCATCCTTACACTCAGGCTCTTCTTTCTGCAATTCCCATACCCACTCTCCAACGTGAAAATAAGCGCATAGTGCTCAAGGGAGAACTAAGCTCTCCAATAGACCCCAAACCCGGATGCCGTTTCGCACCTCGTTGCATTTACGCAAGGGATAAGTGCCGCGGTGAAACTCCCGAACTGCGCGATTGTGGTAACGGTCACTATGTTGCATGCCATTACGCAGGAGAAACAGGTATTAACAGCGATTGAGAAAGACCTTGAAAAAGCCTGAAAATCTGTTATCTTAAAACTGTAACTCCGGTTTTTCGAGGAGGGATTTAAACAATGAACGAAAAATCAAATGCAACTAATGATTTTGCTCAGGTAGACTCTGTCAATTGCATAACGGGCAGGGTTGCGAGCCTTCTGGAGCTGCGCAAAAATGCGGTTGAGCATATCTGCTGCGAGCGCAGCCGTATAGTTACGGATTCGTGGAAGAGCACTGACGGTCAGAATCTTGATATAAGAAGAGCCAAACTCTTCCGTCAGGTTATGCGGGAAAACCCCATTGCTATTTGGCCTGGCGAACTGGTTGTAGGTTCCCAGTCCCAGTATTTTTTTGGATCATCTCCCTATGTTGACTATAATCCTGACGGAGCAATTGAAAACCTTAAGGGGCTGGATACTTCCGGAGATAATGTCGATTTCACGGCTGCGATCACTGAGGAAGAGCGCCGCAGCATTCTTGAAGACTGTGAATTCTGGAGCGGCAGATCTCCGGGCGATATAATCCATGCAGTTGAAAGGGAAAAGCTTACATGGCTGCCCGATTGGGCTGAGTCTGGTCTGGTTTTGGGAAAACAGACCGGAGCTCCTCCGGCTGTGAGAACCGTCGATTACGGCAAGGTTATCGATATAGGCCTTGAGGGCGTTATTAATGAGGCAAAGGAAGCCCTTGCCGCTCTTGAATATGATGCAGACAGTGAAAACGACTATGCCAGAGATTGTTTCCTGAATGCTGCAATAATTGCCTGCGAAGGTGCAATAGAATATGCCCGGCGTTATTCTGTGCTGGCTGCCGAAATGGCCGCCAAAGAGGAAGACCCAAAGCGACGTGCGGAGCTGGAGACCATCTCTGAAGTCTGCGCTCATGTGCCTGCTAAGCCGGCGCGCAGCTTCCGTGAAGCCGTTCAAAGCTTCTGGTTCATTCATCTTTGCGTCAATCTGGAGATGGCATTCCACGGCGAGACTCCGGGCAGGCTTGACCAGTATCTCTATCCTATGTATCGCAAGGATGTTATGGAGGATCAGACCCTCTCCCGTCAGGACGCCGCGGAGCTTGTTGCCTGCCTGTTGGTCAAACTGAACCAGATGACGTCTGTCAGAACCAGCTATACCAAAGCGAATGTTCCCGCAACGCACCTTCAGGCCACCACCATTTGCGGTGTGGATAGGGATGGAAACGACGCATCCAACGAGCTGTCTTATATGCTGTTGGAAGCCCTTGCTCAGGTAAATCTTCCCCAGCCTCCCATCTATGTGCGTTACCACAGAAATATCAACAGGAAAATATGGCTGAAGGCTCTTGAGGTAAATATTCGCCGAGGCGACGGAAATCCTTCACTGATGAGCGATGAGCCGAGAATACCCAGCTTTGTTGACCACGGAGTCTCCCTCAGCGATGCCAGAGACTGGGTAGCTGCCGGATGCGCAGGATCTATCACATCCGCATCCATTCACGGTGGCTCTCTGGGAATGAACTATATCAATCTGGCGAAAATGTTCGAGTATGTTCTTAACGACGGCAAGGAACCCAAAAACGGAAAGCAGATAGGACCCAAAACCGGAGATCCCAGCACATTTGTGTGCATCGAGGATTATATCGAGGCTTTCAAAAAACAGTTTGATGTACTGTTTAAGATCTTCATTCGCATGAGCCATATGACCGCTTTTGCCGATGTAAACAGCTACCATCTTCCTTTCTGCTCTGCTCTTGTCAATGACTGCATCAATAAGGGCAAGGATGTGAGAGGCGGCGGTTCAAGATATCCTCAATTCCTCTTCCACGTCAGCGATCGCGGGCTTCAGGATGTTTCCGACTCTCTCGCGGCTATCAAAAAAGTTGTGTTCGACGATAAAAAAGCCACGATAGAAGAGATTAAAGCAGCTCTCAAGGCTAACTTCGAAGGCTATGAAGAACTGCGCGACAGACTTGCAGCCGCACCTAAATACGGAAATGACGATGATTATGTGGATAATTTCTTCAGCGAACTGTCTGTCTGGCTGGAAAACCGTATTCTTGAGGAAAAAAACCCCTTTGGCGAGCCTCAGTGGTCCGGAAGAAGCGGAGCCAATGCCCATATGATGTTCGGACGCGTAACAGGCGCGCTCCCCAATGGACGCAAAGCATCGGAGCCTCTTGCTGATGGATTTTGCTCTCCCGCACAGGGCTGCGATACCCATGGTCCAACCTGCGTTTTCAACTCGGCAGGTAAGGCCAATCACGTTTCCAACTCCAATGCCGCGCTGATGAATATGAAGTTCGAGCGCAAGCTTTTCAGTCACAGCGGAAATATCGAACGTCTTGCAGCCATTCTTGAGGAGTTCTTCAATACCAACGGCTTCCATGTTCAGATAAACTTTCTTGACCATGAAACGCTGCTGGATGCTCAGGTGCACCCGGAGAAGCATTCCGATCTGATGGTTCGTGTCGCCGGTTACAGCGCATTCTTCGTTGACCTTCCCAAACCCATCCAGAATGAGATTATGTCCAGAACCAGCGAAGAGCTTTGATAAATACATTTAATAAATAAGCTGATATGCCTGATACTGTTTTTGGTATCAGGCATGTCAGAAAAATTATACGGACGATTTGGAGTCTTTGAGATGTCAGAAATATGCGGAACAATTTTTAATATCCAGCGCTTCAGCACAGATGACGGACCGGGGGTCAGAACTACTGTTTTTATGAAGGGGTGTCCGCTTTCCTGCACTTGGTGCGCCAATCCGGAATCTCAGGCCGCGCATATCCAGATTGTTCACCGCGCCTCAAAATGCCGTGGCTGCGGCAAATGCGTCTCCGTATGTCCCGAAAAGGCAATAAGTATTATTGCCGGAGGGGAAAAACCTGAAGTGAAAATCGACAGAACTCTGTGTACCAATTGTTGCCGGTGCGTGGAGGTCTGCACTCCCGGCGCAATGCATATCTACGGGGAACATATAGCGGCGAAGGAAGCCTTTGATGTGGTAAAGCGTGACGCGGGGTATTATATGCGTTCTGGAGGCGGTGTAACTGTTTCCGGTGGAGAGCCTATGATGCAGGCCGACTTCGTATCAGAGCTATTCTCGCTTTGTAAAAATGTAGGCATACATACAACTTTGGATACCTGCGGTTTTTTCCCGTCGGAGAAGCTAAGCAAGGTTAACGGTCTTGTGGATCTTGTGCTGTTTGACCTGAAAATAATTGACCCAGAGACCCATAAACTGTATACCGGCGTTGATAACCGCCTTATCCACGATAATCTCCGTGAGTTTATGAAAACGGATGCGGAAATAATTATCCGCGTTCCTTTGATACCGGAAATAACTGATACCGAGGAAAATTTGAAAGCAATTGCAGAGTTTGTCAAAGAACTTGAACGTCCCCTTCATATTGATTTGCTCCCTTATCATAATTACGGCGAGAATAAGTATAAGATGCTTGATATGCCATATGCTCTTTCGGAAGCTAAGCGGCAGAGTGATGAAAAGCTTGCGGCCTGCCTGAAGCTTTTCACCGACGCCGGTCTTGACTGCCAGCTTCACAGTAACTGAGTTGAATTACATTAGAAAATTTCTTCTCCCAGAATTAATGAAATAATAGAAAAACCTCCAGCACTTCTTTGTGTAAAAGCAAAGAAGTGCTGGAGGCTTTTTTTTATGGAAAGAAGGGAAGTGCTGTCCTAAGAACTAATCACTCATTCCCATACCGGGCATATTTCTATCAGCCGCAACTCGTGGGGTTCAAGGGTGAAGGAAAGCTCCATTTTTCCATCCGGACTATCCTGATAGCGTCTGCGTACAAGAGGCTGGGAAACGGCGCGGAGATATTCTTCATCCTCCTTGCTTTTTAGAGGAAGGGCACCGAATTCCAGCCATTTATCAAAGCTGGAGCCATGCCCGGGACCCAAACAGGTTTCGGTGAGCAGGTAGCGGCAGTCTCCAAAGCCGCCAAGAGAAAGGGTGAACTTCTGGTGCGCAGCATTGGAGAAGGGGGTGTAGCGGTTGGTGAAAGTCATATTGAAGGCTTCGCCTCTGGCATAGAGCTCGGAATAGTGCTGATAGTTATACAGCATTATCTGTACACCCCGGCGGCTGCGGCTTATGAAGTAGCCCTCTCCGGAAGAAAGCTTCTCCTCGCCTAATGCGGAAAGCAGCCGCAAAGCGTGGTAGGAGGCTTTTTTTATGCCGTTATAGGTGAAAAGACCCATTCCACCGTGAAACAGCTCACGGGCAATGTGTCCATCGCTGGTGGGGTCGCTTATGGCGCAGTAGCAGATGCTGGCAAAATCATCATAGTTTTCCAGTATGTTTTTTGCAATGTACGCGGCCTGAAATGCTGTGTCGCTGAGCAGCTCACGGTGGCTGACCGAGGCGTTCCATTCCGTAATATGCACTTGTCGGAAGTTTCCGGGCAGATGCCCCAGACGCTGCTTAACAAGTGAAATGCTCTCTTTCAAAGCCGAGGGAGAGCCCCGGTAGGTCAAACGGGTACTGCCCTCGGCGTAGGACTCAATCTGCACGGGGTAAAAATGGTACTGGAACATATCCGGCATGCAGCCTTCCGCGCGGCACAGCTCCAGAAAACGGGGAATAAAATCTCCGATCTCAGCGGTATCTGCCATGCATGAGGGGGAGAAAAAGCAGATTTCTTTATCGCAGGCTTTCACCGCATGCCATGTGTCGCGGTAAAAGGGGAAAAATTCGTCGGCGCTTCCAAGACCCAGCAATCTGCCGCTATCCGGCAAATTCCAAAGGGAGAAAGGCCAGGATACAAGCTCCTGACGTCCGTATCTTCCAATAAGATGGCGCAGAAGGGAGCGAATCAGAAACACCCACTTTTCATTGCTGTAAGGCAAACTGATTATGGACTGGCTGTAGTAAGCCTGCCGCGAGCCGGGACGGGCAAGGCGGGAGGGCATATAGGAAAGCTCAATAAAGGGTTTCAGTCCGATGGAAAGCAGGAAATCAATTACGGAGTCTATGCGGCTGAAGTTGAGCTCCGGGTCGCCGTTTTCGTTCTCACCGTATACACGCATACTGTCGTCAAGAAGACCGTGAAAATGGACATATCTAAAGCCCACATCCTTTTGGACGGTTCTTAGCATCTCCTGTCCCGAGGCTGAGAGAATATCGGCGGCGGAGCTTATGGAAATCATATTCTTAAAATTATGTCGGAGCGGTGTTCCCGGTTCGTCCACACGGCAGGATGGTATTTCGCAAAGTCTTATAAGTATATCGGAGGGAGCGGCGGCGGGACTTATGTCGTTTGCCAGATACTTGGCGAAAACCTCCATCTCCTGACCGCGGGAAATATCGGAATAAGTAACCTCGCTGTGCTCCAGATTGTCGGAGCGGGCGAGAAACTGCTTGCGGTACTGGCCGGGGGTGATGCCGAATTTCTTCTTGAAATGGGCAATGAAGCTTCTGGAGTTGGGAAAACCGTACATAGAGGATAGCTCCTCTATGCTCACCGTCTTGCCTGTCAGCTCCGTGAGGCAGTTTTGCAGACGGACATTTATTAGATACTCGGAGAATGTGGAGCCGTAGAACTGTTTGAAAAGGCGGGAGAGGTAGGGAGGAGAAAGATAGAAATGTCCGGCGAGAAGATTCAGACTCAGGTCGCTGCGGTAATTTTGGTCTATGTATCGGGCAACCTGCTCCATCTGAAAGGCCTTGGAATTGGCGGAAGGCTGATGCTTGGGCATATCTATTCTGAAAAAGGTGATCAGATGGTGCGCCACGGCGTAATACATGGAGCGGTTGAGGAGGGTGTTGTTCAGCTGACTGTCAATATTGAACTTAACATAGCGGGCAAGGAGGGATTTGAGTATTAAAAAAGGGTCAAGATTTGTCTCCGGCACTGGCTGTCTTGAAAACCAGAGTTCCGGAAGCTCTTTATCCAGCGCGCTGAAATCCAATTCGAATATAGCAGCAACTGCGTCGCTTTCCAAAACAGTAAAGGGCTCATGGGCATTTATCAGCCCGATCTCATCAGCGCCGTACCGGTGAACCCTTGAACCAATGCGGATGCTCAAAGTGCCGGATAACACGAAATAAAGACGCAAACAGTGCAAACTTTGCTGAGCTGTGCTCTCGGCGCTTTGTATGGAGCACTGCATAAAAGCGTCGTCCAAATGCTCCCAAATAACCCTTGCTGACATAGCTTCACCTCGCGTGATTGATAAAAAATGGATACATATATTCAGTATACAGTCTTTTGATGAAATATCAAGGTGATTATATCAAAAAATTTACAAGGGATAAGTTTGGAGCACAAATAATGGGCAAAAAGATGGATTTAGACGGCGAAAAATGGCAAGGGGGTGTATATACTGCACAATTTTTGAATGGTAAGATTAAAATGAGAAAAACCATTTGAACACAAGTACTGGAGGGAGCAGCGTGGAAAAAGACGTAGGAGAGATCCTGTTTCGCGCGGAAGGAATATGCAAATATTTCGGCCCAACTGTGGCATTGGATCATGTGGATCTGTGTGTACGCCGGGGAGAGATAATGGGTTTGATCGGAGAAAACGGCTCGGGCAAATCCACCATTTCGTCCATAGCATCCGGCATGCAGCCGCCTAATGATGGAAAAATGTTCTTCAAGGAACAACCCCATAACCCTTCAACTATGGTGGAAGGTCTGCGTCTGGGCGTGGGTATGATTGTTCAGGAAAGCGGCGTGGTGCCCGGCATCACGGTGGCTGAAAACATTTTTCTGGGCGATGAAAAGAAATTCCGCAAGGGTCTCATTGTGAGCAGACGGCTGATGAATCAGGAAGCTGCCAAGGCGCTGGAGCAGATTGGTTTTACCGATATTTCACCTGCCACGCCAATGATGGCGCTGGATATTGAGCAGCGCAAGCTGGTGGAGGTCGCCAAGGTGATGTATGCTCAGCCGGAGCTTCTTATTGTGGACGAAACGACCACGGCTCTTTCTCAGTTCGGACGCGATAAGTTGTATGAAATTATGCGGCAGATGCGCAGTCAGGGCAGAGCGGTTATGTTAATTTCCCATGACCTGCAGGAGCTGATGGATATTTGCGACCGTATGACCGTCCTCCGTGACGGCAAGCTGATTGCCACGGTGGAGCGGGAAGAATTCGAGGAAAACCGCATCAAGCAGTATATGGTGGGCAGAGAGGTAAGCGAGCATTACTACAGGGAGGACTACGGAACTCCCATCAGTGATGAGGTTGTGCTGTCTGTCAGGAATCTTACCACCGGCTACGGGCCTCTGCAAAACTTCAGTATGGAGCTGCACAGAGGTGAGCTTGTTGGTATAGGCGGCCTTTCTCATTGCGGCATGCATGAGCTTTCCAAGGCAATTTTCGGTGATACTCCGGTTATTTCCGGCGAGGTGATTCACCTGCCCAGCGGCGACAAAATCGCCAGCCCCATTGGAGCTATGAAGCACGGTCTCGGCTATGTTTCCAAGGACAGAGATAAGGAAGCTTTGGTGCTCAGCGCCAGTATCCGGGATAATATCATAAGCGCGGGTCTTGATAAGCTGAAAAACAAGCTGGGGATGATTCATCCCCGAAAGGAGCGCGCCTATGTTCAGGCTCAGGTGGAGTCTTTGAGCATCAAGTGCCACAATATGGATCAGGCAGTTCAGTATCTCTCCGGCGGAAACAAGCAGAAGGTTGTTTTCGGCAAATGGGTTGGCAGAGATTCCGACATTTTGATTCTTGACTGTCCCACCCGTGGTGTGGATATCGGCGTTAAGGCGGCGATGTATCAGCTTATGGAGGATATGCTTGCCGAGGGCAAGTCTATCATCCTTATCTCCGAAGAGCTGACGGAGCTTATCGGAATGAGTGACCGTTTGATTATCCTGAAAGACGGTCTTATCAGCGGAACATTTATGCGCTCTGAAGATCTGGCAGAGGGCGATGTTATCAACGCCATGATCTGAGAGGAGGAAAAGCTTATGAATTCTGTAAAGAAGCGTCGCTTTGATGTGCAGAGCATTACCCGCTTTGCCCCCGTAATAGGTCTTGTGCTGCTGGTAGCCTTTTTTGCCATTATGTCCAAGGGCAAGTCCGTGAGCACACCGAACCTGAAGATTTTGTTTAATCAAGTGGTGCTGACGGCTCTCATTTCCACCGGCGGAGTTTTTGCCTTCACCGCGGGTGCCATGGATATGTCCATGAGCGGCAGCGTTTGCTGCGTAGCGGTTCTGGCGGCTATTGTGGGTAACGCCACAGGCTCCACCTTTATTATGGTTGCAACCTGCGTTGTGGCCTCTCTGGTGGTGGGACTTCTTAAGGCGGTTCTCTCCATCAGGATGAATGTGCCAACATTTATGATAACTATTGTGTTGGGAATGGCCCTGTCTTCTTTGGGCAATGTGCTTCTGGGCGACCAGTCCACTCTGTCCGTGTCAAATCTGGTACCCAGCGGACAGATGACGGTTTTGTATATTGTTCTTTTGGCAGTTTTCTATATCGTCGCCACTGTTCTTTTCAATTTCAATGTGTTTGGAAAAGGCGCCAAGATTGTAGGCGGCAACCCAAGAGCTGCAGATCAAACCGGAATCAACGCAAACAGGATAAGGCTCTACGCATTTCTGTTGGGCGCCGTTGGTATTGCTCTCACTGCAATCGTAATTTTGCTGCGCAGCAAATCCGTTAACGCCAGCACCGCTTCCACCGTGGGTATGGATATGATGGTGGCAATAGTTCTCGGAGGAATGCCTCTTTCCGGCGGAGCAAAGTCCCGTATAAGCGCTGCGCTCATAGGTGCAGCCATTATTACGGTGCTGAATAACGGTTTGATGGTAATCGGTGTGGACAGCGGCTCCATCCAGTTGGTTCGCGGCATTCTGTTTCTGATCGTTGTGTTTATCACCGGTTTTAGTTATCGCTCCAATTTGCTGCCCCGATAAAAGGAATAAACCCGCAAGGGTCGATTCATAAATTAACAAACTATTTTTATTAGGAGGAAAAAACATGAAAAAGCTGATTGCACTGCTGTTGGCTCTCGTAATGGTTTTCGCTCTGGTAGCCTGCGGCCAGACTTCCGGCAACGAAAATCCTGCAGCGCCCAACGACGCACCCGCAGCTCCCAACGATGCCCCTGCAGCCCCTGCTGAGGACAATGACGGTCTGAAGTATCTGACCGCCGGTGAAAAGTGGCCCGCTGAGACCGTAAAGGTCGGTGTTCCCCTCTATGACACCACCGACTCCAGCGCCATTGCCGGCAAGGCATACTTCGATTATCTTGAGGAGTATCTGAACATTGAGTTCGTCTACTCCGAGGCCATTGCTTCCGCTGAGGACCAGATCGCCTTCGTGGAAAACTGCTACATCTCCGGCTGCCAGGCAATCATGGGCACCTATGATGTCATCGGTCACACCATGATCGACACCTGCGCCGAGTATGGTATGTACTATCTGATGGGACCCTCCAACATCGCACGTATGGAAGGCGACCTTTATGAGCAGTACAAGACCAACGAGTACTGGCTGGGCGGCTACACTCAGGGCGACCTGAACTACTTCGCCGGCTATGCCTGCGCTGAGTACCTCATTGAACAGGGCGTCAAGAAGTGCTGCTATGCCAGCGGCGGCGCACTGTTTGGCGTTGAGATGTTTGTCCGCGGCCAGGAAGGCTTCTATCAGGCCTTCAAGGATGCCAACTATGAAATCGAAATCGTAGAGCTCCCCGGTTTCCCCAGCGACGAATGGTTTGCTGCACAGGCAAACATTCTTGCTGACAAAACTGTTGAGGCCGTTTCCGGTCTTGCAACCCCCAACTTCTGGGCACAGCCTCTTGCAAACGCAGGCCGTGACGATATCCTTCTTGTCAGCGGCTCCGGCGCCTTCGACCAGACCAATATGACTGCCATGGAAACCGGCGTTCTGGATTTCACCAACTTCGGCAATGTTGAAGAGCAGGGTATGTGCATCGTTATGCTGCTGAACGCACTCAACGGTGACATGGATCTGGTCAAGCCCAACGGCGTTGTTGAGCTCATCGACGCTAACCTGTGGGTATATGATAACTACGAGGAAGCAAAGGCTGTTTATGATGTTACCAGCGGCACCGAGCATCTGGTAAATATCAACGACTTCTGCTCCATGATCAAGGCTCTGAACCCCGAAGCCAGCTTCGAGGGCATGCTGAAGATCTACGGCGAAACCGATCTGGATGCTATCCTCGCCCGTCACCAGTCTTATCTCGGCTAAGAATTAGCCAAACTTTCCAACTAACAATCTGTTCTGCCCCGCCCGCCCCGGTAAATCCGCCGGGGTGGGCACAACAGACAACAGAAGGAGGACGATTCATTGTGAATGCAATCAAGCGCAATAGCCTGTGGAAGCGAATAGGGCTCTGTCTTGTTATGCCGGTGGCGGTCTACCTGTTTTTTGTGGTGCTCTGCGCCATTTTGGGACTTCCCGGTTATAGCTCCTGGTCCAATTTGCAGGTGGTGCTGCGTACCGCGGTATATAACGGCTTTATTGCCTGGGCCTTTGCCTTCAATCTGGGCAACGGCCGCTTTGACTTCAGCATAGGCTCTGTTATGCTGCTGTCCACCGTTATTGGCGCACAGCTTGCGGATATGCTGGGGCTTGGCGCGGGTGGTATGCTTTTGATGTTCGTCCTTGCGGGAGCGGTGCTGGGTCTTGTGTCCGGCATTATGTATGTGGCTTTGCAGGTTTCTCCGATGGTAACCTCCATAGGTATGACTATGGTTTATGAAGCCTTTACCTTTATCCTCACCGATGGCAACGGCATTATTATGATCGGCAGAAACGATCTTCTTGTATTTGCCACACCGGTTGTTACATATACCCTTTGCGCGGCGGGCTTGATAGTAGTTGTGTTCCTGTCCCGCTATACGCTGTTTGGCTATCATTTCCGCGCTCTGGGCAGCGGACAGGCCGTCAGCGTTTCAACGGGTATAAAGGAAAAACGAAACGCCATCGGCTGTTATATTCTGGCGGGCGTTCTAATGGCCTGCGCCGGAGTTATTAACTTCTCCATTCTGGGCACCTGCGCACCTAAAACCGGGCTTTCCAGCTCCAGTTATATGATGAGCGCATTTCTGCCTATGTTCATCGGCATTGCCCTGAGCCGATATACCGACAATAATGTGGGCATTCTTATCGGCGCGCTGACTCAGGCGCTGATTACCTCCGGCTTCACCAAGCTGGGAATGACAAGTACGCTGCAAAGCGTTCTCAACGCAGTGATTGTTCTTTGCTTCCTTTTCTTCGATGCCAACAGCTATCGTGTGGCGGAACGGAAGATTTTTGCGGAAAAGAGGCTTAGAATTCAGCAAACAGAGGTGAAAATATGAGTTATTACGAAGAAAATAAAGACGCACTGAAGATTCTGCAGGAAAAAGTATGGCAGGAGGATTATCACGGAATTCCCACCGTATTCAAGCCTATTCCCTTCAAGCAGGAAGGTATGGGTCTTGACCCTGTGATTCTGGATGCAAATCTGAATGATGAGCAGATGAAAATCTTCAAAGCGCTGGAAGATAAATACGGTGGAATGCCACCTCCTCAGGTTATGCGTGAACACGAGGTTGATGGCAGCCGGGATGTGACCGCCACCGAGATTCTCATTGAAGAAAAAACTGTCCCCGAAAGCGGAATGCCGGTGCTGGTTTACCGCAGCAAGGGAGAAAAAAAGCTTCGCCCTGCGGTGGTGTTCATCCATGGCGGCGCTTTTACCGGCGGCAGTATGAAACAGGTAAATAATTTCTGCAAGCTGCTGGTGGAGCTCCACGATGTGGTTGCTGTTAACGTGGAATACCGTCTGGCTCCGGAAAATCCCCATCCCGCAGGCTTTAATGACTGTTGGGCAGCCCTTTGCTGGGTTCGCGCCAATGCGGAAGAGCTTGGCATTGACCCCGGGAAAATCGTCATATCGGGCGATAGTGCCGGAGGCAATATGGCTGCCTGCTGCTGCCAGAAGGACAGAGACAGCGGAAGCGGAATAATCGCGGCGCAGGTTCTGCTCTATCCTGCGGTTATTATTGGAAAAACCGAAGCTGAGGACTATAATTGGAGCATAGATTTGTATGACTTCCAGCAGGATAGACCTGCTGCGGAGGGCTTTGCCCGGGCGCTTGAATTTAGCGACCAGTTCCTGCCCTTCGTTTATATGAACCGCCCCGCCCCTATAACGGATCCTTATGCCTCGCCATTGCTGGGCAGTGCCGAGGGGTTGCCTACCGCACTGATAATAACCAGTGAGTATGACTATCTCCGTCCTCAGGCGGAGGCTTATGTGAGAAAGCTGCGCCGCGCCGGTGTGGAAGCCAAATATATGCTGTATAAGGGCTGTGTCCATGCCACCATCTCTCTGCTTGGTACAGCGCCTCAGGCTTATGACATAGCCGTTGAATACGGACCTATGATCAGAAAACTCTGATATAAAGGAGTGTTCTTATGAGTAAATGGATAACAGCCGCTGCCTTTGCCCAGCGTGAGCTGGCTAAGCCTATTAGCCCCAATGTGTCCAAATGCACAGTGAAGGCAAGCTTTGCCACGGAACTTTCCGGAAGCGCCTTCCGCTTGGTATTTGCCGAGGATTACGGCAAGAAAAGAGCGGAATATATATCTGCCGTGGTTGAAGTTGAAGATGAAAAAATACAGCTGACTGTAAACGGCAAAAAGGACTTCGTCGTGGAAGCCGGCAAGGAAGTCCGCAGCGACAAGGTGGAGCTGCCCTTAAAAGCCGGTCAGGAGATTACGCTGCTGTTGGCCATGGGAAAGAAGCGTTCTCTCAGCGAGACCACGCTGGCTCAAAGCCACAGCGCCAAGGGCGACTATACAATGGAAGGCTACGAAGCGCTTCCCTATAAGAGCCCACTGCCCGATATGCCTTTTTCCGAGCGTCTTTGCGGCTTGAAGGCTCTGGAAGTTGAGATGGAAGAGAATGTGCCCTCTGCCTCTGTTGCGGTTATCGGTGACTCTATTACCGAGATGGGCTTCTGGATCGCGCCTCTGCGTCAGGCTGTCCGTGAGCAGCAGCCGGAGCTTGCCGTGCTGAATCTGGGCGTTGGCGGAAACCGGCTGCTCCGGGATACAAAGGCTCCCATTATGAGAGGCGCCAATGCCTTCGGAAAAGCCGCCTTGAAGCGTCTGGACTGGGATGTGCTGGCTTTGAGCGGAGTTAAAGCCGTTATTGTGGCTCTGGGCATCAACGATATTGCTCAGCCCGGCGGTCACCCCATGTTCTCTCCCCCAAAGTCAGAGACTGTGGATGCCGAAGAGCTGAAGGCGGGGTTCAGAGAGCTTATAGAACGCTGTCACGCAAAGGGACTTAAGGTCATTGGAGCCACTATAACTCCTTTCGGAGGCTTCCCCACCTATAATGAAAATACCGCAAAAGTGCGCAATGAAATTAATGAGTGGATACGCAGCAGCGGTGAGTTTGATATGCTTGCCGATCTGGCTGCGGCCTTTGAGGGAGAAGCTCTTCCCGAGAAGATGCATGTAGGTGATCATCTTCATCTCAACCCCGGCGGCGGCCAGCTTGCAGCCCGACAGATTGATGTTTCAAAAATTTTGAATCTGATACAGTAATTAATAGGGTAAATTTGCGTACTGTTCGGAACAGATGTATTTTTTGCCAAAATCAACCTAATTGCATAATAGAATAAAAAAATTCCTCCTGCGGATACTATTTGTGTCAAAACAAAGAAACGCAGGAGGAATTTATATATGAAAGCAACAGGAATTGTACGCCGCATTGACTCTTCTGTTATAATAGGGGCAAAGGTCAGAAGCCTTGAAAACACGGGGTTTTCGCTGATTTTTGTCCAATTTCA
>SVKK01000011.1 GCA_015068425.1 Oscillospiraceae bacterium | reverse complement strand
CTACAACTCTGAACGAATGAGATTGAAGTAGCCGAACGAGCTTTCGCTCGTCCGGCTTCGAAATAATACGCTATTCTGCGATTGGGGTTTTTATTTGCTGTCCGTTATTCCTGGTACAGTTCACCGGACGGGGAGGTTTTTTATCTGCAAATATCAATCCTGAAAGAACTGTGCGTGGATGGCGCTGACGGCGGCATCCGCCTCATCCTCGGCTATGACCACGCTGAGCTTGATCTCGCTGGAGGAGATCATCTGTATGTTGATACGCTTACCCTGCAGTGCTTCGAACATACGCACGGCAACGCCGGAGTTATTCATCATGCCTGCGCCAACAATGCTGACCTTTGCAACGTTCTCATCAATGTTCACATGGTCAAAACCTATTGCTTCGGCGCGTTCTTCAAGAATTTCTTTTGCTTTGGCAACATCGCCGAGAGCAACGGTGAAGGAAATATCGTTGGTTCCGTCAAGGCCGGCAGACTGGAGAATAATATCCACATTTATTTTGCTCTTGCTGAGAGCGGAGAATACCTTGAAGGCCACGCCGGGCTCATCGGGCACTCCAACAACAGTAACGCGGGCGATTTTTGCATCCTTTGCAATGCCGCTGATTATCATCTGTTCCACTTTCTTTACGACCTCCTTGACTTTTGTACCGGGTTTTCTAACATAGCTGGAGAGCACCTCCAGATCAACATTATATCTCTTTGCCATTTCCACGCTGCGGTTATGGAGAACCTGACTTCCCAGAGAGGCAAGCTCCAGCATCTCATCATAGGTGATGGCATCCAGCTTTCTGGCATTGGGAACCTTTCTTGGGTCAGCGGTGTAAACACCTTCAACATCGGTATAAATCTGGCATTTGTCCGCATGGAGAGTTGCCGCTATAGCAACTGCAGTTGTGTCGCTGCCGCCGCGTCCGAGAGTTGTGACATCGTCATACTTATTCACACCCTGGAAACCCGCCACCAGAACAACACGGTTTTTATCCAGCTCCCTGCGCATACGCTCGGTGGAGATTTTCTTTATTCTTGCGGCTCCATAGGTGGAGTTGGTATTCATCCCTATCTGCCAGCCCGCAAGGCTCACAGCGGGAATTCTCATCTTTTCAAGCTGCATAGCCATCAGAGCCACGCTTATCTGCTCACCTACGCTGAGCAGCATATCCATCTCCCTCTTGGAGGGATCGGGATTTATCTCGTGAGCCTTATCTATAAGGTCATCAGTGGTGTCGCCCTGGGCGGACAGCACAACAACAACTTCATTTCCCGCATTGTAGGTATCCGCAATGATTCCCGCAACGCGCTCTATTTTTGCGGCATCCGCAACGGATGAACCGCCGAATTTTTGAACAATAAGCATCTTTATTCTTCTCCTTACAAGAGCATTATCCAAATGCTCCCAACAAATGGGAATTTATCCCTACCACATAATACTCACGGCAGGGGTGTCTTGTCAATCCAGAACGCGGAAGGCGGAAAGAATGTTTTCCTCTCCGAAGGCCGAGCGCATTTTATAGGCGCTCATAGGCTCGGTAATCACCGCTTTTTCCTCTTCAATGCTCTGCTGAGGCTTGGCAGCATCACCCTTAAAACGCACATACCAGCGGCTTACAAACTCATCGCTGTCTGCCTGCAGTTCCCTATGCTCCCCGCCCCAGTCAATATAGAGGCAGCCATCGCTGTGGCGCACGCAGTCAATAATATCTCCCACCATTGCGCTGGCAGTGGGATAACGTCCCGCGCCCGCGCCGTAGAAAAGGCATTCGCCAACACTGTCGCCCCGGACAACAACGGCATTCATTACTCCGTTAACATTGGCAAGAAGAGCGTTTTTCGGCACAAAATGAGGAGCAACAAAGGTTGTTACCATGCCCTTTTCATCTCTGACGGTGCGTCCCAGCAGCTTTATCGAGCAAGCAAACGCCTCCGCAAAGGCGCTGTCTATGCCACTCACACAGGTAATGCCCTGTGTTTTCACCGCAGCAGGAGGAATGTTATGGCCGAAGCTTAAATCCGCAAGAATGCATATCTTGCGGCAGGCATCAATACCCTCAACATCAGCAGTGGGGTCCGCCTCCGCATAACCGAGACGCTGGGCGTCTGCCAAGGCCTCCTCAAAACTCTGTCCGCATTGAGCCATCTGGGTGAGAATATAATTTGTTGTGCCGTTGATTATTCCAAATACCTCATTGATACGGTTGCCCGCAAGGCAGTTTGTAAGAGGACGGAGAATGGGGATTCCGCCGCCAACGCTGGCCTCGAAAACAAAGCTGACGCCCTTTTCTCTGGCAATAGCCAAAAGCTCCAGACCTTTTTCCGCTACAAGATGCTTGTTGCAGGTGACAACGCTTTTGCCGGCGAGAAGGCAGCTTTTTATAAACTCATAGGCAATGCCGATACCGCCTATGCACTCGGCAACAATGCTCACTTCGCTGTCCGAAAGAATGATGTTTATGTCATCAATGACCTTGTCCGCAAACTTCTCGCCTGAGCAATCGCGCTTTTCAAGAACATATTTAAGCTCGATCTCTTCGCCCAGTTTCTTTGCAATGTCATCTTTTTTATCCGTGAGAATTTCAACAATGCCGGTACCCACGATACCGCAGCCCATAACAGCAACCTTTTTCATATTTCTTTCTCCTTTTATAAATCAACCTGCCAGAATTTCCAGACGCATTACCGCAGACAAAGCCTCTACCTGAGCTTTGAGCTCCTCCAGAGAAACACTCATCGCATCGGCCATAATACTCAGTGTAAGCATTGCGGCTCCGTTTGCGGAAATAGATTGGTTAATGGTGAGAATATTTACATGGTTGTCGGCAAAAATAGCTAAGACAGAGGATAGGGCACCGGGACGGTCATGTATAAGCAGGCTTAAAGTCAACACCTGATCTCTCTTCATATCCCTGAAAGGTGTTATCGCGTCTTTGTATTTATAAAAGGCGCTGCGGCTTATATCCGCCTTCACAACAGCCTCAGCAACCGTGCTGCAGACTCCGGTCTCAAGATATTCCTTTGCGCGGCATACCTTTATATACACCTCCGGAAGCATACTTCCTTCCACAATATAGAGCTTGGATCTCTCTTTAGACATAAGCTTGTGTCCTCCCATCAAAGGCATTTGTCCTTGTGGGGTATATAGTAGCATATTATTTCCACCTTCGCAAGGGGAAATTTCATCAAATTATCAGGGGAGCTGATAGCTTGCACAGTAAAACTTCCACAATTATAAACAAGCTGCTGCTCTCGGCTCTTTCCCTTGCGGGCATTTGGCTGGCACTGCGCTTTCTTTTTCCCCTTGCCGCCCCTATGCTGCTGGCCTTTGCCGCGGCAGTTGTAATAGAGCCTGCGGTGAAATTTCTCTGCCGTAAACACTTTCCCCGAAGCGCCGCTTCCGGGCTTTGCGCACTTGCTTTTCCTGCAATCGTTGGAATACTTCTCTGGCTTTTATTATCCCGAATTTTTTCCGAATTCCAGCATTTAAGCGCCCGGCTTCCTGAATTTCTAAAGACCGTCTCCGACTTTATGGGCTACTGGCAGGAACGTCTGGGCTCTCTTTCCCTTCGCCTTCCGCCTGTTTTCACTCAGGTGCTCGAATCTACCCTTGCCGGTGCCAAGGACTATCTTTTCTCTTTGCCGGGAACAATATCGGGAAAGATTCTGTCCCGTCTCACTGCCGCTGCTGCCAACGCGCCTATATGGCTGCTTTTCGCAGTTACATGGATAATGGGGCTTTACTTCATATCTGCGGCATACCCCTCCATTATGCGTTTTCTGCGTTTTCAGATCTCCCACCGCAGCTTTGAGCGGCTCAGACGGATAAAGAGTGCATTGGGTGAAAGCCTTGGAAAATACCTGAAGGCACAGCTTATAATGAGCGCCATCACCTTCGGAGAAATGCTCATTGTCTTTGCTCTGCTGCGGGTTGACTATGCTCTTGTGTTGGCTACAGCCGTTGCGGTAATCGACGCTCTTCCCGTTTTTGGTGCGGGAACCGTGCTGCTTCCATGGGCTGCATGGGAGTTCATTGCGGGAGACGCGTCGCGAGGGCTGGGTCTCGCCATAAGCTACGCCGCTGTTACCGTTTTGCGCAACTGCATACAGGCGAAGCTCCTCGGCGACCAACTGGGACTGCATCCCGCAGTCACACTGCTGGCAATCTATTCCGGCGCCAAAGCTATGGGTGTGACCGGTATGATAGTTTTCCCCATTGCCGCAATCAGCATTAAAAAGCTTAACGACAGCGGCCTTATTCACATTTGGAAAAGAGAGGATACAAATGACAGGAATAATATTCAGTATAATTGCGGGAATGGCCATGAGCATTCAGGGGGTCATGAATACCCGTCTGGGTGAGCACATCGGGCTTATGGAGTCCAACGCCTTTGTTCAGTGCACCGCCGCCGCCTTGAGCATTGCAGCCCTTGCCTTCTACCGCACCGGTTCTTTTGCGGAAATAGGCGGCTCACCGAAAATATATCTTTTGGGCGGTGTTTTCGGGCTTATCATAACCATAACCGTCATGCTTGGCATAAAAAATCTCTCTCCCACGGTAAGCATTTCAATAATTTTGATCTCCCAGCTTCTTGTGGCCGCCCTTATCGACTATTTCGGCATAATGGGCAGCGATAAAATGCCCTTCGGCTGGACTAAGCTTCTGGGTCTCGGTCTTATGATAGGCGGCGTTGTGCTCTTCAAGCTGCAAAAATAAAAAGGGGTGGGCAAAAGCCCACCCAAAAAAGTTTTTTATCAATCACTCGCCCTGTTCGGCAATTTTCTTTTTCCAGCACTTATGGCACATGGCAATATAGCTGTCGTTGCCGCCGATAAGAATCTGGCTTCCCTTGGTTACAACTCTGCCTTCGCCGTCAATTCTGGCGTTAACAGTTGCCTTGTGGCCGCAGCTGCAAACCGTTTTGATTTCGGTTATTGAGTCTGCAAGCTCCATAAGTCTGCGGGCGCCGGGAAAGAAATTGGTGAGAAAATCCGTTCTGAGGCCAAAGCAAAGCACGGGAACATTTTCCTCATCCACGATATCGCGGAGCTGGTCAATCTGCTCAGGAGAGAGAAACTGAGCCTCATCGGCGATGATAACATCGAACTTGCCGGCCTTATGATACTCTTCCTTCACATTCTGATCGGGAGTTATTACCTGAGCATGACGCATAAGACCGATGCGGCTTTTGATTATATCAGCTCCGTCTCTGTCATCGGTGCTGGGCTTGATAAGCCAAACCTTCATTCCCAGCTCTTCATAGTTAAACTGAGTGATAAGAGCCTGTGCGGATTTGCTGGAGCCCATTGCTCCGTACTTAAAATAGAGTTTTGCCATATTCCTTACTCCTTTCCCAGATACGCTCTTATGCGTTCCATCACCATACTGAGAGCAACGGCATTTCGTCCGCCCTCGGGGATGATAACGTCGGCACAGCGCTTGCTGGGCTCAACAAATTGTTCATGCATAGGCTTGACGGTGTTCAGATACTGGTTAACAACGCTCTCAAGGCTTCTGCCTCTGTCCCGAACATCCCGAACGATGCGGCGGAGAATGCGCACATCCGCATCTGTGTCCACAAAGAGCTTTATATCCATCTCATCCCGAAGCTGTTTATCCGCGAAGATGAGTATTCCCTCCACTATAAGCACCTTTGCCGGGCGCACCTCAGTAGTTTTATCCGAACGGTTGTGAACAGTATAGTCATAAACCGGGCAAAGAACCTTTTCCCCCTGCTTGAGGGCTTTGATATGTTCTATCATAAGCTCGGTATCGAAAGCATCCGGGTGGTCGTAATTGAGCTTGCAGCGCTCGGAATAGGGCATCTCATCGTGAGCTTTGTAGTAGTTATCGTGATAAACAACGGAAACATCCCCGCCAAATTCCTTTATTATACGCCTGGTGATGGTGGTTTTGCCGCTGCCGGTACCTCCGGCAATGCCAATGGTCAAAACTTCCATGTCAGCCTCCTTCAGCCTTCAAGCTTCACTGTTTTTCAACATATTATCATATAATAGTCCCTTATGCAAATTGACTTTTAAGAAAAATATAATATAATTCAGTCTGTAGGCAGATTTTGCTTTTATTAAACATTCAGGAGGAACTTATATGTCCATTCCCACTCCCCATATAACCGCCAAAGCAGGCGAGATTGCCAAAACCGTTCTTATGCCCGGCGATCCTCTCCGCAGCAAGTTTATTGCGGAAACCTTCCTTGAAAACCCCGTTCTCGTGAACAACACCCGCGGCGTTCAGGGTTACACCGGCACCTGGAAGGGTGTTCCCGTAACCGTTATGGCCTCCGGTATGGGCATTCCCTCCATCGGTATATACTCCTGGGAGCTTTACACCGAATACGGCGTTGAAAACATCATCCGTGTAGGTTCAGCCGGTGCGCTCAAGGATGAACTCCAGCTTATGGATATCGTTATCGGTCAGGGTGCCTGCACCGACTCCAACTTTGCTCACCAGTTCGGTCTCTGGGGCACCTTTGCTCCCATCGCTGACTATACTCTGATGCGGGCAGCCATCGACGTTATGGAAGAAAAGGGTCTCACACCCAAAGTTGGCAACCTTCTCTCCTCCGACAACTTCTATTCCGACGGCAGCGACAGCTCCGACCGCTGGAAGAAGATGGGCGTTATGGCCATCGAGATGGAGGCCGCAGGTCTTTATATGAATGCAGCACGCCTCGGCAAACGCGCCCTCGCCATCTGCACAATTTCCGACCATATCTACCGCCCCGAAATTCTGCCCGCTGAGGAGCGTCAGACCGCCTTCACACAGATGATGGAGGTTGCTCTGGATACCGCTGTAAAGATGGCTGCAAAATAAGCGTTTACATAAGAATTTTTATCTTATGTACCCATCATTTCTTTCGGTTTAAAGCTTGATTTAGCCATTCGAATGGTGATATAATACCCGCGTGTTTAATGCAAACCCATTAAAGTGTTAGCAAAAAAACAAAATATAAATCAAAGGAGAAAAAAACATGAAAAAGTTCATCGCACTGTTTCTTGCACTCGTGATGGTCTTCGCACTGTGCGCTTGCGGCTCCCAGCCCGCAGCTCCCGCTGAGCCCGCAGCTCCTGCTGAGCCCGCAGCTCCCGCTGAGCCTGCAGCTCCCGCTGAGCCCGCAGCTCCCGCTGAGCCCGCAGCTCCCGCAGAGCCCACCGTCATCACCAACCCCGACGAAATTCCCGACGATATGACTGCCGAAGACGGCAAGTATCAGGTCGCCTTCATCACTGACGTTGGTCAGCTGAAGGACAAGAGCTTCAACCAGGGCACCTATGACGGCGTTAAGCTCTTCGCTGCTAACAACAACCTCGCTTACAAGTACTATCAGCCCGCAAACGGCGACGCCGCTACCGACGACGACCGTTACGATGCTATGAAGGCTGCTTGCGAAAACGGCGCTCAGGTCGTTGTCGCTGCCGGCTTCATGCAGGCTACCGCTCTTCAGAAGGCTGCTGAAGAGTTCACCGATGTTATGTTCATCTTCATCGATGGTTGGGATCTCGGTCTCGCCAACGTTGCCGGCATCTACTTCGCAGAAGAGCAGCCCGGTTACCTGGCCGGTTATGCAGCTGTTAAGGACGGCTACACCAAGCTCGGCTTCTGCGGCGGCGGCGGCGGCACCAACCCCGCTTGCATCCGTTACGGCTGGGGCTTCGTTCAGGGCGCTGATGCAGCTGCCAAGGAACTGGACGTAAACATTGAAATCAACTACTCCTGGGAGTACGGCGCATCCTTCTCCGCTTCTCCCGAGCTCCAGACCATGGCTGCCGGCTGGTATGCAAACGGCACCGAGGTCATCTTCGCCTGCGGCGGCTCTATGTTCCAGTCCATCGTTGCAGCAGCTGCTGCTAACGACGGCGCTGTTATCGGCGTTGACGTCGACCAGAGCTTCGAGTCCGACACCGTTATCACCTCTGCCATGAAGGGCCTTGCAGCTTCCGTTCAGTGGGCTTGCGCAAAGGTCTATGACGGCACTTGGGCTGAAATCGGCGGCAATGGCACCGGCACCTCTCTCGGCGCAAAAGACGGCGCTGTAGGTCTGCCCACTGCTACCTGGTCCCTCGAGGGCTGGACTGTTGAAGCTTACGAAGCAATGCTGGCCGATATGGCTTCCGGCGTTCTCGTTGTTGACAACAACTCCGAGATGGCTGCTCCCGCAAGCACCGACAACACCACTGTTAACATCATCGGTGGCTAAGCTTTAAAGCTGACTCATCAACAAAAAAGGAAGTCCTTCGGGGCTTCCTTTTTTCGTTATTTATAACATAAATTTTCTGCGGTTTTTTCCATCCGAACACCAAGGCTTTTCTTGCTTTTTTTATCGTCGGATATTATAATAAAATGGTATTATGACCTGATTATGGGCCAAAAGAAAAAGAGGAAAGTGGGTGGCTTGTATGGAAGGCTCTCCTTATGTAATAGAGATGCTTAACATCACCAAGGAATTCCCCGGAATCAGAGCTAATGACGATATAACTCTGCAGCTCAAGAAAGGCGAAATCCACGCCCTGTTGGGCGAAAACGGCGCCGGCAAATCCACTCTTATGAGTGTTCTGTTCGGACTCTATCAGCCTGAAAAGGGCGAAATCCGCAAAAACGGCGAAGTTGTTAAAATCAATAACCCCAACGACGCAACAGCACTGGGAATAGGTATGGTTCACCAGCACTTCAAGCTGGTAGATGTTTTCACGGTAATGGACAATATTGTCCTTGGTGCCGAAACCACCAAGATGGGCTTCCTCCAGAAAAAGGCAGCCCGCAAAAAGGTTGAGGAGATAAGTAAGAAATACGGTCTTTCCGTTGACCTTGATGCCAAGATAGAGAACATCACCGTTGGTATGCAGCAGCGCGTTGAAATTCTCAAGATGCTCTACCGCGACAACGATATTCTCATTTTTGACGAGCCCACCGCAGTTCTCACTCCTCAGGAAATTGATGAGCTTATGGCCACTATGAAAGGCTTTGCCGCTGAAGGCAAGAGCATCCTCTTCATCACCCACAAGCTCAATGAAATTATGGCTGTTTCCGACCGTGTTACCGTTCTCCGCAAGGGTAAGTATGTCGGCACCGTTGAGACCAAAAACACCAACAAGCAGGAACTCAGCAATATGATGGTCGGCCGTCCCGTCCAGCTTGAAGTCAGCAAGACTCCCGCAAATCCCGGAGAAACAATTTTGTCCGTTGAGGGTCTTTGCGTCCCCTCCACTCTTCACAAGAGAAACGCTGTAAACAATGTTTCCTTTTCCGTACGCTCCGGCGAGATAGTCTGCATTGCAGGTATCGACGGCAACGGACAAACCGAACTTGTCTACGGTCTTACCGGTCTTGAAAAGAGCAATGGTGGAAAGGTCACTCTCTGCGGCAAGGACATCTCCAAGGCAAGCATCAAGACCCGCGGAGCCAACATGAGCCACATTCCCGAGGACAGACATAAGCACGGTCTTGTTCTGGACTTTACTCTCGAGCAGAATATGGTTCTCCAGCGTTATAACGAGCCTCAGTTCCAGAAAATGGGCTTTATCAAGAATGAGGCCGTCCGCGAATATTCCGACGCTCTTATCCAGCAGTATGACGTCCGCTCCGGTCAGGGCAGCATTACCGTTGCCCGCAGTATGTCCGGCGGTAACCAGCAGAAGGCAATAATCGCCCGCGAGGTTGACAGAGACAAGTCACTCATTGTTGCTGTTCAGCCCACCCGCGGTCTGGACGTTGGCGCCATTGAGTATATCCACGGTCAGCTTGTTGCCGAACGCGACAGAGGCAAGGCCATTTTGCTGGTCAGCCTTGAGCTTGAAGAGGTTATGAGCCTTTCCGACCGCATACTTGTTATGTACGAAGGCGAAATCGTCGGCGAGCTTGACCCCAAGCAGACCACCGTATCCGAGCTTGGTCTTTATATGGCCGGCGCCAAGCGCGAAAATGTTGGAGGTGAGGCAAAATGAAAGAGAAATTAGTCAACCTCTATAATAAGGATGGCACCAAAAAGATTCTTGCCTCCCTTATGAGTATCATCATCGGCCTTCTTGTCGGCGGCATTGCCGTTGTTATCGTTGGCCTGTTCAACGAACGCATCTCTCTCGCCGGCGCATGGGAAGGCTTCCGACTCATATTTGCAGGTATACTCTCCACCGGACGCGACAGCGCAGGTGCCCTCAGCTGGGGCTTTAACAGCGCCAACGTGGGTAATATGCTCTTCCGTGCAACTCCTCTGATCCTTACCGGTCTTTCCGTTGCGGTTGCATTTAAAACCGGTCTTTTCAATATCGGTGCTCCCGGCCAGTACCTGATGGGTACCGCCGCCACCTTGTTTGTTGCTCTCTCTATTCCCGATGGCGCAATTCCCGATGCTCTTGTCTGGGTTCTGGCTTTCATTTCCGGCTGCCTCGCAGGCGCTCTTTGGGGTGCTATTCCCGGCATCGTTAAGGCCTTCCTCAACATCAACGAGGTTCTGGCCTGTATTATGACCAACTGGATAGCTGCAAACCTTGTAACCTGGCTTTTTGACAAGTCCAACTTGAAGAATATCGTTGAAGGCACCAAGACCGCCTACATCTACAAAACCACCTACGGTCTCGTAGACGGTGCTTATGTGGATGGCTTTGGAGTTGCCACTCCAAAGCTGGGGCTCGACAAGATCTTTGTTGGCAGCCAGATCAATGCAGGTATTCTCGTTGCCATCGTTATCGCCATCGCAATGTACATCCTGATGAATAAGACCACTCTGGGCTACGAGCTTAAAGCCTGCGGTGCCAACCGCCACAGCGCCCGCTATGCCGGTATTAAGGATAAGCGCAATATCGTTCTCTCCATGGCCATCGCCGGTGCTCTTGCAGCCGCAGGTGCCAGCCTCTACTGGCTCAGCGGCAACACCGAGTTCTTCTGGACCACCTATCAGTCCCTCCCCGATGAAGGCTTCAACGGCATCCCCGTTGCACTTCTGGCCCTGAACAATCCCATCGCCGTTGTATTCTCCGGTATATTCATGGCTATGCTGGATATTGTTGGTCTCCAGCTCACCAAGCTCACCGCCTATAACGAATACATCACCGATGTTATCATCGCCGTTATTGTTTATCTTTCCGCATTCTCCCTTGTTATCCGTATGTGGCTCAGCGGCCGCAAAAAAGACAAAGTTGGCGCGGTAAACGCCAATGCCGAGCCCTCGCCCGATGCTGAAAATGAAAACAGCGGCGAAGAAGTCTCTTCCGAGGAAACACCAACGGTTTCGGAAGAGGAAGCCGAGAAAGGAGGCGACGAGATATGACATTCCTTATTCAGCAGACTCTTATCTATGCCGTTCCCCTTATGATCGTCGCTCTCGCCGGTGTTTTTGCCGAGCGAAGCGGTATCATCAACCTGGCTCTTGAAGGTATCATGATCTTCGGTGCCTTTATCGGAGTTCTGTTTGTCCGTGTTATGCAGCAGGCCGAGGTTTTTCAGGCAGCTTATGATGCGAAAAACTGGATAGCCCTTCAGGGCTTTGAGCTTCTGGCCATGTTGGTTGCCGCTATATTCGGCGCAATTTTCTCCCTGCTTCTCAGCTTTGCATCCATCAATCTCCGTGCTGATCAGACAATCGGAGGAACCGCGCTGAATCTTCTGGCTCCCGCTCTGGTTCTGTTCCTCGTTCGCATCATTGCCAACCAGAATACCCTCCAGATGTTCTCCGGCGACTCTGCAAGCTGGTTTATGCTCAAGCGTTCCACCTTCGGAATTGACCGCCGCGCCGAGGTTGACTTCTTCACCGACACCTTCCTGCTGAAGGTTTATATCGCAACCTATGTATGTATCATTCTCTTCGTGATACTCAGCATTATTCTTTACAAGACCAAGTTCGGTCTTCGTCTCCGCGCCTGCGGTGAAAACCCTCAGGCTGCCGACTCTCTTGGCATCAATGTTTACAGAATGCGCTATGCAGGTACCACCATTTCCGGTGCTCTTGCCGGTATGGGCGGCTTCGTCTATGCTCTCACCACCACCAACTGCTCCGCAGACGGCAGCGTTGCAGGCTTTGGCTTCCTGGCTCTGGCTGTTATGATATTCGGTAACTGGAAGCCCGGCAATATCGCCTGGTCCGCCTTGCTCTTCGGTCTTTTCAAGTGCATCGCTGCAGCTTACTCCAGCATCGACATCAATGGCGACGGACGCTTCCTTCTGGCGGAGCTGGGAATTTCCTCCCATCTCTACCGTATGCTGCCCTACCTTATCACTCTCATCGTTCTGGCCTTCACATCCAAGAGCTCCCGCGCTCCCAAGGCAGAAGGTATTCCCTACGACAAGGGCAGTCGATAAAAATCAAACAAAAAGAGCTTTCGGGAGACCGAAAGCTCTTTTTTTCCGCATTTTTCCTAATTATATTGTTGACTTTGACTTTTCTTGCTGATATCATAACATTAGTTATACGACTGACGGATTCAGTGGAATTGACCACGGGGAGTATAGCAGCAGAGCCGACCGTCTGGGCACAAAAAGTCCGGATGTGCGGCATTTTTTATTATCATGCTCCGCCGCGCCGGGCAATCGGAAAGGAACGCAACTATGGAAACAATCAAAGCATCCCCCTCCAATCGCCGCGAAAACAAATGGCTTTGCGGCGCCATCCCCGCGCTGCTCATACACTGCAGCATCGGCACCGTCTATTGCTGGTCCATTTTCAGTCAGGAAATTGCCGACTACATTGGCTTTTCCAAGGCTGCCACCGAATGGGCCTTCAGCATTGCCATTTTCTTTTTGGGCATGTCTGCCGCCTTTCTGGGCAACATCGTTGAGCGTGACATCCGCAAATCCTCCCTCATATCCACCATCACCTTCGCCATTGGAATGGCCGGTACCGGTTTCTTTATTTATTATGGCGGTCTGCATAAAGGCAGCATAGTAGCGCTGGTCGGCATGTATGTATGCTACGGTTTTATTATGGGCATCGGTCTGGGCACCGGATATCTCTCCCCTGTTAAGACCCTGATGCTGTGGTTTAACAAGCAAAAGGGCTTGGCTACGGGTTTGGCTGTTGCAGGTTTTGGTGCCGCAAAAGCCATTGCCAGTCCCATTATGCAGTCACTGCTGAACAGTCTGGGCGAGGGCGGCATCTATAAAATGTTTTTCATTCTTGCCGCAGCATATTTTGTCATGATGTTCATTGGTCATCGGCTGCTGAAAAAGCCTGACGACTGGCATGAACCCCAGAAGAAAGAAAAGGGACAGGGTATTTTGGCTGTCCTCAAGACCAGGCCAATACGCAACTATATTGGTATCTGGCTTATGTTCTATATCAATATCACCTGCGGTCTTGCATTGCTTTCTCAGGAAAAGGCTATCGTAAAATGCATTGGTATGGCTTCTGTCGTGGCTTTGGTTTCCACCATGTCTGCCATATTTAATGCTGGCGGACGTTTGTTCTTCTCTGCTATCGGTGACCACACCAAGGATCGCAACACCATTTATAAGCTGATATTTGCTCTCTCCATCGCCTTCAATGCGGTTGTACTCATCACCGGCGGCATAGGAAACGGCGCTGAAAACAAAATATCCGCCATCCTCGTTCTTATTCTCATTATGGTGGTCAACGCCGGTTATGGCGGCGGTTTCTCCAATGTTGCTCCCCTGCTTTCCGACCATTACGGAATGGGCAGCATCAGCACCCTCCACGGCATCACTCTTTCCGCATGGGCCTTTGCGGGGCTCAGCGGCAACCAGCTTGCCACATGGATAGTCAATCATTTCGGTCAGATGATAGAAATCAACGGTCATATGGTAAATCCCACCGGTTATCAGATCGTGCTTTATGTGACAGCCGTGCTTTATCTCGTTGCGCTGCTGCTGAGCGTTATACTTGTGCGTCCCGTAAAAACTATAACTGACATTTAAAAAAAACAGGCACCCGGTATTAAACCGGGTGCCTGATTTTTTTGCTTAAGCTTTGGTAGATTATATTTTTATCAGTCCAGCTTAAAGGGCTTTTTGGCTTCATAGCTCGTATGGAGCAGCTCGTGAGCCAGATGGCTGTTGGGCTCGCCAAGGAACTTTTCATAGAGCTCCTTGATCTGGCTGTTATTGTGGCTCTGGCGCAGAGTGTTGCGCTCGTCCTCGCTGTAGAGAGCGGCAGCGCGCTTTGCTCTGTAGGTGTCCATAATATCAGCTGCTTCATCGGGAAGGAAGCAGTGGCGTACGATAGGCATACCGCCGCCGTTGATGCAGCCGCCGGGGCAGCCCATTATCTCGATGAAGTGATATTTGCTCTTGCCTTCGCGGATATCGTCCAGCAGAACCTTGGCGTTCTTCATACCGCTGGCAACAGCGATGTTGACTTCCATACCGCCCAGAGTCATGCTGGCTTCCTTGATGCCCTCGAAGCCGCGGACAGCCTCAAACTTGATAGCCTCATGCTCCTTGCCCTCAAGGACAAAGTAAGCGGTGCGGAGAGCAGCTTCCATAACGCCGCCGGTTACGCCGAAGATAACGGCTGCGCCGGAATACTCACCCAGAAGATCCTGATCGAACTCCTCGTCGGGAAGGCGGTTGAAGCGGATACCTGCACGCTTAATCATATCGCCCAGCTCACGGACAGTGAGAACAGCGTCAACATCCTTGATGCCGTCATGCTGGAGCTGCTTGCGCTCCTTCTCGTCCTTCTTGGCGGTGCAGGGCATAATGGAAACTACAAAGATATCCTTGGGGTCAATGCCCTTTTCCTTGGCATAGTAGCTCTTGATGATAGCACCCTGCATCTCGTGGGGAGATTTGCAGGAAGAGATATGACCAAGAAGATCGCCGTAGTAAGTTTCGGCATAGTTTATCCAGCCGGGAGAGCAGGAGGTGATCATGGGAAGGGTTCCGCCATTATTGATGCGTCCCAGAAGTTCAGTGGCCTCTTCCATAATGGTGAGGTCAGCTGCAAAGTTGGTGTCATAAACCTTTGCAAAGCCCAGACGTCTCAGGGCGGCAACCATCTTGCCGGTGACAGGAGTGCCGATGGGCATACCGAATTCCTCGCCGAGACCGGCGCGAACTGCGGGAGCGGTCTGGACAACAACATGCTTGCCCTGAGCAAAGGCCATATCAACAGCATCGATATCAGTCTTGGCCATCAGAGCACCGGTGGGGCAAACGCTGACGCACTGGCCGCACATAATGCAGGGACTCTTATCAAGGGTGATGCCGCCTGCAGGACCAACAACGGTTTCAAAACCGCGCTTCTGGAAGCCCAGAACGCCGTTGCCGTGGGCATTCTTGCAGCGCTCAATGCAGCGGCCGCAGAGGATGCACTTACTGGTATCACGTACGATTGCGGGGGTTACATCGTCATACTGGGTCTCGGTCTTGGCACCCTTGAACATCTCTTCGCGAACACGGGTCTGCTTTGCAACATAGAGAAGCTCGCACTTGCCATTCTTTGCGCAGGCCTGGCAGTTGACAGAGTGGTTACTCAGCAGCAGCTCAACGCTGGTGCGGCGAGCGGAGAGCGCCTTGGGGGAGTTGATGAGAACCTCCATACCCTCGTTTACGGGGTACACGCAGGAGGCAACCAGACCTCTTGCGCCCTTAACCTCAACAAGGCAGACACGGCAGGAGCCCTGGCTGCACTCGCCATGGTTGAAGGTACACAGAGAGGGAATCTCATAGCCGCACTGACGGGCAGCTTCCAGTATGGTCAGGCCTTCTTCAACCTGATAGTCTTTTCCTTCAATTTTGATGTTGACTTTACTCATTTCGATTCCCTCCTTTATTCCTTAATGATTGCATCGAACTTGCAGCTGGCTATGCACATACCGCACTTGATGCACTTTGCGGGATCAATAGTAAATACGGTCTTGCCGGGAGTGCCGGTGATGGCTTCCACGGGGCAGACACGGGAGCAGAGAGAGCACTTCTTGCACTTATCGGCAACGATCTTATAGCTGATGAGATCCTTGCAGATACCTGCGGGGCAGGTTTTCTCTTCGATATGGGCAATATACTCATCTTTAAAGTGCTGAATGGTGGACATGATGGGATTTGCAGCGGTCTGACCGAGTGCGCAAAGTGCGTTGCTCTGGCAGGCCTCGGAGATGGCTTCCAGCTCATCAAAATCCTTCATAGTGCCGGTGCCGTTGGTGATACGCTCAAGAATTTCAAGCATACGCTTGGTACCTATACGGCAGGGAGAGCACTTGCCGCAGCTTTCGTCGCAAATGAAGCCCATATAGAACTTCGCAACGTCGACCATGCAGTTATCCTCGTCCATAACGATAGCGCCGCCGGAACCCATCATGGAGCCCGCTGCAACCATGTTGTCAAAGTCGATGGGGGTATCAAGGAAGTCGGGGGTAAGGCAGCCGCCGGAAGGACCGCCGGTCTGAATGGCCTTAAATTCCTTGCCGTTCTGTACGCCGCCGCCGATTTCATAAATCAGCTCACGAAGAGTTACGCCCATGGGGATCTCAACAAGACCTACGTTGTTGACCTTGCCGCCCAGGCAGAACACCTTGGTGCCCTTGCTCTTCTCGGTGCCGTACTGAGTGAAGGCCTCGAGACCCTCGCGGAGTATATAGGGAACAGTTGCCAGAGTTTCAACATTATTCACGATGGTGGGCTGGTTCCAAAGACCCTTTGCTGCGGGGAAGGGAGGACGGGGTCTGGGCATACCGCGCTGACCCATAATAGAGTTGAGCAGAGCAGTCTCCTCGCCGCAGACGAATGCGCCTGCGCCCAGACGGACGTGAGCGTGGAAGGAGAAACCGGTGCCCAGTATGTTATCACCAAGCAGACCCAGTTCTTCGCACTTTTTGATGGTGGCGTTGATGCGGGAAACAGCGATGGGATACTCTGCGCGGATATAGAAATAGCCTTCGCTTGCGCCGATAGCATAACCGGCAATGGCCATGCCTTCGATTACTGCAAGGGGGTTATCCTCAAGAATGGAGCGGTCCATAAATGCGCCGGGGTCGCCCTCGTCGCCGTTGCAAACCACATATTTCTGGTCGGAAACACTGTCATAAGCAAACTTCCACTTGCGTCCGGTGGGGAAACCGCCGCCGCCGCGTCCGCGGAGACCGGAATCCAGAATAAGCTTGATAACATCCTCTCTGGGCATGCTGAGGGCATTCATAAGGCCCTGATAGCCGCCGCAGCCGAGAGCTTCCTCAATCTTGTTGGGGTCAATGATGCCGCAGCCGTGGAGAGCAATACGCTTCTGCTTGCGGTAGAAGCCGATTTCCTCCATCTTGGTAATTTTCTCACCGGTCTGAGGATCTTCATAGACAAGACGGTCAACGGTCTCGCCAAGCATGAGATCCTTCATAACGATTTCCTGAATATCCTGGGGCTTTACCAGACGATAGAGAACATCCTCGGGGAAGATGCGAACGAAGGGACCCTGAGAGCAAAGGCCGAAGCAGCCAACAACGCGGATTTCAACCTTATCCTCAAGATGGCATTCCTTTATGTACTCTTCAAATTTCTCTTTTATCTGCATGGTGCCGCCGGCAATGCAACCGGTGCCGCCGCAGAGCATTATATAGCGCTTTCCGTCGCAGCCGTTGAACTTGCTGTCAAGTTCAGCAGTATATTCAGCAATTTTTGCGCGGAGTTCGTCACAAGTTTTGAACATCAGTTGGCACCTCCCTTGTTTTTATACTCAGCAATAATGCCTGCAATATCCTTGACATTGACACGGGCATAAATCTTGCCGTTGATGGTTACTGCGGGAGCAGCAGCACAGGCGCCGATGCAGCGCAAAGCGTCAACGGTGAATAGGCCGTCGGAGCTGGTCTGTCCGGGCTGAATACCAAGCATCTCGCAGAACTGGTCGCAAATCTGCTGAGCACCCTTGACATAGCAGGCAGTGCCAAGGCAAACGCCGATGACATACTTGCCCTTGGGCTCAAGGGAGAAAAAGGAATAAAAGGTTACTACACCGTAAATCTCTGCAACAGAGATACCGGTACGCTGGGAAACGATCTCCTGAACCTCCATAGGAACATAACCGAATTCCTTCTGGATGTCGCTGAGAATCATAATGAGAGGAGTGGTTTCTCCCTCATAGCGGTCACAGATCTCGTGAACCTTTTTGACCGCGGCTTCCTGCAAGTGGGCCATATTGATCTTCCTCCTTGTATATGAAACTTATTTCTTTTCATATTTTGCGGGCGCTCCCGCCCAGTGTACTCTGTCATTTATTATATATGACAAAATTCTGCGTGTAAATACGGAACTTTATAGTTTATTTTTTAACTTAAATAAGTTTTTTCATATATTTTTTACCTTTTTGTTATGTTTTTCCAGAACAAAAAGGTTAAAAAAGCAACAAAGCGTTTTCACCTTGAAAAACAACAGGAAAAACGCTTTATTGGAGTATTATCTAAGCTTTTCAAATCTCTGCTTTTGTTTAAGCCCCGGATATTTTATCTCATCCACCGTGGAAAGGAACATTTCAATCGGGCGTGCATAAAGCTTCTTCTCCCCATAGAGGGGTCTATAAATCATAAGCTGCTCACCGCTTTCGGTGTGCTCTGCCTGCCCCACTATCTCATAAAGATACATATTGGGCTCTTTCGCAAGGGTCTCTTCGCTCAGCATCTCACGCTTGAAATGGCGGACTATATCTCCTTTAGCAAACATAAATTTGTTCTCCTTCCTCTTTTGAAAACGCTGTGGTATAATTCAAATACGGAGGTGCTCTCTTATGGAATATTACACCTACATACTCCGCTGCGCTGACGGCAGCTTATACACGGGCATAACAACGGACCTTGCAAGGCGCTTTACGGAACATGCAGGGGGTACAGGCCGCGCGGGCGCGAAATACACCGCAGCTAAAAAGCCTGTGGCCTATGAATGTGCCTTTGTCTGCCCCGACCGCTCCTCTGCATCACGTTTGGAAGCGGCGATAAAACGCCTCAGCAGATCTGAAAAGCTCCGACTTATCGCCGGTGAACACCCGGAGCTTACCGAGCTTTTCCCTTGCCAGCGCATAGCTCTTCCAAAAACCGAATAAAAAGCCTGCGCCGCTTATTTCTAAAGCTGCACAGGCTTTTTTTAATCCTTTATATATCCCATCGCGGCGGCCTGCTCCGTGCTGACCATAAACATATCTGTACCGGGATCGACTTCTTCAAAAGCTCCCACATTGGCAGCAGGATCAAAAATGCAGTTCTCTCCGTCTATTTCGATTTCCACCCATGCGTGGGAGAGATTGTCAGTGCCGTAAGAACCGTTAACTGCCTGCGCCTCATAGCCCAAACCCCGGGCGAGGGCCCAAAACACGGCGGTATAGCTATAGCTGTTGCCGGTCTTATATTCAAACATTGTGAGCGCCTCGGCCATCTCCCAACCTCTTGCGCCTGCCGCGTAAATGTTTCTCTCTGCATAACCGAAACTCTGACAGCAGTAATCGTAAGCCGCCCTCAGCAGGTCTGATGTTTTCTCATAGGTCTCAACCTCGGCTATATCCGCAATTACCGCGGAAACAAAGCCGTCCAAACTTGAATTGCCGCTGGTATAACGCCCGTCATATCCGAATGTCAGACTTCCTTCAACTGTATCACGAATAAAAAATCCTTTTTCATTGGCGTAATACAGATTTCCTTCGACGAGTACATAGCCTTCACTATACATAGGAGTCATATCTACCGCATCCCACACGCAGCCATCAGGAGAATGACCGTGGGCAACGCAGGCCTCCATAAGAGTGCGGTAGTCTGCTCTGTCCGGAGATACGTCAGGTATGCAGTAACTGTTTTCAGCAGGAATGACCAGCTCGCTCTCATCTCTGCCAAGCAAGGCATTCATTATAGCCGCAAACTGGCTGCGGCTGAGCTTCTCCGCCTCGTCGAACCCCAGAATAACACGGTCAAGCTCATCCAAAGTATAGAAGCCGGTGAGCGCTTTTCTCAGTTCCCCTGCAGTTACATCATCTTTAACATCGGAAAGATCGGGGAATATCTCCCTTGCGTTCTGGGACGCGAGTGCATTAAGGGCACTTAAAAGTTCCGTGCTGTTAAGAACCGTGTCGGGATGCAGAAGTCCTTCACCGTCGGTAAAAAGATACGGCTCCTCCTGGTCGAGAAGAGGGAAGAAAACCGCAGTATACTCGCAGTCAGCCACAACAGGTGTTGCAGCAGGTTGGGCGCGGTGACCTTTTGAATTCACCCATCCGCCAAGGCGGCTTCCCTCCGCGGCTTCAACCTCCGGCACCTTTGGAAAAGAGCCCAGCAATACTGTCTCTCTGGCAATCTCTTTTCCCATAGCCATGAAGCGCACCGTATATTGCTGCTCCTGTTCATTACTTGGGTGGGTGGATGCAATGGTGATGTCTTCAGCTGTTTCATCACTGCAGCTGCCCATCACAAATCCCATAACAACAATCATGGCCGCCAATATATATTTTGCAGATCGAACTATGTTCATCTGTAAGCCTCTTTTCGAGTTATGTAACCCATATTATGTATACTCATTATATATGCCCTTTATCAATATTTCAATATTATTTTTTCATTTTAGTGCATAATTTTGTTGATTTTTGTATTTTGTTTAAGATGTTTTCATTTATCTCCCGTTTTTTTCGGTTACATAATTCCATATTTATTATAAAAATTCCGATTATTGTATACCTGACGATGTCGGATTATTTATCCCTACCCTCCCACGGCTTTGGGTTTTTATTGAAAAGTCAGGATCCTTATGCTATTATTAACTTACTATTCCGTAAGAGGTGTTCCTATGGACAAAGCAGGTCGAAAATTATTTATTGAAGATCGCCATATTAACAAAATTCAATTACTGTGTCTTTTGGCTATGGCCATACTGGAACTGCTCATTGTTACATTGTCTGATGTTCTTCTCCTTACTGTTGGAAAAATCCTGCCGCTTTGTTTTCTTGGATCCTGCGGCCTTTTCCTGCTTTGTGAGCTTTTCCGGATGTATCAAAACAAAAAATTTCGTTTCCCAATTCTGCCGTGCATAATGGTTGCGTGGTTTCTTGTTAACAGTACAGTCCGCAATTTGCTGCAAATGGATACATATAGCAGCACCTGTTTTATCGCTGTGTACCTGCTGGCATTCCCCTTTGCAGCGGTAACACAAGACAGCAGCAAGCAGACCGGTCTGAAGCTTTCCGCTCTGGTTTTTATTGCAGCGGGACTTATTTTGGCTTTTGATTGCATACTGCTGATGGCCGGGCGCGTACCTGAATTCATACGCGGTGAGCTTTTCTGGGACGGCACCAGACTGAATGTCATTACTCATGCCAACATATCAGCCCGTGTATTTATGGTAAGCATGGCATTTTGCCTGTATTTCTTTGCTACAGCCAAAAAGAAATGGCTGAAAATTCTGCTCGCAGCGGGTTCTCTTCTGATGTTTATGGTTATGGCGCTTACAAACAGCCGAACTGCCATTGCATTAGCTGCACTTTTGTTTGCCGGAAGCGTATTCTTTTCCATTTATAAACATAACTGGAAGCAATTTCTTGCTGCCACCATAGCCGCGCTGGCAGTGCTGGCCCTCCTGATTTGGGGTGCAAACTCGCTGTATGATTGGAACAGCCAGCGTCTTAGCAGGAGCGCTCAAATCCAGACCGAGGAAAGCTCCGATGTTAAGCTATTTCTTCAGGAGGAATCTCTTAGCTCCTTCGCAGATGACAACGCTCATTCCTCCTCGCTATCCGCAGCATCTGAGGAAAACGCAGCATCACAAATGCTCCCGTCCGGAAGTCCACAAGGCTCTGTCTTTGATGATCTTTTTACCCTCAATTCCCGAACCCTCATATGGGGCAACGTACTGCAAGGTTTTCTAAATGAGCCCTCTGCTCTCCTGTGGGGAGCTGCCCATTCTCAGGATTTTGTTGGAAACGGCATTAATCACACACACAACGCATTTTTAGAGATACTTGTCAAACTGGGACTCCCCGCATTTATTATAAGTCTGATATTTTCCCTGCAGGCACTTTGGTCCGCCGCTTACATTCTTCTCTCCCGCAAGACAGATCTTTTGAAAAAAATTGTGGCAATGCTTGTGCTTTGCCTTTTTGCCTCTGCTATGATGGAACCGTTTTTGTTTATGACATCAACCTTCCATAATTTTTCTGACTTTATCTTTTTCCTTTGTCTTGGCTATCTTATTATGTGGAGAAAGGAGCTTCGCAAAGCCCAAAAGGGCACCAGCGTTGCTTAATTACCATCTTAATTATCAAAAAAACCTCTTTTGTCCGGAAGAGACAAAAGAGGTTTTTTCATATTCATATGTAAATCAGTCGTCAATGAAGGGGAAGCCCTCCCACACCGGCTTTCCGGGATAGCGGATAGCCTCCGCCTGACCGTGAAGCACCTTGAGGACGGAATAAGCCATGGCCTGCTGTTCCATCTCCCCGGGATAGACGCTTATGGGCGCGATCCAGCCGCAGCGACGGGTAATTCCCTCCACGATATCGGCGTATCTCACCAGTCCTCCGGTAAGAAGAATGCCGTCCACCTTACCCTCCAAAACGGTGCTCATAGCACCAATCTGTTTGCAGCACTGGTAAACCATAGTGTTCCACACCAGCACAGCCTTGGGGTCACCCTCTTCAACAAGGCGGTGAACCACCTTGGCATCGGATGTTCCGAAAAAAGAGACAAAGCCGCCGGAGCGGGAGCACATGGTGCGCACCTCCTGAACGGAGTGCTCCTCAATATAATCGAGAAGGGGCAGCACGGGAACGCTGCCTATTCTGGTGGGGGTAAACGCGCCGTCGCCGCCTGCGCCCACGTTTCCGTCGGTCATTCGTCCGTGGTAATGGGCATTTATGGTGATACCGCCGTCTATATGGGCAACAACAAAGTTGCACTCTTCATACCTTCTGCCCATGCTCTCCGCGTGTTTTTCTGCAATGGCCTTCTGGTTGAGAGGGTGAGCCTGAGCATTGCGGTAAACTCCCTTTATACCGGTGAGGCGGGCATAATCGTTGTATTCATCAATATTCGTAGGGTTAAGTGTGTACATCTCGCCGCCGTATTCCCTGCACATTTCATAGGCAAGCAACACGCCCAACTTTGCCGCGTGCTCGCTTCCTCCCACGCCATCAAGAGTATCCTTATAAAGGGTCTCGTCTATATAGGTAACGCCGGTGCGCTGGGGGTGGGCGCCGCCTCCGCGGCCAACATATACGTCTATATCAGATGGAGTAAAGCCATGCTTTTTCAGTATATCTATGATAACCTGCTTTCTGAAGGGCACCTGCCCGTTGACGTGGGGAAACTGCAGCAAAACGGGAGCATCGTGGAAAACGCTTTCCTCGAAAACTTCCTTGTATTCATCAAAAACGCTTATTTTGGTGGAGGTTGAGCCGGGATTTATCACGAGGAGTTTCATTTTATATACCTGCCTTTTTATGTGAAACAATTCACGGGATATTATACTCCATATTTTTGCAAATGCAAGCGGGAGGGAAATATCAAGGGACGCAAAAAAGAAGCGCCTTTGTGGGCGCTCTTTTTTTTCAATAACTCCTATTATTTTCTATCAGCGAGAAATGTTTCGAGATTGATTTTATGGTTGTATTTTATGGAGGCTTTTTTGTCCTTTTCAATCATAAGAGTTGTGAGGTCTATATCATTGAGGGCGGCTATCGCGACAATATAATGTATCATATCCACAAGCTCAATTCCCAACTGCTCCTGCAGATCATTTTCATCGGAAGCTTTGCGTCCGGCGCGTTTATTGAGAACCTCGGCAACCTCGCCGATTTCCTCAACAAGCTTCATAAACATACTCTGTTCCGTTGCCCAGCCGCAATAGCGATCCGCCAGATACGCCTGCAATTCATCTATAGTAATTTTCATTTTGTGTTCTCCTTTGCGGTGTTGATGGATGCGATTAAGAGGCGCTTAATTTCAAGACAATCACTGAGCAAAGAATCGCTCATTTTATCATCTATATATTCGGACATATTAAGCAATCTGATCCAGTATTCGGTTTCAGCAGTTTCCTTTAAGGCTATGTGCATTTTTGAAATAAAATCCGCTTTACTTTGACCGTAATTAGCTTCACTAATATTTGCGCCTATGCTGGTACCGCTGCGAACAATCTGTTTTGAAATTACACTTTCTTTTTTATTCTTAATCAAATGCTGATGCAGTTTCACTATTCTTGCCGCAAAAGCAATAGATTTATCTATCAACAAATTTTCTTTCATACTTTACACCGCCTTTTATTATTCACATTATATCAAAATATGCCGGCAAATCAATTGTTCATTATTCATCAGCGAAGCGATTTCATCATTTATTATTCATTAAAAATCCTGACGAATGAATGATGAATAGTGAATAGTGAATAATACAAAAGGAAAACCCTGCCGACATTCGTCGACAGGATTTTCCTTTTGGCGGAGGTGGAGGGATTTACCCTTTCAGGGCATAAACTTCGAATCCCACCACGATGCAAAAAAAGGAACGCCCTGTGGGCGCTCCTTTTTTTGCATGGCGGAGGTGGAGGGATTCGAACCCCCGGGCGGTTTGACCCGCCAACTGATTTCGAGTCAGCCTCGTTACGACCACTTCGATACACCTCCATATCAACTTTTCAGCCCATTTAATTTACCATGACAAAGGCTCTTGTGTCAAGGAAAGCAATGTTATATAATTTTATTGAAAATTCCATATTTTTGCCCTCGGGCTGAAACTTTTTCCCGATTTTTCCGTCATAGAAGTAAAGCGACATTACCAAAACAAAGGAGGACAAAAAGATGAAACGCAGTATATCCATTATTCTCTGCATCGTTCTTGCAATCAGCCTCTTCTGCGGCTGCGGAGCCAGCGCCACCAAGGATTCTCTTGCTTACCCCGCAGCACCTGCAGACCCCGCAGCACCTGCAGAGCCCGCAGCTCCCGCGCCCATGCCCGAGGTGAGCTATGACTACGGCTACGCAGTTGAAGCCCCCGAACCTGCTGAGCCTTCCGAGGACAGCGCAGGCAGCGGTCTGCCCGCCAACACCAAGCTCATTTATAAAGCTAACATGGAGCTTGAGACCACCGCTTTTGACGAGTCCGTGGCAGGGCTTGAGGCTCTCGTAAACAAAATGGGCGGCTATTTCGAGCGCAGCAATGTAAATAACTACGGCTCCTACCGCTCCGGCAGCTACACCGTCCGCGTCCCCGCAAAGAATTTCGACTCTTTCTGCTCCTCCGTGGGTGAGCTTTGCCAGCTCAACTCCATGGATCGCAGCGCCACCGACATAAGCGAGGCCTACTACGACACCGAGGCTCGTCTTGAGACCCAAAAGATAAAGCAGGAGCGCCTCCAGAACCTCCTCGCCAAGGCCGAAAGCATGGAGGATATCATCGATCTGGAAAACGCTCTCAGCGAGACCGAGTATCAGATTGAGCAGCTCACCGGAACTCTCCGCAAGTATGACTCCCTCGTTGGCTATTCCACCATCAACATCTACCTGCAGGAGGTTTATGTGCTCACCGAGGTTGAAGAGCCCGTTATCGGTTTCGGCGCAAAGCTGGTCGAGGCCTTCAAGCGGGGCAGCTCCAGATTCGTGGATAACCTTCAGGACTTCGCCCTCCGCTTCGCACGCCACTGGGTAGGCTGGATCATCTGGCTCGTCATCATCGCAGTTGTGGTGATTATAGTTGTGCGCTCTGTTAAGAAAAAGAGAGCTCCCCGCAAAGCCCCCGCTCCCAAAAACGATGAAAGCAAGAGCGACGGTAAAAAATAAAACATAAAAAATCAAGCAGTCCTCTGGACTGCTTGATTTTTTTTATCTTCTTCCGCGCATTCTCATACCGATACCCATTATTGCGCCGCAGATGCCGCCAACAATGTGGGTTATCTGGGAGATATTATCGTGGGTGGTAATGCCGCTGTAGATTTCTCCGCCTATATAAATAATAAACACCAGAATGAGCGTGATGGGTATTCCGCCTCTCATTCCGCCCAGAGAAGAAATAATTATCATCATAAACACGATGCCGCTTGCACCCATCAGGGCGCTATCGGGAAAGAAAAGGCACTGAATTATACCCGATACGAGAGCTGTAACGATGATTGCCCACCACATATTACCGCTGCCGTAACGCTCCTCAAGCGCCGGGCCTACAACAAGCATCAGCACCAGATTGCCTGTGAGATGGGAAAAATCCGCATGCCCAAGAACATGAGTGAATATTCTTATGTAGCTCAAAGGGTCTGACCATGACGAGCGGTAAACGCAGAAAAGCTTCACCGTTGAGTTGCCGTCCGTTATGAAATCCAGAAATAAAACGAACAGACATAAAAGGGAAAAGGTCAGGGTTGCCGGGGCGTTATACTGCAAAAACGCTCCCTTTTTTCTCTTATTAGCCAATTATATAAACCTCTTTCTTCAGCCGAGTTCTTTGCTTCGCTTAGCAGCTACGAGCACAGCATCCATAACTCCACCGCGGAAGGCATTCATTTCAAGAGTGCGTATGCCCTCTATGGTTGCTCCTCCGGGGGAGCAAACCGCGTCTTTAAGCGCACCGGGATGTTCTCCGCTTTCCATCACAAGCTTTGCCGCTCCGGCCACGGCCTGCGCAGCCCAGAGCATTGCGTCACCGCGCTTTATACCCGCTCTCACTCCACCGTCGGCAAGGGCTTCAATAAACATATAAGTGAAGGCGGGGGTGCAGCCTCCGACAGTCATTGCCGCCTCTGCCTGCTCCTCGCTGCAGCGTCCTATCATTCCGCAGCCCGAAAGAATGCTTTCCAGCTCCTTCACGCTTTCCTCACTGACGCCCTCATATGCGGAAATTATAACAAGCCCCTCACCAATCGCGCAGGGTGTGTTTGGCATAATGCGGATAACGCCATTGCCTGTTTTGGAGAGAAGGGCAGCCATAACGCTTCCGGGCACACCCGCAGCCATGGATACTATTATCTCATTGCCCTTGAGTACACCGGAAATCTCCTTTATAACATCGGGAACCTGCCAGGGTTTCACTCCGAGGAAAATATAATCAGCATCCTTCGCAGCCGCGCAATTATCTTCACACACATTGCAACGACAGCTTTCAGCAAGCTGCTCCGCCTTACTGCGGGAACGATTTGACAGATATACGGTTTTAGGCTCCACCGTGGCACACACTCCACGAACAATGGCACCGCCCATATTTCCGCAGCCGATAAATGCTATTTTCTTCATATTTCCCCCACACAGACCATATTTTTAAGTATTTTACCACTTTTTACCCCTACTTACAAGCCCCACAAAAGAGCGCGAAAAACAAAAAAACTTTGTACATTTCCCCACAAACAGGCCGAGACAACATTTAAACAGAAAAAACGGACTTCCAAAGAAGTCCGTTTTTTTGGAGCGGCTGACGAGGCTCGAACTCGCTACCTCCACCTTGGCAAGGTGGCGCTCTACCGGATGAGCTACAGCCGCACATTTTTCAGCGCCTGCTCATTATAGCACATCCGCAATATTTGTCAATACCCAAATTGAGCTTTTTCGTGATTATTCTGTTGTGTTGTTTTCTGTAGAATTCTCCGGCTCCGGTGTCGCAACGGGAGGCGCAGGCTCGGTTTGCTGCGGAATATTTTCAACCGGATTCCCTCCGAAAACTCCTTCAGGAGACAAACTGCCGCAACATTCGGGATATTTTTCGCTGTCCCAGTCATAGCGTCCCCACATATCGTCATCGCTCAGCAAAAGGGCAAGAGCATAGCCTTCATCCATACGACTCAGGTCCATATGGTAATAGCTTCCGTCTATCTCCACAATATTCCAGCCGTAATGGAGCTCCTGCGAATCCTTGCGGGCGCCTCTTACCACATGGCAGGTGATGCCCAACTCATTGCACAGCGCCTTATATGCCATAGCCATTGCCATTGGGCTGTCACTGCCCTCTACAAGGCAGCCATAGGCGGTATGTTTGTTCTCTGCACTGTCCTCTCCGACACAGGATTCGCTTATCAACCGTGCCGCGCTGAGGACGCGATTGAGCTCATCAGCCCCGCTCACCTTCTGCGCCAGCTCCAAAACCCGATTTTCAAGTTCCTTCAGCATCTCGGAAAGTCTTATATCCGATTTTGAATATTTAAACTCAATACGGTATATCCGCTCCGGACCGGAGTCCGGAAAAGCTTCCACAGTGAATGCCGGAAGCTCCGTTGCAAGGAGAGGATCTGAGTAATAATTATCCCTTATGATAGAGCCTATATAGTCTTCGGACGCATAAGTGGAGTAAATTTCTATTACTGACAATGGGGAATGGGAGGCCATAACATCCAGTATATGTCTGCGAAGCTCCGCCAGACCGCTGATATCCTCAACCGCAGCAATCTCTGCCGCGCTCCTCTTATAGTCGATGCGAAGCGTAGCGGTGTAATAGCTGACAATTCTGCTTGTATCGTAGCTTATGTCCTCTACGGCGTAGGCTCCAATGGGTGTTGATGTTTTTATTTCATGGCAGACCGCGGCCAAATCATCCTGCAGCGCCCCGCTGTAGCTTCCGAAGCGGAACTGCCCGATAGTCTCGCCAGCTTCAACAAGCTCGAGAATAGCATTTTTAAGCGCTTGCTGGTCACGTATTTCCGCATCAGCGTCGTTTTCAGGAATATCCTCTTCCCGAAACGGCTCCGAATAGTAATATTCGGAACTGAAAATCGAGCCGCATCCGGCTGCAGAAAGCATAATGCAGGCTGCCAAAATAACAGCAACAATCTTTTTCGCGCTCATAATTGCGGCTCAACTCCTTTCAGTTTTCGTCGTCAATATGGGTGAAGCCCTTGCCAAATACCTCGCGGGAATCAGAGACTATCATAAAGGCCTTTTCATCGATTTCTCTTACAAGCTTCTTCAGTTCAACTATCTGGTTGCGCTTAATAACGCAAAGGATTATATTTTTCTGCTGTCCCGACCATGCCCCCTCGCCGTGGATATAGGTGACACCGCGGTGAAGCTTGCCGGTTATCGCTTCCTTGACTGCAGCGCTCTCATCGGTAATAACATAGCAAACTTTACTGTTCACCGCGCCGTAGAGCACGATATCAACAACCTGAGAGGTGATAAACATGCATATCGCGGAATACATTGCGCTGTCCAGTTTGCCGAAGAGAAGGGCAAAAATCAGGAATATGACCACATCCATTGCCAGAATGAAGGTGGAGAAGTTGATATGCTGATACTTGCGGCGGAGGAACTTGGCTATTATATCAGTTCCGCCTACAGTTGCGGTGGTGGAATAGATAAGTCCTAATCCAACGCCCTTGATTGCTCCGCCGAAGGTGGACGCCAAAAGAGGATCTGTGGTTACCACGAAAGGCACAGCCTCCAGCAGATCCATAAGTCCGGAGCTTACAAGCATAGCAACAAGGCTCGCAATAATAAACTTCAGTCCAAATTGCTTCCACGAAAAAATGAACAGGGGAATATTGAATACTATGGTCATTATACCGACGGGAAGATCGGTAAGATAATTAATAATTGTGGCAACACCTACAACTCCGCCGAGAACAACATCATTGGGGTAGATGAAAAATCGAAAGCTCGCGGAGTAGATAATGCATCCCACAAGTATTTTGAGATACATAAGGGTATATCCCTGCAACTTCTTGCGTTCCATAATGATCCTCCGTTCATTACTCGCCCAACAGACTCATCTGTTCCTCGCCTCTGTCCTCCTCCTTGAGAAGAGCTCCCAGCGCAGGTATGCTTCGGACACGATATCGGGAAACATTCTTTATGGTGGTATCTTCAAGTTTTGCAGCGTATTCAAGATGGTATTTGCTCTTGATGTTCATAATACCTACACCCTGAGAGCTGCGGCTTGTTTTGGGCTGCAGCAAAGCTGTGTTGAACACGAGAGCTCTTCCCTCGCTTGTAAAGCAGGCAAGCTGGCATTCTTCGTCCAGACGCAAAACAGTGCGGAGAGGGCTCTTGTCCGAATACGCGCCGGTAAGGCGTTTGCGGTTAGTTTTGGTTGCATAGCTATCCAGAGTAACTCTGGCGCACTTACCGTTTTCGAAAAAGAGCATAAGGTTTGCGCTGTAATCGCCGGGATTTATCATCTCGATGACGTTCTCTCCCTCATCCATACCAAGCTTGGCAGGCAGATAGACGCCGAGAACACTGGCTTTGGTATCCTCAAAATCACTTACGCGGCATTTATAAACCTGCTGACGGTCTGTGAATATAAGAAGCTCTCCTCGGTTTGAGGCCTCAAATGAGGTGCGCAGGCTGTCATTCTCCTTATACTTCTGCTCAGCGTTCATGCGCAGAGACTGGGGAGTAATCTTCTTGAAATAGCCCTCTCGGGAGAGGAAAAGAGTGCAGGGATAATCCTCAACCTGCTCTTCAACGCTGAATTCCTCCACCTCATCGGAATAAACTATGCCTGTTTTTCTGGGTACGGCATACTTCTTTGCAACAGCCTTCAGCTCGCTGATGATGATATTTCTCACTCTGCGGCGGCTGGAGAGGATGTCCTCCAACTCAGCTATCTGCTTTTCAAGCTCGCTAACTTCAGCAACACGCTTGAGAATATATTCCCGGTTGATATTGCGGAGTCTTATCTCTGCAACATACTCGGCCTGCAGCTCATCAATACCAAAGCCAATCATCAGGTTGGGCACAACGTCGGCTTCCAGCTCGGTGTTGCGGATAATAGCAATGGCCTTGTCTATATCCAGAAGTATTTTCTCAAGACCCTTCAACAGGTGCAGTTTTTCACGCTTTTTACTCAGCTCGTGATAAACTCTCCGCTTGACACACTCAGTGCGCCACGCCACCCATTCCTCGAGGATTTCAGCCACTCCCATAACTCTGGGATTGCCGCCTATAAGGATATTGAAGTTGCAGGAGAACTGGTCCTGCAGCGTTGTGAGCTTAAAAAGCTTCTGCATAAGCTTTTCCGGATCTGTTCCCCTCTTAAGGTCAATGGCAAGCTTAAGACCGCTCAAATCGGTCTCGTCGCGCATATCGCTGATTTCGCGAATTTTACCTGCTTTGAGAAGTTCGGACACCTTGTCCATAATCTGCTCAACTGTGGTGGAATAGGGTATTTCATATACCTCTATCATGTTCTCCTTGGGCAGGTAGCGCCAGCGGGAGCGAATCTTGAAGCTGCCGCGGCCTGTGCGGTATATATTCTCCATCTCGGAAAGATTATAGATTATCTCGCCGCCTGTTGGGAAATCGGGGGCAGGCATTGTGGAGAGAATATTATGGCGGGGGTCAGCTATAAAATTTGCTGTTGTTTCGCATACTTCGCCCAGATTGAAGCCGCAAATCTGGCTTGCCATACCAACGGCAATACCCATATTGGCAGACACAAGGACATTGGGGAAGCTGGTGGGCAGCAGTGTAGGCTCCAGCATTGTGCCGTCATAGTTATCAACAAAGTCCACTGTGTCCTTGTCGATATCCTTGAAAATCTCAGCACAGATAGGGGCGAGCTTGGCCTCGGTATAACGGGAGGCGGCATAAGCCATATCCCTTGAATATACCTTGCCGAAGTTTCCCTTGGAGTCCACAAAGGGGCTCAGCAGAGCCTCGTAGCCACGGCTGAGACGCACCATTGTCTCATAAATGGCCGCGTCACCGTGGGGGTTCAGTCTCATAGTCTGACCCACGATATTAGCGCTCTTTGTACGGCCCTTATTAAGCAGTCCCATATCATACATAGTATATAACAGCTTGCGATGGCTGGGTTTGAAGCCGTCTATCTCAGGTATGGCGCGGGAGATAATAACGCTCATGGCGTAGGGCATATAGTTGAGCTCCAAAGTCTGGGTAATAGGCTGCTCCAGCACCTCTGCCCGCAGACCCATTACATCCGGATTTACCGGGGCTTTTTTAGTTGTTTCGGCTTTTTTCTTTGCCATAAAAAGACCTCTTTATTTCTTCTTTCCCTTGCTCTTCATGCCGGTTGTCAGATTGCGTTTGCAGTTGGGGCAGACGGTGACAGTGAGGCATTTGTTGAAAAGCTGCTTGCCGCAGTAAGGGCACTTGAGAGAAGTGAAAACCAGCAGCATAGCAAAAGCTATAAGTGCAAGGGCTGCAATGATGATGTAAAGTCCCAGAGTTGGGGCAGACTCGTTTATGAAAAGACCGATAACGCAAATGATCATAGCAGTCAGAAGGCAGCCTTTCACCACATTTCTGGCTCTGTCAAAATTCTTGGTAAAATTCATATTTTCAACCTCTCTTTATGATATATCTGCAAGGTCAAGGAACTTATAACCGTTTTCAGCGATATGGGTTTTGCGTCCCGCAAGGTCATCGCCCAGAAGCATATCGAACATACGGCTCGTTGCCTCCGCATCCTCGGGCATAACCTTAATAAGGCGGCGGGTCTCGGGGTTCATAGTGGTGAACCACATCATATCGGGATCATTTTCACCAAGACCTTTGCTGCGGCTTATTGTGCACTTTGCGCCGTTCAGCTCCTCCAGAATATTGGCCTTCTCCGTCTCGGAATAGGCAAACCAAGTTTTGCCCTTGGCATTTATTTCGTAAAGGGGAGATTCGGCGATATACACATAGCCCGCTTTGATAAGGCTGGGCACAAGGCGATAGATCATGGTGAGTATAAGGGTTCTTATCTGGTAGCCGTCAACATCCGCGTCGGTGCAGATGATCACCTTGTTCCAACGGAGATTATCCAGACTGAAGGAGCTTATGTCTTTGTTTTTCTTAGTTTCAACCTCAACACCACAGCCAAGCACCTTCAGCAAATCCGTGATTATCTCGCTTTTGAATATGCGCACATAATCCGCCTTCAGGCAGTTGAGTATCTTGCCGCGGACGGGCATAATGCCTTGGAACTCAGCATCACGGCTCAGTTTGCAGGCGCCCAGTGCGGAGTCACCCTCCACGATATATATCTCCCTTTTGTCCACGTCCTTGCTGCGGCAATCCACAAACTTCTGAACGCGGTTGGAGATATCCATATTGCCCGTCAGCTTTTTCTTGATGTTGAGTCTGGCTTTCTCTGCAGTCTCGCGGGAGCGCTTGTTGATAAGCACCTGCTCCGCAATGCGATCTGCCTCCGCCTTATTTTCAATGAAGTAAATTTCCAGCTTCTCCTTGAAGAAGTCGGTCATCGCATCCTGAATAAATTTGTTTGTTATGGCCTTCTTTGTCTGGTTTTCGTAGCTGGTGCGGGTGGAGAAGCAGTTTGTCACCAGCACAAGGCAGTCGGCCACATCCTGAAAGCTTATCTTGCTCTCGTTTTTCTGATATTTGCCTATCTTCTTGATATAGGCATCAACGGCATACACGAAGGCGTTTTTCGCCGCCTTTTCGGGAGCGCCTCCGTGCTCCAGCCAACTGGAGTTATGGTAATACTCTATGTGATTAACAGTGTTGCTGAAGCAAAACACGGCGGAGAGCTTTGTCTTGTAGTCGGGCATATCCTCTCTGTCGCGTCCCTTGCGCTCGGTCTCAATGAAGTATGGAGCAGTCAGCGCTTTTTCTCCCACAAGCTCACTGACATACTGGATAATTCCGTTCTCATAGAGGAAATCCGTGGTCTCGAACTTATTTCCCCGCTGCAGGCGGAGGCGGAAGGTTATGCCCGCGTTAATAACAGCCTGACGGCGAAGGGTGTCGCGGAAATATTCCTCCGGAATGTTTATGTCGGTGAAAACTTCTCTGTCAGGTTTCCAGTGAAAACGGGAACCTGTCTTTTTTCTCTCGGTAGGCTCCTTGAGAAGCTCCTTGCCTTTTTTGCCCTGAACATAACCCTTTTTAAAGTGGAGCTCATAGCGGAAACCATCGCGGTAAATCTCAGCGTCAAAATATTCGGCAGAGTACTGAGTGGCACAGGAGCCAAGACCGTTGAGACCCAAAGAATATTCATAGTTCTCCCCGTCATCGTTTCCGTACTTTCCGCCGGCATAAAGCTCGCAGAAAACAAGATCCCAGTTCCAGCGTTTTTCCTTTTCGTTCCAATCCACGGGACATCCGCGTCCAAAGTCTTCAACTTCTATGCTTTTATCCTCGTAACGGGTGAGAGTTATGAGCTTTCCGTAGCCCTCTCTCGCCTCGTCAATAGCGTTGGAAAGTATTTCAAAAGCGGCATGCTGGCAGCCGTCCAGACCGTCGGAGCCAAAGATAACTCCGGGACGAAGGCGGACTCTGTCCGGGCCTTTAAGCTGGGAAATGCTGTCGTTGCCGTAGTTTGGTGTTGTTGCTTTTGTCATTGGATATTACTCCCGTTTCACAATATCTGGTGGTATTGCATACATACTGAACCAATTTTATAGTATAAAGCATTTTTTTGTAAAAATCAAGCTATTCACTGTATATGCCAAACGGGAGCTGTCCCAATGGACAGCTCCCGCGCGCCGGAAACTTCTTATTCACGCTTTTTCACACAAATCATCCGTCCAAACGCCGGCACTTGACTCAAGGTCCCGAAAGTAAAATATGTTCCGCAAAACATTTTCACTGTTCCGAACAACTCAGGCGTCAAAATAAATATCATAACACATCTGGTGCCATTTCAATTTTCGAGCCGCCTTCACCGCTCGCCTTTTGTGAGTCCACTACTATTATGACCGCCTGCAAATAAAATACTAAAGGAAATTTTTTTGAAAAAAGGATAAAATTTCTCTCCTGAGTGCAAAATCTATTCAGTACTTGACTTAGGGGGTATAATATATGTCGAGGATTCGAGAAAGGCGGGATATTCGCCGCCGCTTTGCTTCCGCTTTGGAGGAGCTGGAGGCTTTGAATGTAAGTCTTCGGGATGCCTACCGCTGCTTTAACACAATCACAGACCCGGAAATTCTGGAAGCCTGCATCCTTGAAATCAGCGCTCTCCATTCCCGACGCAGTGCCGCGCTGCGAAATATAAAATCCATGGACGGTGACAAAATAAAATGGCAGTTATAATAATCATATTTGCACTCGCTGTTGGAATTACTCTTCTGGGATTGCTTCTGAAGATCCTGAAGGGTCCCATAAAGCTTATCTGGAAGCTTTTTCTCCACGCGATCATGGGCTTTGTGTTCCTCTTTATCTTCAATTTCCTTGCTGCCTTCGTGGATCTGAGTATACCCATCACATGGCTCAACGCTGTAATAACAGGTGTTCTGGGCGTCCCCGGCGTTATCCTTCTCCTAATTTTACAGCTTATCTGATACATAGAAACTCCGTAGAAATACCCATGAAAGGAGATGATGGCCGTGATGTTTTCCAACAAGGATCTGCGCAAGCTGCTTATTCCTCTCATAATAGAGCAGATGCTCACCTCCCTCATCGGCACCGTGGACACCCTTATGGTATCCAATCTGGGTGCTGCCAGCGTCAGCGGCGTTGCTCTTGTGGACTCCATAAGCAAGCTGGTCATCTTCCTTTTCACCGCCCTTGCCACCGGCGGCACAATAGTCTGCTCCCAGTACATAGGCCGCAAGGATCTGCGCAACGCCAACACAGCGGCAAAGCAGGTTTTGCTCAGCGCCTTTGCTCTCTCGATTTTCGTGGCAATAATCGCTTCCCTTTTCCGCAACGGAATTTTGCGTCTAATTTTCGGCAGAGTTGATGCCGCTGTCATGGATGCCGCCTCCGCATATTTTGCCGTAACAATCTTTTCCTATCCCTTTATAGCCCTTTTCGGAGCCTCCTCAGCGCTTTACAGAGCCGGCGGCAACTCCCGCCTTCCCATGAAGGTGAGCCTTTTCGCAAACCTTATAAACATTCTGGGCAACGCAACGCTGATGTTCGTCCTAAAATGGGGCGTTGTGGGCGCGGCTGTGGCAACGGTCTGCTCCAACGCTTTCGCAGCCGCGGTTATGCTCATAATGCTGCGCAGACCGGGACAGGTGCCTGAAATAGGCCGCTACACTGCCATCCGTCCCAACTTCCACATGATATGGCTGGTGCTCTGCATCGGCATCCCCTCCGGCATAGAAAACGCCATGTTCCAATTCGGCAAGCTGGCGGTGCAGTCCACAGTTTCCACTCTGGGCACCACCGCTATGGCAGCCAATGCCGTTGTTGCCGCCGTGGAGCTTATGACAAGTATGCCCTCCCAGGCAGTTGCCACGGGACTTATGACCGTTGTGGGACAGTGCATGGGCGCGGGAAAGCCAGAGCAGGCAAAGCACTACATAAAAAAGCTGACATTATGGTCTTTTTGCATACTCTTCCTACTCAACTGGCTGGCTATGGCCGCCACTCCTCTTATCACCCGCCTTGCGGGTATGGACGCGGAAACGGCAAAGCTCACCAAGGATACTATGCTCTTTATAAGCATACTTAAACCTCTTTTCTGGATGTGCGCCTTTGTCCCCGCCAGTGGTATGCGTGCCGCGGGAGATGTTAAGTTTGGCATGATCGTTTCCACCTGCACAATGTGGGTTCTTCGTGTTGGTCTCAGCACCCTCCTCTGCCGCCGCTTCGGCTTCGGACTTATCGGAATCTGGTGGGGCTTCTTCGCCGACTGGACAGGCAGAAGCATTATCTTCCTCCTCCGCTACCGCAGCGGAAGGTGGGCACGGCAAAAAGTCATAGATAGATAAAAAAACAAGGCACCTTGAGAGTGCCTTGTTTTTTATTTTGTCAGCGGGCGCTGGGGCCGCCGTCTTCATCGCCAAAAATGAAATCGTCGATATCGCCTTTAAAAAGCATAAAACACCTCCGTGAAAGATTGCACATACTTTCAGTATATGCGCCCTCTTCAAAGGACATTACACTTTTTTTATTCTTTTTCCAGCCTTGCAACAATCACTTCCGGATTATTGAATAATCTTGGCACAGGAACACTGTTGCCAATCCCCCGGGAAACTATCACTGTATATCGTCCGCACTCCTTCGCGCCGTCCACATTCTCGGGAAAGAGGTCAAAGCCTGTGCCAAAAAGACCTCCCACTCCAGGAATGCGCACAAGCCCGCCGTGGGCGTGGCCGCAGAAAATCAAATCCACACTCAATCGGGGATATTTCTCTGCCCAATAGTTACGGTGCCCCAAAAGAATACGGTAGCAATCCCCCTGTTCAGAATCTATACGCTCTACAACATCATCGGGGCGGGGCATATCGAAATAGGCATTGGGATCCTCCACTCCGGCAAGGACTATGCTCTCTCCGGAACGTTCCAGAAGGGTGTAGTCATTGGCAAGATAAGTAACGCCGTGCTTATCAAAAAGCTCCTTCAGCTCCTCAATCCGTCCGAAGCCCCACTCGTGGTTGCCGCTGACATAATAAACGTCCGCAATCCCTGTAAGAGCCTCCAACAATGAATCAATTACCCCCATCTCCGTTTCCTTGTCTGCAAGGTCGCCGGTTATCGCTATTATATCCGGCTTCGCCTTTTCAACGATCTTCAGAAGGCGTCCGTTATCCTTGCCGAAGCGCCTGCCGTGAATATCGCTGAGCTGCAAAACGGTGAAGCCCTCAAAGCTCTCCGGCAAGGTTTCGGATGAGACCGTATATTCTGTTGTAACGATGCGGCAGGAAGAATCCAGCATCAGCGCCCCCAGCAGAAAAATGAGGATAATGGCTGTTATCAATAAAGCTTTGCGTTTTTTCATAGTCTCTCCTGAATCAAATCTTCGAACATAATAACATATGCCAATGTCAAATGAAAGAACATAATAAATATATAGACCAAAGAGCATCAAAAATGCCTCAAATTACCTGTATTTTAAATGTATTTATCTTGAAAAGAGAAGATAAATCGTATATAATGGGCGATGCTGTGCGGGGCGACACCGCGCATAAAGATAATTCGAAAAGGATGATACCCCAAAATGAGTTCCAAAGAAAAGAAAATGGCAGCAGCTGCCGAGGAAGCAAAGAAGAATCGCAAGTTTTATACCGCTTGCATAGTTTTCATCGTCTGCCTCGCTATCGTTGTGGCAGCAGCCGCTCTTATCAATTCCAACATCAGCACCACCAAAACCACCGCCATCTCCATCGGCGAGACAGAGTACTCCCCCGCCGAGTTCGGCTACTTCTACAGAAGCGCTGTCAGCTCCACCTACGCAAGCATTTATGAAAGCTACGGCGAAATGGCTGCATACCTGCTGGACACCACCCGTCCTCTCAGCGAGCAGGTCTCCCTTTTCGGTGACGGCACCCAGACCTGGTCCGAGTATTTCTATAATCAGGCTGTTATCAACCTCACCAACCTGACTATGCTTTATGACCAAGCCGTCAAGGCCGGAATGACCCTCTCCGATGATGATAAAGCCGCCATCGAAGCAGATATAGCATATTACGAGCAGGTTGCTGCAAGCAACAATTACGGCGATCTGGAAGCTTTCCTTGCCCTCAACTTCGGCAAGGGCTTCGACAGTAAGCTTCTCCGCGAGCTTGCCGAAAAGCAGTATCTTGCCGCTCAGTACGCTACCCAGCTTGAAGAAAGCTTTGAGTACACCGCCGAGGAAATCGAGGAGCACTACACCACCAACGCAGACAAGTTCGACTTTGTCAAGTTCCACTATTACCTCGTTGGCACCGCCGGCGAAGCATTCACCAGTCTGAGCGACGAAGAAAAGGTTGCTGCAGCTCACGAGGCCGCTGAGGAGATCGCTCTCGCCAAGAACAGCGAAGAGTTCACCAAACTTGTCCGCGACTTCGTTCCCGGCACCAGCAAGAGCCTCTATGAGCGCACCGAGTCCACCATGACCATCACTCAGGGTCAGTCCGTCAGCGAAGTATACAGAGACTGGATTCTGGACGAAAACCGCACCGAGGGTGAGACCACCGTTATCGACACCGAGGGCGGAAGCTATGCCCTTATGTTTGTCTCCAGAAATGACAACCACTATCAGCTTGTTGATGTCCGCCACATTCTCATTCCCGCTCTGGCTGACGAGAACGACCAGTTCACCGAGGAAGCTCTTGCAAGCGCAAAGGCCGAGGCCGAGCGCATCTATGCTCTTTGGCAGGAGAACCCCACCGAGGATAATTTTGCCGCACTTGCTGCAGAATATTCTCAGGACGAAGGCTCTATGGCCAACGGCGGTCTCTACCGCGAGGTATATCAGGACTACATGGTTGAAGAGTTCAATAACTTCCTCTTCCATGAGGGCAAGAAACCCGGTGACACCGGCATCGTCTACGGCTCCAACGGCAGCTACGCAGGCTACCACATCATGTACTTCTCCGCTCTTGGCGACATGTTCAGCGACAGAATTTCTGAAAGCGATATGCGCGCCGCCGACTACAATGAAGTTATCAACGGTCTTGTTGAGAACTACCCCGTTGCAGAAGGCTCCGGTATGAAGCATGTAAATCTCGACTGATAACTATAAAAAAGGCAGCCCGATGGCTGCCTTTTTTTCAAAGAGAGGGTTCATTTATGTCTGAAAGATTTCTCCGCCAGGAAATGCTCCTTGGCAGCGAGGCTATGGAAAAACTGAAAAATTCCCGCGTTGCCATATTCGGAATAGGCGGAGTCGGCTCCTGGTGCGCCGAAGCTCTTGCCAGAGCCGGAGTTGGAGGGCTCACCCTTATAGATCAGGACTGCGTGGGCGAAAGCAACATAAACCGCCAGATACTTGCACTTGATTCCACTGTAGGAATGGAAAAAACGGAAGCTATGGCTCGCCGCATCCGGGATATCAACCCCGACTGCGCAGTAAGCACGGTTTTCGCCCGTTACGAAGCCGCTGACAGAGATAGATTTTTCACCGAAAATTACGACTTCATTGTGGACGCCATTGACCTCGTTGTCTGCAAGATAGACCTTATTCTCAGCGCAAAAGAGCGTTCCATCCCCATTGTCTCCGCCCTCGGCACCGGCAACAAAACCGACGCAAGTCTTCTGCGCATATGCGACATTTCAAAAACAGAGGGCTGTCCCCTTGCAAGAGTTGTACGCAAAGAGCTTCGCAAAAAGGGCGTTAACCATTTGGACGTTGTTTTCTCTCCCGAAGAGGGTATTAGCCCAGAGCAACGGGAGGCGCCTCCTCCCGGGCGCCGCAGCGTACCCGGTTCTCTTGTCTGGGTTCCTGCCGCTGCGGGACTTCTGCTGGCTCAGCACGTTGTGCTCAGTCTTGCAAAAAGTGAATAAAAAAGCGTTCTGCCCTTAAAGGCAGAACGCTTTTTTATACAGCAAGATAAAAATATTCCGTTATTTCTTCTGCCGTTTCCTTCATTCCGTTATCCACCCACCATCGAAGTGTTTCCACAAAGGTTGAGGATATATGGTTTATCCAGAAGCTTTCGGGCAGCCTTTCGCTTTTTCTCCCTGCGAAAAGATGCATCTGGCTCTCCGCCATCTTGCTGAGCTGCTCCTTAAAATAGCGCAGGAATAAGTCATTGTTGCGGCAGGAGAGCAGCTGGAGAATGTTGTTATCATTCTTCTGCAGATGAAGGAACAAATGGGCAAAGGCAGACTCGGTAGCATCGCAGCTAAAGAGATGCCTGTGATTGGGGTGTTCATTTTCCTCCGCGTCAAATATATGGCAGAAAAGGTCTTCACAGAGCTCCTTCAAAAGATAATCCTTGGTTTCGAAATGGCCATAAAAAGTTGCCCGCCCCACATCCGCCTTCTCGATTATTTCTCCCACAGTTATTTGGGAAAATTCTTTTCCGGAAAGCAAGTCAATAAAGGCAGCAAAGATGGCTTCTCTCGTTTTTCTCCTGCGTCTATCCATACAAACCTCCAAAAATGTCCGGTAACATACACCGGAGCAAAGCTGAATATTGTTTTTTATATCTTATCACATAAAATAGTATACAGCAAGTTCGTTACCGTACTATCTGTTCGGATTTAACAGGGAGGTTCACATGAAGACGGAAAAGAAAATTCTCACAGCCTTTATACTTAATCTGGCTTTTTCAATATTCGAATTTTTTGGCGGAATGTTCACGGGCAGCGTCGCAATAATCTCCGATGCTCTCCATGATTTGGGTGATGCCGCAAGCATTGGTCTCGCATTTTTCCTTGAAAAGAAAAGCAGAAGTCAGCCCGATGAAAAATACACCTACGGTTATGGACGGCTTTCCGTCCTCGGCGGAGTTATAACATACCTTATCCTGCTTTTAGGCTCGCTTATAGTGATATATAATGCCATTCACAGAATTATTAACCCCGTGCCCGTCAATTACGGCGGCATGATTATTTTCGCCATTATCGGTCTTGCCGTCAACTTTGCCGCAGCTCTGATAACAAGTCACGGACAGTCTCACAACCAGAGGGCAGTAAGCCTGCACATGCTGGAGGATGTTTTGGGTTGGGCAGCGGTTTTGCTGGGCGCAATTATTATGCGCTTTACGGATTTTGTTATCATTGACCCTCTTATGTCTCTTGCTATCGCCCTTTTCATCGGCTTCAACGCCGCACGCAATCTTAAAGATGCTATTTCACTTTTTCTCGAAAAATCTCCCGATGGCATATGCATCGACGGCTTGAGAGATAAACTTTGCGAAATAGAGGGTATTATTGATGTTCACCATATCCACATCTGGAGCATAGACGGAGTGAATAACTACGCAACTATGCATATAGTTGCCGGCATCGAACCCCATTTATGCAAGAGTCTTGTCCGCAGCAGACTCAAAGAGCTTGGCATTTCCCACTCTACTCTTGAACTGGAGACGGAAGACGAGAACTGCAGCGACAAAGTCTGCCATATTGAGCAAACAGAAAGCCACGGACATCACCATCACGAACATCATCACCACCATCACCACCATCATTAAAAAAAGGAAAAACCCGACCTGTGTGTTTCCACAAGTCGGGTTTTTCTTTTTTTCACTGAGGATATTTGAAATCGTGAGCCTGCTTGAGGACCATTTCCTTAACCTTCATAAGGCGAACCTTGGTGGAAAGGTCGTTTTCCTCCAGCTTCATAGTGATGAACTTGATGTTCTCCTTCATATCGGGAATCATAACATACTCAAGAGCGTTTACTCTGCGGCGGGTCTTTTCTATCTCCTCCGCCAGAAGCTGCATTGTCTTCTCTATCTGAGCCAGCTCCAGCATATCCTCAAACACTCGGCTTAAGCTCTGCATCGCTATATCCAGCTCGCCGCTGGTCTGTGCAAAGCCGTAAGGATATATCTCTCCCGGGTCTGCGTTCTGGGTTCGGAAGGTATATTCCGGCACATCAACGCTCATTACATTTTTGAAGCCTACTCCCAGCTCCACGCTCTGCCTCGGGTACATCAGTGCCTGCTCCAGCATCTCAGGACTCATTACCGCACTGGCTACAGTCAGCGCTCCGAAGGCTTCCGTCAATCCCGCTTCCACCTTCAGTCGAAGCTCCTTGTTCTTCCGCACCACGTCCATAAACTGACGCATTAGCTCGTCGCGCTTATCCTTCAGCAGCTTGTGTCCGCGGGTTGCGGTCTTCAGGCGGCCCTTCAGCTGGTTCAGTACCATTCTTGTGGGGGTTACCGCTGTTTTTGGCATCACTCTTCCCCCTTACTCTTTGGGCATATACTTCTCGATGTGCTCTACCTTTACTCGCTTCAGCTCGCTTCTGGGTAGTATGCTCAAAAGCTCCCAGCCGATGTTCAGAGTTTCCTCTATGCTCCGGTTGGTATCGTTGCCCTGGTTCACATACTTTTCTTCAAATGCTTCTGCAAACTTTGCATACAGCTTGTCGGTTTCGCTCAGCGCGCTTTCTCCAAGTATGGTCATAAGCTCCTTGGCATCCTTACCTGCCGCATAGGCAGCGAACAGCTGGTTCATTGTGCCGCTGTGGTCTTCTCTTGTCTTGCCTACGCCTATACCCTTATCCTTCAGTCGGCTGAGAGAGGGCAGTACATCCACGGGAGGTACTATGCCCTTGCGGAACAGCTCCCGGTTCAGGATTATCTGGCCTTCCGTAATATATCCGGTAAGGTCGGGGATGGGATGGGTCTTGTCATCCTCGGGCATGGTCAGTATGGGTATCATGGTGATGGAGCCTGCCTTGCCTATGCGGCGGCCTGCTCGCTCATACATGGTTGCAAGGTCCGTATACAGGTAGCCGGGATAACCTCTTCTGCCGGGGACTTCCTTCTTTGCCGCGGAAATTTCGCGGAGAGCTTCGGCGTAGTTGGTAATGTCGGTGAGGATAACAAGAACATGCATATCCTTCTCAAATGCCAGATACTCTGCTGCGGTCAGGGCCATTCGGGGAGTGGCGATACGCTCTACGGCGGGCTCGTTTGCCAGATTTGAAAACAGAACGGTTCTGTCTATTGCGCCGGTGCGCTTAAACTCCTGCACAAAGAACTCGGACTCTTCGAAGGTGATGCCTATTGCGGCGAACACAACGGCGAACTTATCGTCTGCGCCCAGAACCTTTGCCTGTCTTGCTATCTGGGCTGCCAGTTCCTTATGGGGCAGACCGCTGCCGGAGAAGATGGGCAGCTTCTGGCCGCGGACAAGGGTATTAAGTCCGTCTATGGTGCTGACGCCGGTCTGGATAAACTCTGCGGGATAGGCTCTCGCTGCAGGGTTCATAGGAAGGCCGTTTATATCCAGATGGGCTTCGGCCAGCATTTCGGGGCCTCCGTCAATGGGCTTGCCCATGCCGTTGAACACGCGTCCCAGCATATCCTCGCTGACGGCCAGCTCCAGAGGATGGCCAAGGAATCTCACCTTGCTGTCTCGCAGGTTGATGCCCGCTGCGCTCTCATATAGCTGCACTACGGCTCTGTCGCCGTTTACTTCCAGTACCTTGCCGTGGCGGATCTCGCCGTTGGGAAGCTGGATCTCGCAGAGCTCGTCATAGCTTACGCCTTCTACCTGCTCTACTACCATCAGAGGACTTACTACCTCGTGTATTGTTCTGTATTCCTTGATCACAGCTGCTCACCTCCGCGGCATAGCTCATCGATCTGAGCCTTCATTTCTTCTTTCATTACGGCATACTCTGCCTTATATGCATCGGCGGGTACACTCTTTGCGCGGCCGATCTTTTCTCTTACGGGGATATTCATTATCTTGCCAAGCTCTACGCCCTGATTGATTGCTGCTCTTGCCTGAACATCGAAGTCCAGTATCATTGCCATAAGCAGATACTGTCTCTCGGTCTCGGAGTAGGAGTCTATATCCACAAAGGAGTTCTGCTGGAGGAAGTCCTCGCGAATCATCTTTGCGGTTGCCAGAGTCAGCTGCTCGGCGGGAGCAAGTGCATCTGCGCCAACCAGGCGTACTATCTCGTTAAGGCTGGCTTCTTCCTGCAGTATTGCCATTGCCTTGTCTCTGTTGGCGATGAAGCCGGGGTAATTGCTCTCATACCAGGGCTTGAGAGAATCCAGATACAGAGAGTGGGAGTTCAGCCAGTTGATGGCGGGGAAGTGTCTTGCATATGCAAGGCTGGAGTCCAGAGCCCAGAACACCTTGGTTATACGCATAGTTGCCTGGCTTACGGGTTCGGATATGTCACCGCCCGGAGGAGATACGGCGCCAACGGCGGTGAGGGAGCCTTTTCTCTCGTCGCTGCCAAGGCACTGGATAACGCCGGCACGCTCATAGAACTGGGCGATGCGGCTGGCCAGATAGGCGGGATAGCCTTCTTCGCCGGGCATCTCTTCCAGTCGTCCGCTCATCTCTCGCAGTGCTTCTGCCCAGCGGGAGGTGGAGTCGGCTATAACCGCTACGTCATAACCCATATCTCTGAAATACTCTGCGATGGTGATGCCGGTATAGATACTGGCTTCACGGGCTGCAACGGGCATGTCAGAAGTGTTTGCTATAAGCACGGTACGCTTCATAAGGGGTTCGCCGGTATGGGGGTCTATAAGCTCGGGGAACTCCATCAGAACGTCCGTCATCTCATTGCCGCGTTCGCCGCAGCCTATATACACAACGATGTCCACGTCGGACCATTTTGCCAGCGCGTGCTGCATTACGGTTTTGCCGCTGCCGAAGGGGCCGGGGATTGCTGCCGTGCCGCCCTTGGCTACGGGGAACATGGTGTCTACTATTCTCTGTCCGCTCTGCAGGGGCTTATCCGGAACAAACTTCTTCGCGTAAGGTCTGCCTACTCGGACGGGCCACTTCTGCATCATAGTAAGGGCGATTTCCTTGCCCTTGTTTTCCACTACGCAGACGGTATCTTCTACTGTGAACTCACCGGAGTCTATGCTCTTTACGGTGCCGCCCTTGCCTGTGGGCACAAGGATCTTATGGAGTATTGCGCTGGTCTCCTGAACTGTACCTATTACATCGCCGGGAACTACGGTGTCGCCGGGTTTTACAGTGGGTACAAAGCTCCATTTCTTGCTTCTGTCCAGAGCTGGCACTGTGATGCCGCGGGCTATGGTATGGCCGCACAGCTCTCTTATCTCCGTAAGAGGACGCTGGATTCCGTCGTAGATACCCTCCAGCATTCCGGGTCCCAGTTCAACGCTGAGGGGCACGCCTGTGGTTACTACCTCGGCGCCCGGGCCAAGGCCGGTGGTCTCTTCGTATACCTGTATGGATGCGCGGTCCCCGGTCATATTCAGTATCTCACCTATAAGGTGCTGGGGACCTACGCGCACAACGTCACTTACGTTGGCGTCGGAAAGTCCCTCCGCTACTACCAGCGGGCCCGCTACCTTTATTACTTTTCCGCTCATTAGATTTCCTCCTTTAGCCTGAGCTATATAATCCGAACCCGCTCCACGGGACGGATTTTAGCGTCATGCCGCATTTCACTCTTTGGCGGGCAAAAAGCCCACCTGCATCATTCAATTTTGCCTGACACAAAAATCCATTCCCGTGGAGTCGCAGATTTCTGAATTCATATACTAAGGCAGTGCAAGGCAGAGGCTTGCAGATGGGCTTTGCGCCCTTCAAAAGCCGATAACGCGGCAATGCCGACGGATATGATTTCAGAAACGGGTTTGGATTATACAGCTCAGGCTAACCCAAGATGTCGCTGCCGACTGCCTTTTCTACTGCTTCCTTCAGGGCGCTCAGTCCCAAGCCTATGGGACCGTCTCTGCCCGGTATAAGGATTATGGCAGGGCTGGGTTTCTCCTGAAAACGGCTGATCTCTTCCAGCATGTGCTGCGCCACCGTCTCTTCTACATAGATGATGGCATATTCATCGCCGTTTTCCTCCGCTTTTGTTGCGGCTCGAAGCGCCTTTTTCGCGCTCTCTGCACTATCCACAGGAAATGTATCCAGTCCCAGTGCCTTGAAGCCAATTACGCTGTCCGCGCCGCCTATTACTGCGATCTTATACATAGCTCTCACGCAGCCTTCCCCGGAGCGCTTCGGTGCTTATGCCCATTATGCGTCCCGTCAATATTATTCTCAGGGCCATTACCTCATTCTCCAATGCTGCCATATATTCGATAACCACTTCCGGTCCGAAGGCGATATAGCTTCCGCTGGAAACATAAAGTTCAATCGCATTATCCGATTCCAGTTCAAACTCGGTCATAGTGGGAACTTCTGCGGCTTTATGGAAGATAGAGGAAGAATAAAGCTTTATCAGGTCGTCTTTCACATCCATAGAATTCAGTATTTCGTCAATACTGATATTTCCGCCTTCTATGAGAGCGTATTTCAGCAGTTCTCCCCGTCGCCCCATATACATAGTGCGGAGAGTGCTTCTGAGATTTGTTCTGTCAATACGGTTTCGTATGTAATTGATTATATAGCTTTTCCCTGTTTTCTCCGCGTGGACCAGCATATCGTGGTAGTATGCCTTATCCAGAATAAACTCCGCCAGCTGGGGGTTGTTTGTGCGGGCAAGGGCATTTCTCGATTCTCTTATGGCATCGGCATAAATCTTGGGGAGATCACCGTTGCCCTCCTCCGAATCATACACCTCACGAAGCTGTTCCATAGTAAATCTGCCGGAATCACTTATAAGGTGTGCGCAGGAGCTTAAATCGCCCTTGCTTTTAACAAGAAGCTTTGCGTTATGGTAGCCATATTTCATGCGGAAAAGATCCAGAAGACTCTGGTCGGGAATAAGCTCCCTTATTTCCGCAAGCTCGGAAGCTCTCCGCTCCGCAAGGGCTTTGTTGATTTGATTTGTATCCATTTCGGACATATCCTTGTAGCCTCTATCGGCAATTATGCGACAGGCCGCGCTGAAATCCGGCTCAAGCAGCATACGCTCATAATCGGCTTTGCTCAGGAGCTTCGCTTCTTTAGCGCGCAGCACCGCCGAAAGCATCAGATATTCCGTATCTTTAACCTTTGACAAGCCGCTTCCTCCTTTAATCGAAAAGGATCCCCGCCACCTGAGCCGCCATACTCTTTCTGCTATGCTGAACAAGGGCATCCACGGCGCAGTTCACCTCTATATCGCCCCTTCTGAGAATAATTCCTCCGGGAATTTCAGCCGTTTCAGCAGAAACAGTTAGCTCCGCTTTCCGTCCGTTTTCTCTCAGAAGCGCATTTGCCCGCTCTGCAACCGCTTCGGCAAGACCCAAATCACGCTGGGAAAAGACAAGCTTCTCCTTGCCGTCAGAACTGGCCACTGCCGCCTGATGAGCGAGAAATTCCACATAGTCCTTCTCGGGCATATTAATTATAGCCTCTACAGCCTTATCAAACGCTTCGCTCACCATTGCCTGCTTGAAAACAAGAATGGATTTTCGCGCTTCCATATCTGCCACGGCGCTCAGGCGCTCGCTGCGGGCGGCGCACTCCGCTTTGCCCGCAGTAATGCGTTTTTCATATATTTCAGCGGCTTTTGCAGTGTATTCAGCCTCAATCTCTCCGCATTTTCTCCGGGTCTCGGCCTCAATGGCTTCAACCTCCAGGCGCGCATCCGCTTCTATGCGTGCAGAAATTTTATCAATACCCTTCATTTTGCTTATTCCTTTCTTCGGAACGGCTTTGACTCAGCCGGCATTCAGGATCATAAGGAAGGATGCAAGCAGGGAGAGAATTGCGTAGAACTCAACGGTGATGCAGAAAATCATACCCTTGGACCAGTCATCGGGCTTCTTGGCAAGGATATTGATAGATGCGACAGCTACCTTACCCTGTGCCAATGCAGAAAGCAGACCGCCAATTGCGATGGGAATGCATGCCATAAAATAACGAATGCCGGTTGCTACATCCATGCCGACTGCGCTTCCGTCAAGAGCGCCCATCTGCAGCATTGCGAAGAACCAGATAACCAGACCGTAAAGACCCTGGGTGCCGGGAAGAACCTGGAGAATGAGAGCTTTACCGAACTTAGAGGGATCCTGAGAGCATAGACCTGCACCGGCTTCACCGGTCATGCCGGTGCCCTTTGCGGAACCGATTCCGGGGAGAACAGCTGCGAGACCTGCGCCGAGAAGAGCAATTGCGAAACCGCCAATAGTATTCAGAAATTCCATTTTTATTTCCTCCGTATTATTTATTTAGTTACTTTATAGAATTTGGATTTAACTTTAAGGGGCTTAAAGGGTCTTCCGCCGTCTGTATAGAATTTATTGAAAAATTCCAGACACTGAAGGCGAAGGTCGTGAACATAGCATCCTATAAGGTTCAGGCCAAAGTTAAGGGCATTTCCTATAATAGCTATGATAAGAAAAACTATAAAATTGCCGGGCATGGCACCCAGTGTATTAAACACCTGGGCAATAACACTGCCCGCCAGCATCAGCGCCATAAGACGGGAATAACTCAAAAGATCGCCGAACCAGCCGGTCAGCTCATTATAAACGGTTGAGAAAATCGCGGTGAGCTTGGCCACGCCTTTCTTTCCTCTGGTGCTTCCGTAGAAAAACAGCAAAAGCGCAGCGATAAGGGGAATGGGGCAGCCGGAGACCGTGCCGATTTTCAAAAACGCCAGAGCCGCGCTTATGAAGACAAGCCACATTGCTCCCTCATACCAAAGCGCGTCCATAATTTTCCGATCCCGTATCTTCATATAGAAGCTCACTGCCATACCTGCGTTCAGGTGAATGAAGCCAAGAATCAGAGCCCCTATCAAAACAAGAATCGTATCATTAAGGGGATCAAACAGCTTGGGAAGCGCGAACTCCTTTCCGAAAAGAAGCATTGCTGCGTGACTGAGGGAATCTCCAAAGAATCCGCCGGTTATAGCGCCCATAGCAAAGGTTGCAATTCCGCCCTCTATCATCAGCAGACCAAAATACTTCATAAAGCCCTCGGCAGGACGCAGCTTCAAAGTCACCAGCAGACCTATTGCAAGCATCAGCAGGCCGTAACCCATGTCCGCCATCATAATTCCGTAGAAAAGAATAAAGAAAGGTGCCATAAGGGGGTTGGCATCCACCGTTCCGTACTGGGGCAGTGAATACATATCCGTGACCATATTCAATCCGTTGGTCAGCGGTCCGTTTTTCAGCTTAACGGGAACATTGGGGTATTCCTCTTCGACGGGATCAGAAAGCTCATATGCGCAGTCATATTCGTTGAGCAGCTTCTCAAGCTCTTCCGTTTCGGGTTCTGTTACCCAGCCTTGAAGAATCACAGACTCCTGTGTGCCCATCAAAAGGCCCTCCGCCTCGCAGCGGTCTATCAAAGTTCCGTAATGATCGGAGCAGAGCTTTATATCGTCCCGGAATGCGGCAAGCTCCAAAATCCGCTTTTGGCTGCGTTCCCTGTCGCCTTCTATGTAGTCCAGATAATTCATGGCCTCAACGATAAGCTCATAGGCCTTTCCCGCCGCGTGCCCGAAGGCGGGGAGCGCAAACCCCTTTTCACGAAGAACGTTCATCACGCTCTCCTCTGCCGCCCTATGGCAAATGATATAGAAATATATGCAATCAGCATCCTCACTGACTGTAAATATGGAATACTCCTCCGTTTTCTCACTCAGAGCCGTATGCAGCATATCCATATTGCATTCCGCGGGCAATGTGCCGAATATTACCTTGGAATATCTTGTTCCCGGATGGTCCAGCGGAATTTCGCAGGTTTTCCAGGGTCTCAGGCTTTCAATCAGCATGCGCTGTTTGACCTCGTCGCTTTTCAGGTTTCTGAGCTTTTCGTCCAGCAAACTGAGTTCCTTTGCAGCGTTTTTGCACCGATTTTCCAGACCGCCATCCGCTATCTTGTTCTGGCTCACCTCAGGTTTTCCTGCAAGAAAAGGGGTTTTCACCGGCGCATATTTATCGAGAACTTTCAACGCACTGTCATAAATCTGCCGCTGCACTCTGAAGGGTCCCCAGTCGCTGTATTCCCGCTCAACAATTTCCGAAAGAGTGGGGTCATAAAGCATAAAGTCCTGACTGTCCAGCTCCACGCAGCCCAGAAGCATCAGCTTTTCCATAAGCTCGCTTTTCTGAGATTTTGCGGAAATCAGCCTGAGCTTTTTCATCTTAACGATAGCCATCAGTCATTCACTATCCTTTCAACAATAAAGGAGACAGCTTCCTCCATTTTCTGCTCGGCCAAGGCTTTCATGCGTTTTTCCATCGCTATGCCTTCTTCGGCTCGTTTCTCAGCAGCAGAAGCAGCATCCTTTGTTGCTGTGTTGTATAACGCTTCCAGCTCTGCCTCGGCAGTCCTTTCCGCTTCATAAAGGAGTGCTTCACCTTTGGCATGGGCATCTGCAACACGCTTCTTTGCCTCTGCTAAACTCTCGCTCTTCATTCTTCGGCTTCGTTCTTCCGCCTCGCTTATCAGTTGAATTGCTTCAAGGGACATAAAAACACCTCCATTTTCCATATATCAAAACAGCACAAAACCCACAGAAAATCGCTTCCCAAACCGGTAAAAGTTTGTCTCGCAATTAACAATATGAACCTGTTCGTATTTTGTGATTTTATTATATAGTACAGAAAATCTAAAAGCAATATTATTTGTAAAGTTAGTTTTTTAACGTTCCGGGTATATTTTTAACAATCTTTTGGGGACTTTGCTGCAGGAAATGCGCAAAAAAAGAGCAGACCCAATAATTGGGTCTGCTCTTTTTTTCACTGAGGATATTTGAAATCGTGAGCCTGCTTGAGGACCATTTCCTTAACCTTCATAAGGCGAACCTTGGTGGAAAGGTCGTTTTCCTCCAGCTTCATAGTGATGAACTTGATGTTCTCCTTCATATCGGGAATCATAACATACTCAAGAGCGTTTACTCTGCGGCGGGTCTTTTCTATCTCCTCCGCCAGAAGCTGCATTGTCTTCTCTATCTGAGCCAGCTCCAGCATATCCTCAAACACTCGGCTTAAGCTCTGCATCGCTATATCCAGCTCGCCGCTGGTCTGTGCAAAGCCGTAAGGATATATCTCTCCCGGGTCTGCGTTCTGGGTTCGGAAGGTATATTCCGGCACATCAACGCTCATTACATTTTTGAAGCCTACTCCCAGCTCCACGCTCTGCCTCGGGTACATCAGTGCCTGCTCCAGCATCTCAGGACTCATTACCGCACTGGCTACAGTCAGCGCTCCGAAGGCTTCCGTCAATCCCGCTTCCACCTTCAGTCGAAGCTCCTTGTTCTTCCGCACCACGTCCATAAACTGACGCATTAGCTCGTCGCGCTTATCCTTCAGCAGCTTGTGTCCGCGGGTTGCGGTCTTCAGGCGGCCCTTCAGCTGGTTCAGTACCATTCTTGTGGGGGTTACCGCTGTTTTTGGCATCACTCTTCCCCCTTACTCTTTGGGCATATACTTCTCGATGTGCTCTACCTTTACTCGCTTCAGCTCGCTTCTGGGTAGTATGCTCAAAAGCTCCCAGCCGATGTTCAGAGTTTCCTCTATGCTCCGGTTGGTATCGTTGCCCTGGTTCACATACTTTTCTTCAAATGCTTCTGCAAACTTTGCATACAGCTTGTCGGTTTCGCTCAGCGCGCTTTCTCCAAGTATGGTCATAAGCTCCTTGGCATCCTTACCTGCCGCATAGGCAGCGAACAGCTGGTTCATTGTGCCGCTGTGGTCTTCTCTTGTCTTGCCTACGCCTATACCCTTATCCTTCAGTCGGCTGAGAGAGGGCAGTACATCCACGGGAGGTACTATGCCCTTGCGGAACAGCTCCCGGTTCAGGATTATCTGGCCTTCCGTAATATATCCGGTAAGGTCGGGGATGGGATGGGTCTTGTCATCCTCGGGCATGGTCAGTATGGGTATCATGGTGATGGAGCCTGCCTTGCCTATGCGGCGGCCTGCTCGCTCATACATGGTTGCAAGGTCCGTATACAGGTAGCCGGGATAACCTCTTCTGCCGGGGACTTCCTTCTTTGCCGCGGAAATTTCGCGGAGAGCTTCGGCGTAGTTGGTAATGTCGGTGAGGATAACAAGAACATGCATATCCTTCTCAAATGCCAGATACTCTGCTGCGGTCAGGGCCATTCGGGGAGTGGCGATACGCTCTACGGCGGGCTCGTTTGCCAGATTTGAAAACAGAACGGTTCTGTCTATTGCGCCGGTGCGCTTAAACTCCTGCACAAAGAACTCGGACTCTTCGAAGGTGATGCCTATTGCGGCGAACACAACGGCGAACTTATCGTCTGCGCCCAGAACCTTTGCCTGTCTTGCTATCTGGGCTGCCAGTTCCTTATGGGGCAGACCGCTGCCGGAGAAGATGGGCAGCTTCTGGCCGCGGACAAGGGTATTAAGTCCGTCTATGGTGCTGACGCCGGTCTGGATAAACTCTGCGGGATAGGCTCTCGCTGCAGGGTTCATAGGAAGGCCGTTTATATCCAGATGGGCTTCGGCCAGCATTTCGGGGCCTCCGTCAATGGGCTTGCCCATGCCGTTGAACACGCGTCCCAGCATATCCTCGCTGACGGCCAGCTCCAGAGGATGGCCAAGGAATCTCACCTTGCTGTCTCGCAGGTTGATGCCCGCTGCGCTCTCATATAGCTGCACTACGGCTCTGTCGCCGTTTACTTCCAGTACCTTGCCGTGGCGGATCTCGCCGTTGGGAAGCTGGATCTCGCAGAGCTCGTCATAGCTTACGCCTTCTACCTGCTCTACTACCATCAGAGGACTTACTACCTCGTGTATTGTTCTGTATTCCTTGATCACAGCTGCTCACCTCCGCGGCATAGCTCATCGATCTGAGCCTTCATTTCTTCTTTCATTACGGCATACTCTGCCTTATATGCATCGGCGGGTACACTCTTTGCGCGGCCGATCTTTTCTCTTACGGGGATATTCATTATCTTGCCAAGCTCTACGCCCTGATTGATTGCTGCTCTTGCCTGAACATCGAAGTCCAGTATCATTGCCATAAGCAGATACTGTCTCTCGGTCTCGGAGTAGGAGTCTATATCCACAAAGGAGTTCTGCTGGAGGAAGTCCTCGCGAATCATCTTTGCGGTTGCCAGAGTCAGCTGCTCGGCGGGAGCAAGTGCATCTGCGCCAACCAGGCGTACTATCTCGTTAAGGCTGGCTTCTTCCTGCAGTATTGCCATTGCCTTGTCTCTGTTGGCGATGAAGCCGGGGTAATTGCTCTCATACCAGGGCTTGAGAGAATCCAGATACAGAGAGTGGGAGTTCAGCCAGTTGATGGCGGGGAAGTGTCTTGCATATGCAAGGCTGGAGTCCAGAGCCCAGAACACCTTGGTTATACGCATAGTTGCCTGGCTTACGGGTTCGGATATGTCACCGCCCGGAGGAGATACGGCGCCAACGGCGGTGAGGGAGCCTTTTCTCTCGTCGCTGCCAAGGCACTGGATAACGCCGGCACGCTCATAGAACTGGGCGATGCGGCTGGCCAGATAGGCGGGATAGCCTTCTTCGCCGGGCATCTCTTCCAGTCGTCCGCTCATCTCTCGCAGTGCTTCTGCCCAGCGGGAGGTGGAGTCGGCTATAACCGCTACGTCATAACCCATATCTCTGAAATACTCTGCGATGGTGATGCCGGTATAGATACTGGCTTCACGGGCTGCAACGGGCATGTCAGAAGTGTTTGCTATAAGCACGGTACGCTTCATAAGGGGTTCGCCGGTATGGGGGTCTATAAGCTCGGGGAACTCCATCAGAACGTCCGTCATCTCATTGCCGCGTTCGCCGCAGCCTATATACACAACGATGTCCACGTCGGACCATTTTGCCAGCGCGTGCTGCATTACGGTTTTGCCGCTGCCGAAGGGGCCGGGGATTGCTGCCGTGCCGCCCTTGGCTACGGGGAACATGGTGTCTACTATTCTCTGTCCGCTCTGCAGGGGCTTATCCGGAACAAACTTCTTCGCGTAAGGTCTGCCTACTCGGACGGGCCACTTCTGCATCATAGTAAGGGCGATTTCCTTGCCCTTGTTTTCCACTACGCAGACGGTATCTTCTACTGTGAACTCACCGGAGTCTATGCTCTTTACGGTGCCGCCCTTGCCTGTGGGCACAAGGATCTTATGGAGTATTGCGCTGGTCTCCTGAACTGTACCTATTACATCGCCGGGAACTACGGTGTCGCCGGGTTTTACAGTGGGTACAAAGCTCCATTTCTTGCTTCTGTCCAGAGCTGGCACTGTGATGCCGCGGGCTATGGTATGGCCGCACAGCTCTCTTATCTCCGTAAGAGGACGCTGGATTCCGTCGTAGATACCCTCCAGCATTCCGGGTCCCAGTTCAACGCTGAGGGGCACGCCTGTGGTTACTACCTCGGCGCCCGGGCCAAGGCCGGTGGTCTCTTCGTATACCTGTATGGATGCGCGGTCCCCGGTCATATTCAGTATCTCACCTATAAGGTGCTGGGGACCTACGCGCACAACGTCACTTACGTTGGCGTCGGAAAGTCCCTCCGCTACTACCAGCGGGCCCGCTACCTTTATTACTTTTCCGCTCATTAGATTTCCTCCTTTAGCCTGAGCTATATAATCCGAACCCGCTCCACGGGACGGATTTTAGCGTCATGCCGCATTTCACTCTTTGGCGGGCAAAAAGCCCACCTGCATCATTCAATTTTGCCTGACACAAAAATCCATTCCCGTGGAGTCGCAGATTTCTGAATTCATATACTAAGGCAGTGCAAGGCAGAGGCTTGCAGATGGGCTTTGCGCCCTTCAAAAGCCGATAACGCGGCAATGCCGACGGATATGATTTCAGAAACGGGTTTGGATTATACAGCTCAGGCTAACCCAAGATGTCGCTGCCGACTGCCTTTTCTACTGCTTCCTTCAGGGCGCTCAGTCCCAAGCCTATGGGACCGTCTCTGCCCGGTATAAGGATTATGGCAGGGCTGGGTTTCTCCTGAAAACGGCTGATCTCTTCCAGCATGTGCTGCGCCACCGTCTCTTCTACATAGATGATGGCATATTCATCGCCGTTTTCCTCCGCTTTTGTTGCGGCTCGAAGCGCCTTTTTCGCGCTCTCTGCACTATCCACAGGAAATGTATCCAGTCCCAGTGCCTTGAAGCCAATTACGCTGTCCGCGCCGCCTATTACTGCGATCTTATACATAGCTCTCACGCAGCCTTCCCCGGAGCGCTTCGGTGCTTATGCCCATTATGCGTCCCGTCAATATTATTCTCAGGGCCATTACCTCGTTTTCAACCGCTGCCAGATAGCTTATAACAGCCGCAGGGCCAAAGCCGATGCGCACAGCGTCGGAGAGGTATTCATTTATACTGTTGTCAAGAGCAAGCTCAAAAGCCGTCATGCTGCCGCCACTTACAACCTGAAGACCCTTCTCCGCAGCATCTCCAAGGCCTGCGCCTAAGAAAAGATGCATAATCTCATCGTCATTCTCAGCGGCTGCAACAAGGCTTTCCTTAAGCACACTGCCGCCGTCGAAAAGCAGCTCGCCCACGATTTCGGGGCGCTTTCCCGCAATGCGGGAACGGATGAGAACCTTAAGGTTTGTGCTGTCGATTATGAGACGCACATAATCTCTTGCAAAGGGCAGTTGGGCTCTTTCCGCAAGAGCACTCATTTCAGCAAAATATGCGCGGTCCAAAATCAAATCTGCAAGGCAGGGGTTGCCGGTTCGGGCAAGCATATGCCTTGCGTCGTCAATGGCCTCTGCCAGTGCAACGGGAAGCATAACCAGCTCGTTTTTTGCAAAGGCCTTGAGAAATTCCGCGGCTTCAACGCGACCCTCGAAGGAGAGAAGCTGCTTGCTCACGCCGTCGGACTTCACCATGACCTTGGCAGAATGATAATCATATTTCAGTCGGAACAGGTCCACAAGCTCCCTATCGGGAACTATGAGGGCCACGTCCTCTATCTCTTCCCTGCGATGGGCGGAGAGAGCATCCTCCACCTCTCTTATGCTCATCCCGTTCATATCGGGATAGCCGCTGTCATGGGCAATGGCGCAGGCCTCGGCAAAGCTTGGGGCGGAAAGAATACGCTCCAGCTTATCGCCGCCCAGCATGCTTGCCTCGCGGGCGCGGAGCATGGCAGTCAGGAAAAGATAATTGCTGCTATCACATTTTTTGAGGTCAGCCAAATCCTTACCTCCTAAAATCAAGAAAAGAGTATTTCCGCCACCTGAGAGGAGAGGGAAGAACGGGTAAGCTGCACAAGGGTATCAGCAGTGCAGTTAACCTCGATATTGCCGCTGCGCATAATAAATCCGCCGGAAACCTCAACAGTTTCCTCGGCAAGGCTTATCTCGGCAGTCTTGCCCTTGGCAGCGAGCAGGGCGTTGGCAGCGCTTACAATCTCTGCTCCCGTATCAGCCTTGTCACCTTCGGAAAACAGCAGCTTTTCCTTGCCGCTTATAGCTGCATCAGCAGCCAAAGAGGCAAAAAACTCGATGTATTTCTCTCTGGGAAGCGTGGCCACTGCTTCGGCAGCCTTTTCAAAAGCCTCGCTTACCATTTCCTGTTTGAATGCGAGAAGCGCTTTGCGCTGCTCCATATCCGCAGTGGCAGCCATGCGCTCGCTGCGGGTGGCGCAATCAGCCTTGCCCTTTGCAATGCGCTTTTCATAGGCTTCAGCGGCCTTAGCCTCATATTCGGCCAGAATGGCGGCGCACTGAGCATCGGCTTCAGCGTTGATAACATCAACCTCTGCCTGAGCATCACGTATGAGGCGTGCGGTTATTTTTTCAATTCCGTTCATTTTATTACCGCCTTAATCAGTTATGGCAAATCAGATGTTGAGGAGCATCAGCATGGATGCAAGCAGAGAAAGAATTGCGTAGAACTCAACGGTGATGCAGAGAATCATACCCTTGGACCAGTGGTCGGGCTTCTTTGCAAGAATATTTATGGAAGAGGCTGCAACCTTGCCCTGTGCAACTGCGGAGATACCGCCGCCGATTGCCATGGGCAGGCAGGCTGCGAAATAGCGGCAGCCGTCAATAAAGCTGAGGTTAACTGCGCTTCCGTCCAGAACGCCCATCTGCATAATGGCGAAGAACCATACAACCAGGCCATAGAGACCCTGAGTGCCGGGGATAACCTGCATAATCATAACCTTACCGAATTTGGAAGGATCCTGGGTGAGGAGACCTGCGCCTGCTTCGCCGGCAACGCCGGTGCCGCGTGCAGAGCCTGCACCTGCAAGGCAGGCTGCGAGACCTGCGCCGAGAAGACCTATTGCAAGGCCGGTAAACTGACCGTTCATAATAGCATTGATGAATTCCATTTTTATTTTTCCTCCTTATTTGCTGACTTCAACATATTTGGATTTGATTTTCAGGGGTTTGAAGGGTCTGCCGCCGTCGGTATAGAACTTTCCGAAGTACTCAAGGCACTGGAGACGAAGATCGTGGACATAGCAGCCCAGTAGGTTAAGCGCAAAGTTAAGCACATGACCTATAATAAATATAATAATAAACAGTATTGCATTGCCGAACATAGCAGCTATGGTGTTGAAAACCTGACCGATAACGCTGCCGGCCAGCATCAGCGCCATGATACGGGAGTAGGAAAGCAGGTCGCCAAACCATCCCGTCAGCTCGTTATAGAGCGTTCCAAAGATAGAGGTAACTTTTCCCAGACCCTTCTTACCTCTTGTGCCTCCGTAGAAAAGAGCCACAGCGCCAATGATGAGGATCACAAGTCCCGCATTTTTCAGAGCCGCTGTTCCAAGAACAAGACCGGAGCCTACAACCATAATTCCGGCGCCTACGAAGATAAGCCATATGGCAACTTCATAGAACACTCCGTCCAAAACAGCTTTGTTTTTCACCTTCTGAACGAAGCTGATAACAAGACCCGCATTCAGATGGATAAAGCCCAGAACGATGGAGCCTGCAAGAACATAAATGGTGTGGTTCAAGGGTGTGAACAAATAGGGCAGTCCCTGCCATGTGCTCTCGGGATTTATCAGATGCACCACCTGATAGGGGGCATCGGCGAAGAAACCGCCGGTGAGAGCACCCATAATAAAGGTGGAAATTCCGCCCCAAAGAAGAAGATTGCAGAAATGGAGCATTCCCTCCTTGGGTCTCATCTTCTTCATGGCAATTATCGCTGCCAGAACCATCAGCAGGCCATAGCCCATATCCGCCATCATTATTCCATAGAACAGAATAAAGAAGGGCGCCATCAGGGGGTTGGGGTCAACCGTTCCATACTGCGGCAGGGAGTACATATTGGTGACCATATTAAGACCGTTTGTGAAGAAGTTGTTCTTCAGCTTAACAGGAACCTCAGGATACTCCTCCTCAGCGGGATCATCGAACATATAGGCACAGTCATACTTTTCAAGAATTTCAACCAGCTTTTCGTGCTCAGGCTCTGTGACCCATGCGTCCAGACATACAATGTTTTCGGTGCATGCCAGATTTTCCATAGCCTCCGCTCTTGCTTCGCGGGTGCTTGCAAGGTCAAAGGCCTCCTGCAGTCTATGACGATCCTCCGCAAAGGAGATAAGGTGAGTTTCGTCCAATGCGCGGGCCAGACGAATCTTGCGGAGTTTCTCTTTCAGCTTTGCAAGGTTCTCTGCAGCTGTGCCCTCCACATTTCCAAAGGGAGGAACAGCAAAGCCATAGGTGTGGAGAAGCTCCATAACCTTTTCCTCGCAGGGTCTATAGTAGAACAGGCAGAGGAATCGGGTGTGCTCGTCGGATGAGACCTCGGTGATTTCCGCTTCCGGAACCTTATCGCCGAGCTCCGCCTTCATTCCCTCGAAATCGGACACGGTGGGGATGGTGCCCAGTTTCATTCCCACATGGGCGCTTCCGCTGTACTCAAGAGGAATATTAAATTTTTTCCATGGCTGCAGCACCTCGATGAGCGTGCCGCAATTACTCTCCTCCAGATAGTGGTTGCGGATGGACTCATCCAGCTCCACTATTTTCTTTGCTATCTCCCTGCTTTCATCAAGCCTGTCCTCATCCATAAACTCGGACTCGGAAATAATCGGCTTGGCAGAAAGGAAAGGCGGAGGATCCGGTGCATATTTATCCAAGAGCTTCACCGCATCGCCAAAAAGCGCCTTTTCCTGTCGCAGAGCGGCAAGAGAGCTTTTCTCCCGAGTGAGGATCGCGGCCATTCTCGGGTCGGAAAGCAGCTCGCTCTGCTCCCTGATCTCGGCGCATCCCAGAAGCATAAGTTCGGTTAGAATCTCTTCCTTCCGGGAACGTGCGGCCAGCAGATGGAGCTTCTGCATTCTGACAATTGCCATTAGCCTTTCACTATCCTTTCAACAATAAGTGCCACAGCCTCGTCCATACGCTTTTCTGCGCGGGCACGCATAACAGCCTTTTTGGTTTCACTGCTGCCTGCAAGATCTTTGGCTGAAGCAACAGCCTGCTCTTCGGCAGCCTTGCTCATCTCCGCAATTTCTGCATCAGCCTTCTTAGCAGCCTCCGCTACCATGGTCTCGCCTTTGACGCGCTCATCTGCAATGCGTTTTTTGGCGTCCTGAGCAGCCTCCGCCTTCATCCGGCGCGCTTTCTCCTCGGTCTCGGAAATGGACACTATGGATTCGATATACATTATATTTACACCTCCCGGGGATATTAACTGTGCTGCGAATTTCTGACGCGGGGCATAATTAAATCCGACGAATACAAAGGCCGTCGGATCCCGGATTATAGTCGCCGCTTTAAATCCAGAAATTACGCTATTGTGAATTATATGACAAGACTCCCCCCTTTGCAAGGGGGGCCTTATAAATTTGTAATTTTTTCCACTTTTAGCCTTTTCGCTTGTGCATATTAGACAATTTTATTGCTCCATTTCCGTCAATAACGAACTTGTTCTTATTATTTTGCACAAATGTGAACTTGTTCATATGGACAAAATGCAATATTTCCTTCATTTTTCACAAAAATCGGGCTTTCATATATTATATGTTAAGGAAGAGCAAAATATGGCGTCCGACAGCTTCATTGGCAAACATTTTTACCGGCAGGCAGAGCATAACCAGGCTTTGACTGCTTCGCGGTTTTGCTCATTTTCGCTTTGCCATTACAAAAAAGAAGGGCCGCTCCTAAAGGCGGACTCACATGGGGATTTATACGCTCCAAAGAGTATCTTTTCCCGCAATACTGCAAAGAAAATCCACGG
>SVKK01000035.1 GCA_015068425.1 Oscillospiraceae bacterium | reverse complement strand
TGGAGCTGCTGGGCGGATTCGAACCGCCGACCTCATCCTTACCAAGGATGCGCTCTACCTACTGAGCTACAGCAGCAAATTATATGCCCCTTACTTGAAGGGGCATTTTTGGCGACCCAGAACGGGCTCGAACCGTCGACCTCCAGCGTGACAGGCTGGCGTTCTAACCGACTGAACTACTGGGCCAAAGCGCTTAATTAAGATACCAAATTACACGACATTTGTCAATACTTTTTTTCAAATTTTTTAGAATTCTTTTTTTGAGTATTTCGTCCTATGTTTTGGCGACTTTAGCTTGCTTCTCACGCCTTTATGTGAACATTCTGTAAAAAATTCCGTTTTTTATTTTATTCAACTATTTTTTATATTATACTTATTTCAATGAAAATGCGTTTCAGGGAGATATCTATATGCTTAAACTTAAAAACATCAAAAAGGACTATAAGGCCGGCAGCACCACAGTCCAGGCGCTGAAGGGTATTGACCTTCAGTTCCGTGAGAGCGAGTTCGTTGCCATTCTCGGCCACTCCGGCTGCGGCAAGACCACTATGCTTAACATTATCGGCGGTCTTGACCAGTATACCAGCGGCGATCTTATTATAAACGGCCGCTCCACCAAGGATTTCAAGGACAGCGACTGGGACAGCTACCGCAACCATTCCATCGGCTTCGTTTTCCAGAGCTACAACCTTATTCCTCACCAGAGCGTTCTTGCCAACGTTGAGCTTGCCCTTACTCTCTCCGGTGTAAGCAAGTCCGAGCGCCGCCGCCGTGCCGCGGAGGCTCTCACCAGAGTGGGACTTGCCGACCAGATGAAAAAGCGCCCCAACCAGCTCTCCGGCGGACAGATGCAGCGCGTTGCCATTGCCCGCGCACTGGTAAATGACCCCGACATTCTCCTTGCCGACGAACCCACCGGCGCTCTTGACAGCGAGACCAGCGTTCAGGTTATGGATATCCTTGCGGAAATTGCCAAGGAAAAGCTTGTTATCATGGTCACCCACAACCCCGAGCTGGCCGACACTTATGCCACCCGAATAGTCCGCCTTAAGGACGGCGAGATAACGGACGACACTATGCCCTTCGACGGCGAAGATGAGAAGCCCGCCACTCTGGATGTACGCAAGAAAAAGCCCTCCATGAGCTTCTTCACCGCTTTCTCCCTCTCCCTCAACAACCTTATGACCAAAAAGGGCCGCACCATACTCACCTCCTTTGCGGGAAGCATCGGCATTATCGGCATTGCCCTTATCCTTTCTCTAAGCAACGGCATCAATACATATATAAATCAGGTGCAGCAGGATACGCTGGCAAGCTACCCCATCACCATTGAGGCCGAAACCGTGGATATGGGTGCGATGATGGTTTCTATGATGAGCGCCAATTTTGAAGATGGCGGCGAAGCCGAGGAAAGAGAGGCCGACAAGGTATATTCCTCCGCCGTTATGTTCAACCTGATGGACTCTATGCTCCATATGGAAACCTCCACCAACAACCTTGTTGCTTTCAAAGAGTTTCTTGATGCAGGCGGCGGTGGAATTTCCGAGCTTTCCACCATCCGCTACGGCTACGATCTCCCCTTCAACGTATACACCAAGGACGAGGAAGGGGTAATAGTCAAGAGCGACCTTACCGAGCTCGTCGGCGACGCAATGGAATCCCTCTACGGAGGAAGCATGGGTGATATGGCCACTATGATGCCCATGACTGCCACCCTGAATGTCTGGCAGGAGCTTCTCCCCGGTGCAAACGGCGAGCTTGTCTCCGACACCCTTAAGGAGCAGTATGACATCGTGCACGGCAACTGGCCCGAAAATTACGACGAGGCCATACTCTTCATCGACAAAAACAACGAGCTCAGCGACCTTATGATGGTTTCTCTGGGTCTTGTTCCCGCCAGAGAGCTGGACGAGGTTATGACCGCTCTGAGAGACGGCGAAGGCGAATTCAGCCCTGTAGGCAGAAGCTGGACATATGAAGAGCTCTGCGACTTGAGCTATAAGCTCATTCTCCCCGCCGAGGCCTTCCGCTATGACAACACCTCCGGCACCTATGTGGATATGTCCGCCACCGATTCCGGTATGGAGCTTATCTATAACAGTGCAGAAGTTGGCGTTCCCGTCAAAATTGTGGGTATTGCCCGGCCCAACGAGGAAGCCACCTCCACTATGATCACCGGCGCAATCGGATATACCCACGCCCTCACCATCCACGCGATAAAGGCGACAGAGGAGCTCGAAATTGTCTCCGAGCAGCTGGATAATCCCGATATTGACGTTATCAAGGGTCTCCCCTTCGCCACCGGCGAGGAAGTTGAACCCACCGCTCAGGAAAAGACCGATGCCATCACCGAGCACCTTGCTTCTTTCAGCGTTGAAGAAAAATCCAAGGCCTACGTTGATGTTATGAGCCAGGCAGACGATGCATATGTGGCGGGAATTGTTGAACAGCAAACCGCCGAGCTTACCCGCGAAAGTATTGAGGAAATGATTGTTCAGCAGTATGCCGCCGAGCTTGGCGTTGACGCGGAAACTATTATGAGCTATATTTCCGAAATGAGCGACGAGGAGCTCTTTGAGCAGGTCAACGCAGCCATCGAGGAGCAGGTTCGTCAGCAGTACGCCGATGCTGTTATACAGCAGATGGCCGCCATACCCGCTCAGCAGCTGGCAGGCGCTATGGACACCATTCTCTCCGGCGATGAGATGATGATGACTTACGCAGGTCTCAGTCCCTTCACCGAGGCTCAGTATGTCTATCTCTACGACAAATACTATCCTCCTACTCACAGTGATTCCAGCTACGAGGATAACCTCACCACTCTTGGCTACATTGACCTGAACAACCCCGACACCATCAGCATCTATGCCACCACCTTCGCCGACAAGGATGTGATCGCAGAGTATATCACCGAATATAATAACAATGTCAGCGAAGAAGATGTAATCAACTACACCGACTATGTGGCTCTGCTTATGAGCTCCATCACCGATATTATCAGCGGTATAAGCTATCTGCTTATAGCCTTTGTCTCCATCTCTCTCATTGTCTCCTCCATAATGATAGGCGTTATCACCCTTATATCTGTTCAGGAGCGCACCAAGGAGATCGGAATTCTCCGCGCTGTCGGCGCAAGCAAGAGAGATGTAAGCCGTGTTTTCAACGCCGAAACTATGATAGTCGGCTTCAGCGCAGGTCTCGTCGGCATTGTTGTTACCATTCTTCTTATATTCCCCATCAACGCAATTTTGCTCCACTTCACCGGACTTGAAGGTCTAAAGGCTGCCCTTCCCGTGGAAGGCGGCATTATCCTCATAGTCATAAGCGCGCTGCTCACCCTTATTGCAGGTCTCATTCCCTCCCGCGTTGCGGCAAAGAAGGACCCCGTGGAAGCACTGCGCACCGAATAAACCTCTTAAATCGGGGGGGACAGATATCTGTCTCCCCGATTTTTTGTTTATTCCGGTAAAATACAGTCTTATGTTGAAAAAATTGAACAAAAATGGTAAAATACGGCAACAAAAGATTTGGAGATGAAGGCTATGAAAAGATTTATTTCGCTTTTGATTGCCCTTGCAATTATATTCGGACTGTGTGCCTGCGGCGGCGCCCCCGTTCAGCCCGAGCCTACCCCCACTCCTGCGGCGACTCCGGAACCTACTCCCGAGCCCACTCCGGAACCTACTCCCGAGCCCACTCCGGAACCTGATCCCGGCGAAATTTTCCTCACTGTCAGCTCCATAACATTTTCTATTGTGGGTGAAAGTGAAAATATATATGTGGGCACGGTTCCTGTTGAAGATGTGACCTGGGAAAGCGCCGACGAGAGCATTATCACCGTTGAAAACGGTGTGCTCACAGCCGTAGGTGTTGGTGAAACCACCGTTACCGCAAGCTTTGAAGACCAGTCCATGAGCTGCACCGCGGGCTGCCTTGCCGCTACCGAGCAGGATTTCTATTTGCTTTACGACAGCGTCCGCCGCCAACCCAAGCGTGTTCCGGTACATCTCGAATCTCCTCCTTATGACTATTTTGATGATGTTGTTCTTATAGGCGACTCCATAACCTATTTCTTCTACTATTACGATAACTACAACGATATGCTCGGCGATGCGCAGTTCCTCACCCGCGGCGGCACAGGCATAATCGGTCTTGAACGGAGAAGCTACAACATTCAGTATCAAGGTCAGGATATGAACATTGAAGACTGCGTGGAAGCTACAGGCCGCAACAAGGTATTCCTCATGCTTGGTCAAAACGACCTGCCTCAGCTCAGCATTGAGGCTGTCCTTGAACTCTATGACACAATACTCACTCGTATCGTTGAAAAAAATCCCGGTGTTGAGATATATATCCAGTCGGTTCTGAGTGAATGGTGGAAGTTCAATACCAGCAAGCAGCGCAACGAAAGGATTGCCGAGTTCAACACTGTGCTTGAATCCTACGCCGAGGAAAAAGGCTATCATTTTGTTAATATAAATATGTATATCGAAGACCACTACGGTTCTTTGGCTCAGCCTTATGATATGGATAATATAATTCATGTTAACGAAACCGGCTGCGTTGAGTGGGCAAACGCCCTCCTTTCCTATGCCTATGTTGAAAGACTTTGGGAGAAATAATATGAAGAAAATAATTTGCTCTGTTCTTGTTATTGCGCTTCTTTTTGCGCTATGTGCCTGCGGCGTAAGCGAAGCTCCTGCCAAAACCGTTGAGCTGCAGTCCCTTTATGACAGTTTCACCCCTTCTCTGCCCGATATGCTGGTTTTGGACGATACTATGCGCCTGAATCTTATGGGCATCAAGGACGAATACTGCGATCAGGTTATCTGCTCCGTTGTTGCCTTCAGTCTTCAGGCAGATGAAATATGGCTCATTGAAGCTGCCGACGAGGAATCTCTTTCCACTCTCAAGACCCTCGCGGAAAACAGGCTCCGCGCTAAGATGGAGGAAACCAGCTTTTATTCCCCTGACCAGTATGCAATCTGCGAGGATGGACGCATCATCACCGAGGGACTTTATCTGGCACTGATAGTCTCTCCCGATGCGGATACTTTTGAAGCCGCCTTCAAGGACGCTTTGAAATAATATTTCCTGTACGGCGCGGCAAGAAATCTTATCGCGCCGTCTTTTTTCTTTTGATTTTTTTCGAGGCCTGTGTTATTATTTTGTAAAGAGTATAGTGCTTGGCTAAAGGAGGATGACTATGAACAAGATAATCACCATCAGCCGTGAATTCGGTTCCGGCGGACGCGAACTTGGCAAACGTCTTGCCGAGGAGCTCCGCGTTGCTTACTATGACAGAGAGATAGTTACCGCTATTGCTCACCGCAGTGACCTTGCCGAAGATTATGTGGGTCAGATTCTGGAAAACCGCATTATGACTTATTATCCTATCACCGTGGCTTCTTCCTTTGCCGCAATGCCCCCCACAGACACCCTTCAGTATGTAAACCACGGCATCTATAACGCCCAGAACGAAATTATCCTCGAGCTCGGTCAGAAGTCCGACTGCGTCATCGTCGGTCGCTGTGCTGACTACATACTTGAGGACTATAATCCCTTCAATATTTTCGTCTATGCCGATATGGAATCCCGTATGGCACGCTGCCGCGCCAAGGGCGGCAAGGACGCTTCTCTTTCCGACAAGGAACTTGCCAAAAAAATTCAGTCCATAGACAAAGCCCGCGCCCAGTACTACCGCTTCTATTCCGGACGCAACTGGGGCGACAAGAGCAACTATGATCTCTGCATAAACACCTCCGGACGCAGCATTGAAAAGCTGGCAAAGGCCATTGCCTATACCATCACCAACGCGAACGAATAACAGCCATTTATTAAACGCAGCAAATCCCACTGTCGCATTTATGACAGTGGGATTATTTTTTTGCTTTCTCTATGGAAAAGTCTCCCCTTTTAGTGTAAAATACTATAAAAATATTCAGACAGCCTGCCATCAAAAAACAGCTTCGTATTTAAGTAGGTGAAACATTATGTACAGACCTCTTGCAGACGAGATACGGCCCCAGAGCATTGACGAAATGGTGGGGCAGGAGCATATTCTCGGGGAAGACGGAATGCTCCGCCGAATTGTGGAAAGCGGAAGCATACCCAACATGATATTCTACGGTCCTTCCGGCACAGGCAAAACCACCGCCGCCAGAATAATCGCAAAAAACACCAACCGCACACTGCGCAAACTCAATGCCACCACCGCAGGCATTGCAGACATAAAAGCCATAATAGACGAGCTTGACACTATGCTTTGCCCCGGCGGCGTGCTGCTCTATCTGGACGAAATTCAGTATTTCAACAAAAAGCAGCAGCAAAGCCTCCTGGAGTTCATCGAAAATGGTTCCATCACCCTCATTGCCTCCACAACGGAGAATCCCTATTTTTGCGTTTTCAACGCGATTTTGAGCCGCTCCACGGTTTTTGAGTTCAAAGCCATCTCTCCCCGCCAGGCAGAAAAAGCCGTTCTGCGCGCAGTTGATTATCTTGCGCAAAGGGATAGTCTCCGCATAATTCCCGAGGCGGGAGTTGCGGACTACATCGCCTCCAGCTGCGGCGGAGACGTAAGAAAAGCTATGAACACCGTCGAGCTGCTTGTCTCCGCTGCCCGACGCAAGGATGGCGCGCTGCATCTCACCCTTGCCGACGCGGAGGCTATATCCCAGCGCTCGGCAATGCGCTATGACAGAGACGGAGACGCACATTTTGACATTCTCTCCGCACTTATGAAAAGCATACGCGGCTCAGACCCCGATGCCGCTTTGCACTATCTTGCAAGACTTTTGGAGGCGGGAGACCTTATCTCCGCCTGCAGACGCATTCTCTGCTCCGCCTGCGAGGATATAGCCCTTGCCTATCCTCAGGCCATTCCCATTGTGAAGGCCTGCGTGGACAGCGCTCTGCAGCTTGGTATGCCCGAGGCAAGGCTGCCTTTGGCTGATGCGGTTATTCTGCTGGCTACCGCGCCCAAGTCCAACAGCGGCTGCCTTGCAATTGATGCCGCCATCGCAGATGTTAAGCGTGGCAAAACCGGTGGCATTCCCCGCGAACTGCAGAACGTTCACGCCGACGGCACCGGCTTTGAGCGGGAGCAGGGCTACAAATACCCCCACTCCTATTCTCACCACTGGGTGCGCCAGCAGTATCTCCCCGACGAGATAAAGGATTCCAGATACTATGTCTACGGAGACAATAGGGTTGAGCAGGCGGCAAAAAACTACTGGGATGCAATCAAAGGATCAAAATAAAAGAAGGGAGCGCCCCATCTTTGGATATTCAGGTCAATGACATTCTCACAATGAAAAAAGCCCATCCCTGCGGCAGCAACAAATGGACCGTCACCCGCACAGGCGCAGACTTCAAGCTTCGTTGCTGCGGCTGCGGCCACGAGGTTATGGGAGCTCGAAGCAAGTTTGAGCGCAATATAAAGGCCGTTGAAAGGAACGGTAACAAAATATGAGATACGAAGGCAGTGTTTACCGTCCGCCAGGAGAGTGGAAAAGCTATATTCTTCAGTGCACCGTGGGCTGCAGCTACAACCTTTGCACCTTCTGCGAGGCCTACAAGGGCAAAGCCTACAGGGTGAAAAGTCTTGATTATGTGCTGGATGACATTGCCATGGCGGCGGTGCGATATCCGGAAACGGAAACGGTATTTATTGCAGACGGAGACGCTATTGTTCTTCCCATGGACTATATGCTCACCGTCCTGGATGCTTTGAAAAATGCCTTTCCCCGTCTGCGGCGAATCACCTGCTACGCAGGTCCCATAAGCACTATGCAAAAAACACCCGAACAGCTGAGTCTTCTTCACGAAAGAGGTTTGGGACGGGTTTATCTGGGTGTTGAAACGGGAGACAGTGCCCTCCTCGCCAAGGTTAAAAAGGGCGTTGACGCGGAGCAGATGCTTGCAGCGGGTCTCGCCCTTAAAAATGCCGGCTTTGACCTATGGGTCACGGTTATCGCAGGCCTTGAGGGCAGCGGCGAGGGATATATCCGCAATGCCACCCTCACCGCCAAGCTCCTCAACGCTATGGCTCCCCATCATATCTCTGTGATGACTTATATGGCGACTATGGGCACGGAAATGTATGAGGATGTTTTGGCGGGCCGTTTCATTATGCAGTCTCCCCGTGAGGCTCTTTTGGAAACAAGGCTTCTCATTTCTCTTCTGGACTTGCCCGGTGCTCATTTCACCGCTAACCATATGTCCAACTACCGCCCAATAAAAGGCACACTTGGACGCGACACATCCCTGTTCCTCGCCCAAATTGACGAGATGCTTGCTCAGGCGGATAAAGTAAAACAGCGCAGGATTTATCGCCACGGCTGAAAAAATGTATAAATAAGGTTTGCATAGGAAAGAATAGCCATGCAAACCTTATTTTTCATTTTGGAGGTCAAAATAATGGAAAAAAAGAAAAACTTCGCCGGGGCCCTTGAGTCCTTTTTCGCCGGAAAAGGTTTCTACATCGTTCTCTTCCTCTGCGTTGCCGTGATCGGCATTTCCGCCTGGACCATGCTTTCTGTGGGCGTTGAAACAGTGGACGAAGCCCTCCCCTACACCGAACCTTCTCTCAGCACCGAGACAGATCTTCCGGAAGAAGATTTCCCTCTTTTTGCCGAAGGTGAAGAGGTAATCGAGGAGATCGCCCCCGTAATCAACATGGATGCCGGCATTGCCCAGCCCGAGGTTCCCGCTGACGCTGAACCCATACCCACCCCTGCAGCCACAGCCGCCCCTGCTCCTGCAGTCCAGAGCAGCATTCCTTCTTATTTCATCCGTCCCGTTGCAGGGCAGATTGAAAACGGCTACAGTATGGATGCTCTGGTGTATAACCGCACTATGCGCGACTGGCGCACTCACGACGGTCTCGATATCGCCGCCGAGCTTGGCGCTCAGGTAAAGGCCGTTGCAGACGGAACTGTTGAAAAGGTCTACAGCGATGATGCAATGGGCACCACCGTTGTGCTTGCCCACTCCGGCGGTCTGCGCAGTGTATACTCCAATCTTGCCGAAAGTCCCACTGTCAAAGAGGGCGAGGCAGTTGCCGGCGGCAGCGTTATAGGCAGCGTGGGAACCACCGCTCTTTGCGAGACAGGAGAAGTGCATCACCTCCATTTTGCTATGAGCCTCAACGGTAAAAGCGTTGATCCCGCAAAGTATCTTCCCTAAAAAAGTAGAAAAATTGAAAATTAGCCCTTGACAATCGGATTTATATGGGCTATAATCCTAATGCTGTTCACAGCATTATGGCGGCGTAGCTCAGTTGGCCAGAGCACTCGGTTCATACCCGGGGTGTCACTGGTTCGAATCCAGTCGCCGCTACCATAGGGGCACAGGCCAACATGTGCCCCGCAAGTTTTGGCGCGTTGGTCAAGCGGCTAAGACACCGCCCTTTCACGGCGGTAACACGAGTTCGATTCTCGTACGCGTCACCAGCAAAGGGTCAGCGTTTGCTGGCCCTTTGATTCTATTCGGAGGCTTAGCTCAGCTGGTTAGAGCGCACGCCTCACACGCGTGAGGTCGACGGTTCGAGTCCGTCAGTCTCCACCAGAAAAGACCCCACATTTGTCTATGGCAAATGTGGGGTCTTTTCAACTAAATCCGTCCTTGCGGTTGGAACTATTTCATTCAAAGCTTCGGGGACAGTGAAAAGCTTGTCAAAGCAATTAAAAAGGCCAAAAATGCTGAGGAATTTCTCGCCGCCGCGGAGCGGGTTTTCAACGAAAAAACCCTTCTGGAGTGCAGCGCGGGAAATTGGTAAAAAAACAGGGAAATTCAAGTGAATTCCCCTGTTTATTATTCTGCGCGAAATTTTATGTTGACATTTCCGATGCCGCCTTCAATATCAATATGGTTTGGGCCGTTTCTGCTGCTGAAATTCAGCACATCATTTCCGTCAACGGAAATACTGCCGATGCCTCTTTCAATGTCCACGCTGTAGTCATCCTCACTGCCAATCAGCGTCAAATCGGAATTTCCAATGCCGAACTCCAGATCGCAGTCTCCGCGCATAGCGAGAGTCAGTTCAAGCTCGCCCGCGCCCATTTCCAAAGACAGATTGTTGAGTGTGCCATCTGCAACAGTGATTTTTCCGGCGCCGCCTTCGATATCCGCATAGGAGGAAGCGTTAAGGCTTCCAAACCATATATCGCCGGCGCCCAGCCTAAGCTTCAGAGAGTCCGCAGAAAGAGTATCCGCCGTAAGTTTGGCAGCGCCGGATAAAATTTCCACCCGCTTGAAAACCGTGTCCACAGGTACGCAAAGAGCTAAACTCGCATTAAAATAATCGCTGCCGTTGGGAGCTTTGTCAAAAATCATCAAAACGCCGTCTTTTTCGGATACGGAAAGATACTTCAAATTGCTTTCCAGAGAGAACTTGTCTCCTTCCTCAATTTTGAAGTCGGCAGCATTGATTTTAATATCCAGAGAGTGAATATCGGAGCTTATTTCATATGTTTTGGAATTATCCAAAACGGCGTTTTCTCCGGCGCAGGCGGTCAAAGCCAGCAAGAGCAAAAAAGCAAATACAACTATAAGAAATTTTTTCATATATCACCACTCCGGCAAACTTGATTTCCGTTCTGAATATATCATAAAAACCCCTGTTTTTCAAGAAAATTGCCTTTCTCGGACGGAACCTCATCATTTAGTAAGGGAATAAATCCATTTGCGATGGATGAAATCCGACTTCGCTGGGTGAAGGCCGGATTTAATTTCATCGCGCATAGCGTGATTTCATTGAGACGCAAAACATTTTTCTTTTTTTGCACAAGTTTTTATTTGCAGATATTATTGCTGTTTAAGGAATGAGGACATTCTTGATCCTCGCAAGTTCTGCACTCCTCCGGGTTATGGGTCTCAAGGCAACACATCATATAATCGCACTCATCACAGCAGCAATCAATGCCGGCATTCTCCCAACTTCCCGGACAATCTTCCCCACATATTCCCGGCACAAGCACTATTCCACTCACATCAATTATCATAATGCGGCTCCCAAATAATTTCTTATATGACATTTAGTGAATGTCATATCTCCGCAATCTTAACATATACTTTTCTTGTTGACAAGCACTAAATGTCACCAAGGAGAATGTTGAATGTTCACAAATAAATCAAGTGAAGGGCGAAACAACCGCTGCGGCGAAATGATTGAGCTTCGCCGTAAGGAAATGGGAATATCCCAGCGTCAGCTTGCGGATATGCTGCAGGTTGCCGGACTGGATATTGACAAAAACGCAATTCAGCGAATTGCGGCTGGAAAACGCTTTGTAACCGATATAGAGTTGGTATATTTTTCCAAGGTTCTGAATTTATCCTATGAAACTCTGCTTAATGATTTCAAGGACTGAGGTTTATATTCCTGATTTAAAAACATAAAAGCCGCGACGATAGTCGCGGCTTTTATGCAGCCTGTCAATTATGAGTTCCGGCAAGACACTTGTCCTTCTTTCCTACAGTGAGGAAGAAAACGGCTGTGCCGAGGGCGGCTATAACGATACCCGCAATGAGCATAGCATCAACACCCGCGAACTCGATGAGCTGTCCCCCGGTAAAGTTGCCGCAGGCACAGCCCAAAGAATAGGCAGCGGTTATAAAAGCCTGACCTTTTACCATATCCGCTTTCAGCACCTTTTGGTCAGCGTAATATACCTGCGTGGGAGCAAGGAAGCTGTAGCTTGTGGCCTGAATCAGCTGGACGAGATAGATGCCTTCAACGCTTTTTACCACAAGGAAAAGCACGCTTTTCAGCAGGAAGGAAAGACCGGCAATTTTCAAAAGAGTTCCGTCGGGTATCTTTTTGCGTATTTTCTCAAAAAATACCAGCACGAACATCTCGATGAAAGTTGCGACAAACAAAGCCACGCCAACTTCCGCGCTACCTCCGCCCAAACGGTCAAATATCTTGATAAGGTAATTTTCCGTCATGGCGTGGAACATGCCCATAAGCAGCACGCCCAGAAGAGAGACGCAGTACCAGCGGTAGCGGCTGAAAAACACTCCAACGGAGCAGCACTCGCTGTTTTTCTTTTCCCGAGTGCGCACCTCACCCATGGAAGGGTAGCCGAGGGTTATGATGATATTGGCGGCAAGCATAGCAAGAATGGCCCATATCATCCAGTCCTCACCAAAATCCGCCATAAGCCTACCGAGACCGAGGGCTGCGAGAGAATAGGCAAGCGAACCTATTCCGCGGCCTACGCCGTAGTTTATTTTTCTGCCCAGACTGTTGAAGGATACGCTTATTGAGTTGAGAAGGGGCATCATCGCGTCAAATGTGAATATACCCAGCAGGTAGACAATTCCCATCAGCGTACCCCTCAGCCTTCCGCTGAGAAGCAGCGCAAAAAATGCTGCGCTGACGGCGCTGAGCGCCACAACAAGGTATTTCACCATATTGCCGCCGAAGCGGTCGGCTCTGTCTGCCAAAAAAGGCTGCACAGCGCAGGAAAGAAGACTTCCGAGAGCAAGCAAAATTCCAACCTGTGAGGCTGGCAGCCCCTTGGCCAAAAGGTAGGCGCTGGCAAAGCTCATAACCCCAGCCGCAGCAGCCCAATAGGCCATCTGCTGGAGAGTATATCTGAAAGTAAGCGTTTTTTTCAAAAAAGGTTTACCTCACTTGATAAAAAAGTATATAAAACATATCATCTGCATCTCATATTTGCAAGGGATTTGTGAAAGAGAGAGCCGCCCATCATGCTGCGGCTCTCTCTTTTTCTTACCACTTTCCCGCGCTGCACTCCAGAAGGGGCTTTTCGCTGAAAACCCGTTCCGCGGCGGCGAGAAATTCCTCGGCATTTTTGGCTTTTTTAATTGCTTTTCCCAGCTTTTCGCTGTCGCCGAAAAGCTGTATGAAATAGTTCCAGAATTCTTTCATCCGCCCTGCGGCATTATTGCGGCTTTGAAACTGTGCAGCATAGGAATCAAAAAGTTCTGCATGAAACTCCTTCAGCGTTTGCAAATTCGCCTTTGCGATTCTCTTCACCTTCCCCGCAAGGAAGGGATCGGCAACAATTCCCTGCCCAAGCATCACAGCCTCCAGTACGGGAAAACTATTCATAATCTTTCTGCAGTCATCGGCGCTTACTATGCCTCCATTGAAGCTCAGAGGCATTTTCGCTTTTTCCACCGCCGCGGAGAAATAGTCCATACGGGGCTTTTCCCTGTAAAAATCCCTTCTCACACGAGGATGGATAATAAGCTCGGAAATGGGATATTTATTATAGATCTCCAAAACTGCCCAGAACTCCTCGGGCTCATTCATACCCAAACGTGTCTTGACGGATATGGGGCATGGCGCCTTTTCAAAAATTTCTCCCAAAAAGGCATCCAACGCAGAAAGGTCAGCAAGCAAGCCCGCACCTTTGCCCTTGGCGGTTACCGTACCGGAAGGGCAGCCCGCATTGAGATTTACGCTTTTATACCCCATAGCCACCAGTTCTCCCGCAGCCCAGAGGAAATCTTCAGCATTTTTAGCCATCAGCTGGGGCACAAGGTCTATTCCCTCGTTATATTCGGGATAAATCTCAAGCTTATCCCTTTTTGTAAAAACATGATCTCCGCCGGGAGAAATAAAGGGGGCATAATAGCGATCTATGCCCCCGAAATATTTTTTATGACAGCGGCGGAAAGCCGCTCCCGTTATGCCCTCCATGGGCGCAAAATCAATAAGCATAACTCAGCCCAGAAGTACGTCGCTCACCAGCATAAGGCAAAAGCCCGCCAGAAGGGTGTAGGTTGCTCCGCGCTCGCTGCCGTCGCCATGGGTCTCCAGCACCATTTCGTCACTGACAACATAGAGCATTGTGCCGCCGGCGAAGGCAAGGGCGAAGGGCAGAACCACGGAGGCAAGGCTGACTGCACCGTAACCCAGCAGCGTTCCAACAACCTCAACAAGACCCGTTGCAAGGGCGCAGACAAAGGTGCGTCCGGGCTTTACTCCCGCTGCCAACATAGGTCCTATGATTATCATTCCCTCGGGAATATTCTGCAAGGCAATACCGCCTGCAATAAGCAGAGCCTCATTCACGTTGCCGGAGCCGAAGCTGACGCCTGCTGCGATACCTTCGGGCAGGTTATGGATGGCGATGGCGGTAACAAAAAGGAGCACCTTGCTGAGATTGCGGTTATTATGGGCTTCGATATCTCCCCCCACAAGACGGTGGAGATGGGGCACAAGCTTATCCATAAGACTCATGCACACAGCACCTGCGAAAATGCCCACAACGGTAATTACAAGGCCGTATTTCCCGCCGTATTCCACCGAGGGAACAATGAGACCCAGCACTGCCGCTGCCAGCATAATTCCGGCGGCGAAGGACAGCATAAGGTCGGCAAAACGGTGGGGAATATTCTTGAAAGCGAAGCCCAGAAGAGCGCCGAACACGGTTGCGCCGCCAACTCCCAGAGCTGTTAAAAGTACCATCTGCATATCTTTTTCTCCTGCGAAATATAATCTGTTATTTATAAGTATACCCTCTCTTCACCCGCTGTCAATAGTCCCGAAAGTCATAATACAAACTTTTGCTGGATATTTTCCTGCCGGTGCATTAGAATAAAAATGTGATTTTGTCACGGAAATACAGGAAAACATCCCTTATACTAAACCCAAGAATAACAAAAGAAAGGCGGTATATATATGAAACTTGAAAATAAATCCGTTGTCGTCACCGGAGCATCATCCGGTATGGGCAAAGCCATTGTGGAGCTTTTCGCCAAAGAAGGCGCAAATATCGTTGCGGTTGCCCGCCGCAGGGAGCGCCTTGAGG
>SVKK01000034.1 GCA_015068425.1 Oscillospiraceae bacterium | reverse complement strand
AGCGATCCCAAACTTCGGGCTTCTGGGCCTCGTGCTTGTGCTCGGCGCCACGGTAAACCTTCAGACGGGTGAGCTGGTCAGCAGCCAGCTTGTTCTTCTGCAGCATGCCCTTAACTGCGAGGGTCATTGCGAACTCGGGCTTCTTTGCCATCAGTTCCTTGTACTTGACGTCCTTGAGGCCGCCAATCCAACCGGAATGATGATAGTAGTGCTTCTGCTCCAGCTTCTTGCCGGTCAGAACTGCCTTTTCAGCGTTGATAATGATGACGAAGTCACCGCAGTCAACGTTGGGGGTGTACATGGGGTTGAGCTTGCCGCGGAGAATGTTAGCGGCGAGAACAGCGGTCTTGCCCATGGGCTTGCCAGCTGCGTCAAGGATATACCACTTGCGCTCGATGGTCTCCTTCTTGGCCAGGGTAGTGGACATTTGAGATTCCTCCATTAATAATGTATAAAAAAATTTTTTGACAATTGAAATGCGCTACATTACAATACTAATGACCGTAAGCGCGCTTTATTTTTATAACACATGCAAATTTTGTTGTCAACACATTTTTTTAATATTTTAATTTAGAATATTGCGAACTCCGTTTTACGCCGTTTTGCGCCGTTTTACTCCCGAATGCTCGATTTCAATTTTTTAAAAATTTCTATGAGGCTTACAAATTTATGAGTGATATATTGAACAGATTTACCAGTATAGTCCGCAAAGGCGTGGATGAATACTCTATGATAGAAGCGGGTGACCGCATCGCCGTGGGCGTTTCCGGAGGAAAGGACAGCATGCTGCTCCTCCGCGCATTGAGGCATTTGCAGATATACTATCCAAAACCCTTTGAGCTTATCGCGCTTACCATTGAGATGGGATTTGAGGGCATGGATTTTGACTGCGTTCAGAAGATGTGCGACGAAATAGGGGTTGAGTATGTCCGGGTGAAGACAGACATAAAGGAAGTTGTCTTTGATGTCCGGCAGGAGGAAAATCCCTGCTCCCTCTGCAGCAAGATGCGCCGAGGCGCTATCAACAACGCAATGAAGGAGCACCGCTGCAACAAACTGGCGCTTGGCCACCATTTTGATGACGCTGTTGAAACCTTCCTTATGAGCCTTATGTTTGAAGGACGTATAAGCTGCTTCAAGCCCGTGACCTATATGTCCCGTGCCGATGTTTGGCAGATAAGGCCTATGATTTATGCCGGTGAGGACAAGATCGCGGCGGTAGCTTCCGCGCTGGAGCTGCCTATTGTTGAAAATCCTTGCCCCGCTGATACAGGCAGCAAAAGATATGAGATAAAGCAGCTCATCCGCTCGCTTGAGAAGGATTTTCCCGACCTTCGCAGCAAGGTCTTCGGCTCTATGCAGCGCCTTCCTCTTGAGGGCTGGGAGCCCACCCCTTATATAAGAACGAAAGGAAAATAAATATATATGAAGATGGGTAATGATCTGACCCGGGGTCCAGTTGCAAAAACGCTTTTGCGCTTTGCAACCCCTTATCTTATAGCCAATCTGCTGAACACGCTCTATGGCATTGTGGATATGTTCATAGTGGGACGTTTTGCCTCCTCTATGGAGCTCAGTGCAGTCAGCATCGGCGCTATGGTCATGATGATGATAAACTTCCTGCTTATGGGTCTTTCAACCGGCGGCACGGTCATCGTAGGCAATTTTGCAGGCGCTAAAAAGGACAAGGAGCTGCGAGAAACGGTTTCCACCGTTTTTTGCATTCTGCCTCTTGCCGCTATTATAATAATGGCTGTGCTTATGTTCCTGCGTGAGCCTCTGCTGGTGCTTATCAATACCCCTGAGGAGGCTTTTTCAGGTGCAAAGGCTTATGTTAGCATCTGTCTTGTGGGCATGGTTTTTTCCGGATTCTATAATGCAATCGCCAGCGTTTACCGCGGAATCGGCGAGAGCAAAACTCCCATGATATTTGTGGGGATATCCTGCGTGCTCAATATCATTGCCGATATAATCTGCGTTGCATGGCTGAATATGGGTGCAGCAGGCGCCGCCCTTGCCACAACCGCAAGCCAGGCGGTGAGCGTTATCATCGGCTATATATACATAAAGCGCAACAAAAATTTCCCCTTTGATTTCCGCCCCTCCAGCTTCCGGATTTATAAGGAAAGAGCGAGACGCATTTTCAGCCTTGGTCTGCCCGCCGCGGGTCAGGAGCTTCTTGTTAATGCCTCCTTCATCGTGCTTGAAGCTGTTGTTAATAAGCTTGGATATGTTTCCACTGCCGCAGCCGGTGTTGCCGACAGAATTTTCGGTATGGCCGTTATCCCCGCAGGTGCCTTCTTTGGCGCCGTTGCCGCGATGGTTGCCCAGAATCAGGGCGCAGGAAGACCCGATCGCAGCCATAAATGTATGCGCGTGGGTGTGCTTGTGTCAGGTGGATTGGGCGTTCTTTTGTGGATTGTTATGGCCATCATTCCCGCGGCGGTTATATCTATTTTCTCGCCCGACAAGGAAGTAATAGCAGCAGGCGTTGAATATATGGTCTTCTTTAAGTTCGACTTTTTGCTTTTCGCCTTTGCTTTCCCCGTCCTCGGCTATATAAACGGTATGGGGCACACAAAATATACGCTGCTTGTAAATATTGTCAGCGCCGTTATTGTACGTTTACCTCTGGTGTATTTCTTCAGCGCTATCCCCGGAGCTACTCTTTATCATATTGGTATGGCACTTCCTCTCGCCAGCGTTGTTCAGCTTCTTATGGCTTACGCCTACCTTCTCTTTGCAAAAGGGGAGCGGAACTACCGCAGAGACAGATTGCCATCATAAAAAAAGGAAACAGCTGCAAAACGCGGCTGTTTCCTTTTTTGTAGAGAGATAGATTGGTTTACATAATCAATTCGGAAAGACTTTCATCTTTTGGAAAGAGCAAGGCAAGAGCTATCCAGAAGAGAGGCGCTATCAGGGGCAGACCGAGGGCAAAGAAGCCTTGTATGCAATAGCAAAGGCAGCCGAGACCGAGAGCGCAAATATGAGGCCTGGAGCAGCTTTTGAGGAAGGCGATGAGAGCAAGTATGAGAATGAAGAGATAAGCTGTCAGACCGAAAATTCCGGTGTTTATAAGGTGCCCAAGATATTCGTTGTGGGCGTTGTCAACGCTTGTCTGCAAAAGCTTGCCTGTTTCGGGGACATAGCGTGAAAAGTGTACGTCCACGCGAAGGGCAAGAGTGTCCGGCCCGCTGCCCAACAAGGGATGTTCTCCGAAAATAGCGAGGCAGCCCCGCCATATCTTTATGCGGGATGAGCCGAAGCTGTCATCAATATTACCGTGAAGCACTTGAGAAAGCTCATAAATTGTCCCGGCCGAAGGGGCGAAGAAATAGACGAAGATTAGACCTGCGAGGACTGCAAAAAGGCATATAGCTATGAAAAACAGGCGCATAGCTTTCTTGGAAGGACTGAAGTTTTTAGCTTTGGCGAGGATTGCTCCGATTATGATAAGCGCAGCGGCTCCGCAAAGGGCAAGAAGGGGAAGCGTGTCAAAGCAGAAAGTCCATTCAAAATCAGGGAAGACGTAATGGGGGCGATATGCGAGGGCAATTGATGCAGATACAAGCAGGGGAGCGGCGGAGAAAAGAGCGCGGCACAGCTTTTTTATATCCGTGAAAACAATGGGTGCTGCTATGAGAGCGCAGAGACCGAGTCCCACAAATCCCCCGGCAACACGGGCGCGAACAAGAACAAAAACAGCGGGAAACATTGCGATAATTCCGAGTCGGCAGAGCTTTTTGTTGCTGACAAGGGGGAGAACGAAAAGTACCGGAAGAGCAAGACAAAAAAATGCGGAGAGCACATTGGTGTTTCCCATTGTACCAAGAAAGGCGCTTGAATATCTTATGCCCGAGTCATAGTGACTAAAATCCCCCGGGAAGAGACTGAAAAGATTTATGTTGAAAAGCTGAAAAACTGCAACAAAGCTGCAGATAAAAACCGAAATAGCAAGGCATATGAAGTGATAGGGACGAAAACGACCGAAGAAGGAAACTCCGAGAAAGATCAGAATGTATATAAGATGAGTGATAAGACCGTCATAGCGGCTTGCGCCAAGAAGACTATCGCTTTTGTATGGAGAAACAATAAAGGACAAAATGCAAACAGCGGCAAATGCTGTGGCTGCCCAGTGATGGATGGAAAAGCGGGGGAGCGGCGATTTTTCAACAATGCAGGCAATTATCAGGCCGATGAGCCAAAGTCCCGTACAGATAATGAAAAAAAGGAACTTGGAGAAAGTTATGTTTGCATAGCCTGAAAAACCTGTAAACAGTGGAAAAAGCAAAAACATTATGCTAATATATATATTTGTGATGAGTGAGCGGAGAGAACCCGCTGTTTTGATATCAGTCATAAACTTCTGACCTTTCGTTTCTTGGAAACTATTATAGCATAAGTGCCGCAATATGCAAAGACAATCACCAATTCACCACTTTGCGGCATATATACAAAAATATTGGAATTATATCACCACCTTGATTGATTTTTGGGAGAAAAACTATGTATTTTGACACACATGCTCATTATGATGACGAACGCTTCGACACTGACCGCCACGCTCTTTTGGCTGAGCTCCCAAATGAAGGGGTAGGCCTTATACTCAACCCGGGCTGTGATGAAGAGAGCAGCGCCAAAGCAGTGGAATATGCGGAAAAGTATTCCCATATGTATGCCGCCGTGGGATGGCATCCTCACGAGGCGGAAAGCTATTGCGAGGAGAGCGAAGAGCTTATCAGGCGGTGGTGCGAAAATCCAAAAGTAAAAGCAATAGGCGAAATTGGTCTTGACTATTACTATGACTTTTCTCCAAGGGAGCGCCAACGGGAAGTTTTCCGCCGCCAGATGGAGCTGGCACGGGAATTGAAAATGCCGGTTATTATTCACGACAGGGATGCCCACGGAGAGTGCATGGAGATAATCCGTGAGTTTCCGGATTTGAGGGGAGTTTTCCACTGCTATAGCGGCAGCGCGGAAATGGCACGGCAGATACTGGAAATGGGATGGTATCTCTCGTTCACAGGGGCGATAACCTTCAAAAACGCCCGCAAGGCACTGGAGACCATTGAAATATGCCCGATGGACAAAATTATGATAGAAACGGACAGCCCCTATCTTGCACCCGTACCCCACAGAGGCAAGCGAAATGACAGCAGAGAGCTTTGCTTTGTGGCTGAAAAAATTGCTGAAATTAAAGGCATAACAGCCGATGAAGTTGCCCACATCACAATGGAAAACGGAAAAAGATTTTTTGGCATAGAATAAGGTCTGAATTTAACAAAAAAACTAAAATAAATCCGGTAGAATTGCCATCCTACCAGCAGTAGAGTGGCTTTCTACCGGTATTTTTATAGCTCCACAGCAATTCTACCACCATTCAAAGGCAGTAGCTTTCCTTTCCTGAGCAGCTGGGGTTACAATCCTCAAAGAAAGGCGGCGAAAAAATGAAGCGAACAAAACTTAGTATTAGGAAGCTGCCGGAGTATAGCTTCGGCGAGGAAATAATGAATATGGTTACCCATATAGTGGGGGGAGCCTTTGGACTGTGTGCGTTTATTCTCTGCCTTATAAAGGCTGTTTCCGTCGGAGAAGGAATCGAGATTTTAGGGGCAATTATATATGGCTTGAGTATGGTAGCGCTTTATACTCTTTCCAGCATCTACCACGGTTTGAGAAAGGGCACGGGAAAAAGGTTCTGCAGATATTGGATCATTGCACGATATATGCCCTCATTGCCGGCACATACTCGATTATTTGTATGGGAGCATTTGTACCGGCTTATCCCTTGATAGGGTGGGGACTGCTGGGGTGGCAATGGGCTCTTGCGGCTTTGGCAATTACTCTGACAGCCATAGACCTGAAGAAATACACAGCGTTTTCCATGATATGCTATGTTGGGATGGGCTGGAGCGTAATATGTTTTGTACCTCATACAATAGAGGTGATGTCAGCCACAGGCTTTTATATGCTTCTCGGAGGAGGTATGGCCTATACAATCGGCGCCGTACTCTACGGAGTTGGCAAAAAGAAACGCTGGATCCACAGCGTGTTCCATATTTTTGTGGTTTTAGGCAGTGTTCTGCAATTTCTGGCAATCTACTTTTATGTCCTCTGAAAAGAAAAATGCGCGGCGGAAAGGCTTTCCGACGCGCATTTTCAATTTATGGCTTAGTCGAGATATTTCTCCGAGTAGCATTCGCTGCCAAGAACGGTTGAAAGTTCGGTGAGAATAAGGCTCATGCCGGAGTTTACATAATTTATGCCGGGGGATTCAAAAACAGTGAAGTTGCGGCTTTTAAGAGGGAGAATAATGCGGACGGAGCAGCCTTCGCCCTCGCGGCTTTCTATAATAAGCGCTCCGTCGTGGGCTTCAGCGAGTGCTCTTGAAACACTTAGTCCGAGACCGCTTTTAAAGGAATCCGGTGAGGAAAGGTCAGGTTTTCTCTCATACGCAGAGAAAACCCGCGACATGTTATGAGCGGGTATGCCGCAGCCAGTGTCATTGACAGAAATATATGCCGTATCTCCGCTTTTTTCCAGACCGATGCTTATTTTGCCGCCTTTGGGGGTGTTGGCAAGGGAGTTGCTTATAAGATTGAGAAGAATGCGCTCAATCTTTTCTCCGTCGGCATATGCAAGAATTTCGCCGTGACGGCTGGAAAATTCGATGTTTATACCTTTTCCTGCGCATAAAAGCGATACCGTGGAAACAATATCCGAACAAATTTGAGCCAGATCAATAACAGAGAAGCGGAAAGGGAGGGAACCGTCTCTTAATGAAATGCTTGTGTTCAGGTTGGATAGAACATGGCGAAGACTGTAATAATTGTGGTTCAAAATTGCAAGATAGTCGGATTGCATCTTATTCTTGGGTTGGCATATATCGTTGACTCTGTCTATAGCCAGACCAATGTTGAACAGTGTGGAGAGCATATCGGCCATCATTGCATTATTGAGAAGTCCGGAGGATGCCTCGGGAAGTTTATTTTCCTCAAGAGAAACGTATCTTACGCCGTCTATAATTTTTACCTGGGCGCAGTAACTTATGTCTTTTACCACGGCAGCGGCTGTACAGCAAGTGGAAGAACCGCTGATAAGATGGTCGGGAAGAAGACCAACAGGACTTTTACCGATGCAATCATTACCCAAAAGTGCAACAGCGGGGCTGTTCATATGGGTGATTTGACCATTTTCAATTGCAATTACGGCTGCGCGTCCAAGCTCAAGAACTGCTTTAATGCTATTTTCCATCATTGACCTCCCGGAAAGGGCTGCGGATATTATATGCTGCTGTGTGTTCAATTATAATACATTTGAATGCGGTTAAGCAACGAATAAATACATTTTCCGACAAAAATTAATAAGCTCAACGGCGCGACATTCCGTTGAGCTTATTTTTATGGGATGAGGACAAAATGAAAAAGATGAAACTGTCTCTTGCAAGTCTTATGATAAAGGCTAAATGTTACGAAATAAATATAGAAAATGTTACATAAATATTAAATTTAAATAAATTCTAATAAAAAAATTATGTAAATCTCGCTATTGACAAAATTCCACGTTTTTGAATATAGATTTTTTGAAAAAACCCTGAATTTTGACCCAATATTCCGAAATGAGAAAAAGGCGTTATGTCAATCAAGTGTGAAGGGCATAAGTGGAATTGAAGAGGCATTTTCGGGAATATACGGCGGGATAAACATCAATGCAATTCCGTCATCTGAATGACAGGGGAGATATACTTCGTCTGCTGCAAAAAATTCTGCTGCTGCGGAAACTGCAAGAGCGCTGTTATGGCCGATGATTTCTCTCAGGAAAAGCCCATTTCCGCAAAGCTCAGCGCATATATAGCAGTCTGCACAGCGCAAAAAGGCGCCGCCGTAATGACGGTGAACGGTTTCTTCTGCGAAAATCATTTCGGCCGGCACTCTCCAGAGTGAGTTGTTTCTGGCCTTGAGGTATTCTTCTGCGCTGATTTTAATAGCTTTGTCGGGCAATGGGAGAGAGGGGGTGACTTTTTCGATTAGTGTAGCTGCAAAGGCATGGGCACCAAGGACGGAGGCGTACCAGCCTTCAAGCTTTTTGTCGGCGGGACGGAGAAATACAAGCTTGGAGCCTCTTTTGCTTGCTTGCTGCGCCGCATAAAAGGCAACGGCTTGGCCCAAGCCCCGTTTTCGATACTCGCTCTGGGTACACAGACCGTAAATATATGATGCCCTTTGACCTTGTATCTCAAGTCCGTCAAAGGCAAACATGAAGGCTCGAGCTTTGCCTTCAGACTCGGCACATACGCCATTTTCGATGAGCCGGCATTTTTCCGCAAGGTCAAGTATAAAATCCTCACTGTCACCGAAGGACTCTTTCCATATCTTTATAATTTGTTCAATATCACTTTCGGCCGTTGGGCGAAGGAAAAAATCTCTCATATTCAGTCCATCCAGTGGGCGGAGTATTTTTCAAGAATTATTTCAGGGCGGTAGCTGAGCTTGCTCTTTCTGAGATTTTCAAGCCCCATATCGTCTTCTCGGTTTACATAACTTATCTGAGGAAACTTTTTGATAATATATCTGACGAATTCTCTGTTTATCATGGGATAGGCTCCGTCTGTGCCGGCGTCAGCTTTTTCAAAATGAACATTAAAGCAATCGGAAGATATTACCTCTCCCACGGTGAAGGCAACAAGCCTTTCGCCCACAAAGAGTGCGCCTCCGATAAGGGAGAGAGTCTCAAAGTGTTCAAAGGCAAGCTCTATAGCCTGTCTCTCATTGCTGACAAGATGTTCCCCGTCGGATACTTCGGTTTCCCATCGGTCAAGAAGCGCTCTGCATAGGGGAAAATGTTCCTTTGAAAGGGGCTCAAAATGCCAGTCGGGATATGTTGCCTCAAAGCGGTTTATGTGGTTTCGTTTTCCGTGGAGCTTTTTGCCGGAGAGGCTGGCAAGCTTTTCCGCGGAATAGATATAGTCATCATAGTCCCTGTCGTGAACAAAGCTGAAGTGTCCGGGGAAAAGAGCTTCAAGCTGTTCCTTGTGGCGGAGCTCAACGCCGCGAAGAACAAGACCGTAGCCTTGGGAGTTGGCGTAGGAGAGAAGCTTTTCAATGGCTTCTTTAAGATCCCCGCTTCCTATGGGGAAGGGGAAAATGGGTATATGCTCTCCCTCGGCGCGGACAAAAAGTCTGCCATCGGAGATGCATATGCTTTGGCGATATTTATCATTCCAGAGGAACATGTTGCCGAAAACAAAGTCTGCGGAGCGGGAGTTTTCCACAGCGCTTAAAATGTCAACGGCTTTTTTATCCCCAATACCGAGGGGCTGGAAGGAAAGCATTTATATTTACCTCTTAAACTTTAGTAAGTATCGGTGCAGTAGTCTCTTATTGCCTGACGAAGCTTCACGAGATCCTCGAAGGTCTCGGGACGCTTTGAACTGTCACGGAGGAGGGCGGCGGGATGGTACATAGCCATAACCATAAGGCCGTCTTTTATAAACCACTGTCCGTGTTCTCTTGTTATCTTGAAGTCATCCTTGATGAAGCGTGCAGCGGATATGCGGCCGAGACAAACAACTATTTTTGGATTTATAAGGCGAAGTTGTTCCTTCAGCCAGTGTGAGCAGGCATCCTGCTCAATATTCAGGGGATCACGGTTTTTGGGAGGACGGCATTTTACGATATTTGCAATATAAACCTTGCTGCGGTCGAGATCTATCATCTCCAGCATATCGTCAAGAAGCTGGCCTGCTCTGCCAACGAAGGGTTCACCTTGTATATCTTCCTGCTCGCCGGGGCCTTCGCCTATAAACATCACTTCGGCGTTTTCTCTGCCAACCCCGAAAACAACATTGCTTCGACTTTCGCAAAGGCTGCAGCTGCGGCAACCAAGACATTCTTTTTTCAGATTTTCAAGAGACATAAGCTCATCTCCTATATTTTGCACAAGTGCTGTAATCCAAAACGTGGTACGCAGTTTAAGTTAATTTTAGCACAGGGCGGGAAAGATGCAAGAGGTAAAGTTTCAAATACACATTGAAAATATAATCAGAGGTGGTATAATTACTTAGTTAAATAATTACACCTGGAGGAACTAAAAATGGCAAAAAAACAGTTTAAGGCAGAGTCCAAGCGTCTGCTTGACCTGATGATTAACTCTATCTATACCCACAAGGAAATTTTCCTTCGTGAGATTATATCCAATGCTTCCGATGCTATTGATAAGCTTTGCTATATTTCACTTACCGATGAAGCTGTCGGACTTGGCAGAGAAGATTTCCGCATTCGCATCAAGGTGGATGAAGAAGCAGGCACCGTTTGCGTCTCTGATAACGGTATAGGCATGAGCCGCGAGGATATGGAGAGCAATCTGGGAGTTATTGCCCGAAGCGGCTCTCTCAAGTTCAAGAGTGAGCTCAGCGAGGAAGAGGCGGAAAAGGCAGATATCGACATTATAGGCCAGTTCGGCGTGGGGTTCTATTCTGCATTTATGGTCAGCGACAAGGTGACCGTTGTTTCCCGAGCCTACGGCAGTGAGAGCGCTTATAAGTGGGAAAGCAGCGGTGCAGACGGATATACCGTCAGCGAAGCTGAAAAAGACAGCGTTGGTACCGATATTATTATGCACATTAAAGAGGATACTCAGGACGAAAAATACAGCGAGTATTTGGATTCCTTCCGCCTTAAGGAGCTTGTTAAGAAATATTCCGACTATGTCCGCTGGCCAATTATTATGGATGTGGAGGGATATGAATCCCGCGAGACTGGCGAGGTTGACGAAAACGGTGAGCCCAAGCGGGAGTTCATTGAGGTGTGGCAGGAGCAGACTGTAAACAGTATGATTCCCATATGGCAAAGAGCCAAGAGCGAGGTCAGCGATGAGGACTGCAAGGCATTTTATAAGGAAAAGTTCCACGATGCTGAGGATCCCCTTGCTGTTATCAGAATTAATGCTGAGGGCGCTGTAAGCTATAAGGCAATGCTCTTCATTCCCGCCACTGTGCCATATGATTACTATTCCCGAGACTTCCAGCCGGGTCTTCAGCTATATTCCAGCGGCGTTGTTATTATGGATAAATGCGCTGATTTGCTCAGTGATTGCTTCCGCTTCGTGCGCGGTATTGTTGACAGTCAGGATCTTAGCCTGAACATCTCCCGTGAAATGCTTCAGCATGACCGTCAGCTGAAGGTAATTGCGAGCAATATTGAAAAGAAGGTCAAGGCTGAACTGAAAAAGCTTCTCAGCAATGACCGTGAGGCTTATGAGCGCTTCTGGAAGGCATTCGGCACCCAGATAAAATATGGCATAGTAGGGGATTATGGCAGGAAGAAGGATATGCTGAAAGATCTGCTTGTTTTTGCCGGAAGCGGTGAAGAAAAGCTTATCTCCCTTGAGGAATATGCAAATAAGATGCCTGAAGGGCAGAAATATATATATTATGCAGCGGCTGAAAGCGTCGCCCGCGCGGAAAAGCTTCCCCAGACTGAGCAGGTTAAAGATGCGGGCTTCGGCATTCTCTATATGACAGAGGATGTTGATGAATTTGTTGTACAGATTCTCGGTGACTATGAGAGTAAAAAATTCTGCAATGTAAGCTCTGATGATCTGGGACTTGAAACTGACCTGCAGAAGGCGGATACGCAGCGTATTGACGATGAAAACCGTCCCATGCTGGACTTTATTAAGGAAAGCCTCGAGGACGAGGTCGTTGATGTAAGAATTTCCCACAAGCTCAAGAGCTTCCCTGTGTGCATCACCACTGAGGGCGAGATAACCCTTGAGGTGGAGAAATATTTCCGTTCTCTCCCGGGAGCAAACACTGAAAATCTCAAGGCTCGAAAAGTGCTTGAACTCAATGCATCCCATAAGGCATTCGAGGCACTTAAGAAGAGCTATGAAGAGGACAGGGAAAAAACAGCCAAGCTTGCTAAAATTCTCCTTTGTCAGGCAAAGCTTGTTGCTGATATCCCTCTTGAGGATCCTGCGGCCTATACAGAACTTGTTTGCGGACTTTTTTGATTTTAAGTTGACATAATTCGTTATGTGCTGTATGCTGTTATACGGGGTGTTATGCGCACCCCTGAGCATACATATAACATTTTCGGAGAGAAGCTATGAGCAAAAATCTCGGAATATATATCCATATACCTTTTTGCGCATCAAAATGTGCCTACTGCGATTTTTATTCTCACGCAAACTGCGACAATTTGATGCCGAAATATCACAATGCAATAATTGACCATATCAAGGAAGCGGGACCCCAACTCCAGCGCTATTATGTGGATACCGTCTATTTCGGCGGCGGCACACCCAGTTATTACGGCGCCAAGAGAATTTGTGAGATATTCAACGCCCTTAAAATGAACGCTCTTGTTTATCGCAGTGCTGAGGTTACCATTGAGGTGAATCCCGACAGTATTACTAAGGCTGATTTGAAAATGCTTCGCAGCGAGGGATTTAACAGACTCAGTATAGGCGCACAGTCTGCCAATGACGATATTTTGAAGCTTATCGGACGGAGACATAACTGGGCGCAGGTGGAGCAATGCGTGAAGGATGCCAGACGCAGCGGCTTCCGTAACATCAGCATTGACCTGATCTACGGCTTGCCCAGCCAGACAAAAAGCGACTGGGCGGAAACTCTCCGCAAGGCTATCGCGCTGAAGGTTGACCATATTTCCTGCTACGGTCTTAAACTGGAAGAGGGAACTCCAATGTACGCATATAAAGATTCCCCATTTCTTCCCGATGACGATGAGCAGGCGGACATGTATCTTTATACCGTTGAAACTCTTGCAAACAACGGATATAAGCAATATGAAATCAGCAACTTTTGCCGAAAGAAAAAATATTCCAAGCATAATCTCAAATACTGGCTCCTGAGGGATTATATGGGTTTCGGTCCCGGAGCTCATTCATGCGTAGCCGGAATAAGATACAGCTATGTGAGGGATATGGTTAAATACATAAATAACATCAATGAGAACGAAACTATTGTTGATGAGTATGAAAAGATAGGTCTTTTGGACCGTGCTGCTGAGTACATTATGCTCGGAATGCGCACCACCAAAGGCATATCCCAGAAGGAATACTATAAGATTTATCGATGCAATTTTGAGCCCATGGAACAGCTCCTCAAGGAGTTTGAGCGCAAGGGATGGGTTGTAACGGCTAAGGGACGATGGTGTTTTACCGCAACAGGCTTTCTGCTTTCCAATCTGCTTATCGGACTGATGCTGGAAAAGCAGGCAGAGCTTAAACGCAGCGGAAATCCATGGACAGACAGCGTTGACAGTGCCCTCGGACAAAATCCCTTGCCCGATGGAGACGAGGTTTTTTATAGGAATTAACGAGTTAAGGAGAAATAAATGAAACTTAACGACGAAAAAGATAAGAAGAAAGCAAAGGCACCTAAGGCCGAGAAGCCTCCCAAGGCTCCAAAGGCACCTAAGGCCGAGAAGCCTCCCAAGGCTCCAAAGGCACCTAAGACCGAGAAGCCTCCCAAAGATAAAAAGCAGATTGGCAAAGTGAAAATCTGCATAATTATTGCCGTGGTTGTGGTGGCTCTCGTGCTTGCCTGCGCTGCTGCCGGTGTCATTTATGTGTCTACCATTGACGAAATTTATCCCAATGTAACACTTGACGGAATTAACCTTGGAAATATGAGTCTGACCGAGGCTATGGAGCTTCTTTCCGAAAAGGGATATTCCTCCCTTGAGGGCAAGGAAGTTAATGTCATTATGCCTTTGGACGTTGTACTTAATGTCAAGTCCGAGGATGTTTGCACTATAACAGGTCTTGCTGAGCATGTGCAGCGCGTTTATGATGGCTGCAAAGGAGGCAATCCAATAGCTGCTGCACTGAACTATGTCCGCTGTTGTTTTGCTGGAATGAGCTTTGAGAGCGAAACAGTTATAACAGCAGATAAAGAAGCAGTTTCCGCAGCAGTGGATAACATTGTTCGCGAGGTTAAGCTTGCTCTTATGGCATCCGAAGTTAAAATCGGTGAAGAGTATATTTCAGTTCTTAAAGGGGCAAAGGGAATAAACATTGACGCCGAAGGTATAGCAGCAATGGTTGTAGATGCCCTTGAGAATGAAAACTATAATGACATAGTCTATGATGCAGAGATAAGCACTGATCAGGAGCTTGATATTGCAAAACTCCGGGAGAGTGTATTCTGTGAGCCTGAGAATGCTCACTATGACAAAAAGAATAATAAAATCATAGAACATGTTATTGGCATAGATTTTGATGCCAAGAAAGCCGTACAGCTGTGGAATAAGGCGGAGTACGGTGAAACTGTGGAGATACCCATTGTGTTTTCAGAGCCCGAGATAACTACGGGAGAGTTTGAAAAACTGCTTTTCCGAGATGTGCTCAGCGAATGCACCACCACGCTTCTGGGAAGTTCCTATAACCGCATCAATAATGTCCGCAAGGCGGTGGACTCCGTAAACGGCACCATTCTGCTTCCCGGTGAGGAATTTGACTATAACACCACGCTTGGAAAGCGCACCCCCGAGAACGGCTATCTTATGGCCGGTGCATATTCCGGAGGTCAGACGGTTCAGGAATACGGTGGAGGTATTTGCCAGGTATCTTCCATGGTTTATTATTGCTCCCTCTATGCAAACCTTGAAATTTCCGCCCGTACCTGCCACTACTTCAAAGTACTCTACCTTCCTGTCGGCCTGGATGCCACTGTTTCCTGGGGCGGACCGGAATTCCGCTTTGTAAACAACAGGGATTTTCCGATAAAGATAGAAGCCAGCGTCTCCGATGATAATAAGTCCGTCATTATGAAGATAATAGGCAGTGACATTGACGGAAGCTATGTAAAAATGGCCGTCGGATCCTGGGAAGTATTCGATGATGAATATGAAGATATTGCCATCGCTCTAAAAGCATCCAGCACACGCTATGTATATAATGCCGACGGAACTCTGCGCAGCAAAGAATGGGAAGCTTTGAGCCACTATAACTATCATGAGGAAGACATTGACTGGCCCAGCCCGTCTCCCAGTGAGTCTCCAAGTCCTTCTCCTACGCCCGACACTGAGCCTACTCCTACGCCCGACACTGAGCCTACGCCCACGCCCGGCACTGAGCCTACGCCCACGCCCGGCACCGAGCTCACGC
>SVKK01000033.1 GCA_015068425.1 Oscillospiraceae bacterium | reverse complement strand
GGGAATCGAACCCTCGTATCCAGCTTGGAAGGCTGGTGTTCTACCATTGAACTACACCCGCAAGCCTAAAGAGTTTAACATCATTTTTTTCTCTTGTCAATAGGAAATGCGGTAAAAATATAGGTTTTTTGCGTCGGAATCGGGGGCGATGGGGGAGAAAATGCGCCCACGGCCAGTGCACGCCTTTCCGTTTTGCGGCGCGCCGACGGCCATGGGCTCGCGCCCTACGAAGGGTGCGGCGTATACGGGCCGGCCGGGTGTCCGGCCCCTACGAGCGTCGTTTTGCCGCAGTGCTTGTAGGGAAGGGTTTTGACCGTTCCGAGTAAAAACACCTCATCCGTCATTTGCGTCGCAAATGCACCTTCCCATCAAGGGGAGGCATTAAAGGTGCGCCCGGTGGTCGCGCCCTACGGACGGTGCGGCAAGGCGCGGCGGGAATAAAAAAACTTCCGCGAGGCTTCGCGGAAGTTTTTTGACCTTTTTTTATCAGCCGTGGAAAAGTTTCTTTACCTGATATCTGGGCTCGAAGGTGATGTTTACGCCCAGCTTCTGGAAGAGGTTTTCGTCCACGCGGGAGAGAATGACGCTGGAATGAGCTTCGCAGCCGCGGAGTTTATCAAGCTGATCCATGGCCAGCTCCGCCATAGGATTGGTGACGGCGCAGATGCTCAGAGCCACGAGAATTTCGTCGGTATGGAGACGGGGGTTGCGGTTGCCCATATGCTCGGTCTTAAGATGCTGGATGGGCTCGATGATACCCGGGGAGATGAGCAGAAGTTCCTTGTTCAGTCCGCCCAGCTCCTTAAGAGCGTTGAGCAGGCAGGCGGAGGCGGCACCCAGCAGAGAGGAGGTTTTGCCGGTGACGATTCTTCCGTCGGGCAGCTCCAGAGCCATTGCGGGATTTTCCGTCTCCTCGGCGCGGGCCATGGCAGCGGCGATGACGGGGCGGTAATCGGTGGTGATGCCGCACTTATTCATAATAAGCTCAATCTTGCGCTGCTCGCTGGGATCGGAGAGACCCTGACGGACGCTGACGGCAGCTGAATAATAGCGGCGGATTATCTCAAGCTTGCTGGCGTGGCGGCAGACATCATCATCGATGATGCAGTTACCCACCATATTCACGCCCATATCAGTGGGGCTCTTATAGGGACTCTTTCCCCAGATACGCTCCAGTATTGCATTGAGGACGGGGAAGACCTCAACATCGCGGTTATAGTTGACGGTCATTTCGCCGTAGGCCTCCAGATGATAGGGGTCTATCATATTGACGTCGTCAAGGTCGGCGGTAGCGGCCTCATAGGCCAGATTGACGGGATGGGTAAGGGGCAAATTCCAGATGGGGAAGGTTTCAAATTTGGCATAACCGGAGGAGATGCCACGTTTATGCTCGTGGTAGAGCTGGCTGAGGCAGGTGGCCATCTTGCCGCTTCCGGGACCGGGAGCGGTTACAACAACAAGGCTGCGGCTGGTTTCGATATAATCGTTTCTGCCGTAACCTTCATCTGAAACTATGAGGGGAAGGTTGGCAGGATAATCGGGGATGATATAGTGGCGGTAAACCTTCAGACCAAGCATTTCCATACGCTTCTGGAACTGGTCGGCGGCGGGCTGGTTCTGGTACTGGGTTATAACCACGCTGCCAACATAAAGACCTATACCCCGGAAGGCGTCGATAAGGCGAAGGGTGTCCTCGTCATAAGTTATGCCCAAATCGCCGCGGCGCTTGTTGCGCTCGATATCGTTGGCAGAGATAACGATAAGGACTTCGGCATCGTCCTTCATTTTCATCAGCATCTGCACCTTGCTGTCGGGCTTGAAGCCGGGAAGGACGCGGGATGCGTGGTAATCATCAAAGAGCTTGCCGCCGAACTCCAGATAGAGCTTGCCGCCGAATTGCTCGATGCGGGAGCGGATGCTATCAGTTTGGGTGTGCAAATATTTATCGTTGTCGAAACCGATCTTTTTCATCACTTTACCCTCTTTTTCTGCTTTGTCTTATGTCAGGACTGCAAAAGCACGCCACGGTTGAGAATGTGGTGGATAATGGTCTGATATTTTCTGGTGCAGACTACTTTTTTTGTTTTCAGCTCGTAGCTCACACCGTCATGAGAGAAGTTGACGGAAACCGGGCCGTGGAGGGCGAAGCCGCCAAGCTCGGAGATGGGGAAAACCTTGCCGCAGCATTCGAAACGGTCGGTATAGAGAGCGATGCTGCCCTTGCCAAGCTTGCTTACGCTGTGGTCAAGGCCTACGCTGCTGAGCTCCAAACCGTCGTCGGTGAAGAAAAGCGCACCGTCTTCGGCGGCATCGGCCATCTTTTTCAGCTCCTCGCTCTGGAATTTATCCCAATCGGTGACGGAGTCGAAAACCACATCACTGCCCTCAAAGAAACCGTAGTTATTATAGCGCACCTCGTAGCCGCAGCTATCGCACCAAAATCTGTCACCCTTGGAGTGCATATGGCCGAGACTGCCGCATTTGGGGCAGACGCAGAGAACGCTCTCAAGGCTTTCGGCGCTGCGCTTGCCTTTGAAAGGCACCATGGCCTCACGCTGAACTGCGTAGGCGTCCACATAGAGGTCGCGGTTGATGGCCTCGTTGATTTCATCCACGCTCATTTTTTTAAGAACATCGGGAGTATAAATGTTCATTATTCTGCCCCGGATTTTGCCCCGTCTTATTCCGGAGAAATTCCAGCGGGGTTCGGTGAAGTAGCCGCCGTCCAGACGGTAGGTGACAAGGGTGGCGCCGCCAACTCTTGCCAGCTTGCCGGTGGAGGGGAGAATATCCTCGCTGATGCCATTGAAGGAGCGGCTTCCGTTGGCGAACATACCCACATTATAGCCTTTTTTCAGGCGGCGTATAATTGCCATTGCAGTGTCGCTGGCGGTGGTGCCCTTCATACGGGAAATAGGATTGAGAAGCACTTTGAGAATCCATGAGACAATGCCCCAACGGAAAATATGCTCGCTGGCAACAAAGTACATCTGCTTTGGGAAAGCGAGACCGAGGAAGAGAGGATCCCAGTTGCTGTCATGATTGCCCATAACAAGGCAGGGGCCTTCAATGGAGCAGGTTTCATATGTATATCCGAAACGGTGTCTTATGTAAGGACCGAGAATAACGCGAAGGAAGGACCATACGGCCTGATGAAAACGATGGTGTTTCATAGATAAGCTCCTTTTATATCACAGTGGATTAAGAAAACTTTCATTTCAACCTAAATATAATACATCATTCCGTCAAAGTATTCAATCGCAAATTTCGCTCAATTTTGCTCCGCATCACTTTTTCGCAAAATTCGAGCGCTTATACTTTATTTATTCATAAGTATGTGGTACAATACCTTGATTAGATGATAAAATGTTATAACTATGCGCATTGTGAAAGGTGAAAATAAACCTATGGGTATTCTCAATAAGCTTTTTGGCAGCTACTCCGAAAGAGAGCTGAAAAAAATATATCCCCTCGTTGACAAGATAGAGGCGTTGGACGAAAGCTGCGCCGCTATGAGCGATGATGAGCTGAAGGGCAAAACCGAGGAATTCAAGACCCGCCTTGCGGCGGGGGAGACTCTTGACGATATTCTTCCCGAGGCCTTTGCCGTTGCCCGTGAGGCCGCATGGCGCGTTCTGGGCATGAAACCCTTCCGGGTTCAGCTCATTGGCGGTATCGTTCTTCATCAGGGCCGCATTGCGGAGATGAAGACCGGCGAAGGAAAAACCCTTGTGGCCGTTTTGCCCGCGTATCTGAACGCCCTTGAGGGCAAGGGTGTTCACATTGTCACCGTCAACGACTATCTTGCCCGCCGCGACAGCGAATGGATGGGAAAGGTTCATCGCTTCCTGGGTCTGAAGGTGGGCCTCATTGTCCACGGTCTCAGCTCCGACCAGCGCAGGGAGGCCTATAACGCGGATATAACCTACGGCACCAATAACGAGATGGGCTTCGATTACCTTCGCGACAATATGGCCATTTATAAGAGCAATATGGTTCAGCGCGGCCACAACTTTGCCGTTGTGGACGAGGTTGACTCCATCCTCATAGACGAAGCCCGCACACCCCTTATCATATCCGGTCAGGGCGATGAGAGCACAGACCTCTACAAGCAGGTGAATGACTTTGTCTGCCGTCTGAAAAAACTGGTGGTTGCCAGTGTTGACGATAAGGCAGAAGAGGATGAAAATCTGGATGCTGACTACATCGTGGACGAAAAAGCAAGAAATGCAACCCTTACCGCCAGAGGCATCGCAAAGGCCGAGCAGCATTTCGGACTTGAAAACCTTGCCGACCTTGAAAACTCCACCCTTTCCCATCATATCAATCAGGCCATAAGGGCCCACGGCGTTATGAAAAGGGATATTGACTATGTTGTCAAGGAAGGCGAAGTCATCATAGTTGATGAGTTCACCGGACGACTGATGCTTGGACGCCGCTACAGCGAAGGTCTCCATCAGGCTATTGAGGCCAAGGAGAGGGTCACTGTTGAGAGGGAAAACAAGACCCTTGCCACCATCACCTTCCAGAACTATTTCCGCATGTACTCCAAGCTTGCCGGTATGACGGGTACCGCCGTTACGGAGCAGGAGGAATTTGTGGCTATTTACGGTCTGGACATTATCGAGGTGCCCACCAATAAGCCTGTTGCAAGAATTGATAATCCCGACGCTGTTTATAAAAACGAAAACGGAAAAAACAGGGCTATCATAAATCAGATTGTTGCCTGCCATCAGAAGGGTCAGCCGGTTCTGGTAGGTACTGTAAGCATTGAAAAGAGCGAATATATCTCCCGCCTGCTCCAGCGCACCGGCATAAAGCACAATGTGCTCAATGCAAAAAACCACGAAAAGGAAGCGGAGATAGTTGCTCAGGCGGGTAAGCTGGGCGCTGTTACCATAGCGACCAATATGGCCGGACGCGGCACCGATATTATGTTGGGCGGCAACGCCGAGTTTCTTTCCAAGAATGACCTGAGAAAGGCCGGCTACAGCGAGGATATTATCGCCGAGGCCACCGGTTATGCTGACACCGATAATGAGGAAATCCTCTCTGCCCGTGCCCTTTTCGCCGAGAAAATGGCGGAGCACAAAAAGGTGATAAACGAAGAGGCGGAGAAGGTCAAGGCCGCAGGCGGACTTTTCATCCTGGGCACTGAGCGTCACGAATCCCGCCGTATAGATAACCAGCTCAGAGGACGCGCAGGTCGTCAGGGAGACCCCGGCGAGAGCCGATTCTTCCTTGCCATGACCGACGATATTATGCGTCTTTTCGGTTCTGAGCGAGTGATGGGCATGATGGAAGCTCTCGGTATGGAGGAGGATATGCCCATCGACAACAAGATGGTATCCAATGCCATTGAGCAGTCCCAGAAAACTGTTGAAAGCCGTCATTTCCAGATAAGAAAGAGCACTCTGGAATATGACGACGTTATGAATGTTCAGCGTAAGCTCATATATGAGCAGCGCTACAAGGTTCTTGACGGAGAGGATATTCAGCAGTCCATCGCGGGAATGATTCACGATTTCATTTATGACAGCGTGGGCAGCGTTGACCCCGAATCTCCCGAGGCCTTGGCCGAGATGCTCGCCCCCTTTGAAAAGCTCTTCCTTGCGAGAGGCAGAATAAGCTACGAAAAGGGAATGAAGTGCTCCGCCCTTTGCCAGCGTCTGGAGGAAATTGCTCACGAGGTTTACGCCGCCAAGGAAAAGGCTCTGGGCGCCATGCCAAACGGTGTGCCTGTTATGCGCGAGCTTGAGCGCGTAATTATGCTCCGTGTTGTTGACGAATACTGGATGGAGCACATCGACGCCATGAGCGAGCTGCGCCGGGGTATAGGCCTGCGGGGCTACGGCAATATAAAGCCCATAGATGCCTATAAGCAGGAAGGTCTCGATATGTTCGAGACTATGATAGGCGGCATCCGCGAGGAGGTTGTCCGCCGCGTTTATCTGGCAAGAGTCCGCGCCAACGAGAGCGTTCAGCGCAAGAGCGTTGTTAAAAACGCCAGCACCAATGTGGGCGGCGACGCTTCCGTGAAAAAGCAGCCTGTGCGCAAGGCACAGAAAATAGGCCGAAACGACCCCTGTCCCTGCGGCAAGAAGCGCCCCAACGGTCTGCCTATGAAATATAAGGACTGCTGCGGAAGATAAACGATTGAAACAAATTGGATGCATAGGAGGGTTAAAATGTCATTCAAAGAACAGAAAAAGGGCTCGGTTGTATTTATGACCGCAGCCACCATATCCTCCCGTCACGCGTTCACCACCCGCCTCGGCGGAGTGAGCGAGGGCATATATGCATCTATGAATCTGGGCACCGGAAGGGGAGACGGGGATGATAAAATCCGTGAAAACTACCGTCTTCTTGCCGAAGCTACGGGTATTGACACCTTCCGTATGGCCTTCACCAAGCAGGTTCACAAGGCGGATGTCCGCATAGTGGACGAAAGAGATATCCACGAGCTTTTCACCGCCGTGCCCTATGAGGCGGACGGCATCGTAAGCGCCGCCAAGGGTATGGCGCTGATCTGCTTCACTGCCGACTGCGTTCCGGTTTTGCTGGAAGATCCCGTTCACGGGGTAATAGGCGCAATTCACTGCGGCTGGCGCAGCAGCGTTGGGGACATTCTGGGAAACGCTATTGAGGCTATGTGCTCCCTTGGCGCGGAGCGGAAGAATGTGTGCGCAGCCATCGGACCTGCTATAAGCGGATGCTGCTTTCAGGTGGGCGGCGAAGTTATAGAAGCCGTGGAACACTGGCTGGGTGAGGATGCCCGAGGCTTTTACAAGGAAGATGAAAGCGCGGAAGGAAAGTTTCTCCTTGATCTGAAAGGCTGCAACGCCCGAAGACTTGTGCAGCTTGGTGTTGAAGAGAAAAATATCGCAGTATCCGATGAATGCACAAAGTGCAGCCACGAAAAGTATTGGTCCCACCGCTATACGGGCGGACAAAGGGGAAGTCAGGGCGCACTCATTGTGATGGAATGAATCGAAAGGACTAAAGATAGATGGAATTTTTGAAAAAGCGTCTGCCCGCTCTGCTGCTGGCCATGCTGATGCTTCTTTCCGCCTGCGGAAAGAATGACGATGAGGACGAGGGCGAGGAAGAGGAGTTTTTTGTGGGCGACCAGGTTGTTCAGCAGACTTCTGCGGAGGACAACATTTTCTCCCTCAACTATGATCCCGACGGCGGCCTCAACCCCCTCAATGCCGCAAGCTCCAACAATATGCTTTTCTGGTCGTTGATGTATGACAGCGTCTATGTGGTTGAAAACGATTTCTCCGTTACCAGCGAAATAGTCAAAGAGTATGAGACCAACGACTATGAGTGGTGGGTTTTCGATATTTATGACAACATAACCTTCCATGACGGAAGTCCTCTCACCGCAAGGGATATAGTTTATTCCATCAACCGCGCCCGCCAGTATCCCTATTATTCCAGCCGACTTTCCTGCATCTACGGTATAAGCGCTATGGGAAGCGACTGCTTTGCCATAAGTCTTGATGCTCCCAACAGCCAGCTTCCCAGCCATCTGAACATCCCCATCGTTAAGGAAGGCACTTTCGGCGACGATGTTCCCGTGGGCTCCGGCCCTTATATGCTGGCGGAGGAGGGAGACAGACTCATAGCTTATGAGGGATACCGCCACTATGACACTCTGCCTGTTGACACCGTTTATCTGAAGGACTATATGGACGCTGCCGCGAAAATCAGCGCCTTTGAAGCCTCACGCATAGACGTTGTTACCAATGACCCCACCGGTGTTTACAATCTGGGTTACGGAAGCTCCAACGAGATCCGATACTTTGAAACCAGCAATATGCACTATATCGGCTTCAATATGCAGGGCAGATATTTTTCCAACAGCCTTGCCCGCGCAGCTGTTGGAGCCGCAGTTGACAGAAACGGCATTGTTAAGCGCTATATGGAGACCTGCGCGGTGCCGGCGTCTCTGCCCGTGCATCCCGTCAGCCCCCTCTATGATGAGGATTATGCTGAGCAGTTTGTGTTTGACCTTGAAAAGAGCGCAACTCTTTTCGAGAATTTCGGCATCAAGGACTATGACGAGGATGGAGTTCTGGAAATTCTCATCACCGGAATAGTTGTTGAAATAGATATAAACTTTATAGTCAATACCGACTCCACTGTTAAGCTGGAGGGCGCCAGAGAGATTGCCGAAGCACTCAACTCTCTGGGCATAAAGACCACTTTGCATGAGCTGAAGTGGGAGGACTATGTGGAGGCTCTTAAAAAGGGTGAATATGATATGTATTACGGCGAGGTTAAGATGAATCCCGACTGGAATCTGGGTTATCTTTTCGAGCCTTACACCGTCACCCGTGACCCCGATGATATGGATAAGGGCATGAACTATGCCAACTGCTTCGATGAGCAGTATAAAGCCCTTTATGATGCTTATCTGGCTTCCCCCGAGGATGCGAGAAGTCTGGCCTTCTCCACCGTATGCAACTATGTGATGGAAAACTCCGCAATAATTCCCATCTGCTTCGAGCGCCAGGAAATGCTTACCCACCGTGGAATTATAAGCGGCGCTAATCCGACCCAGTATGATATCTTTAACAGATTCTATAACTGGACCATAAATCTCGAGTGATTATATCACTCGAAGCTTCTGTATTTTTCCTGATAAAAAAGGAGGATTTGAATAATGACTGAAAAGGAATTGGTTGCTGTTGCCCGCCTTGCTGCGGAAAACGCATATGTGCCATACTCCAAATTCCCCGTGGGCGCCGCTTTGGAATGTCCCGACGGAAAGGTGTTTACCGGCTGCAACGTTGAAAACGCTGCATACGGCAGCACCATCTGCGCCGAGCGCACCGCTATGTGCAAGGCGGTCAGCGAGGGATACAGAGTTTTCACTAAAATCGCTATCTGGGGAAAGGGCGATGACTATACCGTACCTTGCGGAGCCTGCAGACAGTTTATGTCCGAGTTTTCCCACGATATGGATGTTATCAGTGCCAAGGGCAACGGAGAATATCTTTCCCTCAAGCTCTATGAGCTGCTGCCCCACTCGTTCAACAAGGAAAATCTAACCTGACTCAAAGAGGAATGAGCCTATGAAGAAAATCAAACCCATAATTATCTGCCTGCTGGTTGTGCTTATTCTTGCCCAGGCTGTTCTTCACGCAACAGCTGCGGGAAACAGCGGCAGCAACAAGTATTTCAGCGATGTGCCTTCCGGAGTATGGTATGAGAAAGAACTCAACGCCATTATGGATGCTCAGAAGGAGATGGGCAGCGACAACATCATCACCGGCTACGGAGATGTTGACGGAAATCCCACCGGCGAGTTCGGACCCGATGATCCCCTCACCAGAGCCCAGTTCCTGAAAATGATAATGGAGGCATTCGTAGCCACCGGAGCCAGCATCGATCTTACCGACACCAGCAAGGACGATATCCATTGGGCCGGAAAGTATTACCAGGCCGCAAAAAAGGACAATATCCTCATTGCCAATGTTTATGAGAGCAGCAAGGCTATGTTCCGCTGCACGGCTTCCGACCTTGACCAGAATATAACCCGCAACGAGATGGCGGTTATAATGGCCAATATGCTTACCAATATAGGTATGGACTCCGTGGTAGTGGTAAAAAACCCCGAGAACTACATCAGAGACTATAGATCCATTGACTCCACTTATATAAATGCTGTTGAGCAGGTTTTCGGAAAGAAGCTTATTCAGGGCGATGAGATGGCCAATTTCAACGGCGACCAGTATCTCACCCGAGCGGAAGGTGTAACCATTATTTACCGCTTCCTCTTCGAGTATGATATCAACGGCGATGATCTCTATTATTTTGCTGCCAGACCTGCGCCTCCCACTCCGGACCCCACGCCTACGCCCACTCCCACGCCAAAGCCGACATCAAAGCCGGTTGCCACCCCTAAACCTGCGGCAACACCTGCGCCTACCGCGCCTCCCGCTGTGGCTCCCACACCTGTCGCACCTGTGCAGCCTTCCACGCCTTCAACTCCTGCGGCAACACCCACCCCCGAAACTCCCGTAGAGCCCACACCGGCTCCGGAAACACCTGCAGATCCCGGCACCGAAACAGAGCCTGCTCCCACTCCGGAGCCTACTCCTGCTCCCACGCCCACACCCACACCGGCGCCCCCTGCCAACGCTACCGTGCCTGCCGGCTACTCAACCTTCGCCTGGTGGCTGCGCAGCGGTCAGGTGGACAGCTGGGGCAAGCTCAGCGCTCAGGCAAAGACTCTCCTCTTCGGCAATGCCAACAAGAGCTATTTCTCCTCCGCTGCGGAGGCAGCTCCCTATATGACCGACGTTGCGGTACCCATCTGGACTATGGATAAGAGCGGCAACAGATATTCCGCCACCGCCTACATTACGGTGAACAAGATCCTTGCCAACGAGGTCAAGTCTATTTTCAACCAGATATATAATGATCCCGAAAAGTTCCCCATTTACGGCGGCTGGTCCGTGGGCGGCGCGCGCTTTACCGACACTATGCGCCACTCCTGGGGTGCTGCAATAGATATCAACGCCCTCTATAACGCGGAGTGCAACCTGAAGTCCGGTTACCTGAAAGTCACCTGCGGCTACGGCTGGTGGCCCGTGGGTCACGCAGACTCCACCTTCGCGGGAAGCATGACCGAACAAAGCTATTACTCCATCGGCAAAGTGCCCGGTGAGTATGGCTACAGCGTTGTCAAGGCCTTCGCCGACCACGGCTGGGGCTGGGGCGGCAACGGCTGGAGCGGCGGATTGAGCTTTGACTATATGCACTTCTCCATCCTGCCTTCCGGCGGTTGATACATATTATATATATGTAATAATAAAAAGGACGGACAGCCCGGCGCTGCCCGTCCTTTTTGATTTCGATGCTACCTTCCTTTGTATGTGGGGCTTATGCGGAAGTGCCGATGTGTATGCCAGGTGCGTCAAAACGTTACGAGGCGAAATCCCTGTGGCGCCGAACAGGCGCCAAGGCGCAGCAGCGTCCAAAGCGGAAAACGAGTGTAATTCACTTAGATTTGGATTTTGATTGCATGGCACAATGTATTTCCGTCCTCCGCACTTTGGGGAGTTTCCAAAGAGGGGATACAAGCCCCCTCTTTGGTGGACTTTTCTTTCCATATTCTTTTCGGCCAAACGAAAAGAATATGGCCGTCGGAGACAATTAACATCTCATCCGTCTGCTTTCGGCAGCCAGCTTGCCGGCACGAGCGGCGGTCGCGCCCTGCGGATGGTGCGGTGTATACGGCGGGAGCAAGCCCCCGCCCTACGAATGCGGCATTAATGCATCCTGTTTCGGGCAAGTTTCGGTCCATATATAGTGTTATTGCCCCAACAAAAACACTATAAAATCTGCACAAAAAATATATAAAAAAATCTTCATTTTTTACGAAGAAAATGCTTGACACAGAGCCGTGTGTTTGGTATTCTATAGGGGCGCGTGGGACGAGTATGTCCAAAAGCGCGTATGCGATGAAGCGGGAGATTGCTCCGAAGAGGAGGTAACTTCCGTGGAGTATGTCCGGTATCGTCTGAATTGGCGGTACGCAATCGGGCGGCTGAGATTTTCCTTTGGACCATGCGGTATACAAGCGTATATCGTTTGGACTGGGAAGGAACCGGCCATTCCGGGTTCCTGCACTCAAGGGTGCGGGCGCTCAATGCCGGTTACTTTTTCGCCCAAAGTCTGATACGCACGGCAAGGTGTACAGAAAAATCTCATCCGTACGGACAAACAAAAGGCGCAGCCAATGGCGCCGAAAATTATTCGTACGATTTTGGAGGAAAAAACATGGCAACCGCAAAGAAACAGATCCGCATCCGTCTTAAGGCTTACGACCATCAGCTCATCGACTCTGCTGCAGAGAAGATCGTCGAGACCGCAAAGCGCACCGACGCTAAGGTTTCCGGCCCCATCCCTCTCCCCACTCAGACTGAGATCGTAACCATCCTTCGCGCAGTTCACAAGTATAAGGACAGCCGCGAGCAGTTCGAGCGCCGCACCCACAAGCGCCTCATCGACATCATCAACCCCACCCAGAAGACTGTTGAAGCTCTCATGAGCCTCGAGCTTCCTGCTGGCGTTGAGATCGAGATCAAGCTGTAAGTAAAGCTCTCAAACGAAAGCCCGCGTGTTATACATTATATAAATAATCCCGCGCGGCAAACAGCAAAGACCCCTACAAAATCACAAACGACCCATGTCCGCAGCTTGCGAATGCGGACGGGTTAAGTTGCCAGCCTCTGGACGGAGGAGCTCTTCAATCCCCGGGCTACGCGAGGCAACCAATAACCTTAAGGAGGAAAATATCCATGAAGAAAGCCATCATCGGCAAGAAGGTCGGCATGACGCAGATCTTCGACGAGGCTGGCAAAGTCGTTCCTGTAACCGTCATCGAAGCAGGCCCCTGCGTGGTCGTGCAGAAGAAGACCGTTGAGAAGGAAGGCTATGCAGCCGTACAGCTCGGTTACGAAGAAGTTGCCGAGAAGAAGCTGAGCAAGCCCGAGCTGGGCCACACCAGCAAGGCAGGCGTTGCTCCCATGAGACACCTGAAAGAGTTCCGTCTGGAGAACTGCGACGAACTGAAGGTTGGCGACGTTGTTACCGCTGCTTCCTTTAAGGAAGGCGACCACATCGACGTTACCGGCATCAGCAAGGGTCACGGCTACCAGGGCGCTATCAAGCGTTACGGCGGCCACATCCAGAAGATGAGCCACGGTGGTGGTCCTGTTCACCGTCACGCCGGCTCCATGGGCTCCACCTCTGACCCCTCCCGCATCTTCAAGGGACATCACGGCGCAGGTCAGATGGGCGTTGACCAGGTCACCGTTCAGAATCTGGACGTTGTCAAGGTTGATGCAGAGCTCAACATGATCGTTGTCCGCGGCGCTATCCCCGGCCCCAAGGGCGGCATCGTCTACGTTAAGAACACTGTCAAGACCATCGTCGAGAAGAAGGGCGAGGCCGGAATCAGCAACAACCCCCAGAAGGCTTCCGCTCGTGTCAATCCTCAGAAGGCCTCTGCACGAAACAAGTAAGGAAAGGAGAGTATCGTAAATGCCTACTGCAAAAGTTTACAACATGGCTGGTGAACAGATCAGCACCATCGAGCTCTCTGAAGCCGTTTTCGGCATTGAGCCCAACGAGTCCGTTCTTCACGACTCCGTCAAGAACTACCTGGCAAATCAGCGTCAGGGCACCCAGAGCGCACTCACCAAGGGCGAGGTTGATTACTCCACCATCAAGCCCTGGAGACAGAAGGGCACCGGCCGCGCTCGCGCCGGCTACAAGGGCTCTCCTGTTTGGTATCACGGCGGCGTAGCATTTGCTCCCAAGCCCCGCGATTACAGCTACTCCCTCAACAAGAAGGTTCGCAGACTTGCTCTCAAGTCCGCTCTCTCTGCTAAGGCTCAGAGCGAAGAGATCGTCGTTGTTGACGGCCTCAAGATGGAAGAGCCCAAGACCAAGGCTTTCAAGGCATTCCTGAACAAGGTCGGCGCTACCGGCAAGACCCTGGTCATCACTGCTGAGAAGGACGAGCTGGTCATCAAGTCCGCTCGCAACATCCCCGGCGTAGTCACCACCATGGCTACCATCCTGAATCCTTATATGGTCCTGAACAACACCATGCTGGTTGTTGACAAGACCGCCCTTGAGAAAATCGAGGAGGTGTACGCATAATGAAAACTTCTTACGATATCATTATCCGTCCCATCATCACCGAGCAGTCCATGGAAGATATGGACATCAAGAAGTACGTCTTTGAAGTTGCCAAGACCGCTACCAAGGTTGAGATAGCCAAGGCTATCGAGGAGATCTTCGGCGTTCGCGTCATCAAGGTCACCACCATCAACGTCAAGGGCAAGGCAAAGCGCCTCGGTGCTAACCCCAGCGGCTTCACCAAGAACTGGAAGAAGGCCGTTGTTAAGCTCAGCGAAGATTCCAAGAACATCGAGATCTTCGAGAACATGGCATAAGGGAGGAAGTAAGATATGTCTATTAAAACCTACAGACCTACCACTCCCGCACGTCGTCAGATGACTGTCTCCGGTTTCGACGGAGTTGACAAGCACGCACGTCCCGAAAAGAGCCTGGTAGAAGTTCTTAAGAAGCACGCCGGCCGCAACAGCTACGGCCACATCACCGTTCGCCACAAGGGCGGCGGCAACCGCCAGAAGTACCGTGTCATCGACTTCAAGCGCAACAAGACCGATATGTTCGCTGAAGTTCTCCGCCTCGAGTACGACCCCAACCGCAGCGCATTCATCGCTCTCGTTCAGTACGAGGACGGCGAGAAGCGTTACATTCTCGCTCCCAACGGCCTGAAGGCTGGTGACAAGATCGTCTCCGGCGCTGGCGCCGACATCATTGCCGGCAATGCACTGCCCCTCGCCAACATTCCTGTTGGTACCGTTATCCACAACATCGAGCTCTACCCCGGCAAGGGCGCTCAGCTCGTTCGCTCTGCAGGCGTCTCCGCTCAGCTTATGGCTAAGGAAGGCGATCTGGCAACCGTACGTCTCCCCTCCGGTGAGTACCGCAAGGTTCGCATGAGCTGCATGGCCACCATCGGCCAGGTCGGCAACATCGACCACGCCAACGTTCACATCGGTAAGGCCGGCCGTAAACGCCATATGGGCATCCGTCCCACCGTTCGCGGCTCCGTCATGAACCCCTGTGACCACCCCCACGGCGGTGGTGAGGGACGCAGCCCCATCGGCCGTCCCGGCCCTGTTACCCCCTGGGGTAAGCCCGCTCTCGGCTACAAGACCCGCAAGACTAAGAACCCCAGCAATAAGTTCATAGTCAAGCGCCGCAACGCTAAGTAAGGAGGAGAAGTAATGAGTAGATCTGTTAAAAAAGGCCCCTTCGCTGCTCCTGAGCTTCTGAAGAGAGTCGACGAAATGAACAAGTCCGGCAACAAGCAGGTCGTCAAGACCTGGAGCCGCGCATCCACCATCTTCCCCTCTTTCGTTGGACACACCATCGCTGTCCATGACGGTCGCCGTCACGTTCCCGTGTACGTCACCGAGGACATGGTCGGTCACAAGCTGGGTGAGTTCGCTCCCACCCGCACCTTCCGCGGTCACGCAGGAAGCAAGACTGGTAAGTAAGGAGGAGATATTAAAATGGAAGCAAAAGCACATCTGAAATTTGCACGCATATCTCCCAGAAAGGTCGGCATCGTCTGCGACCTCATCCGTGGCAAGGACGTTAAGACCGCCCGCGCCATCCTGGCAAACACCCCCAAGGCTGCCAGCGAGCTGATGATCAAGGTTCTGGACAGCGCTGTTGCAAACGCAGAAAACAACCACGGCATGGATCCTGAGAAGCTCTATGTTTCCAGCACCTATGCCAACGGCGGTCCTATCCTCAAGCGCGGCATGCCCCGTGCACAGGGCCGTATGTATCGCATCAACAAGAGAACCAGCCACATCACCATCTGTGTGGCTGAGAGAAACTAAGGGAGGAGGCAGAATATGGGACAGAAAGTTCATCCTCACGGCCTGCGCGTAGGCGTTATCAAGGATTGGGATTCCCGCTGGTACGCCAGAGCTGACAAGGTCGGCGACCTCATCGTTGAGGACTACAACATTCGTAATTATCTGAAGAAGACCCTGTATTCCGCAGGCGTCCCCACCATCGAGATCGAGCGCGACAGCGCAAAGGTCCGTATCTATATCCACTGCTCTCGTCCCGGCGTCGTTATCGGCAAGGGCGGCACTGAGATAGAGCGTATCCGTCTCGAGGTTGAAAAGATGATCGGCAAGCCCGTTGCTCTGAGCATCGTGGAAGTACGCACTCCCGACACCAACGCACAGCTGGTTGCTGAGAACATCGCTGCTCAGATCGAGAAGCGTATCAGCCAGCGCCGTGCAATGAAGAACGCCATCGGCCGCGCAATGCGTATGGGCGCTCTCGGTATCAAGGTCATGTGCTCCGGCCGTCTGGGCGGACGCGAGATCGCAGGTGTTGAGCAGTATCACGAGGGTACCATTCCCCTCCAGACCATCCGCGCAGACATCGACTACGGCTTCGCTGAGGCTGCCACCACTTATGGCCGCATCGGCGTTAAGGTTTGGATCTACAAGGGCGAAGTCCTTAGCCAGACCCTCCGTACCACTCCCCGCGTGATGGATATGAACAAGCGCGACGACAAGCGTCGTGACCGTCGTGACAACCGCCGTGGCGGCGACCGCCGTCAGGGTGGCTACAACCGCGAGAATCGTGAGAACCGCGGTGGCTACAATCGCGACAACCGTGGCCAGGGCTACAATCGTGGTCCCCGCCCCGCAGCAGCTAAGGAAGGAGGCAACGCATAATGCTTCTGCCTAAGAGAGTTAAGTACCGTCGCCAGCAGCGCGGTCGCATGAAGGGCAAGGCTTCCCGCGGCAATTTCATTGCTTACGGTGAGTATGGCATCGTTGCCACCGAGCCCGCATGGATTACCAGCAACCAGATCGAGGCAGCCCGTATTGCCATCAACCGTTACATGAAGCGTGGCGGTAACGTCTGGATCAAGATCTTCCCCGACAAGCCCATCACCCAGAAGCCCGCTGAGACCCGTATGGGTTCCGGTAAGGGTTCTCCCGAGTACTGGGTTGCAGT
>SVKK01000032.1 GCA_015068425.1 Oscillospiraceae bacterium | reverse complement strand
CCCATGTGGTTTGATGGGCAGAACATCAACGAAGCTCTGTTTTGTGAAGAATTTCTGCAGGAGCGCAGAATCATCTTTGCAAACGGAGCTTTTTTCACGCCCGACGGTCGGGTGACGGACGATCTTCCTCTCCGTGGTGAGATTTACGAAAAGCTGAAATTCTGTGCTGTGAACAATATCCCCCGGAAGATCACCAACATTCTGGAAGTGCTGAAACTGGAAGCGCAAGTACCTGACTTCCCGCCGGAACAGGATCGCATCCATGTTGCCAACGGAACGCTCATGCTCAACGGAACTTTCACCGAGGGCAGACCGGCTATCGTGCGAAGCCGTCTGCCGATTGCCTACAAACCCAATGCTCCTGCCCCGGTGATCTGGCTGAACTTTCTGGATGGTCTGCTCCATGCAGAGGACATCCCCACCTTGCAGGAGTTCATCGGTTACTGTCTGATTCCCTCCAATAAGGGTCAGCGCATGATGGTGATTAAGGGCAACGGTGGCGAGGGCAAATCCCAAATCGGTGCTGTGTTGTCCACCATCTTCGGCACGAATATGAAGGACGGCAGCATCGGTAAGATTTCTGAAAACCGCTTTGCCCGTGCCGATCTGGAACACATCCTGCTGTGCGTGGATGATGATATGCGGATGGAAGCCCTGCGCCAGACCAACTATGTAAAATCCATCGTTACAGCACAGGGCAAGATGGATTTGGAGCGCAAGGGAAAACAGAGCTATCAGGGCTGGATGTTCGCCCGGTTACTGGCGTTCAGCAACGGCGATCTGCAAGCCCTGTATGACCGAAGCGACGGCTTTTACCGCAGGCAGCTTGTGCTGACCACCAAGGAAAAGCCGGTGGACAGAGCCGACGATCCCGACCTTGCCGAGAAGATGAAAGCCGAAGCCGAGGGCATTTTCCTCTGGGCTTTTGAAGGCTTACAGCGGCTCGTTGTCAATAACTTTAAGTTTACGGAGAGTGACCGCATTCGTGAAAACCGGGAAGCGGTCAAGCGTGACAATAATAACATTTTCGATTTCATGGAGTCGGAGGGATACATCCGATTGAAAGCGGATGCGTCCATCAGTTCCAAAGACTTCTATGCGATCTATCGCCTGTGGTGTGAGGAAAACTCTCTGGCTCCGCTGAAGTCCAGAAGTTTTAGTGACGCCATAATTGCCAATGCCAAGAAGTATAACCTTGAGCATTGCAATAATGTCACCAACTCTGCCAGTCGGCGGGTATGGGGATTCATGGGAGTGGAAGCCATTGTACGACCTCATATAAATGGGTTTTACGAAGATTCGCCGTGTACGTACGTACAGGATGACATTCCGGAGGAATGGCGAAGCGTCGAGTAAAACCGATGGCTGGTACGTATGTACGCAGCCAAAAAGCGTGAAACGCTCGTTATAGAAACAGCACATTTCTTCCGTTTGGGCTGTTTCTATGTCCACGGGATTTTGCAGAAAGCACCGTGGACAGGCAGTGAAAAATACGGTTTTCGCTGCCGCCGTCTGCAAGAGCAAGTTTCGCAAAACGGCTTGATGCAGACGGGCTGGCCATGAGAAAAGTTGCAGACATTTTCGCCTTGGTCAGCAGAGGTCGCCGCAGCGACCGCACTCCCCCTCGGGAGAGCCTTCGGAGAACCCACGGCACTTTGCAGCCAGTATGGATGAAAGTGTTATAGTGGGTTATTACACTTTGAAAAAGTGCCGTTCCCCAGCTCTCCCGCTGTCTGTAAATCTCAAAGAAAGGACGTAAAGCCCATGGCAAGAAACGATGGAATAGATCGTACCGTAGCCCGGAACCAGGACTTGGAAACCCCGGCAGATGTGGCAAAGGTACAGGAACACAATGAGCGTGAAAAGGACAGCTACAGCAATCAGGACATCGTACCGGAGCGCACATCCATGAACATTCATTTCAAAGCACCCACGGACGATTATGTAAAAATATTTGAGCAGATGGAGCAGGATGGCGTGATCTCCACCAGAGGTCTGAAGCCGGATGCCGTCAAATACGGTGAGCTGATCTTCGATGTGAACTCCGCTTATTTCTACAACCACGGCGGCTATGAATTTGCAAAACAGTTTTATGCCGATGCCTATAAAGCCGCCGTGGAGATTGTGGGTGGTGAGCAGTATATCCTCTCCGCTGTGATGCACGCCGATGAGCGCAACCGGGCAATGTCCGAAGCTCTGGGCGAGGATGTGTACCACTATCACCTTCATGTGGTTTATATCCCGGTGGTGGAAAAGCAGATCCTTTGGTCGAAGCGATGTAAGGATGAAGCCCTCCGTGGAACTGTAAAAGAAACTATCACACAGGTCAGTCGCAGTAAGAAATGGGACTCCAAGCCGGTGCTTGATGAGAACGGAAATCCCATGCTCAACGCAAAAGGGAAAAAGATTTTGAAGTCGTCCTACAGTGTGCTGCAGGATGACTTTTTTAATTTCATGCGAAACGCCGGTTACACCGATGTGGAGCGTGGAGAGCGTGGCAGCACCGAAGAACATCTGACGGTGACACAGTTCAAGGTACAGGCTGAACAGCAACGGCTGGAAGCTGTGACCGGACAAGTAGCACAGGCCGAGCAGAGTTTGGAGGAAACCAAAGCTGCCACAGCGAAACAGAAAAAGAAACTGGAAGCTCTGCAAAAGGAAACCAAGACAGCAAAGACCGTTGCGCTGACGGTGCAGGATATTGAAGCAATGGGCAAGAAAGCCACATTCGGAAACAATGTTGTGCTGACACCGGATGAATGCGACACGCTGAAACACTATGCGGTCAACGGCATTATCGCTAAAGCCGACAATCAGAAGTTGAAGGAGAAACTGGCTTCCGCAGAAAAGACAGTTTCAATCTGGAAGCAGCGGTACGATACGCTGCTTGAAAAATATCAAGAGTTAAAGAAGAAAGCCCAGCCCTATCTGGATGCACTGGAAGTCGCATCCGAAAGGGTTCGGGCTTTTCTTGATGTTGTCCTCAGCAGAGGAAAGGAAACGCAGGAACACAAGCAGTCTGTCCGCCGACGTGGGCATGACATGGAACATTGATGATGGGAGGTAAAGGAAATGAACGCTGTTAATATCGACATGAAAAAGCTGCACCCCTTTGAAGGGCATCCGTATCAAGTGCAAGACAACGAAGAAATGGATACGCTCGTGGAGAGCGTCCAGGCGCAGGGAGTTCTTACTCCGTTGATTGTGCGTCCTAAAGAAAATACCACAGATGAATATGAAATTGTGTCCGGACATCGACGGTTCCGGGCAGCTAAAAAGGCAGGGATGAATGAAGTCCCTGCCTTTATTTATGAGATGGATCGTGATGCAGCTGCTATCGCACTTGTAGACAGCAATCTGCACCGGGAACATCTGCTTCCCAGCGAAAAAGCCTTTGCTTACCGCTTGAAGATGGAAGCCATGAAGCGACAGGGATTTCGGAGCGACCTGACTTCGACACAAGTTGTGGCGAAGTTGCGCAGCGGAGATATTGTCGGGCAAGGAATGAACGAAGGTCGTGAAACCGTTCGCCGCTATATTCGCCTGACTAATCTGATTCCGGAAATTCTCCAGAAGGTGGATGAGGGTCGAATTGCATTTACTCCGGCAGTGGAGCTTTCCTATCTGACACACGAGGAACAGAAGCACCTTGCATCTGAAATGGACTACGCCGATGCTACACCGAATCTTTCGCAGGCACAGAGGATGCGAGAGTTCAGCCGACAGGGGCGACTCAGCGAAGATGTGATCTGCGCCATTATGGGCGAAGAAAAGGCAAACCAGAAAGAAAAACTGAAAATCCCCATGGATCGGATTCGTAAGTTCTTCCCCCGCAGCTATACCACCGCACAGATGGAAACTGAAATTGTAAAGCTCTGCGAGGCTCAGTATCGCCGCCGTCAGCGGAGCAGAGAGGAGCGCTAATGGAAGAAATCAAGGTTGAAATTTTTGATGATTATTGCAAGGAAGTGAGCGCTGACGAGGTATCCGCTCTGCTGAAAAAGGTGGCTGACATTATCGCCGAAGCCAAATCCCAAAGCATTGTCCAGAAAAGCGCATAAGGAAAATGGCATTGCCCGCACATTCGTATATGTGCGGGCAAGTCACTACAATTAAGAAAAAAACGAAAGGAAAGGACGAATATGGCAGCATTTTTAGAGTTGGAGCAGTACATTATGTATCTGCGAAAATCCAGAATGGATACTGATTTTGAAGAAGTGTCGATGGAGGAAACCCTCAGCAGACACAAGAAGATATTGAACGATTTTTGCAAAGCCAGAAAGCTGAATGTGGTAGAGGTGCTGGAGGAAGTTGTCTCCGGCGAATCCTTATCTGCAAGACCGAAAATGCAGCGCCTATTGGAGCTTGTGCGCACAGGACTTTATGCTGGTGTCATCTGTATTGATTTGGAGCGTCTTTCCAGAGGTTCCTCTATGGAAACCGGATATATCATGCAGATCCTTCAGACCAATAACTGCAAGATCATTACACCCGGAAAAACCTACGATTTGCAGAATGACTCCGATGAGCAGTTTACGGATATGAAATTCATGTTCAGCCGTTATGAACTGAAAAGCATCAATACCCGTCTGGTTAGAGGTCGCAATCATTCAGCTTCGGAGGGAAAGTTCATGGGTTCCGTTGCGCCCTATGGCTACCGCATCTACAAGCTCCAGGGCATGAAAGGAAACAGCCTGTGCATTGAACCGGAGGAAGCAAAGATCGTCCGGATGATCTACGATATGTATGGAGAGCAAGGGATTGGCTACAACACCATCGCTTATCAGCTGAACCAGTTAAATATCCCGGCGTTGAACGGTAAATGGGGACAGACCTCTGTTGTGAATATTCTGAACAATGAGGTTTATCTGGGGAAAATCAGATGGCGCAGAGAGCCGGTTAAACGGGTTATCGAAGATGGTATGCTGACAAAGAAGCGGTATACCAATGATAACTACGATCTGTATGATGGTATGCATGAGCCGATCATTACACAGGAAATGTGGGACAAGGTGAAAGAAAAGCAAAAAAGCAAGGGACATCACTCGACCCATGCTACAAAGGAACTGAAAAATCCCTTTGCCACAATCCTTGTATGTGAAAACTGCGGGGCCGTTATGAAACGAAATGTACCCGCTAAAAATCAAAGAACTTCCGCATGGTATCGGTGTCCCACCAGAGGATGCGGATGCAAGCAGATGAAGTGTATTGATGTGGAGAACGCCATTGTTGAGGGAATGCGAGAATGGCTGGCGGCGTACAAAATTCAGATTGAAAGCGGCAAGCCGGTGAACACAGACCAGACCGATACTGCTCTGGATGCCGTTATCGGTCAGTTGGATCAGCTGCGGGCACAGCAGAATAATCTCTGCGAGTATCTGGAAAAAGGCGTTTATACCGTGGAGATGTTTACACGGCGTAATGCGGCAATCCAAAAAGATATTCAAAAGTTGGAGGAAACAAAAGCTGAGCTTATGGAAAAGCAAACGGAACTTAAAGAAATCAACCGGACTGCATTGGAGATCATTCCGACCACGCAAAGCATTTTGGATAATTACGACATTTTGAACCCGGCGCAGAAAAATGCGCTATGGAAGTTGGTTTTGAAAAAAGCCACCATGTATCGAGGTGAAACAAAGGGTGAGCTGAGAGTGAAACTCTATCCGAATTTACCTCGATAACGACTGACGCAATGGGTTGGAAGGACTATATTTTTTCTTCCAGACCGTTTCTCATATCGACTAAAGCCCCCTTCTGTGCTATAATATTTGCATTATGCACAGAAGGGGGTCCTTTTTTCATGGGCGAACAGAAGAGAAAAAAGAATATTAGTGTTGGTCTGTTGGCCCATGTGGATGCGGGAAAGACCACCCTAAGCGAGGCTGTGCTTTACTCCGCGGGAAAAATAAAAAGCCCCGGAAGGGTTGACCACGGCAATACGGCTATGGATACCCACTCTCTTGAACGGGAGAGGGGAATTACTATTTTTTCCAGCCAGTCCTCCTTCTGCCGGGGAGACAGGGAATTTTTCCTGCTGGATACCCCGGGGCATGTGGATTTTTCCGCAGAAATGGAGAGAACTCTGCAGGTGATAGACTGCGCCGTGCTTGTCATAAGCGGCACGGACGGGGTGCAGGCGCATACGGAAACTCTTTGGAGACTTATCCGCAGCTATAAGCTGCCATGCCTTATCTTCGTCACAAAAATGGATCTTGCGGGAGCGAAGCGCAGCGCCGTTATGGATGACCTGCGCACCCATTTGGGTGATAAATGCATGGATTTCACTGTGCTGCCCGAGGGTGAAGAGCTCGCCATGTGCAGTGAGACGCTTCTTGAAAAATATATGGAAAGCGGCCGCGTCACGGAGGAGGATATAAGAGAACAGGTGGCCTCTGCCTCTCTTGTCCCCTGCTTTTTTGGCTCGGGTCTGAGGCACAGCGGCATAGAGGAATTTTTGAGCGCTCTGGAAAAGTATGCGCCGCGCAAAAGCTATCCCGATGAGTTCGGAGCGAGAGTTTTCAAAATAAGCCGGGACGGACAGGGAAACCGCATCAGCTTCCTAAAGGTAACAGGCGGAGAACTGAAGGTAAGAACTTCTCTCAAATATCGGGTCAAGGGTGAAGAGATTGAAGAGAAGATAAATCAGATTCGCCTTTATTCTGGAGCGAAATATGAAAGCTGCGACAGCATAACCGCTGGCGGAGTCTGCGCTGTGCTGGGACTTAGCAGGAGCTTCCCGGGAATGGGTCTGGGTGCGGAGCGGGGCGAGGTGCAGCCTTTGCTTACCCCCGTGCTGAGCTATCAGCTTCGCCTTCCCCAAGGCACTGACCCGATGCTTGCCCTTCCCAAACTGAAGCAGTTGGAGGAGGAAGACCCTCTTCTGCGTCTGCGCTGGGATAGCTGCAGCAGAGAAATCTATGTTGAGCTTATGGGCGAGATGCAGACGGAAATACTAAAAAGCCTTATTCTCGAGCGTTTCGATATGGAAGTGGAGCTTTCCGAGGGGCGCATTATGTATAAGGAGACCATTGCCGACAGCGTGGAGGGCGTGGGGCATTTTGAGCCTTTGCGCCATTATGCGGAGTGCCATCTCTCGCTTGAACCCTTGCCCGAGGGCGCGGGGCTGCAGTTTGCCTCCGCCTGCCATCAGGATGTGCTGGATGTGAACTGGCAAAGGCTTATTCTGACCCACCTTGAGGAAAAGCAGCATCTTGGTGTGCTCACCGGCTCACCCATAACAGATATGAAAATCACTCTTATAGCGGGAAGGGCTCACCTTAAGCATACTGAAGGCGGCGACTTCCGTCAGGCAACCTACAGGGCGGTGCGTCAGGGGCTTATGAGTGCGAAAAGTGTGCTTTTGGAGCCTTGGTATGCATTCAGAATAGAGCTGCCTCCTGCCCAAATAGGAAGAGCCATAAGTGATGTACGCGCTATGTACGGCATTTTTGATTCTCCCACGGACGCGGGAGAGATGATGGTGCTGGAGGGCAGCGCACCTGTCTCCACTATGCGGGGCTATGCCGCCACACTTGCCGCCTATACAGGTGGACGGGGCAGACTTTCCTGCCGACTGGAAGGATATAAACCCTGCCATAACAGCGCCGAGGTAATAGAGCGGATTGGCTATGACCCCGAGGGAGACACGGAAAATACTCCGGACTCCGTTTTCTGCGCCCATGGCGCGGGCTTCAATGTGAAATGGAACGAAGTGCGGGAATATATGCATATTGATACGGGCTTTGGCAAAGCGGAAGCCAAGGCGGAAGTCCGCCCAAGAGTAAATATGCGCAATCTGAGCATAGACGATAAGGAATTGGAGGCCATTATGGACCGGGAATTCGGCCCCATCCGCCGCCCCAAATACAGCTCTGCAAAAAGCAGCGGAAGCACTTTAGCTCCCAAAGGCGAGAGCGCGGTGAAGAAAAAAGAGTTTCTCATCGTTGACGGATATAATGTTATTCACGGCTGGGATGATTTAAAGATCCTTGCGGAGGACGATCTGGATATCGCCCGCCACCGCCTTATGGATATTCTCTCCAACTATCGGGGCTTCACCGGTGCCGAGCTTGTGCTGGTTTTTGATGCATATAAAATCCGGGGCAATCCGGGTAGTAAGTTTGATTACCACAGCATACATGTTGTATATACCGCCGATGGGGAGACCGCTGACGCATATATTGAGAAGCTGGCTCATGATATTGGCAAAAACTACTCAGTGAGAGTTGTTACCTCCGATAACCTTATCCGTGTATCCGCTATGCGCAGCGGCGTTTTGCGCACATCCGTCTCCGAGTTCGAAAACGAGGTGGATTGGGTGTATGCCCAGATAAGTGAGCTTATGAAAAAGAGTGGGATAAAAAGTCACCTGAGCTCCATAAACTTTGAAGGGGGCGGCAACAGTGTCTGAAGAGCTTATAAAGCGCGCCGAGGATTTGCGTGAGCGCTGTGAGCGAAGCTGCAGCGTAACAAACAGTCTGTTTCTCACTCCCGCCGAGCAGTATGCTCTTTCCAAATGGGCTTCTCGCGCCGCCGACTGCAAAATGCTTCTTCGTGGAGGAGTTGAGGGAAGTGAGAGAAATGCAGCCTTTTTCCTGCCTTTTTATATGGACGAGACGGATTTTGATGAGAGCGAATTCATCCGCTGCATAAAGGTTACTGCAGGCTTCGGCCAACCGGGACACCGGGACTATATGGGCGCGGTGCTGGGGCTCGGCATAAAACGGGAGTGGCTTGGGGATATTCTCGTGAATGAGGGGACGGCATATGTCCTCTGCCTGAAGAGTGTGGCAGAACATCTTCTTGCAAGCCTTGACAAGGTGGGGCGCTACGGAGTTAAGACTAAGGAAATTGCTCTTTCCGAAGTGCCTGCATCAAAAAGGGAGGTTAAGGAAGTCACCTTTTCTGTAATGAGCCTGCGGATGGACGCGGTGGCGGCGGGAATGTTCAATCTCAGCCGAACATCTGCGGCGGCAATGATAGCCGCGGGAGAGGTGAGCCTTAATTACAGCGAGTGCCTTAAGTGCGACGCCCAGATTCAGCCGGGGGATATTATCTCTGTGCGGGGTCAGGGTAAGGGCAGCCTTGTTTCAATCGGCGGACAAAGCCGCAAGGGCAGAACATTCGTAACGGCGGAGATAAGAAAGTAAAAAGATGCTTGAGTCAGCTCAAGCATCTTCTGTTATCAGATAAAATTCCGCGCGCCGTTTTTGTGAAAAATCATGAAAAATTAATTAAGATTGAGTTAAGCGCACTTTTATGATAGAATTATGTCGCAAATACCGGAGAAGGGAGGAAATACCAATGAAATATTGCACCCATTGCGGCGCTCAGATGCATGATGAAGCTGTTATATGCATCAAATGCGGATGCAGCGTCGCACCTCAGACACCGGCTCCTGTTAAGGAAAAGGATGACACTATGGAAATTGTCGTAAAGGTTCTAATGATTTTGTCTTGCATCGCTCAGGGGTGGCTGCTCATACCTTTGGCATGGTGCATTCCCATGACTGTATCCGTATTTCACAGTTTCCGCGATAATAAGCCCATCAGCACGGGAATGAAAGTCTGCGTTCTGCTTTTCGTTAATCTCATATCCGGCATCCTGCTTCTTTGCATGAAGGATGACTAACAGTAAGGAGAGATCATATGAAATATTGTTCTAAGTGCGGTGCACAAATTGAAGATGAAGCTGTAGTATGTCTCAGTTGCGGCTGCAGCACAGGTTATAAAGCTGCTGTTGCTCCTGCAGGTAAGCTTAAAACAAACAGAGGTTTGGTAAAGTTCATCCTTTTGTCCATCATCACCTGCGGTATATACGGACTTGTGGTTATGTCCGTGCTCAGCTCCGATATCAACACCATCGCCAGCAGATATGATGGCAAGAAAACTATGCATTATTGCCTTGTTTATTTTATTTTCTCTTGGCTCACTCTGGGAATTGTTCCTCTCGTGTGGTACCATAAAGTGTCCAACAGAATAGGTGCAGAGCTTGCGCGCAGAGGCATTGATTATAAATTTGGCGCAGGAACCTACTGGGGATGGGGCATTCTTGGAAGCTTTATTCTGGTAGGACCCTTTATCTATCTCCATAAACTTCTCAAGTCTATGAATTTGCTTGCCAAAAATTACAACGAAAATGGCTGAGCCCAATATTGCAAAACCCCCTCCCTTCAAGGGAGGGGGTTTTTGCAGTTATTTTTTCACATATTCCTCGGGGAAAAGGTTGCCGGCGCCGAGAATGCAGCCGGGGTCGAAGCAGCCCTTGACGGCGGCCATTTCGCGGACACCCTTTTCTCCGTAGAGTATGGGGAGAAACGCAGCCTTGTTCTTGCCGGTGCCGTGTTCGGCACTGACCGTTCCGCCCATTGCGACAACTTCCTTTGCCCAATCCATAAACATAGCCTTGCCCGCGGCCATATCTGCAGCTTCGCGGGGCAGCACATTCACGTGGACGTGGTTGTTGCCGATGTGACCCCAGATGGCAAACTGGAAGCCCTTTGCGGCAAGGTCACGGCGATACATTGCGAAAATATCCCGAAGATGCTTATCAGGGACGGCCATATCTGAGCCCACCTTTGCGATAGCCTTGTCGCTTCGCTTGCGCAGCGCAATAAGGGCGTTGACGCTTTCGGGAACCTTGTGGCGAAGCACAAGAAGTCTTTCCCTATCGGGGAGACTGTGGGCTGCCCAGGTGTTGGCGCAGCTTTCTCCAAGGGCATCCATGCTATCGCCAATGAAGCTTATGGCCTTTCTGGCGGAGCTTTCGTCCTCCGCGTGGATTTCCACATATATCATGCACTCATAGCCCTCGGGTACGGGGCAGCCTCCGTCATCATAAGCGCGGAGTATATCCAGTGCGTTGCAGTCGAAATACTCAATGGCGGCAAGCTCGTCGCATCGGGGGCGGACAGCTTCCACAAAGTCCAGAGCGGAGCTCTCTTTTCTGAAGAAGCAGTTAATGCCCCAAATAACCTTTGGAGCGGGGATGAGCCTCAGCTCAAGCTCGGTAATAACGCCAAGAGTGCCGTCGGAACCTACAAAAAGATCCAATAGGTCCATATTGTCCTCGGCATAGTAGCCGCTGGCGTTTTTGCATTTGGGCATAGTGTAGTCGGGTAGAGTGCCTTTAATTTCCCGTCCCCCAAGGGTGGTGAGGGAAAACTCTCTGCCTTGGGCAAAGACCTCGCCTCTGCGCAGAGCAATAACATCGCCGTCGGCAAGGGCAATGCGAAGACCGTTGATGTAGGGGCGTGTGGCGCCGTAGCGGTAGGTTTTTGCGCCGGAGGAGTTGCAGGCGCACATACCGCCAAGGGAGGCGCTTGTCTCCGTGGGGTCGGGAGGGAAATACTGTTTGGGCATTTTGCGGAAGAGAGCGTAAGCTGCCAAAGAGTCCTCATCCCATCCTGACGGCTTGAATTCACCGCTTGTAAGCATCTGGCGAAGAACGCCGAGGCTAAGTCCCGGCTGCACCCGAAGATAAACGGTGCCGTCCTCAACGCGCATGCCGGTAACGGCGTCCATGCGGTCAAGGCTCATTATATGTCCCCCCGAGGGAACGCAGGCTACGGTGAGACCGGTGCGGTTGCCCTGAACGGTGACCTTTTCGCCTTTGGCGCTGTGGTGGCGCAAAAGAGCGCAGATCTCTTCCTCGGAAGTGGGGAAAGATATGCTGTCGGCATGGCCCACAGTTTTTGTCTCATCGTGGAGGTAGTCCCGGAATTCCTGGCTCATGGGAAGAATGAGCTTTTCGGTGTTGGTCATATTATCACTTCCCAAAATAAATATTGCTTTGATTATAGCACTGAGAAGGCCTTGTGTCTATCATCAAGGATTATAAAAAATCGGAGCCGAAGCTCCGATTTTTTATCTTATGTAATTTACAAATAGCTTTTATGCGTTTGCTTCTGCAGCAGCCTTCTTGGCAGCCTTCTTCTCCTCGATGCGGGACATCCAGAGAGCGGCGGTAGCGTCGCCGGTGATGTTGAGAGCGGTACGGCCCATGTCGAAGATCTTGTCGACACCGGCAACGATTGCGATACCTTCAACGGGGATGCCGATAGAGGTGAGGACCATAGCCAGCATGATCATACCTGCGCCGGAAACGCCAGCAGTACCGATGGAAGCGAGGGTTGCGGTGAGAACGATCATAGCCATATCGCCGATGCTCAGGTCGATGCCGTAGCAGCATGCAATGAATACGGAAGTAACTGCCTGATAGATTGCGCTGCCGTCCATGTTGATGGTTGCGCCGAGGGGCAGAACGAAGGAGCTGATTTCAGGCTTTGCACCAAGCTTGGTTACGCACTCGTTGGTGAGGGGCAGAGTTGCGTTGGAAGAGGTGGTGGTGAAAGCGGTGATCATAGCAGGAGCCATGCCCTTGAAGAACTTGATGGGGCTCATGCCGCTGAGGCAACGGACGGAGAGACCGTAAACAACAACGAGATGGATGATGTAGCTGATGTAGGCAACAGCGATGATGAGGAAGAGCTTGCCGACGATTTTGGGGCCGTTGGCAGCAACAACGTCAGTCATGAGGCAGAATACGCCGATGGGGGTGATCTTGATGACCATCATCATGATCTTCAGAACAACGGCGTTAACGCTCTTGATAGCGCGGCCAACCATGCTGCCTTCAGCACCTGCAGCCAGGACGCCGGCGCCGATGAGAAGGGCGATAACGATAACGGGCAGCATGTCAGTGGAAACCATGGGCTGGAGGAAGTTGGAGGGGAAGATGTTGACGATAACATCCATAACGGAGGGGCTTTCCTTGGCTGCATACTCAAGAGACTCGAGAGATGCGTTGTCGAGAGCGGGGAAGAAGCCCTTGAAAATGTTGACAACCAGAAGACCGATAACAATGGCAATAGCGGTGGTCAGCATGTAGTAAACAAAGGTCTTTACACCGACACTGCCGACGCGTCTGAGGTCTTTGAGGTTGATAACGCCGTCAGCGATGGAGAAGATGACAACGGGAACAACAAGGCACTTGAGCAGGTTGATGTAGATGGTACCGATGGGCTTGATCCAGGTGGCGGTGAAAGAGGGGTTCTTCAGGAAGCAAAGACCAACGAGAATACCGGCGAACATGCCGATAAATATCCATGCAGGAAGACTAAGTTTCTTTTTTTCTTTCATTAATAACACTCCAGTTCCTAATTAATGTGAATTTATGATAGCACAGGCTTGCAGCTTTGTAAAGAGAAAATGCATTTTTTACAATGTTAAATTTCAAATTAGCCCCCTTTTTAAGGACAATATGCGCATAAATGCAATATTTGTTGCAAAAATAATTGAACGCACTAAAGAATGAAAGAATTTCCTGCATAATTGGCTGCAAAAACTGTGATTGCCACAATTGTGGAAAAGAGATATAATAAATTGCAATATACAAAATCGCGTTTTCGGAGGGAAAATAATGGCGGAGAGACCCTATATAAAGGTAAATATAACCCCCAAAGGTGAGCGTGCTCTGCGGAATGGTCACCCTTGGGTGTTTGCCGACGAGATAACAGCCATCAGCGGCGGCTATGAAAATGGCGACATTGTGGATGTCTATTCCTCCAAGGAGCGTTATCTCGGCTCGGGCTTCATAAATGATAATTCCAAAATAAGGGTGCGCATTGTCTCCCGCAACGCAAACGACCGTTTTGACGAAGCTTTCTGGGAGCGGCGCGTGCGCTACGCAATTGAATACCGCCGCACTGTTATGGGAAATGATTTTGATAATTGCCGCCTTATCTTCGGTGAGGCTGACCAGTTTCCCGGTCTCACTGTTGACCGCTTCGGTGATACCCTTGTCACCCAGACTCTGAGCATGGGTATAGAGAGGCTGAAAGATGTGATTTTTCCTTCTATGGTGAAGGTTCTTCGAGAAATGAGCGAGGATATCCGCTGCATTTATGAGCGCAACGACGTTGCCATAAGAAGCAAGGAGGGACTTTCTCAGGGAAAGGGCTTTTACTCTTGGGGAGATTTGGAGACGGAGCTTGGCGGTCATACGGAAATTTGTGAAAACGGCATTCGCTATGACGTGGACTATATAAACGGTCAGAAAACAGGCTTCTTCCTCGACCAGAAGTATAACCGCCTTGCCGCCGCAAAAATTGCCGCAGGAAAAAAGGTGCTGGACTGCTTCACCCATACCGGTTCTTTCGGACTGAATGCCGCAATGGGCGGCGCGGAAAAGGTGGTCAGTGTGGATATTTCTGCCGATGCCATTGCTCTTGCCCGTGAAAATGCCCGCCGCAACGGTCTTGAGGATAAGATAGACTATGTCTGCGCCGATGTTTTTGATCTTCTCACCGATATGGCCAACAAGGGAGAGAAGGGGCGCTATGATATGATAATTCTCGACCCTCCCGCCTTCACCAAATCCAGCGCCACGGTTAAAAACGCCGTACGCGGCTACAAGGAGATAAATCTGAAGGCTATGAAGCTTTTGCCCCGGGGCGGATACCTTGCAACCTGCTCCTGTTCTCATTTTATGACAGATGAGCTGTTTAGGAAAATGCTTCAGGATGCCGCGGCTGATGCGGATGTGAGCCTGCGCCAGATTGAGGCACGTCAGCAGGGACCTGACCATCCAATCCTGTGGAATGTTCCCGAAACGGATTATCTGAAATTCTATATTTTCCAGGTGGTGTGATATGCCTGAACTTAAATGTCCGGTGTGCGGCGGCATGCTTTCCCGAAGGGAGAGAACGCTGCGCTGCGAAAAGGGACACTGCTATGACATTGCAAAACAAAACTATGTGAACCTGCTTATGAGCAATCGCTCCTCCGCCAAGCGCCACGGGGACGATAAGCTTATGGTGCGCGCCCGCAGAGATTTTTTGGAAAGGGGTTATTACCTTTTCCTCAGAGATGAGATCTGCCGCCTCGCGGTGGAGCACTGCGGAGAAAAGGTGGAATTTCTGGACGCAGGCTGCGGCGAGGGATGGTATACATCCGCCGTGAAGGAAGCTCTGGAAAAAGCGGGCAAAAGCTGCGCTGCCCTCGGCGTGGATATTTCCAAGGAGGCTCTTGCCGCGGCGGGAAAGAGAGACAAGAGCCTTTCCCTCGCTGTAGCGAGTATCAACGCCCTGCCTGTGGCGGATGAAAAGTGCGACCTTTTATTGAATGTGTTCGCGCCCCACGATGATGGGGAGTTTCGCCGGGTGCTGAAAAAGGGCGGTATATTGATAAAGGTAATGCCTCTTGAAACCCACCTTTTCGGGCTGAAAAAGGCGGTTTACGATGAGCCATATTTAAATGGCGGCGCCGAGTATTCTCCCGAAGGCTTTGTTACTGTATGCCGCAGCGAGAAACGGAAAATGATATGTCTTGAAAGCACTGAGGATATACAAAACCTCTTTATGATGACACCTTATTATTATAAGACGGGAAAAAACGACCAGGAGAAACTTCTCCGGCTCTCCCGTCTGGAGACGGAGGCGGATTTTGCCGTCTGCGTTTTGAGAAAGCTATGACAAAAAATGCCTTGCCTTTTCAAGACCTATAATGTAAAATGGCAAGGCTGAATAAGCTTCCGTAGCTCAGCAGGATAGAGCGTCCGCCTCCTAAGCGGAAGGTCGTGGGTTCGAATCCCGCCGGGAGTGCCAGAAAAATCCCCTTTTGTCACTGGACAAAAGGGGATTTTTTCAACGATGTTTGCCTTCGGCAAATGATGCCGCTTCCGGAGTACGCGGCGCTGATAGCAACGGCGAGTTGCTTGTTAATTTACTCATCCGGCATTATAATGATGCCGAGGCGGTGATTCAATGGAAACAAAAGATATTATTGTTAAACTGAGAACAAAGAAAGGCATGTCGCAGGAAGAACTTGCGGAGAAAGTGTTCGTAACCCGTCAGGCGGTTTCCCGTTGGGAGACAGGAGAAACAGTTCCAAATACCGAAACCTTAAAGCTGCTGTCAAAACTATTTGATGTTTCGATTAATACGCTCCTCGGCTCGCCGAGACAGCTTGTTTGCGAGTGCTGCGGAATGCCAATTGACGATAGCAACGTAAGCCGCGAAAAAGACGGCGCTTTTAACGAAGAATATTGCAGCTGGTGCTATGCAGACGGAGAATATACTCTTGACTTTCTCGAGAAATACAGGGAACTTGGAGGAAAAGAAAAGTTTGAAGAGTTCAAGCAGCAGCTTATCCACGAATTTAATACTCTGATCCATATTGAGGGATTACCGAAGGTGGAAAACCTTAATGTGTTATCGGGCAGTTTTATTAATCTGGAATACCGCCTTCCGAATGGTCAGAGCGTAAAATTTCTTGACGATAATGCCACCTATCTTGGCAGTCAGCTCGAATGTGAATTTGGCGGCAGCCGTTGTTTCGGAATTGCTGCTAATATGGATTTTCTGCTTGTTTGTACTTACGAAGAAAATGGAGAAAACCCGGAGTTGGTTATTTATAAAAAGAGATAGCCATATTCCGGGCTCACGAGCAGGCTTTATATATAGATATGATACTATCTCGCATAAAAAAGAAGGGTTGTCCTTGGGCGGACTCACATAGGGATTTACACGGTTTTGAATGAATCTTTTCCTCCACAACCGCCCCCGTCTCCCTTGGAATACATCCAGTATTCACGCGGTCACCGGTGGCTGCTGTGAAGAAAAATCTTCTATTCAAAACTGCAAAGCAC
>SVKK01000031.1 GCA_015068425.1 Oscillospiraceae bacterium | reverse complement strand
GCAGAGTTCGTAACGCATTGCCTCCAGATGCAATCTGGTGCCGGTAACCGGGATCGAACCGGTACGGTGTTGCCACCGAGGGATTTTAAGTCCCTTGCGTCTGCCTGTTCCGCCATACCGGCATAAGTTCAGACACGGAGATGCTCTCTCCGTGTCTGCTATTATACGGTTTTAAGATAAAGCTGTCAAGAATCAGCCAAGGAGAGCGCTTTCAAGCGCTTCCACGCTTTCAACAATAGTGTCCGCTCCCGCTTTTTCGTGCTCGGCTCGGTCACCGTAGCCATAGAGCACACCAAGACTGCCCAAACCGGAAGCCTTGGCTCCCAAAATGTCGTGCTCTCGGTCGCCAATCATAAGCACACATTCCCTATCGGGAGAGCCCATCTTCTCAAGAGCATATTCGATGACCTCGTGCTTTGTTCCTATCTTCCCATCAAAGGATGCGCCGCAGATATAGTGGAAATATTCCGCCAGACCAAAATGCTCCAAAATCTGCACCGCAAATTTTTCCGGCTTACTGGTTGCCACGGCCAGTGTTTTTCCCGCTTCACGGAGCTTTTTGAGAAGCTCGGGAATTCCGGGATAGACCTCGTTTTCCAGAAGGCCTATAACGCCGTAATGCTCCCGATAGAACTTCACAGCCTCCACGCTCTTTTCCTCAGAGAAGCCGAAATATGTCTGATATGACCAGGTGAGGGGAGGGCCTATCATTTTATAAAGCTCCTGCCTCGGAGGTATTGGCAGTCCGAATTTTTCAAGAGAATACATTACCGCATTGGTAATGCCGAGACCCGGATCGGTGAGAGTTCCGTCAAGGTCAAAAAGGAGAATATCATAGTTTTTCACGGGCAAAACTCCTTTGAGCTTTTTTCTTATTTTACCATAGTTTTACCCCTGTGCAAACTACTTTCTTCTAACCGCTGTCATATTAACAACTGAATTTGTCAGACTGCTTAATGTGGTCTGATCTCCCTCCGGCACATAAAAGCTCTTGCATATATAGTTCACCGTTCCGTCAGAATAAGTTGAAGTATACATTATGCACTTAATGTATATCCCCTCGTCTCCGGATTTTATAAGCGCCTCCGACGAAGCGACACGTCCGGCAATTCCCTCATTGAGAGGAGTTACGCTCTCAAAGCTGCCCTCCTTGCCGTAAAGAAGGCGGAAATCGGGAAGCACATAGTTTTGCATATAATCGGACATAAAGTCTTCCGCCTCCCCGGAAAAATCCTCCGTTACATTCCTGCCTGTAACATAGCCGGAGGCTCTATCCCAAATCACCACCGCGTCGGCAACAAGATTTTCAGGAGCGTCCATCGTTGCAGGATAACGCAGCGCCAGCTGCAGCGAATAGTCGCTGAGCCGATAGGTTCCCCCGCTCTCTTCTATATATTCCCTGTCAGACTTGGCGATGACTCCCAAGTCTGAAAACTTCTCTTTTTCCTCCACCGGAATGAAAATCCCCGCCATACCGGAGAGCACATATCCTCCGGCGCTGGGATACAGGCTCACTTCCTCCCCGCCTCCTGAAAGAATAATCTCCTCCTCGAAGGCAGAATATGTACCGGACACAGAAAGCCCCGAGGCCGAGAGATAATAAGCTCCCGCTCCGTCTAAGCGCAGCGTACCCGCCGTAGACGCATTATAAAACTCCCCCGCATCAGGTCCTGCATAAGGCACAGCGCTGACCGCGATTTGGGCTGGGAATTGTGTTGGCAAATCCGTTCCCGAGGATTTGGAGGCGTTCGGTCGCTGGGAAAGATTGCAGCTTCCCAACAACACCAGCGCCGCCAGCACCGGAGCTATGTACAAAATTCTTTTTTTCTTCATATTTATATCTCCTTGTTAATATTGCAGCTAAATTCACAGATTATCTTTTAAATACCTCTTTGTCCTGCTTCATTATAGTCTCCTTCCGGTATCGAATTTTGGAGAATAATGTTCCGAAAAAAAGTTTAATTATTTTCTTGAATTGTCCTTAAAGTCTGTTATTATAATAAGGAATAATTATTTAAGGGTAATTTGTTTAATGAAAGAAAAAAAGCTCTTCTCCTATTTCCGAAAGCTTTATCATAAGCGATTCATTATGCGATGCGCGATTTTTGTGATAAGCGCACTTCTTATTATTTTCGCGCCGGAGCAGTTTGACATTATGCACGGCTTCCACATCTTTGACCGCTTCAGCTTTTTCCACATCATGTGGGTGGTCTGGATGCTGGATATGATAATGCAGCTTATCCCTGCCAAAAGATATTGGCCTACCGGCTCTCAGAAATTCCTCAAGCGCACATTCCAACCCCTCAAGGATTATATGCAGCGCAGTGACGAAAAATTTATCCGTTTCATCTTGAAATCCAACAGAGACACCATTCTTATCGGAATTGTCTGGATAATCCTCAACGGCGCAATAGCGGCTCTTTATTTCACAAATATAATAGGCAGAAGAATGCTCCTGCTCATATCCGTGGCTTTCTATGTATGCGACATTATCTGCGTGCTTTTCTGGTGTCCCTTCCGGGTATGGTTTATGAAAAACCGCTGCTGCACCACCTGCCGCATATTCAACTGGGACCATATAATGATGTTCACTCCGCTGCTTTTCGTACCCGGTGTTTACACCTGGAGCCTTTGCGCCATGGCTCTTATAATTTTCGCCATTTGGGAAGTGACCTTCCAGCTCCATCCCGAGCGTTTTTGGGAGGGCACAAACAGGGCCCTGCGTTGCAGCAACTGCACCGACCGCATATGCGGCGAACGCAACTGCGCCGCCGACCTTCCCGACGCGCGCTGGGATGAGCCGGGCAACAACAAATAAAAATCAGGCATCGGTAAGCAAAACCGATGCCTTTTCTTTTGATTTCCTGCGTCCTTGATATTGGACACGAGTCTTGATATAATCAGTCAAAGACCACAAAGGAGGAATTACGCATGCTTAAACTCATTCTCGGCCGCGCAAAAAGCGGAAAAACCGGCGCCGTAATGGAAGAGCTCCGCCGCCTTGCATCTTCCGGCGAAAAAGGCATGGTTCTCCTTGTTCCCGAACAATATAGCCACGAGGCCGAGCGGGAGGCGCTCCGCTTCTGCGGCGACAGCCTCAGCCTCCATGCCGAGGTACTATCCTTCACCAGAATGGCACACAGAGCCCTCAAGGAATGCGGACTTGGGGGAAAGAAATTCCTTGATCAGGGAGGCAGAGCCCTTTGTATGGCTCTCGCCCTGGATGCCGTTGGCTCCAGATTGAAGGTTTATTCCGCCGCCCGACGCCAGACCGCAATTGCGGAAAGCCTGCTCTCCGCCATTGACGAGCTGAAAAGCTCCTGCGTTTCCCCCGAGGCTTTGGAGCACTGCGCCCAAAACCGCAGCGACAGCTTCGGCGACAAGCTGAGGGATATAAGTCTTATTTTCTCCGCCTACAACGCCCTTTGCGGCAGCAGCGCCCTCGACCCCTCGGACAGGCTCAGCCTTCTTGCGGAAAATTTCTCCAAAAGCAGCTTCGCAGGAAAACGCATATTTATAGACGGCTTTACAGACTTTACCCGCCAGCAGCTTGACATCATATCCGCCATGCTCCGCAGCGGCTGCGCCGTGACCGTATGTCTCAGCTGCGACGGTCTGAAGGAAGGCCACGATATTTTTGAGCCCAGCCGCCGCGCCGCCCTCAGCTTAATCCGCGCCGCCGAAAACTCGGGCATTGAGCACAGCATAGTTACAGCTGTAAAAAACGAGCCATCCACAGCTATGGAATATATAGAGCAGCAGCTTTTCGCTTTCGGCAAGGCTTCCGCCAAGGCCGATGGCGCAGTTGAGCTGCGCTGCGCCGCCACCATAACCGGCGAGTGCGAGGCCGCCGCGGCTCACTGCCTCCGCCTTGTGCAGGAAGAAGGCTGCCGCTGGCGGGATATTGCAATCGCAGTGCGCTCTTATGAAGCTTACCGTGCCGCCCTTGAAAACATTTTCTCCCTCTACGGTGTGCCCCTTTTCTCCGCCCGTAAAAGCGATATTTTTGAAAAGCCCCTTCCCTCCCTCATTCAATCCGCCTTCGCCGTCATCAACGGAGGCTGGAGCTATGAGGATATGTTCACATATCTGAAAACCGGCTTGGCGGGTCTCAGCATTGCCGAGTGCGATGAGCTTGAAAACTACGTTTTCCTCTGGTCTCTGCGGGGAAACGCCTGGACAAAGGATGAGGACTGGCGCGCCCACCCCGAAGGCTTCGGCGGCGAATACAGCGATGAAACATGGGAAAAGCTCAGAAGAATTAATTATCTCCGCCGCAAAGCGGCTGCTCCCCTCGCTCTTTTACAAAGGCTCGGCAAGGAAGGCGTCAGCGCAGAGGACCACTGCCGCGCCCTTTCGGAATTTTATGACGCCCTCCGCCTTCCCGAAACTCTCTCCCGCAGAGCAGCGCAGCTGCGCGAAGCCGGCCAGGAAACCCTTGCCGCAGAATATGCTCAGCTTTGGGAAATCATTGTGGAGGCAACGGAGCAATGCGCCGCGGTTTTGGGCAATATGGAAATGGATATTGAAAGCTTCGGCTCTCTTTTCTGCCTGCTGCTCAGCAAATATTCCCTCGGAAGCATCCCTCTCTCCGCCGACAAGGTCTCCGCAGGCGACATGGATCGTATGCGCAGGCGCAGCATAAAGCACCTTATCGTTCTTGGCTGCGACAGCAGCCGCGTACCCTCCACCGAACCCGGCCGCGGAATTTTCTCCGACGATGACAGAGAGCAGCTTCTTTTGGAGGGTATTGATATTGGCGACAGTCCATCCGACCGTCTCTACCGGGAGTTCGCGCTGGTATATAACTGCCTCACGCTCCCCTCCGAAAGCCTTTATGTCAGCTGGTGCGCCGCAGACGGAGAGGGCGGAAAGGCAATGCCCAGCTTTGTTATAAGCCGCCTCGAGGATATTTTCGGCATAGAATGCAGCCGCGTTGACCTTGACGAATGCCGCTCCCGCGCCATAGCTCCCGCACTGGAGCTGGCCGCAGCCAATATTGAAGGCAGCTCCCGTTCCCTGGCTGCTGCCGCAAGGCAGTATTTTGCCCAGTGCGGACAGGAAGAAAAGCTCCTTAAGCTTCAAAACGCCGCCAAGCTCAGCCGCGGAAGACTTAGCCGGCAAGGCGTTCGGGACCTTTACGGCGATAAGCTGCGTCTTTCCGCAAGCCGCATAGACAAGATGGCCGCCTGCCCCTTCTCTTATTTCCTCCAGTACGGACTCAAGGCAAAGCCCAGACAATGCGCGGAGTTCGCGCCTCCAGAAATGGGCACTTTTATGCATTATGTGCTTGAAAACGTGGCTCGGGATATAAGCGAGCTGGGTGGTTTTTCCTCCGTACCTGCGGAAACAGTGAATTCTCTATGCGACGAGTATGTGAAGCGCTATATTCACGAAAAGCTGGATGATTTCCGCGAAAAATCCCCCCGTTTTGAATATCTTTTCCGCCGCCTTATCAAAAATGTCCGCAGCGTTGTCAGCGATATGGCCGCAGAGCTTTCCCGCAGCGACTTCAAGCCTTTGGATTTCGAGCTGGACTTCGGAAAGATCAGCAATATGCCCAGCGTAGAGATAGGCGACGGAGACAGCAAGCTTGTCCTCACAGGTATTGCCGACAGAGTGGACGGCTATTATCACGAGGGTAAGCTTTATATAAGAGTTGTTGACTACAAAACCGGGAGAAAAAAGTTCTCCTTCTCCGACGTTTGGTACGGCATGGGCCTGCAGATGCTGCTCTACCTTTTCGCCCTCAGCTGCAACGGCTCCCAGCGTTACGGTGAGGAGATTGTTCCCGCCGGAGTTATGTATGTCCCCGCCCGGGATGTTCTTATCAGTTCCAAGGCAGATATGAGCGACGAGGAAATCCTCGGCGAAAAGCTCAAGCAGCACCGCCGCAGCGGACTTCTGCTGAATGAAGAGGATATTCTGCGGGCAATGGAAAAGGCCGACGAGCCCATTTATATCCCCGTCAGCATCAAAAACGGAGCATACTCCGGCGAAAGCCTGGCAAGCGCCGAGCGGCTCGGCCTTCTCAGCCGCCACATAGACAGCACTCTCCGCGAAATGGCAAAGCAGCTCCATAGCGGCTGCATCGCGGCTGATCCCTTCTTCCGCAGCCAAAGCGAGAATGCCTGTCAGTTTTGCGACTATGCCTCCGCCTGCCATTTTGGAGGCGAGGAGGATAAAATACGTTATATCGATAAACTCAAGGCTGAAGAATTTTGGACAAGGCTGGAGAAAGGAGGCGGCGAAGAATGAGCTTTTCGTTCACCGAAGGTCAAAGACAAGCTATTGAAGAGCGCGGCCGCAGTCTCCTTGTCAGCGCAGCCGCAGGCAGCGGAAAAACCCGCGTCCTCACAGAGAGAGTTCTCCGTTATATCACCGATCCCGCGGAGAACGAGGAAATCGACCGCTTCCTTATAATCACCTATACCCGTGCTGCAGCGGGCGAAATGCGAAGCCGCATTATGGACGCCATTGCTGAGGCCGCAGCAGCAAACCCCGCCGACCGCCGTCTGCGCCGCCAGCAGGATAAATGCTATCAGGCGCCCATCGGCACCATCCATTCCTTCTGCACAAACCTCCTTCGGGAGCATTGCCACCTTATAGGTCTGCCTCCTGCCTTCAAGGTTATGGACGAGGACCGCGCCGACAAGACAAAGCGCGCCCTTTGCGAAAGCCTTCTGGAGTCCCGCTACGAGCATATGGAACGCTATGCAGGCTTCAAGGCTCTTTCCGACAGCGTAGGAGCAGGCAGAGATGACCGCCGTCTGGCAGACACACTTCTCCGCCTTTATGAAAAAATCCGTTCCCACCCCTATCCCGAGGATTGGATAGCGGAGCAGAAGGCACTGCTCGCCTCCCTTCCCGAAATCACCGATGCCGCAGACACAGTCTGGGGAAAGGTGCTTTTGCAGGATATTCAGGACTCCGCCTCCTACTGGGCGGAACGCATGGATCAGGCTGTGCTGGAGATCTACAACGCGGACGACAAGATAATCTCCGCCTACGGCGAGGTTTTTATGGAGGATGCCGCCATTTTGCGGGACTTTGTGCGCGCTCTCGACATGGGTTGGGATAAATCCAGAGAGTTTTTGCCCCCAGCCAAGTTCAGGAGCTTGGGCAGACTCGTCCGCTATGAGGACGAGGAGCTGAAAAACCGGGTCACCGCTATCCGCAACAACTACAAAAAAGCCGCCGAACTTTTCCGCAAGGCTCTTGAGAGTTCCTCGGAAAAACAGCTGCAGGAAATGAACATTATGGCCCCCGCCATGTCGGCACTGCTTGACCTTTGCTCCGACTTTGACCGCGCCTACGCCGCTGAAAAGCGCCGCGAAGCTTTTGTGGATTTCAGCGACCTTGAGCATATGGCCTGCCACATACTTGTGGACAAGGCAACGGGACTGCCATCCCCCCTCGCCCGGGAGCTGAGCCGCCGATACCGGGAAATAATGGTTGACGAATATCAGGATGTCAACGCCGTTCAGGATATGATTTTCCGCGCTCTTTCCCGTGAGGGCAAAAACCTCTTTATGGTGGGCGACGTGAAGCAGTCCATTTATCGCTTCCGCCTTGCCGACCCCACCATTTTTTTGGAAAAATATGAAAGCTATGCCGATTACGGCTGCGCCGAGAGGGAGGATGAGCCGCTGCGCATACTGCTGCAGGAAAACTTCCGCTCCCGCAAATCCATACTCGACGCCGCAAATCAGGTTTTTTACAACATTATGAGCCGCCGCCTGGGCGAGCTGGACTATGATGACGACGCCGCTCTGCGCTTTGCGTCCAAGGCTTATCCCGAAGGCAGCGACAAAGCGGTTGAGCTTTGTCTCATCGACCCATCTCAGGGCGAGGAAAGCGAGGAAACTCCCGAAAAGGCAGCGCTGGAAGCCCGCTTCATTGCCGGCAGAATAAAAGCCATGATGGCCGCCGGAACGCCCGTTCACGAAAAAGAGGGTGTCCGCCCCTGCCGCTGGAGTGATTTTGTCCTGTTGATGCGCTCTCCCGGGGGGAAAGGCAGCGTTTTCCACACCGAGCTCAGCCGTGCGGGTATACCTGTTCAGTCACGTCAGGCAGGAGGATTTTTCTCCTCCCTTGAGGTTGGCATCGTCATCGATATGCTCACCCTTATTGATAACCCCCACTCGGATGTTTCTCTCATAAGCGTTCTCCGCTCTCCCGCTTTCGGTTTCAGTGCCGACGAGCTTTCCGCCATACGCGCAGCCGACAGAAACTCTGATTTTTACACCGCGCTGCTTGCAGCCGCGGAAAACGGCAATGAACGCTGCGGCAGCTTTGTGCAGCGCCTTTACTCCATACGCAAAGCGGCTCCCGACCTGAGTTTGGATGCTCTTTTATGGCGCATTTATACGGAGACTGAGCTTTTTGCCATCTGCTCCGCGATGAGCGGCGGAGAGGAGCGCCGTGCCAATCTTATGACCCTTTTCCAGCTTGCCCGTTCCTTTGAGGAATCCGGTTACCGCGGTCTTTTCCGCTTTGTGGCGTGGCTGCGCCGCATGGCAGAAAGCGGCAGGGAGCCTCCCCGCAGCGGCGACGGCGACCATGTGAGCATAATGAGCATCCATAAAAGCAAAGGTCTTGAGTTCCCCTTCGTGTTTCTCTGCGACCTTGGTCACAGCTTCAACAAGCTTGATGAGCGCTCTCATGTCCTGCTCCACTCCAAACTCGGTCTGGGACCCAAGATTACCGACAGCGCAAGGGGCATAGAATATCCCGGACTGGCCCATAGGGCAATAGCAAAGCAGATAGAGCTTGAAACCCTCAGCGAGGAAATGCGGGTACTCTACGTTGGAATGACCCGCGCAAAAGAGCAGCTTATTATGAGCAGCATTTTTGAAAACTCGGAAAACCGCCTTTATAAGCTGCAGGGCAACGCCGCCTCTCCGATGCCTCCCGCCGTGCTTCGCAGCGCCAGCGCTCCCGTGCACTGGCTCATATATGCCGCGCTGACAGACGGGCAGGGCTTCATAGATATGAAGGTCATTTCCCCCGAAAATCCTGCCGCTCTCAACGCCGAGAACCTTGTCAGCGTCCCGGAAACGGCTGAGCCTGAGCCCGGATTGCTCAGTTCTCTCCGAAAAAAACTTGACTTCGTTTATCCTTACAGCTCTGCCGTTGAACTGCCTACCAAGGTCAGTGCCACCGCTTTGAAGGATTATGAGGACGACAGCGGGGAGGAAGCGGCGTCGCTTATTCAGGAGATGCCGGAATTTGAATTCCGCCGTCCTCTTTTCAAGGGCAGCGAAAGCAAAAAACTCTCTGCCGCCGCCTACGGCACCGCCACCCATAGCTTTTTGCAGTATGTGGATTTGGACAAAAGCTCCAGCACCCGGCAGTTGGAGGAGGAAATTTCCCGCCTTGAAGGGGCAGGCCTGCTGACAGCCGAGGAGGCCGGGGCAATAAACAGCCGCAGCCTTTTGAAATTTTTCCAAAGCAGCACAGGCGCCCTCTTGCGCAAAGGGCAGGTGCACAGAGAATTTCGCTTCACCCTTCTCAGCGACGCTGCCGACTGCTTCGGAAAGGAAGTTGAGGGAGAAGAGATACTGCTTCAGGGTATTATTGACTGCCTTATAGAGGAAGACGACGGTCTGAGCATTATTGACTACAAAACAGATCGCATTTCAGCCTCGGAGGCACAGGAGAGAGCGAAACGCTATCAAAGCCAGCTTTGGGCTTATGCCCGAAGCGCTGAGCGCATCTTTCAAAAGAAGGTCAAAACCCTTCTTATCCATTTCCTCACTCCCGGTGTCAGCGTTGAAGTTTAAGCCCGAAAAAAGCCTCAAAAGCATTGAAAAATCTCGAAAAAATCCCTTGATTTAAAGAATGATGTGTGTTAAAATGCATTTTGCGTCTTGTAACCATGCCTGTTTATGGCGTACTCAAGACAGCTTATTATGAGGAGTAATTTACTATGAAGCCCGGAATCCATCCCAAGTACGAACAGACCACCATCCGCTGCGCCTGCGGCGAAGTTATCGCCACCGGCAGCACCAAGCAGAACATCACCGTTGAAATCTGCTCCAAGTGCCACCCCTTCTACACCGGCAAGCAGAAGCTCGTCGACACCAGCGGCCGCGTTGATAAGTTCAACAAGAAGTACGGTCTGTAATCTCAATAAAATGCTATTGCAGCAAAAGGCTCCACAGTTTTGTGGAGCCTTTTGCTGTTTTTTATATCCGCGCCAAAGGGTGCTTTAAATCCGTCTGCCCTTCGGGCAGCCACCTTCCCCTCAAGGGGAAGGCCTTAAGAAGGTGAGCTCCATATAGGGGCGATGACCTCGCACCCCGTATTTGCATTTTCTCTCCCTCCGTCAAAACCTGCGGTTTTGCCACCTCCCTCATCATAGGGAGGCTTTAAAAGAGCGAAACAAAACAAGGAGATATCCCCCCCATCTCGTAGAGCTCGGCACCTCCCTTTACACAAAGGAGGAACCGGCGAAGCAAAAATAAAAAAGCGTCGGATTGAATTCCGACGCTTTTTTATTTAGTTTTTAGTTTTCTTCCTTTTTCTTTTTCTTGCCGAGGAAGAGTATGCCTGCCGCGCCTGCGGTAAAGGCGGCGAACAGACCTGCCCAAAGACCAATCTGGCTGTTATCGCCGGTTTTGGGAACGTCAACGTGGGTGTTGGTAACGGTGAAGTTATAATTTCCGTCGCTGCTGACATACTTATAGTAGCCGCTGGGAACGGAAGGCTCATCAACTGTCCACTCGAACTCATCGGTGAGATCCTCCCAGACATAGCTCCAGTTGTTCTTGTCGCTGAGGGTGACAGACTTAAACTCCTTACCGTCCCGGTAGAGAACGATCTTTACGGAATCGGGCTTTGCCGCGCCTGCTCCCGCCCAGAGCTTCTTGACGCTGATATCAATCTCCTTACTGTTTAAGGTATTGGTGATGGTGAAATCAGTGCCGGAGTTGGTGACATTCTTGGTGTAGCCTTCGGGAACTTCCTTCTCATCAACGGACCAGGTGTATTCATCGGTAAGGTCTTCCCAAGTGTAGGTCCAGTTATTGTCCGCGCTGAGTTTCACGGTCTTGAATTCCTGACCGTCTTTATAGAGTACAGCCTCAACGGATTCGGGATGGACAACGCCTTCGCTTGCAACCCATTCCTTGGTGACGGAAACTTCAATCTCATTTATGGTGCGGGTGTTTGTGATAACGAAGTCATAGCCTTCAAAGGTAACTTCCTTCTCATAGCCTGTGGGAACTTGGGTCTCATCCACGCGCCATTCGGAAACATCGGTCAGACCTGTCCAGGTATGCTTCCAGCCATTGGCCTCAGAGAGAGTCTGAGTGTCGTAGGCCACGTCATCCTTATAGAGGGTGACCACTATGGAGTCAGGCAGGTTCTTGCCTCCGTTATGATTCCATGCCTTCTCGACGCTTATTTCAATGTCCTTGGGAGTGCGGCTGTTGGTGATAGTCCATGCATTGCCGGAATTGGTGACGTTCTTGGTATAGCCCTCGGGAACGGTCTTCTCATCAACGCTCCAGGTGTATTCATCGGTATACGCGGCACCGCTCCAATTGTACTTCCAGTCATTTTCTTCGTTGAGAATCTGCTCATCAAAGGCCTGGTTATCGCGATAAATAACAGCGGTGACAGATTCGGGACGGGCGTGGTAGCCGCCGTCATCCCACTCTTTCAGCACGGATATTTCAATTTCTTTGATGGGAGTGTTTTCTACAACGTAGGAATCTCCGGACTTCGTAAGACCGGCAGTGAGAACCAGTGCCTTTTCGGTGTAGGCATTGGCAGTGCCTGCGTTCTTCACAGTGTATGCGGTTTCTGCAGTTACGGTATATGCCGCATCATTGGGATGGTAGCCCTCAGCCTGCTTGGTCTCCTTCAGGTAATAGGTGGCGGTGCCGAAGCTGAAGCCGCTGAGGGTGAGCTTGCCTTCTGCGTCGGTTTCGCCGCTGCCTACTTCCGTGGTGCAGGCTGCATCGGAATAAACCGTGAACTCAACGCCTTCAATCGGCTCCTTAGTGTCTGCGTTGAGCTTCAGCAGGTTGAGACCGGGGCAGCTTTCCATATATACATAGCTGTTTTTGATTTCCACGGCAATCTCATCGACTTCTACCTTGCCGCTTCCGTTATCGCTGATGACGGAAGTGAAGGCGGCGCCGGTAGTGTCCTCGCTTACGGTATAGCTGGTGCCGTAAGGGATATTTTCGATAGTCTTGCTTTCGCCGGCCTTAAGGCTGAAGGTCTGGTCAAGGCTATTGTCGCTGCAGTCCAAAGTTATGGAGTATGCGGCATTGGTATACTGATTTTCCACATCGCCTTCAACGGTCTTGGTAACGGTGAGTTTACCGGTTTTCTTGGTGTTTTCAACGGTGAGAACGCCGTCTGCCCAAGTGCTGTCGGGATCAACGCCTGTTATCCAGTTATAAATGGATTCCCAAATATTGGTGGAGAGGTTGACCTTTATCTGGGGGTCTCCTTCCTTCAGGGACACGGTGATCTCCCATTTAGTATCGGAACTCACATAGTTTTCAGGTGCTGCAGTCTCCTTCAGGTAATAGGTTGCAGCCTCGGTGAAGCCGGCGAAGGATGCAATGCCGTCGCTTCCGGTGTTCTCGACCTTGACGACCTGAGTGCAGGCCTCGTCGGAATAGAGAGTAAACTCCGCATCGGAGGTGATAACAGCCCCTGTTGCGCTGTCCACCTTCTTTATCTGGAAGGCGGCGGGATTGTTCACCTCGCTGATATAGGTATTGACCAGAGTTGCGGTCTGCTCGCTAAGGTCCACGCCGTTTTCAACTCCGGATGCCAGGGTTACGCTTGCGGTGGTAACGCTGCTTACCGTATGCAGAAGGTGACCGTTATGCAGTACCTTGCCGTCCTCCTCTTCAATATCCTGCTCTTCTACGGTGTAGTCACCAAGTGCAAGGCCGGTGAGGGTTACGGTCCAGCCGTTGGCTGCGTTAAGGGTGATGCTCTCGCTGTAAGCATCAGGTCCTTTGACGGTGGCCCTTATCTCATTGGGCATATAGGCGTTATTGACGCCGAAGGTCTTTTTAACGGTGAGAGAGCCGCTGTTTTTGGTATTTTCCACCACAAGTGCACCGTTTTCAAGATTGACAGGTGCGTTTGTATATGTATCGGTGATACGAAGTCCGATCTTGTATACCTTATGGAAAGTGTTGTTTGCATCGGGCTCAGCAGCCTCGGTGATGCTCTCCACCACCAGTTCCACCTTGTAAACACCCTCGTGCTTGGAGTAACCGGCAGGAGCCATGTACTCGTAGAAATGGAAGGTCTTCAGCACGTCGCCTACTTCGGGGGCTTCGGTGGGAGTAAACTCGGAACCCACATCGGTATAGGTGGCTTTGCCGTCAGCGCCGGTGGTGACGCCACCGCGATAGCTGTCGAGAGCGCCGTTTTCATACACACCCAAATTGAACACCGCGCCGGCAAGGGCTTTGCCGTCGGCATCGCGTACCTTCCAAACGGTGAGCTCGGGCCATTCGTATACGTCCTTGGTTATTTTCTCATAGCTGTTTTTGAGCGCCACGGAGACCTCCGCAACGGGATCCGCGGGGTCATAGTTGTTGGGAAGGTTCTTTACGCTTATCTCCACCTCGCCGGCGCCTTCAACACCTATGAAGCTGTAACCGCTTATTGAAGCGGCGGTCTCTCTGACGGTGTAGGTGCCCAAAGGAAGCTCTTCAAGAGTGACCTTCCACTCGTTTTCTTTGTTCAGAACATGGTCGGTGGTACTGCCGTCGGGACGGGTGAGGGTCACGGTGACGCTCGCGGGGATGTGGGTATCATCAAGGCCTACGAAGCTCTTGGTGATGGTAAGCTCACCTTTGACCTTTTCATTAAAGGCGGCCAGACGGTAGCGGTTGCCGGTGGTACCCAGAGAGAAGTGCTGGGAAGCTTCCCAAGTGACACCGCCGTCCAGAGAGTATTCCACGCTCATGGTGTATTCATAATAATCGCACCATGCGCCGTTGGAGAGGATCTGGGTGGGGAAGCCATTCTTGAGCGCAACGGTGACGCGGTAGATGGCGCCGCCGGGGACATAGCCCTCGGGAGCGGTGGTCTCGTTGAGGTAATAGATGCCGGGCTGAAGATTGCGGAAGTAGAGGTAACCGGACTCATCGGAGGTGCCGGTGGCAACAGCCTGAGTCATAGCCGCATCGGAATAGAGAACGAACACAGCGCCGGAGAGAGACACGCGGGTATCTGCGTCCAGCTTGTTTATTGCAAGGTTGGGGTAGTTATGGATAGCTTCGCCCGTCTTCTTCGTATAGGTGTTCACAAAGTCCACCTGACCTATGTGGGCACAGGCACCGGCTCCTTCATAGTCAAGGACCAGAGTGAAGCTTGCGCTGTCGGAATTGCCGCTTCCCTCGCCGGCAGTGACATGGTCGTGGTCGGCAGTGATGGCATCGGCAGATTCACTCACAGCAATAGCTGCAGCTGCGGTATATCCGGCAATTTCATATTCATGCTCTTCCACGGTGTACTCACCGTCGGTATAAACGGGAAGCTGATAGCCGTAAACGCCATTGGAAAGGGTGAAGGCGCTGATGGGGATCTCAAGGCTTCCGCCCCGGGGGCCGGTAAGGAGAACGTGATAGCCCTCAGGAGCGGTCAGGGCGTTTCCTTCGCTGTCCACAAACTTCTTGGTAATGGTGATATGGCTGTCTGCCTTTGCAAGGTCAGTAACGGTCCATACGCCGTAGATAACGGTCTCTTCATTTACGGTCACATCAGTGGCGTCAGAGGCAATAACATTCTTTTTCAGATTGTTGTCGCTTTCAAGACTCCACCAGTCCCAACCGTCGAAGGTATAGACCTTGCCGTTGGCCTCGTCTATAACATAGTGACCCTCGGTGTGATGAGTGTCGATGGTGTGGCTGTCGCCCGCCTCATATATATCGCCTGTGGCGGCAGGGAGAGTTGCGAGGCCTGCAGGAAGCTCGTCAAAATAGTCGCCGTTTGCATCAACAACATCCCAGTCATATCTCACGCCGTAGAAAACAGCCTCGATAATTTCCTGAGGATTGATGATAAAGTCCAGTCCCTGATGCATATCGCACTGGGCTATGGCCTTGATGAACTCAGCCTCGCCGGAGAAGGAGTGGGAGAAGCCGCTCTTCAGGATGGCGCCGGTAACGCTGTCATAAATATCGCAGGTCAGGCTGACGGTAGCGCCCTTATAAACACGGACGCCGGTCTTGCGCCATTCGTAAGTTTCGGAATTATCGGTAAAGCGCTGGCTGAAGTCATATCTGCTGTATTCAGAGGGGTTCACAACAGATATGCTCACATTTGCAAGTCTGATATTATAGGTAGTCAGATCGATGGTGGTGCCGGTGGTATAAGTACCCTTGACGCGGATATCCACGTGGTTGAAGTAGGTGGTTCTGTCGTAGGTGCTCTTATAGGCCGCATTCGCGTCGTAGGTTGCGGTAACATCTATATCAACGGGGATATCGGCATCAGTAACGGTGAAGGTCTCTTCTCCGTAATAAACATAGCTGCCGCTGGTATAGCTGATTATTGCGGTATATGTACCTGCAGGAAGGTCATAGGTGGCCCGTCCGTTTCTGTTGATCTCCACATAGTCCACAGTCGCGCCGTTGGCGTCAGTTATCATAATCTCCACGTAGCGCAGGGTGGAGCTGCCGCTTTTAGCCGTAAAGGTAACGGTATATTCGGTATCTGCAAGGGGGGCGGGAGCAAAGGCAAGACCTTCATAGGCGCAAAGAGTCCAGAGGGTGTAAGCTTCCACGCTCTCAAAGCAGCCTTCCTCCACGCTGTGGCTGTGATCAGGCTCTTCGCAGGTATCGTCGCACATGGCAAACTCATGGTCGTGCTTTTCGCAGACAAGAACATTGGACGCGGGAACGTCGGTTCTTGCCCAGTAAGTATTTTCCGCCTTGAAGCCTTCCGGCTCGGTGGTTCCGTCATTTATAACGGTGTCGCCCACCTGATATGGCATAGCTTCACTGCCGTCACCGGAGTTCTCGGGAAAGGTGAATCCGGAAAACAGAGATACTACAAGCACCATAGCCATAATAAGGCTCAGTGCTCTTTTCGCAGTCTTTTTCATATTAAATCCTCCTTTTGGAAGTAGTCTTATGTGTTGTCGGGCGGGTAACGCCCGCTATAGCGGAAATGCTCAGCGCAGCACACCCAGAAGAACATATCTGGTATATCCGTTGAAGCGGGTGCAGGTGGAGAGAGTTATTATCCGCTCCCCCTTTTCAGGCCTCACATCGCTCTTGAAATCGGATGCGGCAATGGCCTCATTCACCCACTCGGCGAACTCCTCATCGGACTCAAAGCTAAGCTTCCAGGCTTGCTCATCAAGCTCCGCCACATATCCGGCGAAAAACTCCACCACGAAGTTTTCTTCCGGCGTCATTAAAAAGCAGCGGGGATGGGCATCGTAGTACGCCTGATCCTTATAGTTAACCACCGTGCCGAACATAGAACCGTTATTCATACGGTGACCGTAAATTATCGTGTTTCTGTCGCTTAAATCCCGGGTGTTTCTATAATCCATAAAAATGCTTCCGGCGCTGTTATAGCTGCCGTCGGCAAGCTTTTTCACATATTCATGGTTGTCCGTGCCCTGAACCACGGGATAATTGATGGGGCTGTCCTCCATATATATCCAGCCCACCACATCGTCGCTCACAGCCAGCAAGGCCTCAAAATCCACCTCGGGAAAGGCTATGCCCGCGTGAGGGTCAGGAATTTCTTCTGCATCCTGCTGCGGAGGGCTTGTGTTTTCCGGCGAAGGTGCCTCCGTTTCATAGTTTTCAGCCGGCTCAGTCTCGGCTATATGTATGTACTGCTGCATATCTTCATAGGTTTTTTCCTCTTCGCGATAGTCCAGCAAAGTATTCAAAACCTTATAGCCCGCGAACAGGGCTCCCACAAGAAAAACCACAAAAAGGAGGGTTAAAACCAGTTTTTTCTTCAATATAAGGCGTCTCCTTTCCGAATTCTGCCAGTCCCCCATTACATCATATATGATAGCACATTGACGGATTTTTATCAATTAATTTTCTGTTAACTAAATATAGCAAAACAGCCAAAAATTTACATTTTAATGTTGCGAAAATGACGTGTAATGACACCTGTCCAGAACAGACCTCAGCTATGTGGCATCAGGTATATCCGGTCTGAACCCTTGACAATCCTGACGGAGGATTATAGAATGAATGGGTTATAATTGACGGGGGGAAGGGCCCCCGGTCGAAAGGAGAAACATTAAAAATGGCAAAAGATAAGAAAGTTGAGCAGATAACCGATATGGAGGTGGACTTCGCCCAGTGGTTCACCGACGTGTGCCGCAAGGCTGAGCTCATCGACTACAGCTCCATCAAGGGCATGTTCATCTACCGCCCCTATGGCTACGCCATCTGGGAAAACATCCAGAAGGAGCTTGACGCCCGCTTCAAGGAGACCGGTCACGAAAACGTGGCTATGCCTATGCTCATCCCCGAGAGCCTGCTCCAGAAGGAAAAGGACCACGTGGAAGGCTTCGCCCCCGAGTGCGCATGGGTCACCTACGGCGGCAGCGAGGAGCTGGAGGAGCGCTACTGCATCCGTCCCACCTCCGAGACTCTGTTCTGCGAGCACTATGCAAATATAATCCACTCCTGGCGCGACCTGCCCAAGCTGTATAACCAGTGGTGCAGCGTTCTCCGCTGGGAAAAGACCTCCCGCCCCTTCCTGCGCCACCGCGAATTCCTGTGGCAGGAGGGTCACACCATGCACGCCACCGCCGAGGAAGCAAGAGAAGAGACCCAGCAGATGCTGAACATCTACGCCGACTTCCTTGAGAATGTTCTGGCCATGCCCGTTGTCAA
>SVKK01000010.1 GCA_015068425.1 Oscillospiraceae bacterium | reverse complement strand
ATCACCATCAACACCGCTCACGTTGAGTACGAGACCGAAGCTCGTCACTATGCACACGTTGACTGCCCGGGTCACGCCGACTATATCAAGAACATGATCACCGGCGCTGCTCAGATGGACGGCGCTATCCTCGTTATCGCTGCTTCTGACGGCCCCATGGCTCAGACCCGTGAGCACCTTCTGCTCGCCCGTCAGGTTAACGTTCCTTCCATCCTTGTCTTCCTGAACAAGTGCGACCAGGTTGACGACGAAGAGCTCCTCGAGCTCGTTGAGATGGAAGTTCGCGAGCTGCTCGACTTCTACGGCTTCCCCGGAGATGACACCCCCATCGTTCGCGGCTCCGCTCTGAACGCTCTCGTTTGCGAGTCCACCGATCCTTCCCATCCCGACTACGCTTGCATCAAGGAGCTCATGGACGCTGTTGACGCTTGGATCCCCACTCCCGATCGTAAGGCTGATATGCCCTTCCTTATGCCCGTTGAGGACGTTTTCACCATCTCCGGCCGTGGTACCGTTGTTACCGGTCGTGTAGAGCGTGGCGTTGTTAAGGTTGGCGATAAGGTTGAGATCGTTGGTCTGAAGGAAGAGACCACTGAGACCACCGTTACCGGCACTGAGATGTTCCACAAGACCCTCGAGTACGCTGAGGCTGGCGACAACGTCGGCTGCCTGCTCCGTGGTATTGCTAAGAAGGACGTCGAGCGCGGCCAGGTTCTCGCTGCTCCCAAGACCATTCACCCCCTCACCAAGTTCGTTGGCCAGGTTTACGTTCTGTCCAAGGAAGAGGGCGGCCGTCACACTCCCTTCTTCAACAACTATCGTCCCCAGTTCTATTTCCGTACCACCGACGTTACCGGCGTTATCAACCTTCCCGAAGGCACTGAAATGTGCATGCCCGGCGACAACGTCGACATGAAGGTCGAGCTGATCACCCCCATCGCTATCGAGAAGGGTCTCCGCTTCGCTATCCGTGAAGGCGGCCGTACCGTTGGTTCCGGCGTCGTCATCGAGGTCGAGGAATAATTCTTATTTGACGATAAGATAAACTCTTTGAGTTGAAAAAAAAAAAGCGGCTTGCTTGCAAGCCGCTTTTTTTTTTATACTTACTTATCCCGGATTTGCGTTTTTTAGTCCGCACATGAAACCATCCAGAGAAGAGGAATGAATATCTCCGCCGATAACTTTATTTTTATATACGTATAGCTGTGCATATACTGTGTCATTGCTATTGTGGTTTGTGACCTTGTATGTATATAGATTTACTTCCTTACCGGCATATTCTTTAAGGTCATAGCCCTGACTGAGCTGGAGTGCGTTGTATTTGTCAAATATGTCGTTAAATGTTTTGGGAATAAGAACTGTTTCCTTGTTCAAAGCCGGCAGTTCAACCTTCCAGCCAAGAGATGCAAGATAGTTGGCCCCCTTCTCATCCGTTGAAATTTTTGCATTTGATGTTTCTGCTTTTTCCGGTGCATCTATAGTGACAAGCATTATTATACCAAACAGGATAAGCGCAGCCATTATTACGATGAAAATGGCTTTTTTACGGTCAAATTTTAATGTGTATATAAACATTTTTGTCCCTCCTTTGTATTAAACTATTCAAACTCCGGACAAAACATGCTATTATATAAAAATGATTAATAAATGAGGTGGTCTTATGGCGCTTATCAGACTTGATAAACTAATTGCGGATTCAGGACGCGCTTCACGCAGAGAGGCAAAGGATTTGGTTAAGGCCGGACGAGTAAGAGTTGATAACATCATTGCTTATTCTGCAGAAATGAAGGTTGACGCTGATAGTGTCGTCGTTTATATTGACGGCGAGAGCTTGGATTACAGAAAAAACCGCTATATTATGATGAATAAGCCGAACGGTGTTTTGTCCGCGACTGAGGACAGCCAACAGAAAACAGTCATCGATCTTCTTCCGGAAAACCTGCGAAAGCAGGAGTTTTTTCCGGTGGGACGGCTTGATAAGGATACCACGGGTCTGCTTCTTCTGACAAACGACGGAGTGTTTTCCCACAGTATAATTTCTCCCAAACGTCATATTGCAAAGGTATACAGAGCTGCTGTTACAGGTGTGCTTGATGCAAGCGATATTGCCGCTTTTGAAGAGGGAATAGTTCTTTCTGATGGCACAAAATGTATGAGTGCGCATCTTGAAATTGATCGTCCCAGCGTTGGCTTAGCCACGGTATATGAAGGAAAATATCATCAGGTTAAGCGTATGTTTGCCTCCCGAGGTAAGCATGTGACGGCTCTTCATCGCCTGAGTATCGGTGGTCTGAGTCTTGACCCTAATCTAAAAAGCGGAGAGTTCAAAGAACTGGACGAAGATGAAATAAAGAAAATTTTTGAATAATAAAATTATTTACCCGAAGTGATTTTCAGCTTCGGGTAAATAATTTTATTTTTAGAATATTATGTAAATTATGAAAAATGACGGAGTCGGCAAAATAACCAATATGTGGTTTTTGATGAAAAACCGAATAAATTTTTGGGAACGCTGATGAAAAGCACAAAAAAACAGCACCAAATTTAACATTATTAACGATAAATTTAATGTTTTGTCGAAAAAATACACAAATTCTATTGAAATTTTTTTATCATTATTGTATTATGTGATTTAGTGTAAAATGTATATAAATTTTGCCGTATTCATGTTTTATGGCATGATGCAAAGTATATAGGGAGGACATATTATGTCTAACAGAATTTTTCAGAGCGTTATTATACAGATGAAGGACGCAACGGACCGAACTTTTGGCGTTGTCAATAATCAGGGGTTTGTTGTTGCCTGCAATGAACTGAGCCTCATCGGTTCTTTTCTTGAGGATGTTGCAAGCATATCCGACGATGCTCCCGATCAGGTTTATACCACCTCTGCCCGTACATACAAGATTTTCGGAAGTGCAGACTCCCAGTTCGATTATGCCGTATTTGTGGACGGACACGACGCAATTGCAAGATGCGTATGCGTTCTTGCATCTGTTGCTATGGCTGAGGCAAAGACCAACTATGAGGAAAAGCACGATAAATCTACCTTTATAAAGAACATTATCTCTGATAATATTCTTCCCGGTGATGTTTATGTCCGCGCAAAGGAACTTCACTTCGCGGCGGATATCTACCGTGTTGTTTTCCTTATCCGCCAGGTTGGCAAGAGCGATGTTTCTGCGATTGAGCTTCTTCAGAACCTTTTCCCTGACAGACAGCGCGATTTCGTTCTCTCTATTTCCGAGAGTGACCTTGTTCTTATCAAGGAAATGGCTCCTTCCCATGACAACACTGAGCTTTTTGCAATTGCTCAGGGTATTGAATCCGCAATGGTCAAGGAGCTTGGGATCAAAACTGTTATCGGTATAGGAACCACTGCACGCCATCTTCGCGAGCTTGCCGACAGATATAAGGAAGCTCAGGTTGCAATTGAAGTAGGCAAGGTTTTCGATGATGATAACAGCATCATCCATTATGAAAATCTCGGTCTGGGACGTATTATTTATCAGCTTCCCACTACTCTTTGCGAGATGTTCCTCTCCGAAGTTTTCAAGAAAAACCCCATTGAGAGCCTTGATCAGGAAACCCTTTTCACCATCAACAAATTCTTTGAGAACAATCTGAATGTTTCCGAGACCAGCCGAAAGCTCTTTGTGCACAGAAACACTCTTGTTTACCGTCTCGAGAAAATCAAAAAGCTTACCGGACTTGACCTGCGTGAGTTCGACCACGCAATTATCTTTAAGGTAGCACTTATGGTCAAAAAGTATCTCAATTCCCAGAATAAACAGTATTAATTTTGAAATTTCACGTCTCAGGAAGCAAATTTGATGCTTTTTGCCTGTAGATTGTGTCCAGTAAAATGGAGGAATGTAATTTATGGTATCAATGAACGATGTTTCAATGGTTTATAAAACCAGCGGAACTGTCGCTGCGAATCACCTTAATATCAACATAGGTGAGGGCGAGTTTGTTTTTCTTGTCGGTCCTTCCGGAAGTGGCAAGACCACTATAATCAAGCTCCTTACCGGTGAGATTAAGGCAAGTGAGGGTGAGATAAGCGTTAACGGATATGACCTTACCCGTATTCGCCGCCGCATGCTGCCCAAGTTCCGCCGCACTCTCGGCGTTATTTTCCAGGATTTCCGTCTTATCGAGGATAAAACCGTTTATGATAATGTTGCCTTTGCAATGCATGTTGTTGGCGCAACAAAGAAGGAAATCCGCGAGCGAGTACCCTATGTTCTTGCCCTTGTTGGCCTTGAAGGCCGTGAAAAGCGTCTCCCTCAGGAGCTTTCCGGCGGTGAGCAGCAGCGTGTTGCTATTGCAAGAGCACTTGTCAACCGTCCCCGCATCATTATTGCGGACGAGCCTACCGGCAACCTTGACCCCGCAAAGAGCCTTGAGCTTATGCTTTTGCTCCAGAAGATAAACGAACTGGGCACCACCGTTTTGGTTGTGACCCACGAAAAGGAACTGGTAAACGCCTTCTCCAAGCGTGTCATTTCTCTTGAAGCAGGCAGTGTAGTCAGTGACGGAATGGATGGGTATTACGCATATGAAGCTTAACAGACTCTTTCACCTCACTAAAGAGGGTATTAAAAGTATATTCACTCACGGATTTATGTCCTTTGCGTCCGTGACCATAATTGTAGCTTGCCTCCTTATTATGGGCAGCTTCTCTCTCCTCAGCTTCAACATCAACGAGATGATAAGCGAGATGGAGCGTGACAATGAGATTCTTGCATTCGTTGACGAAGAACTAAGCGACGAAGAGGCTATGGATATCCAGCATCGCCTTGAGGTGATCAGTAATATCAGCTCTGTTCGTTTCGTTTCCCGCGAGGAAGCGTTCGAAAACTTCAAGGCTGAGTATGATGACGATTCCAGATTTGACGATCTGCCGGATACCACCCTCCGCCACAGATATGCGATCCATCTGGAGGATCTGGCGCTTATGGAGAACACCGCAGCTGATATAAAAGCTGTCAACGGTATTGCAGATGTGGGTGCTGAGCTTGAAATAGGCAAGGCTATCATCGTTGTCCGCAACGTAATAAGTGTTGTTTCTCTTATCATTATTGCAATTTTGTTTGTTGTCAGTGTGTTCATTATGAACAACACCATCAAGCTGGCTACCTACAGCCGCAGGGAAGAGATTGCAATTATGAAGATGGTTGGCGCAAGCAATGCGTTTATTCGTTTCCCCTTTGTTATTGAAGGACTTATCCTTGGCCTTCTGGGCGGAGCTATTGCATTTTTCGCGCAGTGGGGTCTTTACAGCCTTGTTACCGAAAAGCTTATGACAAGCCTTGTTGGAACTCTTGTCAGCGTTGTGGCATTCCAGACTCTTCTTTGGCCTATGCTGGCTGTTTTCCTGGGAATCGGACTTATCGTCGGTGTATTTGGAAGCAGCGTTGCCATCAGAAACTATCTGAAAGTCTGATATAGTTTTTTACCTATTCCCCTCAAAGGAGGATTTTATGTCTAACAAAAAATTTGTACGAACTGTCTGTATTATCCTTGCGGTAGTAATGCTCTTCGGACTTTTGCTTTATGGTGTGGGCAGCTTTTCTGTCGGCGCTATAAGTCAGGCGGATATAGATGCTCTTGAAGATGAACGCCAGGCAATCCGCGACCAGCAGGATCTTGTTATTGAGCAAATGGCAGCGCTTGAGGAAGAAAAAGCTTCTGTCATCGCCCGCAAAGAGGCTCTGGACAAACAGAATGAACTCAACCGTCAGGAAATTGAGATCATCAACGAGCAGATCGAAGTTTATGAGCAAATGATTTCCGATAAGGAAATTGAACTGGCAGAGGCCGTTGCTGCTGAGGAAAAGCAGTTTGATATTTACTGCGGACGTGTCAGAGCAATGGAAGAAAACAGCTCATGGTCCTATCTTTCTTACATACTCAAGGCCGGAAGTATCTCCGAAATGCTTGGCCGTCTGGATGATATTCTGGATATCATGAAGTATGACCAGGCTCTTGAGGAGGAGTATATTGCCGCCCGTGAGTTTGTTGAAGAAGTTAAGGCTGAGTATGAGCTTATCCAGAAGCAGCAGGAAGAAAAGAAGGAAGAACTTCTTTCTGAAAAGGAAAAGCTTGAAAAGGAAATCGAGAAAGCCTTCATCATGATTCAGGAGCTGGAGGACGACATCGATGCCTATACCGATGCCTATAATGAGAATCAGCTTCTTGAGGTTGAGGTAAACAACAAGATTGAGCAAAAGCAGAAGGAGCTGGCTGCTCAGCAGGCTGCGCAGCAGCGTCCCAGCTACGGCGGTGGCACAGTTGGCGGCGCAGGAAGCACTGTTCCCAGCATCGGCACCAATACCGGCGGCGGCTACTACTGGCCTGTAAGCTCCACCTATATAACCAGCGCCTTCGGTGACCGCGTTCACCCCATTTTCGGAACAGTTAAGTTCCACGCAGGTGTTGACGTTGCGGCTGGCGCAGGCTCTCCCATCGGTTCTGCTCAGGCAGGTACCGTCGGCATTGCTGAATACAGCTCTTCTTACGGCAACTATGTTGTTGTCTACCACGCTGACGGCAACTCAACTCTTTATGCTCATATGAGCTCTATGGCTGTTTCTGCCGGCCAGTATGTAAGCCGCGGACAGACTCTTGGTTATGTCGGTTCAACCGGATGGTCCACAGGTCCCCATCTCCACTTCGAAGTTCGTATGGGCGGCTGCGTTGACCCTCTGAGTTTCTATAATATAGGATTTTCATTCTCTCCCACAGCATGATGAGAGACCTGTATAAAGTAACTGCCGGACTGTTTTCGCAGTCGGGCAGTTACTTTTCATCGTTTTTGAGCTATACTAATACAGGTTTTTACGTACTTTTCATTTGAGTGGTGTTATTATTGAACAGAAAACATAATTTTTTGAGTGCATTCATTCTTTGCTTCGCAACATCCATTGCAACACTTGCGGTGGTTACAGTGCTTTTTATTAACGGTGTTGGCGGACGGGAAGGTCTCGCGTTTATCGAAAAAGTCAATACTGTTCGCCGCATTGTGGATGAGCTTTATGTGGGCGATGTTGACTGGAGCGCTGCAGCGGATGAGGTTTCAGAGGCTATTGTTGAAAGCACCGGAGATCGCTGGAGCTACTATATGACTGCTGAAGAATATGCCGCCTATACTGACAGGAGTCAGAACTCGACTAAAGGAATAGGAGTAAGTGTCACCCTTGATGAACAGGGAAGAGGCGCCTATGTTGTCAGCGTTGTTGCAGATTCTCCTGCGGAAAGAGCAGGCATTCGGGCTGGCTGCGTGCTTACGCTTGTGAATGGAAGAAGTCTTGCAGGCTTTGAAATAAGCGAGATAAGCGCCCTTATTAAATCTCAAAGCGGCGAGTATGAGATAGTATTTCTCAATCCGGATGGGATGTCCGAAACGGCAGTCATAAGCAACGAGATTGTGTATACGAGTCCTGTCAGCTTCCGTATGGAGGAGAACAATATTGGATATATTCGAATTTCCAATTTTGAAAAAGGCGCCGCGGCAGACACCATCACTGCTTTCGAAAATCTTGTGGAGCAAGGGGCAGCATCAATGATTTTTGATGTAAGAACGAACCCGGGAGGTCAGCTTTTTGAGCTTACCGAGCTTCTGGATTATCTTCTGCCAGAGGGTGAGATTTTTGTGAGTGTCAGTGCCGAAGGGGAGGAAGAGATTTTCTACTCCGACGAAGACTGCGTAAATATGCCTATGGTGGTTCTTATAGATGAGAACAGCTATTCTGCAGCGGAGTTTTTCGCTGCCGCTTTACGGGAATATGAGTATGCTTCTCTCATAGGAATGCCCAGCACCGGGAAGGCAAGAAGCCAGCAGACCTTTCGTCTTGATGATGGCAGTGCTGTCCATATTTCTACCCGCAATTACCTCACACCCAATAGGGTGAGCCTTGCCGATCAGGGCGGACTTATTCCTGATATTCAGGTGGAAATTATTGATTTTGAGGATAGGCAGCTTCAAAAGGCACTTGAATATCTTTCTTGACATAAAGCAAACTTGCACTTATAATACAGGATTGGTATTTAATGTTTTTCAAAGAATAAATTTTATATTAATACATCGGAAGGAAGACTGTAATGGGTAACGAAAACAGATTCAAAATGAGCCAGGAGCGCCTTGACGAGCTTAAGCAGGAACTGGAATATCTCCAGACCGTCAGGGAAAAGGAAGTAGCCGAGCAGATCAAGGAAGCAAGAAGCTTTGGTGACCTTTCTGAAAACAGCGAATATGATGAAGCAAAAACCGAACAGGGCAAGCTTTATTCCAAGATTGCAGAGATAAAAAACCTTATTGAAAATGCCGAGATAATCGAAGCCACTCGCCTTATTGGCAAGGTTGGTCACGGCAGCCATGTAAAGGTAAGAGATATAGAAGAAAATATCGTTGAGGAGTATCAGATCGTCGGTTCTCAGGAAGCCAATCCTATGTCCGGACGCATCTCCAGCGACAGCCCCTTTGGCCGCGGTATCCTGGGTCACGGCGTAGGCGAGATCATCACCGTTGATGCTCCCGCAGGGCAGCTCCAGTTCGAGATACTGGAAATCAACAATTGATTGGAGAGCTTATAATGAGCGAAGAGATAAAGAACATCCCTCAGGAAGAAAATCTCAGCGAGCTGCTGCAGATCCGCCGCGATAAGCTCAAGGGTCTTCAGGAAGAAGGCCGCGATCCCTTCCAGATTACAAAGTTTGCCCGCACGGCATTCTCTGCAGAAATCAAGGGCGATTATGAGGCTTTTGAGGGTAAGACCGTATCCGTAGCAGGACGCATTATGTCCAAGCGCGGTATGGGCAAGGCTATTTTCTGCCACATCAAGGATGACCGTGGACAGATTCAGCTTTATATCAAGAAGGACTCTGTTTCCGAGACCGAATTTGCCGATTTCCGCAAGTATGATATCGGTGATATCGTCGGCATCACCGGCTTTGTTTTTAAAACCAAGACCGAGGAGATCTCCGTCCACGCAGAGAGGGTCACCCTTCTCAGCAAGAGCCTGCGTCCTCTCCCCGAAAAGTTCCACGGAATGACCAACACTGAGCTTAAGTATCGCCAGCGCTACGTTGACCTCATTATGTCTGACGCAAGCCGCCGTAACTTCGATATACGCTCCAAGTTCATCCGTTTCCTCCGCAGCTATCTGGACAACAGAGGCTATATGGAAGTTGAAACTCCCGTTCTCAACACCATCGCCGGCGGAGCTGCTGCCCGTCCCTTCATCACTCACCATAACACTCTGGATATCGATATGTATATGCGTATCGCAACCGAGCTGCCCCTCAAGCGTCTTATTGTAGGCGGCATTGAGCGTGTTTATGAAATCGGACGCATTTTCCGCAATGAGGGTATGGATACAAAGCATAATCCCGAGTTCACCACTGTTGAGCTCTATGAGGCTTATGCAGATTTCCATGATATGATGGATATCGCCGAAGGCGTTATTTCCGGTGCAGCAAAGGAAATTCTCGGCTCCTATCAGGTCGAGTGGATGGGCGAGACCGTTGACCTCACTCCCGGTTGGAGAAGACTTAGTATGGTTGACGCTGTTAAGGAATATGTGGGCATTGACTTTGGCGCCATCAGCGATGATGCCGAGGCAGTTGCCGCCGCAAAGGCCATCGGCGTTGAACTTGCCGATGCAGCTGAGAAGACCTGGGGCAACGCTCTTTACGCCTGCTTCGACCAGCGCGTTGAAGAGAAGCTTATCCAGCCCACCTTCATCACTATGTATCCCGTTGAGGTCAGCCCCCTGACCAAGCGCAGCCCCGCTGATCCCCGCCTCACCGAGCGCTTTGAGCTCTTCATCTGCCACAGCGAGCTGGCAAATGCTTATTCTGAGCTCAACGACCCCATCGACCAGCGCTACCGTTTTGAGAAGCAGGTTGAGCAGCGCGAGCGTGGCGACGATGAAACCGAGATGCTGGACGAGGACTTCCTCCTTGCTCTGGAGTACGGCATGCCTCCCACCGGCGGCATGGGTATGGGCATTGACCGCTGCGTTATGCTCCTCACCGGCTGCGACTCCATCCGCGACGTCCTTCTGTTCCCCACAATGAAACCCCTGACTGAGTAAAAGTCAATAAAATAGAAAAGGATTGCGTTATTTGCGCAATCCTTTTTTCGTTTTCAGTTTGTTATAATATTACAAGTTTACATAACGTAAAAGTTTTCGCTTGAATATTGTGAAGAGAGTTGAGAAGCGGAGCTCACGCTAAAATTTTCATCCGGAAACTATCTATGTGACGGAGCGGCCCTTTCCATGTTTGCTGGAATAGGCTAATATGATTGCTGAAAGGGGATGAGCTCATGAACTTATCCGAAAAAATCCAAACCCTTCGCAAGGAACGGGGACTTACGCAGGAGCAGTTTGCGGAAATGATTTTTGTTTCAAGGACGGCTGTTTCCAAATGGGAAAACGGACGAGGAATGCCCGGGATGGATTCACTGAAAATGATTGCAAAAGTTTTCGGAGTTTCTCTTGATGAGCTGCTTCGGGCGGAGGAACTCATCACTGTTGCCGAAGGAGAGAACAGGAGAAATATAGACCGATTCGCTCTGCAAACCGACGCGCTTTTCGGCATCTCCGCTCTTTTGAGCCTGTTTTTTCCATTGTATAAGGTTGAAGCGGAGGGGATTTTCTACTCCGTTGCTCTTTATAACTTTACGGGAAGCTTTGCTCTGCTTTACTGGGCTTTGCCTTTAGTGATGGCTCTTTGCGGCATTATTCAGATTTTGCTTTGCGCAGGAGAAGGGGAGCGGCCGGGAACAATTTTTTCGAAAACGGGGTTTGTCTTTAATATAGCTGCTGTCTTTCTGCTTATTATAGGAGGCCAGCCATATCCCGCCGTTTTCTTTTTCACCCTCTTGCTTATTAGGGGCGCGGTAATGCTGATAAGGAGAAGAGGATGAAAAGGAAATTAAAAATCAAACTTATTACGGGACTGCTTCTTCTTGTGCTGTTCGTTCTTTTTACATTATCTCTCCGCTTTGTGGATCTGCGTCTAATAGGTCCTCTTGGCTCCCGTGTGGCCTATGGAGGGATAAACGAAGCCGTACATTCTCTTGTGGGTGTGAATATGATCTTGTATACCATAACGGATTGGGCGGGTGTGGCAGCAATAGCAGTGGCCTTCGGCTTTGCCCTGCTTGGGCTTACACAGTGGGTCAAAAGGAAAAGCCTGAAAAAAGTGGATTGCTGCATCCTTGCTCTCGGGGGATTTTATATCCTTGTTTTTGGCGCATATACCTTCTTTGAGTTTTGTGTCATCAATTATCGCCCGGTTCTTATAAATGGCATATTGGAAGGCTCATATCCCTCATCAACGACAATGCTTGCCGCCTGCGTCTTCCCAAGCGCTATGATGGTTTTCCGCCGAATTATTTCAAAACCAAAGGCCCGCAGGGGGCTAAACTGCGTATGCGCTCTATTCACTGCTTTTATGGTGCTTGGACGCTTTTTCAGCGGTGTGCATTGGTTTACGGACATAGTGGGAGGGCTTTTATTCAGCGCCGCAGGCTTAGTTCTCTTTTCAGCCGCTTGTGAGTACGGAAAATGATTTAGCCGATATAATAAATGCTGCTCTGCTTCTTCTTTGTTGATTAAAAAACACTCATAAGGCAAAAAAAGGAACTGTGCATTTTCACAGTTCCTTTTTTATGCGTAACAGTTGAAAACCTTAATTTGATGTTCGATTGACGATTTTTTGCCAATTATGTTAATAATATATCTTTTATTGCATATGAAATTGGTGAGGTGTTATAATTGTTGCGCAAAAACTTAGAAAGAAGGAAAGTTCTATGAAGAAAATTACAGCCCTTTTGCTTGCGCTTTTGATGGTGTTTTCTCTCTGCGCCTGCGCTTCGGAGGTTGAAAATACTGTACCTGAAGTCACGCCTACTCCTTCGTCTGCACCTGTTCCGGAGCCTGCACCAGAAACTGAGATCGTTGACGAGAATGCACAGAAGCTAACAATTTCAGATCCTCAGTGGGTACTCAGCAGCGACGGAAGCTATTATGAGCTTACCAATGTTGCATTCTGCACCAACGTGGTTCGTGATGATCTTCAGTATATGAATATCTATGTTCCTGCCGCATACATAGATGGTGGCGAGATAAACGGCTATGATGCGGAATCTGCCCCAATTGTGTTTATGAATAACTGCTCCGGATGGAGAAGCAGTAAGCCCGGAAACGTTGAAAAAGCATATATTGCAGAGGGCTTTGTATTTGTCAACTGCGGAGCACGCAGCCGCGATGCCGGTGAAAACGGCAAAATGCCCTGCGCGGTTGTAGACCTTAAGAGTGCAGTGCGCACTCTTCGCCTGAACGGAGAAGTTATTCCCGGCGATGAAGAACTCATCTTCTCTGTGGGCACTTCCGGCGGCGGACAGATGAGCTCCATTCTTGGCGCCAGCGGAAATATGGACGAATATTACTCCTATCTCTATGAAAACGGCGCGGCAGGTATTCTCTATGATGAAGCAGCTGATGTTTATACCTCCACCATTGATGATGATGTGTTCGGCTGCATGTGCTATTGCCCCATCACCGATATAAACAATGCTGACCTTGCATATGCGTGGATGCGTTACGACTGCGGCGAAACCGAATTTGTTGGAATGTTCGGCGGCGGCGGAACTTTTGATGAGTTTAAGATTGAACTGCAGAACGATCTTGCTCTTGCATTCTGCGAGTATATCAATGAGCTGGGTCTTGTTGATCTCGAAGGAAATGCGCTTAGCTTTGATTTGAACGAGGACGGAACTCCCAATCTTCGCAGCGGAAGCTATTATGATCAGATTCTTGAGAACATGAGCGACGCTCTTAACGCCATGATTGCATATTCCACAGCTGATGACGGCAGCTTCAGCTTCACCGAGCCTAACAAGGGATTCGGTCCAAACTCCGTTCCCGGCGAAACCTTTGACAGCGTAGATGCCCTCTTTGCCAGTTATATTAACACGGATTCCTGGCTCAAGGAAAACGAAGACGGAAGCTACTCCATTACCGATATGTACGGTTTCCTCAAGGGAACCGAGCTTGCCCGCAACAAGGATATTCCCGGCTTTGATACCTTCGATTTGAGCGCCGAAAATGACGCTTTCGGTACTCCCGAGGAAAAAGCGGTTTACTATTCTGCCTCTGTTGCAGCGGTTTTGGAAGAAAACTATGAAAAGTATTCCGCTCTGGAAGGCTTTGACGCTGAAATGGTTGACACCTTCATCCAGCAGGCAAACCGCGAGGATATTGCAAATCAAACATATCTGATGAACTCCACCCATATTATGCTGGATGTGGCAGCAGGTGAGCAGGAAGCGGATTTTGCTCCCCACTGGCGCACCAGAAACGGCACCGGCGATGAGCACACCAGCTTCTCCGTTGCCTACAACCTTTGCCTTGCCGCAAAAATGGCTGGCGCAGAGAGCGTTGATTACGGTCTCGTGTGGGCTATGGGTCACGGTTCCGATGAAGGCGAGTCCACCGGCAGCTTTGCCCAGTGGGTCCACTCTCTTGCAGGCGGCATCGTAGCCGAGGAGGAAGCTCCTGCTATCGCTGAGGGGCCAGAAGTTCCCGATGCTCCTGAAAAGGCAGAGGGCGCAGCCCCCGCAGAAGGAGACAGCTATACCTATACCGAGGTTAACGGCTTCGGTCTCAGCATTGACTGGACACTTGTTCTTAAAGCTGACGGAAGCTATGTGCTGACTGAGGTTAATGATTTCGTGGGTGAGCTCAGCTATGAAGGCACCGAATATACCCGCGACGGTGACACTGTTGTATGCGGAGCCATGGTCAGCGGTCCCGGTATGTTTGAATGGGCCGACCCCAAGGGCTTTACTGCCACCATTAATGCTGACGGTACTTTCACTCCAGTAAAGTAAAAACAGAATAACGTTAGGCTGCGCCGTTTCTTTTGGAAGCGGCGCAGTTGATTTTTGCATTTCTAAATACCGAAAAGTGCTGCGTGCAAAGGAACATAAAAAATCATTCTGAAATTTTTCCTGAATATGTAAAAATGCTTCATTTATCCGTAGTATATGGTTATAAGAGGGAAGGGAGGGATTATCTGTGACAGATAACGAGATAATCGAGCTGTTTTTTAATCGTTCGGAGCAAGCCATAGCTGAACTGGCCTCAAAGCACGGAGCGGCAGTGGGGAAGGTGGCTGTAAACATTTTGGGTGATTTAAGCGATGCCGAGGAGTGCGTAAATGACACCTGGCTGGGAGTATGGAACGCAATACCGCCGGAGAGGCCTCAGCAGCTTCGAAGCTATGTGTGCCGAATTGCCCGAAACCTTGCCCTGAAAAGGTTCCATTTTGACAGGGCACAAAAAAGAAACAGCAGTTATGATGCCGCACTGGAGGAGCTTTCCTACTGCATTTCTGTTCCGGATACGGTGGAGGCAGAATTTGCTGCGCGGCAGCTTTCCGAAACCATAAATCGCTTTTTGGAGTCTTTGCCCTATGAGGATAGGTTTATCTTTGTCCGACGCTACTGGTATGCAGACTCTATCACCGAGCTTGCGCGGATGACGAAAATGGGTTACAACACTGTTTCTCAGCGTCTCCATCGAATGAGAATAAAGCTTAAGAAAATACTGGAAGGGGAGGGCTGATTGAATGAAAAGGGAAATAATCTCAATGGCGCTGAGCGCTATTAATCAGGAATACATAGAGCAGTCGGCCATATTTATGCCGGAAAAAGTGAAAGGTAAAAAAATACGACGGAGAAGGGGATTGGTAATCGGTATTGCTGCGGCGCTGATTCTGGCTATGTCCGCTACCGCCGCTGCATCGGAATATTTCAGCCTGCGGGATATGGAGGTTGAACACCCAGAGGGATGGGGACCTACCGCGGTCACTACAGCGGGGTATAATAATTCTCCTTTATTTCAGGCGGCTGCGGAATGGGATCGGTATCTGGAATTTTGCCCTTGGGGTGAAAATGAGCAGGATGCGGAGGAACAGAGCGAAGAATACAAAAACTATCGAGGAGTAATGGCATACTCCCAAAAAGCGAGAGACCGATTCGACGAGATCTTGAAAAAATATAATCTCCGTTTTCCGGAATACAAGATAGTCATTGATAATGGGTTGACAGGGCTTTGCTCACATTTTGGAATTAGTGAGTTTATGCCAAACTGCGAGGAAAAGGGCTATGCCCCCGTAAGTGCCGAATATTATGAGGGAGGAACCTTCCGGCTTTGCGATGTCAGCCAAATCGCAGAAGGAGAATTTTTTTGCTATGAACTCAGCAGATATGTGGACGGTTATTATGTAAGACCGATTGAATATGTTTTTGATATTGAATCGGCAACCGAATGGGATTATGTATGCGAAGAAGGCACCTCCGTTCATATTGCTCTCGGACCGGAGAGGTCAATGATAACTGCCGGGTTTGAAAATAGTTTCCTGTGTATTTTTATCAGAAGCGGAAGTGCGAACACAGAAAAAACCGAAAGCGAGTACGGCACGCCTGATTTGACCAAAGAGAAGCTGGAGGCTTTTGTGGAGGAAATAGACTTTGCTCTTCTCGACAGTATCAAATAAAACAAAAAAGCACCGTCTTTAGAGACGGTGCTTTTTTGACCCTGATATTGCGTCGATATGTGAAGCATGATATTATCATATCATAGAAATGAAGGGAGATTTATACATGAAACGAGCAGCGGATTTCAGAGCGATTGCCCGTGATTCCCTTAGGAGCAAATGGTGGCTTGCGGCGCTTACAGGATTCATGGCTTCTTTGCTTGGCGGTGTAATGGCACTTGGCAACAGTGGCAGCTTCAACATCAATATTGAAGACAGTCAAATTGAAGGTATATTTTCTGATTTCTTTACAGAGGAAGTATGGATCGTCATTATAATAGCCGCTGCAGTGCTCACAGTGCTGTTTTCCGCCCTTACTATAGCGCAGTTTGTGGTTGGCGGCGCCGTAAAAATGGGATATTCTGTTTTCAACCTTAAGCTTGTGGATAAGAAAGAGGCAAAGTTTTCTGACCTGTTTTCCCGCTTCAATCGTTTTGGCGCAGGATTTTGCCTGAATTTGCTTTTAGGTATTTTCATCTTCCTTTGGTCACTGCTTTTTGTTATTCCGGGAATTATTAAAAGCTTCAGCTATGCGATGTCAGCTTATGTACTTGCCGAAAATCCCCAGATGAGCGCAAAGCAGGCCATAACAAAATCCCGTTGGCTGATGGACGGCAATAAATGGCGTCTTTTCTGTCTGAACTTCAGTTTTATCGGCTGGGGACTGCTTTGCATTGTACCCACGCTTATATGTGTATTTGTCACCTGCGTACTTGTTGGCATAGGCGGAACTGCGATTGCTGTTTTGCTTATGATCCCGGTTATAGTTTTGAGCTTGATTCCCACACTGTTTCTGCAGGCATACCAGCAGGCGGCAATTGCGGCTTTCTACAGAGATATAGCGGGAAGTCCTAAATCCCATATCGGGGAAGTGCCGGAGGAAGAAGACGGCGGTTTCTATGACTGCTGAGTTTCGGCGATAAAAAAACAGACTGCGTATCATCGCAGTCTGTTTTTTTGCTGCAAGGCCGCAGAAAATTACACAATATACATTTAAATAGCGATTGACAATACAGTAAGGGCGGGTGTAGTATAATCCATGATTTTACTATTATAATGTATAATTGCTATTGCTATGTGCAAATTCGGAGGCAAAATGGAAAAGCTCAGCTCAAGACAAAACAAAATAATTGCTCATGTCCGCAAGCTGGGCAGCGACAAGTCCTACCGCTATGAGCATGGCGAAGCCGTCTGCGACGGCATCAAGCTCCTCCGTGAAGCCATAATGTGGGGTGTGGAGATAACTGCCGTGCTCTGGGCAGGGGAGGCAGCTTTTGCTCTTCCCGAAGGCATTCGCCAATACAGCGTTTCTCAGGAGCTTATTGACTACGCGTCTCCTCTCAAGAACAGTCAGGGCGCTTTGTTCACATTCCGCATGCCTTGTTGGCCGGAAAAGGAGCCGGGACGCTGCCTCGTTCTTGAAACAGTTCAGGATCCCGGCAATCTGGGAACTATCCTGCGTACTGCCAATGCCCTTAATATGGACAGCGTTATTCTCACCGGCGACTGCGCCGACGTATATAACCCCAAAACAATTCGGGCAGCCATGGGTGCCGTTTTTCGCCAGAAGGTGCTTCGCATGGAGCGAAGCGAGATGAGAGATTATCTCTCCGCTTATGGCATAAAGCTTTACGGCGCCGCTCTTTCTGAAGCTTCTCAGGACATACGCCGCATCGGCCTTGAAAAAGCCGCCGTTGCCATAGGAAGCGAGGGCAAAGGTCTTTCCGAGGCGTTTCTTGCTCTTTGCGACGGTCAGGTAATAATCCCCATGAACGAGCAGTGCGAATCTCTCAATGCGGGAGTTGCCGCTGCCATCGTAATGTGGGAGCTCAACCGCTGAAAGGGGAGAATGCTATGAGCCTTGTTCATTGGATATGGTTTGCTGAAAAGCGCCTGAGTCACCGCACAGAGAAAGCGTTGCTGGACTGGAGAAATGATCCCGCCAATGTTTTCTATGCTCAGGGGGATGAGTTCGAGAAATTAGGAATAGCAGGCGAGGAACTGGCAAAACTTCTCGATAAGGATCTCCGCGGCGCCGAGAATATAATCGGACGCTGCGCCGAGAAAAATATAGGTATAATCACAATTCAGGACGCGGCTTATCCCCAGCGTCTGAAAAATATTGCAGACCCTCCCTGCGTGCTGTATGTTAAAGGCCATCTGCCCTCCGTGGATACCGAGCCGGTAATTGCCGTTGTGGGAACGAGAAAATGCAGCCTTTACGGAGAGAAAATTACAAGGGATATTTCATATGAAATGGCGGCAAAAGGTGCTGTTATTTGCACAGGTCTTGCCGAGGGCATAGATTCCCGTGCGGCAGAAGCGGCATTGATGGCGGAAGGGCGCGTTATCGGCGTTCTTGGGACTGCTATAGACGAGGTTTTCCCCAGGTTCAACGGGAGACTTTTTGAGGATGTTGCCGCGAGAGGCGCCATTATCAGCGAGTATGCTCCGGGATTCCCCGGCAACAAGCTGGCTTTTCCCCGAAGAAACCGTATTATTGCAGGACTTTCCCTCGCAGTCGTCGTTCCCGAAGCTCCCTTTCGCAGCGGAGCACTCATAACTGTTCGTCACGCCCTCGATAACGGGCGGGATGTTTTTGCCGTGCCCTCCAATGCGGATTCAAGGGAAGGCATGGGGAGCAACACCCTTATTCAGGAAGGTGCAGGCCTTGTTATGAGTGGTTGGGATGTTTTGAGGGAATATAAGGAGCTGTTCCCGGATAAGATTTCCGAGAAAGGGCCTGAAAAGATATCACCAAAGCGTTATATACCCGAGACAAAACCCCAGCCAAGTGAGGAAGCAAAGCCTTTGAAGGATGAGCCCGGAAAGGGATTTTTCAAGTTTCGTGTTCCCGTGAGAAGGGCGGGAAAAGAGGATTTGGCCTCCCAACTTTCGGGTCTTAACGAAAATCAGCTGAAAATAGTTGCGGTTATGACTAAGCCGTCTATGCATGTGGACGATATAATTGACCTTTCCGCAATGCCGGCTTCTCTTGTTTTAAGCGAACTGACTATGCTCCAGATAAAGGGCTTTGTCAGTCAGGAAACCGGCAAGCGTTTTACATTGAATATTACAAAGTGAGGAATTGAAAATGGCAAAAGCAAAGACGAATCTTGTGATCGTCGAATCTCCTGCCAAGGCAAGGACCATAGAGAAATATCTGGGCAGCGATTACAAAGTTATCGCCTCAATGGGTCATCTTCGTGACCTGCCCAAAAGCACTCTGGGTGTGGATATAGATAATGATTTCGAGCCTCTTTATCAGAGCGTCGCAGGGCGCGAGGCCACCATTGCTGAGCTGCGTAAAAGCTCCAAAGGCGCCGAAACCGTATATCTCGCAACCGACCCTGACCGTGAAGGCGAAGCTATATCCTGGCATCTCAAGGAGCTTCTTGAACTCAGCGATGAAAAGGCTCGCCGCGTAACCTTCAATGAGATAACCAAGAAGGTTGTCACCGAGAGCATAGCCTCTCCCCGCGACATTGACCTTAATCTTGTTGACGCTCAGCAGGCAAGACGTATTCTTGACCGTCTTGTGGGATACAAGCTCTCTCCGCTGCTTTGGCGTAAGCTTGGCAGACCCCGCCTTAGCGCAGGTCGCGTCCAGTCTGTTGCCACCCGCATGGTTGTTGACAGAGAAAACGAGATAAGAGATTTTGTGGCCGAAGAATACTGGCTGCTCGATGCACATCTCGAGCGTATTGCGCCCAATAATGGATCTTTCGTTGCCCGCTATCACGGCACAGCAGATAAAAAACTGGAACTCACTTCAGAAGAAGAGGTTAACAGAGTTCTCAGTGCCGTTGAAGGCAAAAACTTTGAAATAAACTCCGTCAAGCGCGGTGAGAAGCAGCGCTCTCCCTCTCCTCCTTTTATAACCTCAACCCTTCAGCAGGAGGCATCCCGCCGTCTGGGTATGACCCCGGTGCGCACTATGAGCGTTGCCCAGCAGCTTTATGAAGGAATAGATATTGACGGATACGGCACAGTTGGTCTTATCACATATATGCGTACCGATTCTCTGCGCATTTCCGAGGAAGCTCTCGCAAGCGCAAAGAGCTATATACTGGAGCATTACGGCTCTCAGTATTATCCCTCCAAAACACGTGTTTTCAAGACAAAGGCCGGCGCTCAGGATGCACACGAGGCGATACGTCCCTCCAACATCTATCTTTCTCCCGAGCTTGTGAAGAAAAATCTTACAGGCGACCAGTATCGTCTCTACCGTCTCATATGGGGTCGTTTCACCGCAAGCCAGATGGCAAACGCTGTTTATGATAATGTTGTCATCGATGCTGAGGCAGCGGGACATGTTTTCCGCGCCAATCATTCCGAGGTGAAGTTCCCCGGCTATACCGCTCTCTATGAGGAAAGCCGTGACGAGGAGACAAACGATATAAGAAAGCCTCTGCCCAATCTTAGTGAGGGCGAGACTGTATCTGCCACTGGTTTTGCCAAGGAGCAGCGTTTCACCCAGCCTCCTTCCCGCTACACTGAGGCCACCCTAATCAGGGCTCTTGAGGAAAAGGGAATTGGACGTCCCTCTACCTATGCTCCCACCATTGGAACTATCACAAGCCGTGAGTATGTGGTGAAGGAAGGACGCTACCTTAAACCTACCCCTCTTGGCGAGGTAGTCAACACTCTTATGGGTGACTATTTCAAGGACATTGTTGATCTTAAGTTTACTGCCCGTATGGAGGACAGCCTTGATGAGATAGAGTCCGGCGACAAGAACTGGAAGAGCGTTCTTCGGGAATTCTACGGCAATTTTGACGAGGAACTGGAAAGTGCAGAAAAGGCTCTTGAGGGCAAGCACCTCAAAGTTCCCGATGAAGTCAGCGAAGAGCTTTGCGATGTCTGCGGAAAGCAGATGGTTGTGAAAAACGGTCGCTTCGGTCGTTTCCTGGCCTGTCCCGGCTTCCCCGAGTGCACATTTACAAAGCCCTTGGTTATAGAGATGCCCGGCAAATGCCCCAAGTGCGGCAGCCGCATACTCAAACGAACCAGCAAGAACGGATATACCTACTATGCCTGCGAAAAGGGAGCTAACTGCGGTTTTATGACATGGAGTGTTCCTGTGAAGGACTATTGCCCGGACTGCGGAAAAACTCTCTTTAAGATGGCGGGAAAGGGTAAGAAAAAGCCCTTCTGCATAAATGAAGAGTGCTCCGCCTTCCTTCCCGAGGATCAGAGAGGTTATAAGAAAAAGACCGCTGACGGCGAGGGTGATGCTGTCGAGAGCAAGAAGAGCGGCGCAAAGAAAAGCACTGCCAAAAAGCCTGCTGCAAAGCGTGGCAGAAAAAGCAGCGCAGCCAAGGAGTAAGATATGGAACAGCTTGTAACCGTTATCGGCGCAGGACTTGCAGGATGCGAATGTGCATGGCAGCTGGCGCAAAGGGGAATAAAGGTTCGTCTTTGCGAGATGAAGCCCCATAAAAAAACGCCTGCTCATGTTTCCAATGATTTCGCGGAGCTTGTCTGCTCCAACTCCTTCAGAGGCGATGACCTCTCCAACGCCGTGGGGCTTCTCAAGGAGGAACTTAGAAGACTGGACAGTCTTATTATGAAGTGCGCGGACGCCAACCGCGTTCCCGCGGGCGGTGCTTTGGCTGTTGACCGTGAAGGATATGCCAGAATGGTAACTGAGCATATAAGAAAGCATCCCAACATAAGTCTTGTTGAGGAGGAAATCACGGAGATACCGGAAGGCGAAGTTGTCATTGCCTCCGGACCTCTTACCAGTGACGCACTGGCAGAGAAGATTGCCGAACTTTGTCCTGACAGTGACCTCCATTTCTATGATGCCGCAGCCCCGATCGTAATGCTGGAGAGCATTGATATGGAAAGCGCTTTCTATGCATCGCGCTATGACAAGGGAACAGCGGACTACATCAACTGTCCCATGGACAAGGAAGAGTACCTTGCCTTCTGGCGCGAGCTTTGCTCCGCCGAGGAGGCGGCTGTTCACGGCTTTGATGATGGCGGCGTTTTCGAAGGCTGTATGCCCGTTGAGGTTATGGCAAGAAGGGGAGAGGATACTCTCCGTTTCGGACCGCTGAAGCCTGTCGGTCTTATAGACCCAAGAAATGGGAAGGAAAACTACGCCGTTGTTCAGCTTCGCAGAGATAATGCGGAGGGAACAATTTATAACATAGTTGGCTTCCAGACCCATCTGAGATTCCCCGAGCAGAAGAGAGTTTTCTCCATGATACCCGCATTGAAAAACGCGGAATTTGTCCGCTACGGCGTTATGCACCGCAACACTTATCTCAACTCCCCAACATTATTGGACCGCTACTACAGGCTGAAAAATGAGCCGAGAATTTCCTTTGCCGGACAGATGACGGGTGTTGAGGGTTATGTGGAGTCCTGCGCCAGCGGTCTGCTTGTGGGAATAGAAACTGCAAGACGACTTCTTGGCGAAGAGGCTGTTGATTTCCCACAGGAAACCGCAGTGGGTGCTCTCGGACTCTATGTTTCCGGCGGCAGTGTCAGCGGCAATTTCCAGCCAATGAACATAAATTTCGGCATTATCACCCCTCTCGGTTACAGAGTTAAGGGCAAACGCAACAAAAATGCCGAGATAAGCAAAAGAAGCCTTGAGATATTGGAAAAGATCAGGGAAGAAAAAAAGATATAGACCCATCTTCTCATAAAAATCAGTTAAAAAGAAAGTGGGAAAGAGAATGAAAATTATAATCGACGCAATGGGCGGCGACAATGCTCCTGCTGAAATCGTCAAGGGAGCCGTTGAAGCTCAGAAGGAATTCGGAGTTGACATAATACTTGTGGGCATTGAGGAGAAGGTACGCGAATGCCTTGCCGAATATGGCGGAGCGGGCAATTCTCATATCTCCGTTGTGAATGCCACCGAGGTTGTGGATATGCACGATGAACCTTCAATGGCCTGTCGGAGAAAAAAGGACAGCTCCATGACTGTCGGCCTCAATCTTCTCAGCAAGGCTGAGGGAGATGCCTTTATTTCCGCAGGCAGCACCGGAGCTCTGCTTACCGGAGCAACACTGATAGTAAAACGTATACGCGGTATTCGCCGTGCATGCTTCTGTCCCGTTATACCCAACGGAGATAAGGGCGTTGTGCTGATAGATTGCGGAGCAAATGTAGACTGCACATCGGAATATCTGCTGCAGTTTGCATATATGGGTTCCTTCTATGCCTCTGCTATCAGTGGCGTTGAAAATCCCCGTGTCGGTCTGCTCAATAACGGCAGCGAGGATACCAAGGGCACAGATCTTTGCAAGGAAACTCATGCTCTTCTGCGGGAAGCTCACGAGGAAGGCCGTATTAATTTCATTGGCAATATTGAAGGCGGTGATGTGTTCACCGGCAAGGTTGATGTTATCGTTACCGACGGTTTTACCGGCAATATTCTTATGAAGAGCATTGAGGGAACTGCAAAATTCCTTATGAAGAAGATAAAGAGCGTTATGCTCTGCAGCATGAAAAACAAGCTGGCAGCTCTTGTTATCAAGAAGGATATAGGTGCAATCAAGAGCCTTCTTGACCCCAATGAGGTTGGAGGAACTCCGTTCCTCGGCATAACAAAGCCCGTCATAAAGGCTCATGGCAGTTCCAATGCCAGAGCTATTCGCAGTGCCGTTATGCAGGCCATCAGTATTGTTGAAAATGATATCAGCGGTAAGATTGCTGATAACATTGAACATATGAAACTTCGCAGTGAATAAATTTTTTGCTATGAAAGGAAAATGATCATGATTTTTGAAACCATCAGAGCAATTATTGCAGAGCAGTTTGGCCTTCCCGCCGAAGAGATCACTATGGACACCGATATTTTCGAAGATCTGAACGCAGATTCCCTTGACCTTGTTGAGCTGAGCATTGCCATTGAAGATGAATACAGCCTCGACGAAATGGGAGAAGATGATGTTAAGGGTATCCGCACTGTCAGCGACCTTGTTGACTTTGTTGCGCGCAGCATAGCCTGAGCAAAAAAATAGCTCTTAGCTTTATAGGAGGGAAAAGTTCGTGAAGGAGCTTCAGAAAAAACTGAATTACAGCTTCAATGACAAAGAGCTGATAGTAACAGCCCTTACTCATTCGTCTTATGCCAATGAGCACCGTTGCCAGAGCAACGAGCGCCTGGAATTCATCGGCGACAGCGTTTTGGGAATGGTTGTAGCTATGCATCTTTACCGCACTTTTCCCAATCTTCCGGAGGGAAAAATGACCCGGATGAGAGCGGAACTTGTATGCGAGCAGAGTCTGTGGGAGGTTGCCGATAAACTTGAATTCGGTAAATATCTCCGGCTCGGCAAGGGTGAGGCTCTCACCGGAGGCCGGGAGCGCCCCAGTATTCTAGCCGACTGTGTTGAAGCTGTTATTGCCGCTCTTTACATAGACGGAGGTTTCGAGGTAGCAAAAAAATTCGTGGATGACCATATTCTTCCCAAGTTGGAGAACCTGGGAACCACAGCTGGCGGAGACTATAAAACCCGGCTGCAGGAGCTTGTCCAGAGGTTCCACGGTCAAAGCCTCAGCTACGAGATGCTCAGCGAAAGCGGTCCCGACCATATGAAAGTTTTCTGCGCTGCTGTTTATCTCAACGGAGAGATGATAGGTCAGGGTCAGGGAAGAACTAAGAAGGAAGCGGAGCAAAATGCCGCTTCAAAAGCCTTGGAAGAACTGAAGGACGAGTAATGAGAAAAAGCATTATACCCGTGTTCATACCTCATTTGGGCTGCCCCCACGACTGCGTTTTCTGTAATCAGAAGCGCATTTCGGGCAGCCTTTTGCCTGCTTGTCCCGATGATGTTGTAAAGGCTGTGGAGGAGGCTCTTCCAAAGTGTCAAAATGCGGAACTGGCATTTTATGGCGGTTCCTTTACGGCAATCGCAAAAGATGAGCAGTGCGCGCTATTGGATGCCGCTGCTCCATATATTGGGGATGGGAGAATTTGCTCAATTAGAGTTTCAGCCCGCCCCGATGCAATAAACGATGATATTCTCTCATTGCTTTGGGAGAAGGGTGTAAGAACCATAGAGCTTGGAAGTCAATCTATGGTGAATAGTGTTCTTTCCGCATCCTGGCGTGGGCATACCGCTGAGGATACGGAAAAGGCTGCAAAAATGATTAAGGACAGAGGATTTTTCCTTGTGCTGCAGATGATGACCGGGCTTCCCGGTTCCGATATGGGAAAGGATATTCTCAGCGCGGAGAAAATTGCCGCTGTCAAGCCTGATGCAGTTCGGATATATCCGACTGTTATAATTCGCGATACTGTCCTTGCAGATATGTGGAGGGAAGGGGAATATGAAGAGCACAGCGTTGAAGCTGCGGCTGAGGTTTGTGCTGAGATTCTTCCCATATTTGAAAGAGCGGGCATTCCTGTTATCAGGCTTGGACTCAATCCCAGTGATGAGCTGAGCGGGGGAGACGCTTTGGGCGGAGCATATCATCCTGCTCTCGGAGAGATTGTCAAAAGCCGTGTGCTTTTGAAAAAAGCCCGTGAATTGCTTCGTGGGGTAAAGGCGGGAGAAAGCGTTATTCTGCGCGTGAACTCCTCCTGCCTGTCCCAGATGATAGGTCAAAAACGCAGTAATATTATTGCGTTAACTAAGGAATTTTCTCTTGAAAAACTGACTGTAAAAAGTGCGGATGTTGAAATCGGAGAAATTCTCGTGGATTTCGTTGCAAAAGAAGATATTTTGTAATATACTCTATTTTGTATTATTGTGGCCATCTGTCCACAACAAGGAGTGCAGAAATTGTATTTAAAGGCTATAGAGATTCAGGGTTTTAAGTCCTTTGCGGATAAAACCGTGATTAACTTTGAAAAAGATATAACGGCCATTGTAGGACCCAACGGCAGCGGAAAGAGCAATATCTCCGATGCTATGCTTTGGGTTATGGGTGAGCAGCGCAGTAAAACTCTGCGCGGCGGAAAAATGGAGGACGTTATTTTTGGCGGCACCGAAAAGCGCAGCCCCTTAGGTTTTGCGCAGGTGAGCCTTATTCTTGATAACTCCGGAGGCACCTTTGATATTGACGCTCCGGAAGTTACCATTTCCCGCCGTTATTACAGAAACGGTGAAAGTGAATATTATCTCAACCGTGAGTCCGTGAGATTGAAGGACATCACGGCTCTTCTCATGGATACAGGTCTCGGACGCGACGGCTATAGTGTCATCGGACAGGGGCGAATCGCGGAGATAGTCTCTGCAAAAAGCACTGACCGCCGGGAGATTTTTGAGGAAGCCGCGGGCATTTCACGCTATCGCTACCGCAAAGAGGAGGCGGAGCGCAAGCTTGCGCGTACAGATGAAAATCTTGTGCGCATCAACGACAAGATTGATGAGCTGGAGATGCAGGTCGTTCCTCTCAAAAAGCAGGCAGAAACTGCCAAAAAATATCTTGTTCTCCGTGATGAGCAGCGCGAGCTTGAAATAAATGTGTGGATGCAGGAACTGGATGAGTGCCGCAAAAAGAGCGAGAGAGCATCCAAAGACCTTGAAGAAGCCAAGCTTGAGCTTGCTCGTTCTCAGCGTGAACTGGACGAGCTCTATGCCGCCAACGATAATTTCACCGACAAAATGCGCGAGTGTGACATGGATACGGAGCGTGAGCGCCAGCGTCTTTCCGAAGAGGAGTCCTACGCAGCGGAGTGTGAAAACGCAATCGCTGTTTTAAAGACAAATCTTCGTCATAATGAGGAGACTGTTGAGCGGCTCTACAGTGAGATAGATGAGCAGTCTGAAAGATCAGAGAGCATACGCTCCCAGGCTCAGGTCCATAGAGAAAGAGTTGGTGCTATAGACCTTGAACTTGCTGAAAAACAGCTGTCAATACGCGCTGCAGAGCGTGAAGCCCAGGCTCTTGCGGCAGAGAGCGATGTTAATCAGCAGGAACTCAGCCGCCTTATTGCCTCCGAAAACGAGGCAAACGAAGCTGCTGCCGGCCACAGGGCAACCATTGCCCAGCTTGCCGACAGAGCAAAGGAGATTGAAGAGCGCTTTACCACCATTGCTGCGGATATAGAAGATGCTGAAAGACGCTATGACGAGGTTTCTGAAAACTATCATCAGGCTCGCAGAGAAGCGGAAAAAGCGGAAGAGCGCTATAACGAGGTAAATAATGTTATCAACGGTCACCGCATGCTTATGGGCGGCCGCGAGAGAAAAGTTCAGGAGCTGACTGAAAAACTCAATAGGCTCAGCGTTGAAAAGCGCAGCACCGAAGGACGCATAAAGCTGCTCACTGAGCTTGAGCAGGAGTTTGAAGGTCTCGGAAAAGCTGTCAAGAATGTTATGCGTGCCCGTACCCACGGTACCTTAAAGGGAATTCACGGACCTGTTGCCGGTCTTATCAGCGTTGCTGATAAATATACCGTTGCTATAGAAACAGCCCTTGGCGCCGCAATGCAGAACATTGTTGTGGAAAGTCAGGATGTGGGAAAAGCCGCCATCGAAATGCTCAAGCGCAGCGACGGTGGCCGCACCACCTTCATTCCTCTTGATACAGTTAAGCCCAACAGTCTCAGCAAGCTTCCTTCCGGAGAAGAGGGCTTTGTGGCTGTAGCCAGTCAGCTTGTAAACAGTGATGAGAAGTATAAGGCTCTGGTTGCCAACCTTCTTGGTCGCACCGTTGTTGTTGAGACTCTTGCCGATGCCGTAAGAATTTCGCGCAAAAACGGGAACAGCCTGAGAATAGTCACCCTTGACGGCCAGATGATAAATGCAGGCGGTTCAATGACCGGTGGCTCTTCTGCCAAGAATGTGGGTATACTTTCAAGAGCCAATGAGTTGAAGTCTCTTAAGGATAAGCTTGTCCGTCTATCGGCAGAAGAGGAAAAGCAGGCCGATGAGCTTTCTGCAGCCAGCCGCGAGCTTGAAAAGGCAAGATATGAACTTCAGGTGGCTTCTGCAGAACTCAATGGGGCCGCTGAGGAATTCCGCCGTACGGACAGCAATGCTGAGCGTCTTAAAATGATGCAGAGCGCTCTTGATGACAGTATTGAGATACTTGAAAATGAGAGAGCAGGTCTTTCAGGACGGAAGAAGGATAACGAACTCAGGCAGGGGAGCGAAAAGGCTGCTCTTGCCTTGCAGGAAAAACGACTTGAACAGCTCAAAGGCGAAATAAGCACACTCAGTGCCGGGCACGAGGATTTCGAGCTTAAACGTGAGAGCATTTCCGAACGCATATCTGCCCTTCACGCAGAAAGTGCGTCTCTCGCAGCAGAGCGCGAAGCCACTGTCCGTTCTGCTGAAAGCCTTGAAGAGCTTATTGCGGCCATCTCCGGAGACAGTGAGAGCCGTATTGTGTCCATTGAGGAGATAAGGCTTCGCAGCGAGGATATAAAGGCGGAGATAAGCTCCAGAGAGGAGCGTCTTGCATCTCTTCGAGGCAAATGCGAAGAGCATAAGGCAGCAATAGCCGAGTACAATAATCTCCGTATGGAGCTTGAAGGCAAGCGTACCAAAAGCGAGAAGGCAGCTCAGGATAAAAACCGTGATATTAATGAGATGCAGCTTCGTTGCTCCCGCTTTGAAAACAGACGCGATGCCGCAGAAATGGAAGAAAAGCAGATTCTGGACAAGCTTTGGGATAGCTATCAGCTCAGCCGCAGCGCTGCAGCCCAGCTTAGTAAGGCTGTTGATGATATGCCTGCTGCCACAAAGCGTATCAGTGAGCTCAAGCGTGAGATAAGCCGTCTCGGCAATGTAAATGTGGGCGCTATAGAGGAATATGAGCGGGTCAGCGAGCGATATGAGTTCCTTGCCTCTCAGCGTGATGATGTTGAAAAGGCAAAAAAAGAGCTGCAGAAGATAATAGGGGATATTACAGGGGAGATGAAGGAGATTTTCCTTCGTGAGTTTAAGGCCATCGAAGAAAAATTCCGCACTGTATTTCTGGAACTTTTTGGCGGCGGCAAGGCCGCATTGGAGCTTGAAGACCCAGAGGATCCTCTGGGCTGCGGCATAGGAATAAAGGTGCAGCCCCCCGGCAAGGCGGTAACAAACATAAGTCTTCTCTCCGGCGGAGAAAAGAGCTTTGTTGCAATTGCTCTTTACTTTGCTATTATGAAGGTGCGTCCCACGCCCTTCTGCGTTATGGATGAGATTGACGCTGCCCTTGATGAGGCCAATGTTGCCCGTTATGCAGACTATATGCGCTCCATGGCAGAAAAAATTCAGTTCATAGTCATCACCCATCACCGCGCAACAATGGAAGAATCCGATATGCTCTACGGCGTAACCATGCAGGAAAAGGGTGTTACCAGTATCCTTGCTGTTGATCTCGAAGAAGCAGAAAAGACAATAGCAAGCTGAAAGGACATTGCAAAATGGGATTTCTTGAAAAAATAAAAAGCGGTCTGAAGCGTACAAAGCAGAATATGGCCATTTCAATGAACAATATGTTCGCCGAGTTCACCCGTGAAAACGAGGAATTTTATGAGGAACTTGAGGAGACTATGATAATGGCCGATGCGGGTGTTGATACATCCGTAAGGGCAGTTGAAAGACTTCGTGAGGTCGTTCATGAGCGTGGACTTCGCGGAGGGGAGGATGTAAGAAAGGCCTTTGCCGAAATCCTCTGCGAGATACTTTCGGTTGGTGAACGTGAACTTAAGCTTAACACTAAACCCTCCGTTATCCTTATGGTGGGTGTAAACGGTGTGGGCAAAACCACAACCATCGGCAAACTCTCCAGCCGCTTCAAAGCTGAAGGCAAAAAGGTGCTCCTTTGCGCGGGTGACACATTCCGTGCTGCAGCCGCCGAACAGCTCACTGTATGGGCACAGCGCTCCGGTGCTGATATAGTTCGTCACGAGGAGGGCAGCGATCCTGCCAGTGTTGTTTTTGACGGCATAGCCGCTGCAAAGGCACGCGGAGCGGATATAATCATAATTGATACCGCGGGCAGACTTCATAATAAACAGAATCTTATGAATGAGCTTAGCAAAATTCGCCGCATCATAGGAAGAGAACTGCCCGAGGCGGATGTTGAAACTCTGCTGGTGCTGGATGCCACCACCGGTCAGAATGGACTTATTCAGGCAAAGAGCTTTAAGGAAAGTGCTGATATAAGCGGCATAGTTCTTACAAAACTGGACGGTACCGCCAGAGGCGGCATAGTCTTTGCTATAGCCGATGAGCTGAAGCTTCCCGTGAAGTTCATAGGTGTGGGTGAAAGCGCCGATGATCTTATGCCTTTTGAGGCGGATGTGTTCGCGGAAGAGATACTTAAGTGAGGTAAGAAAGATGAAAATAATACTTGCTTCCAACAATAAGGGCAAGCTGCGTGAAATGCGTGAGCTTCTGGGCGAACTGGGCATTGAGGTTCTCTCTCAGAGAGAGGCGGGCTTTGATATAGAGGTGGAAGAAACCGGCACCACCTTTGAGGAAAACTCCTACCTGAAGGCCAGCGCAATCACCGCGCTCAGCGGTCTTCCCGCAGTTGCAGATGACAGCGGTCTTATGGTTGATCATCTGGGCGGCGAGCCCGGAGTTTATTCTGCCCGCTATACCGGCAATCATGAGGACAGCGACATAGACCGTTATATGTACCTCCTGAAGAAAATGGAGGGCGTAACTGATCGCCGCGCCAAGTTCGTTTCTGCCGTTTGCTGCACCTTCCCCAACGGTGATGTTATCCGCACGAGAGGGGAGTGCCATGGAAATATACTCTATTCTCCTGTTGGAGAGCACGGTTTCGGCTATGACCCGATTTTTGGACCCGATTGTTCCGAAGGCAGCATGGCGCAGCTTACCGATGAAGAGAAAAATGCCATTTCCCACAGAGGAAAGGCAGTCAGAGAATTTATAGAGAAATTGAGGGAATATTATGCTGACAAGTAAACAGCGCGCATATCTCCGCTCTCTTGCAATGACCGAGGATACCATCATCATCATCGGCAAGGGCGGAATCACCGAAAACGTTATCACTCAGGTACGGGACGCCCTTAAGGCAAGAGAGCTTGTTAAGGGTAAGGTTCTTGAAAACAGCCTGCTTTCATCCCGCGAGGCATGCGAGGCTCTTGCTGAGGAATGCAAGGCACAGAGTGTTCAGTCCATAGGCAGCAAGTTTGTGCTTTATAAGCGCAACGAGACCGACCCCAAGATTGAACTTCCTAAAAGTAAGAAAAAGTAAATGAGTATTGCTGTATATGGCGGCAGTTTCAACCCGCCGCACATTGGACATTGCCATGTTGTCGAGGCGGTCATAAAATACTTCAAGCCCCGTCGTTTTTTCATAATTCCGGCAGGTATCGCTCCCCATAAAGATATGGCGGAGGGAAGCCCGGCGAATGAGGAGCGCATGGAGCTTTGTCGGCGTGCCTTCGGAGCGGGAGATACCGTCACAGTAAGCGATATGGAAATACTTCGGGAGGGCAAGAGCTATACCGCCGATACCCTCCGCGCCCTTATGGAGCGCTTCCCCGGTGAGGAGATTATCCTTGTTATGGGAACGGATATGTTTCTGAGCCTTGAAAGCTGGTATGATGCGGAGTTTATACTCAAAAACACTCATATATGTGTGGTGCGCAGAGATGAAGATAAAGAGGCGCTTCGAAGCAAGGCTCTTGAATATGCAAAGACCTACCGCACACGCAGCACCATTGTTGCTCTGCAGCCCGTTGTGGCCTCTTCCAGTGATGTGAGGGATATTCTTCCCAAAAGAGCTGGAGCTGATATGCTCCCCAACGGAGTTTATGAACATATAATAAGCCGCAGACTATACGGTGCGAAGCCTGACTGGAACTGGCTTCGGGAAAAGGCATATTCTATGCTTAAGCCCAAGCGCATTCCCCATGTTAAGGGGTGTGAAGAAGAAGCGGTACGCCTTGCTCATCACTGGGGAGCAGATCCGGAAAAAGCGGCGGAGGCTGCAATTCTTCACGATATTACAAAGAAACTGAATCTTCGTGAACAGTTGATATTGTGCGAGAAATATGGTATTATACCGGATGCCCTTGAAGCGGCCAGCGAAAAGTTACTTCATGCCAAGACGGGAGCCGCCCTTGCAAGGGAACGTTTTGGTGTTTCAAATGATGTGTATGAGGCCATAAAGTGGCATACTACCGGCAGGGCAGATATGTCAGTTCTGGAAAAGATAATCTATATGGCCGATTATATAGAGCCTACCCGTGATTTTGAGGGAGTGGAGACTCTCCGCAAACTGGCTTACACCGATTTGGACGCAGCCATGAGACTCGGTTACGAGATGAGCCTTGCGGATTTGGCGCGCTACGGTGTTTCGCCACACCCAAACACCATCGAGGCTCTTGAACAGTACGAAAGGGAAAGATAAGAATGAAGCTGTTCGGCGGCAAAAAGCCCCGTCAACGTTCACAGCCTGAAAATTTCAAGGCAGTATCGGACGAAACAAGGGTCATTCCCAAACTTGAAAACCGAATAAAAGCTTCGTTTGTCCGTATGAAGATGGACAAGAAGAGAGCGGCTGCAATAAGCATATACTCGGCGGCAGCGCTGCTATTTGTGGTTCTTTTGGCGTCTGTGGGCAGCAGAATAGTGGACAATGCACCTGATAAATCTGAAGAGCCGGTTTTTAAAGAAGAAAACTTTTCCGATAAAGATAGCAATACTGAAAACCGGGGCACTGCAAATGTTGTGTTGCCATTAATCCCGTCCGATCCGGAGGATACCGGTATGATGGCCATACCCCACGGAGAGATGGATGGAGAACAGCTTAAAAAGGAAAATTACCGCAATTTCCTTTTTTGCGTTTATGATAACAGTGGCATATATGTGGATACAATCATTGTCGGAAGGCTTGACAGGGTTGAGGGCAAGCTGGATATTGTGAACATTCCAAGAGATGCACTTATTAATGTCAGCTGGGATCTCAAAAAAATCAGCACCGTAATGCAGAAAGAAAACGGTGATTACCAACGCTTTTTGAATGAATTGAGCGGAATTTTGGGATTTACTATTGACTATTATGCTTTCGTTGAGGCGGAAACCGTTGGGAAACTTGTGGATGCCGTTGGCGGACTTTATTATACCATTCAGCGAAATATGGTCAGCCAGGCTGAAAATATAAACATTACCTCCGGTTTGCAGTGGGTAAACGGCGCTAAAGCCCAGCAGATGCTCAAATTTCGAAGCGGATATTCTGACGGTGAACTTGGGAGGATTGAGATCGTACAGGACTTCCTTATGGAAATTCTGTCCATGTACATAAGCGGCAGCGAGGGTAAAAACCTTGACAAGGTGATCGATACCTTCTCAGAATATTCCGAAGGCAATATTGACGAAGAGGTTTTGCGGAATTTTGCTGTGATACTCAATGAGATTGACGGCATCAACATACGCTTTGCCACAATGCCGGGAAAAAATGTACCTATAAGAAATACAACATATTATGAGATTTCTGCTGTTGAGTGGGCAGAGATAATCAATGAGCACCTCAATCCCTATGAACAGGAAATCGTTCTGCATAATCTGGACATACTTATGTTCGATGCTTCATCTATGACGGTCATGTCCACTTGCGGAGAGATGATAGACTATGATTCATTTTATTGATAAATTTTTTAAGGATAGTGATAAAAATGATGACACCAAAAGAGATAGCTGAGATAATCGTTTCCACCCTTGATGGAAAGAAGGCAGAAGATATCAAACTTCTGCGTACCACCGATGTCACCGTTCTTGCAGATTATTTTGTTATCTGCACCGCAAACTCCACCACCCAGATAAAGACCATGGCCGATGAGGTCGAGGCTGTTCTGGAGGCAAGAGGAGAAAATCCCCTCCATCGCGAGGGTTACCGCAGCGGCGGCTGGGTACTCATAGATTTTGGCTGCGTTGTTGTTCACATATTTATGGACGAAGCCAGACAGTTCTATAACCTTGAGCGCCTTTGGTCCAACGCCGAGGAAATCGATATTTCCTCCATCGTACTCCCCAACTGAGAAAATAAAGAAAGAAGACGTGACATGAAATACGACTTTACCGCAATCGAGAAGAAATGGCAGAAGCATTGGCTGGAAAACAAGAGCTACGCAGCCGTCACCGGCAGCGAAAAGCCCAAGTTCTATGCCCTTGTTGAGTTCCCTTATCCCTCTGCTGCAGGCCTCCATGTTGGCCATCCCCGCCCCTACACCGCTATGGACATCGTTGCCAGAAAGCGCCGTATGGATGGATACAATGTTCTTTTTCCCATTGGCTATGATGCTTTCGGTCTCCCCACCGAGAACTACGCCATAAAGAACCATCTTCATCCCGCAGATGTTACTCGTGACAACATTGCAAACTTCACAAAGCAGCTCCAGATGCTGGGCTTCAGCTTTGACTGGGATCGCTGCGTGGACACCACCGACCCTGCTTATTTCAAGTGGACTCAGTGGATATTCCTCCAGCTTTTCAAGAAGGGACTTGCCTATAAGAGCAAGATGCCTGTTAACTGGTGCACCAGCTGCAAGTGCGTTCTCGCCAATGAAGAGGTTGTAAACGGCGTTTGCGAGCGATGCGGTGCTCCTGTTGTCCGCAAGGAAAAGAGCCAGTGGATGCTCAAAATCACCGAGTATGCCCAGCGCCTCATTGACGATCTGGACGAGCTGGACTTCATCGAGCGCGTTAAGACCCAGCAGCGCAACTGGATAGGCCGCTCCACCGGTGCGGAGCTTGATTTCGCCACCACTAACGGCGACACTGTCACCGTCTTCACCACCCGTCCCGATACTCTCTTCGGCGCAACCTATATGGTTATGAGCCCCGAGCACGCTCTCATCGGAAAATGGGAATCTCAGCTTTCCAATCTGGATGAAGTACGCGAGTATCAGGCTGCCGCTGCCCGCAAGTCCGACTTTGAGCGCACCGAAATGGCCAAGGACAAGACCGGTGTTAAGCTTGCAGGTGTTGCCGCCATTAACCCCGTTAACGGCAAAGAGATCCCCATTTTTATCTCCGACTATGTTCTGGCTACCTACGGCACCGGCGCCATTATGGCTGTTCCCGGCCATGATGACCGCGACTGGGATTTCGCAAAGAAATTCGGCTGCGAGATTATCGAGGTTGTTGCAGGCGGCGATGTTGAGAAGGAAGCTTACACCGTTAAGGATGAAAGCGGCATAATGGTCAACTCCGGCTTCCTGAACGGACTCACCGTTAAGGATGCCATCCCCGCTATGATCAAGTATCTGGAGGAGCAGGGCATAGGTCACGAGAAGGTTAACTATAAGCTCCGTGACTGGGTATTCTCCCGCCAGCGCTATTGGGGCGAGCCCATTCCCCTTGTTTACTGCGAGCATTGCGGCGGCTGGGTTCCCCTGCCCGAGGAGCAGCTGCCTCTCACTCTGCCTCAGGTTGAAAGCTATGAGCCTACTGATGACGGCGAAAGCCCCCTGAGCAAGATGACCGATTGGGTCAACACCACCTGTCCCGTCTGCGGTGGTCCCGCCAAGCGCGAGACCGACACCATGCCCCAGTGGGCAGGCTCCAGCTGGTACTTCCTCCGCTACATGGATCCTCATAATGCCGACGCTCTTGTTGGCGAAGAGGCAATGAAGTACTGGCATCAGGTTGACTGGTATAACGGCGGTATGGAGCATACCACTCTCCACCTGCTTTATTCCCGCTTCTGGCATAAGGTTCTCTATGATATCGGCGTTGTTCCCACTGCCGAGCCCTATGCAAAGCGCACCAGCCACGGCATGATTCTGGGTATGAATCCCCGCTGCTTCGATAACCTCCCTGAGGAGGAGCAGGCAGCTCTTGTTGCCGAGCATGGCAGCGAAAAGGCCGCAAAGAAGGCTCTCGTTGAAAAGTACGGCGAGATGGCATCTCACCCCATCGTCAAGATGAGTAAGAGCTTGGGCAATGTTGTCAATCCCGATGATGTTGTAAAGGCCTTCGGCGCAGATACTCTCCGCACCTATATAATGTTCCTTGGCGATTTTGAAAAGGCCGCTCCCTGGCAGGAGAGCGCCGTCAAGGGCTGCAAGCGTTTCCTGGACCGCATCTGGAACTTTGCCGAGACCCGTCTTGAAGGCGGCGAGGGCTATTCCAAGGCAAACGAGAAGGAAATCCACCGCACCATCAAAAAGGTCACCGAGGACATCGAGAACATGAAGTTCAACACCGCTATCGCCGCTCTGATGGCTCTGGTGAACCAGTTCAGCGAAAATGCTCCTACCCGCGGTGACATCAAGGCTATGCTCCTTATGCTCAGCCCCTTCGCTCCCCACATTGCCGAAGAGCTTTGGGAGATTCAGGGCTTTGGCGGCCAGTGCTGCCTCCACGCCTGGCCCAAGTTTGACGAGAGCAAGCTTGTGGACAGTGAAAAGGAAATCGCAGTTCAGGTGGGCGGTAAGCTCAAGAGCACCATTATTGTTCCCGTTGATGCAGATAACGATGCCGTTCTTGCCATAGCTTATGCCAATGAGAAAATTGCAAAGCTTATGGAAGGTATGGAAGTTGTCAAGAGCATAGTGGTCCGCAAGGGTGACGAGATTAAGCTTGTAAATCTTATTCTTAAACCTAAAAAGTAATTGTTGACAAGCGGAACTAAAACCTTTATAATAAGTCCGTTAAGCCATGATTTTATGGCCCTTGAAACGCCGCAAGGCGTATTTGGAGGGAGGGAAATAAATGTCTGAAATCTACGTCAAGGAGAACGAATCTCTGGACAACGCGCTGAAGAGATTTAAGCGCAGCTGCGCCAAGGCAGGTGTTATGGCCGATCTCCGCAAGAAGGAGTTCTATCAGAGCCCCAGCGTCAAGCGCCGCAAAAAGAGCGAGGCCGCTCGTAAGAACAAGAACAAGCGTTATTATTAATGCTGAAAAAAAGAGACCGACTTATGTCGGTCTCTTTTTTTATGTTTATTCAAACTCCCATGGAAGTTCAACGGCTTTGTAGTCTATTCCGAGGGCGGGAAGAATTTTTTCGAATATTTCCGAGGTTTTAAAGGCAATGCTGGAGGTGTTCATACAGGGATGACAGCCGAACATTGGCTCTTGCAAAAGCTCCTTATCAAAGACAAGCTGAACTTTTTTATCTTTGTCGTTCATAAGACCCAGCAAGGTCGCGGAGCCGCTTTTGACACCCAGAAGGGAAGTGAGGTGTTCCTCGGAGGCAAAGCTCAGCCGTGAGCAGCCCAGCTGTGCGGAAAGATATTTGGTCTTGAAGGGTTTATTGCCGGGCATTATCAAAAGGTAAAAGTCTGTCTGCTGGCGGTTTGTAAGAAAGAGATTTTTTGCAATGGCGCATCCCAAAACGGCCTCCGCGTCGTGCAGGTCTTCTATAGTCATTGCAATGTAGTGGTCAACACGGGTGAAGGGAACAGAGACGCTTTCAAGAAACTCATAGCATCTCTCTTCGGCATTTGTGCGGCTTCCCTTTTCGGGGCGGCCTTCAAAAAGAATTGACTCATGCATCGTTTTTTCCTTCCTTTCTTCCAACATTGTAGGCGCAGAAAATAAGAATGAGAGTGGCGAGGGCAAAAACGGAGAGGGCATAGTAAGCGGGTACATAGCTTCCGCAGCGGTCGGCAATAATTCCGGGGATGGGGCCGGATATAAAAGAGCCCACCATATAGCTCAGCTGAAAATTGCTGAGAGAGGAGGGATAGTGACCGGGGGTGGAGAGGTCAGCCGCCATGCTGGAAAAACCAACGGTGGAGATTGGCAGTCCAATACCCATAAACAGCATTGAAGCGCAGGCAAGGGGCATGGAGAGTCTTGGAGCAAAACAGGCCAAAACCTCGCCCATAATAAGAATGGAACAAAAAATGACTGCCGTGCGCCTTCCGCCTATGCGGTCGGCAATCTCGCCGAAAAGCACCTTTCCCATAGTGAGGGCAAGACCCACAAGGGATATGAGGCGGGAAACTGTGCGAAGGTCGGCGCCTTCCGTGGAATAAAGCACGCTCAGGTGATTCCAGCCGGTGTTGCCCATTGCGCCAATGAGGAAGGCCGCGCAAAGCACAAGAATAAAGCGCTTTCGCTCATCTCTGGAGCGGGGAGCGTTGATGTCAGACTGCTTAAGCTCGGCGGGACGGGTGTTGATCTGAGGACCCACAAGGTTCAAAGCAATGAATGTGGCGGCAACAAGGAAGAGCGCTTCAAACCAAAGAGCGGCTCGCAGGGAGAAATTTGAGATAAAGAAAGTTGCGATGGGGGGCCAGACTATTGTGGCAAGTCCTGTTCCCGCGGAGCAAATTCCAAGGGCGAGAGTTTGGTGAGATGTGAAGCTGCGCTTCACCGCGATGGAAACGCTTACAGTGCCGCCGAGACCGTAACAAAAGCCCAGCATAGCGGCGGCAGCGCAGCAGCTTATAAAGCCCTTGGCAAAACCGAAGCCAAAGAAACTTAGAGCGGCAAGCACGGTCATAAGAATTAAACTTCTGCGCAGTCCGCATATCTTTATGTACTTTTGAACAAAGGGGATAGCAAGCATGGAGCATAGCGTCCGTATGGTAATAACCGTGGATGCCTGCGTATTGCTGAGACCAATTATCTCTATAAGATAGGGCTGATAAACGGAAAAGGAACTGGTGGTGAGACCCACATTGCAGAAAAGCAAAAGGGTACAGCCCACGCACACCAGCCATGGATTTTTTTGTGTTTTCACAGTATTTACACTTTCTATTTTCTTGAATTGAGTCGAACTAAGTAATATAATGAATTTATTATATTACTTGGGAGAGCCGTATGCAAGTTACTGAGAAAATATATCTTGGCACATTGAGGGAAATTGACCCGGTGAAAACCTTCGAATGCGGCCAGTGCTTCCGCTGGAACGCCGACGAAAAGGGTGACTACTGGGGCGTAGCCTTCGGCAAAGCCGCAAAGGTCGTCACGGAAGAGGACAAAGTTTACATAATATGCAAAGGCGAAGATTTTGAGAGTATATGGCGGGGATATTTTGACCTTGACAGAGACTATGAGTCCATAAGACTCAGTTTTAACGCAGGAGAGTATCTCAACCGCTGCGCCGAGTTTGGAGCGGGGATCAGAATTTTGCAGCAGGAAAGGTGGGAGGCTCTTTGCTCTTTTATTATTTCCCAGTGCAACAACATCCCCCGCATAAAAGGTATAGTTGAAAAGCTTTGCCGCGCATACGGAGAAAAGATTGAATTTGAAGAAAGGGAGCTATATTCCTTCCCCTCTGCCGAAAAGCTTTCTTTGCTTGCCGCGGAGGATCTTGCCCACATACGCAGCGGTTACAGAGCAGCCTACATAGTGGATGCCGCAAAGGCTGTTTCCGAGGGCAGTATTGATCTGGAGGAGCTTGCCCGCGCAGACTGCGATACCGCCTTGAAGGGACTTCTTTCCATGAACGGAGTTGGCAAAAAGGTTGCCAGCTGCGCATTGCTTTTCGGACTTGGACATATGGAAGCTTTTCCTATTGATGTATGGATGAAAAGAGCGCTTAAGGAGCACTTTGCACCGGATTTTGACCCTGCGGTTTTGGGAGAATACGCCGGGCTGGCCCAGCAATATATCTTCTATTATGCCCGCAGCGGAGAGGGGAAATAAGGCAGTATTTTATTTGATTTATGCGCCTAAAAACTATTGACTTTCACATTTTTCGTGCTAAAATAAATAAAATTATTAAATTGGGGTGATATCATTTGTCTTACGAATCTTATGCACATCGTTTCATTGGTGAAGGTCTGACTTATGATGACGTTCTTCTCGTTCCTGCGGAAAGCAACGTTCTTCCTTCTCAGATTGATCTTACCACAAGACTGACCAAGAATCTGAAACTCAACATTCCCATCATGAGCGCCGCTATGGATACCGTTACCGAGTCCCGTATGGCCATCGCTATGGCGCGTGAAGGCGGCATCGGTGTTATCCACAAGAATATGACCATTGAGGCTCAGGCTGAGCAGGTTGATCTTGTAAAGCGTAGTGAGAACGGTGTTATCTCCAACCCCTTCTCCCTTACCGCAGAGCGCACTCTGGCTGAGGCAGAGGCTCTTATGGCCAAGTTCCGTATCTCCGGTGTTCCCGTTGTTGACGAGGACGGACGCCTTGTTGGTATCATCACCAACCGTGACATGAAGTTTGAGACTGATTACAGCCGTCTTATTGGCGATGTAATGACCAAGTCCAACCTGGTCACCGGCAAGGAAGGCACCACCCTCGAGGAGGCAAAGGCAATCCTCGGAAAGCATAAGATCGAGAAGCTCCCCATCGTAGACGCTGATTACCGTCTGAAGGGACTTATCACCATTAAGGATATTGAAAAGGCTCTTACCTATCCCAACGCCGCAAAAGATAGCCGCGGCCGTCTTCTCTGCGCCGCCGCTCTGGGCGTGACCAATGACCTTCTCGAGCGCGCCAAGGAACTGGCAGATGCCGGTGTTGACGCTTTCGTTCTGGACTCCGCTCACGGCCACAGCGCAAACATTATGCGCAATGTTGGCATTGTTAAGAACGCATTCCCCGATGTTCAGCTCATTGCAGGTAACGTTGCCACCGCAGAGGCCACCGAGGCTCTCATCAAGGCCGGCGCAGACTGCGTCAAGGTTGGTATCGGCCCCGGCTCCATCTGCACCACCCGCGTTGTTGCAGGTATCGGTGTTCCCCAGTTGAGCGCTGTTCTTGAAAGCGCAGAAGCTGCCGATAAGTACGGCGTTCCCATTATCGCTGACGGCGGTATCAAATATTCCGGCGATGTTGTCAAGGCTCTTGCAGCCGGCGGCAGCGTTGTTATGCTGGGCTCTCTCCTTGCAGGCTGCGAGGAAAGCCCCGGCGAGAACGAGATGTTCCAGGGTCGTCAGTTCAAGGTTTACCGCGGCATGGGCTCCCTCGCCGCCATGGCAAACGGCTCCAAGGACCGTTATTTCCAGGAAGGCAACAAGAAGCTCGTTCCCGAAGGTGTTGAAGGCCGTGTGCCTTATCGCGGACCTGTTTCCGACACTATCTTCCAGATGCTGGGCGGTATCCGCTCCGGTATGGGTTATTGCGGCGCTCCCAATATGGAAGCTCTCCGCACCAAGAGCAAGTTTGTACGCATCACCTCTGCAGGTCTCCGCGAGAGCCATCCCCACGATATCTATATCACCAAGGAAGCTCCCAACTACACCACCAGTCAGGGCTGATATTAAAATTAAAAAGTTAAAGACCGCGATTTTTGTAAATCGCGGTCTTTTTTTTGAACTTAATACGAATTTATGTTGTAGGGGCCGGACACCCGGCCGGCCCGTGTTCATCGAAATATCAATCCGTAGGGCGCGATGAACCCGACGCGCCATTTTCTCCATAAAATTTATTGACACGGTGGAAATTTTATCTCTTTGATGTTATTATTTTATAAATTGGGAATAGGAGGATTTGCCATGAGACTGCGCTGAATAAGTAGACTTATCAAACAAATACGAAAGGAGTTTACTTATTTGAAAATCATTGAATATGCATCATACAATGAGCAGGAGATACTGTCTCTCTACGCCAGCGTTGGTTGGACAGCATACACCGAGCATCCCGATACTTTGCGAAGGGGATTTGAAAACTCCCTTTTGATTCTAGGGGCCTACGAGGGTGAGCAGCTTGCGGGCATCATTCGAGCAGTGGGTGATGGACACACTGTAGTGTTCGTGCAGGACATTCTTGTATTTCCCGATTTTCAGCGAAAGGGAATAGGCAGTGCGCTTCTCCGTGCGGTGCTGGACAGATATTCCAATGTTCGCCAAATAGAACTTACAACCGATAACACTGAAAAACTTTTGCATTTTATAAATCCCTGGGCTTTTCCGAATTTTCGGAAATTGGATGCTTCGGATTTATGAGGCTGCAATAAGTTTACATAATGCTTAACAAGAAAGGGTGGTCTTTTATGAAAATGAACCGTGTGCGGAGGGTTCACGCCATCTAACCCTCCTAATAATTTTGTGGAGGAAAAGAATTGAAAAATCGAATTGCTATCCGTGAGGCTGTCACGGAAAATGATGTAAAATTATTTTGGGAAAAGCTTCGCGAATATTTCGTGAGAGATATTTTTCCGGAAGATGATGAGGACAGAGCCTATTTTCTTGGAGAAGAGTATTTTCAGGCAATTAGCGCTGTACATGATAGGGAAGTGGATAAGTGCCGTTATCTGTTTTTTGAAAGAAACGGGGAGGATATTGGCTTTGCAATGCCGGTGACTTTTCTTTCTGAGGATGGCAAATGCTTCATAATGGAGTTTTGCGTTTTTCCCGAATTCAGAGGAAATGGCTGCGGCAGGGAATGTGCTGACGCTCTTATGGATTGGTGTCGCGAGAGGGGAGCTCAATATTTCGAGCTTAACAGCGGCGGAAATCCAAGGCGGGAAAACTTCTGGAAAAATTCGGGTTTTGTTAATAATGGCTTCGATGAGTGGGGGGAGCCTTTGATGCTTCTGCCTCCAGAGGAGGAGCTTCCAATAAGCATTGAGCTTTTGGAAGACCCTGATGACTGGCAACTAAAAAAGCTGGAAAACGGGTTTTTAAAAGAAATCGGTGAGGACGTTTTGAGCGAAGAAAAGCAGGAAGCCCTTGCCAAGGCTGTGAAGGAAGGGAAAATTGCATTTTTCATTGCAAAACGAGGCAGCCGCGCTGTTGGTATGTGTTCTGTAGCAGAATACTGGTCAACATTTTCCTGCGCTGAGACAGGAGTTTTTGAAGATTTCTACATTGAACCTGCTTTTCGGGGAAAGGGGATTGCCCGTATGCTGGCACAAAAAGCTCAAAAATGGTCCGCGGAGAGGGGATTATCAAGCCTTGCCGTCTGCTGCGCTCCCTGCGACGAGGAAATGTATAAGTCTCTGGGCTTTGAAACGGCGCTTGGCAAGATCTTAGCGCATCTCTAATAAGTGAAAAGGGTGTGGATATCCACACCCTTTATTCTTTGCCCCATGCCATTTTTATTTCATCCAAAAGGGGAAGCCCTTTCCTTATTGCCCGAAGCTCCTTGCGGCAGGCATCTATGGCAATGGAGAGATATTCATCCGCCATTTCCGGAGTGAAGTGGTGATATTCTCCTTCGTAAATATTCGTAAAATCCTTTTCAAGCTCGCGGAGAAAGCCTGCCGCATCAAAGTCAAAGCGTAGGTTTATATCCTCCGAGGAAAAATCCGCAGGCAGGGAAATTCCGTTTTTCAAAGCTCGGCTTTCGATGATGTATCGGTTTATCTTGCGGTAGTCACTGTGGAGCTGTTTTATGTTTTCCGGAATTCTCGCATCCCAGTGGGGGAGGGAGTACATATATCTCCTATAAAAAACATCCTGAATAAGATGGAGGTAGTAGCCGAGGTAAAGGCTGTCCTCTTTAATTCTCTTCCCGTAGAGGGACAGAAATTCGCTGAGTCTGTATGTTATAAGACCGCTCGGCAGCACTGTCTGGAAGTGAGGGGCGGCGCGGAGAAGAGAGTCTATTTTTGCATCCGGCAAAATAGAGCCAAGACGAAAACGCGCTATGTTATCTATTTCAAATTCCTGCAGCAGCGCATCGGCAACAGCCAGATGTATTATTCGCGATGCCATAATACGGTCTCCTTTTCCTATGATTTTTTATTATTTTATCATAGGCTTTTTTTCTTGAAAAGCGTGCTTTTTTAGGGAAATATACACAAAAAAAGCTCTTGATTTTTTATATATAGAGTGTTATACTATCAGCGTTGGATAAGAAATTTGACTGAGTGGGCGCCCCCCACTCTTTTTTGCAAGCAAAAATAGAATGTAAGAAATTGGGAAACGGTGTAAACTATGAATAAAATTGCACAGCGCGTATACGATTTGGCTCTTCCCGTTGCCGAAAAAATGGGTCTTGATATCTGGGATGTTGAGTACTTGAAGGAGGCAGGAGAGTGGTACCTGAGAGTTTATATAGATAAGCTTGAAGGCGGAATTTTCATTAATGACTGCGAAGCCTTCAGCCGCGAGATGGACCCCATTCTTGATGAGGCTGATCCCATTGAGGGAAGCTATGTTTTTGAAGTAAGCTCCGCAGGTGCCGAGCGCCAGCTCAAGCGTCCTTCCGACTTTGAGCGCTTTATGGGCAGCAATGTTGAAGTTAAGCTTTATAAGGCAGTTGAGGGTCGCAAGAGCTATCAGGGAAGCCTTTCTGCATATGAGGACGGAAAAGTAAGCGTCGATGTGGGTGGAATTGAGATGAGCTTCGAGAAGGAACTTGTCGCTTCCGTCCGTCTTCGCGTTGTAATTTGAACAGAGATATAAGTTTGAAGGAGAATATATAAATGAACGCTGAATTTTTTGTTGCCATTGAAGCACTCGAAAAAGAAAAGGGCATTTCCAGACAGTATATGTATGACAAGATTCATCAGGCAATGATGGCAGCTTTCCGCAAAGATAACCCTGAAGCTGCTGACAATGTTGTCATCGATATGAACGAAGAGAAGAAGAAAATTGATATGTATATTGAGATGGAAGTTGTTGAGGAGGTTGAAAACCCCGCAACCCAGCTGAATCTGGATGCTGCTAAATCCATTTCCAAGCGCGCCAAGATTGGTGGCATTGTTAAAATACCTGTGGACACCAAGAAGTTCGGCCGTATTGCTGCTCAGGCTGCTAAGCAGGTTATCATTCAGGGTATCCGCGAGGCAGAGCGCGGCATCGTATACGAGGAGTTCAACAACAAAGAGCACGAGATTCTCACCGGTGTCGTCTCCCGCATCGATCCCAAGAGTGGCAGCCTCTCCATCAAAATCAGCTCCAACAGCGAGTATACCGAGGCTGTTATGCCCGCGAATGAGCAGATCAAGGGCGAGCAACTGAAGGAAGGCAGCAGAGTTAAGGTTTATGTTGTTGAGGTCCGCAACTCTACCCGCGGTCCCCAGGTTCTCGTATCCCGCACCCACCCCGGTCTTGTAAAGCGCCTTTTTGAGCTTGAAGTTCCCGAAATTTTCGACGGCACTGTTGAGATTAAGTCCATTGCCCGCGAAGCAGGCAGCCGTACCAAGATGGCTGTTTGGTCCAATGTTGAGGAAGTTGATCCCATCGGCTCCTGCGTAGGACCCAAGGGCGGCCGTGTTGCCAGCATTGTTGAAGAACTCTGCGGCGAGAAGATCGACATCGTAAAATACAGCGAGTATATCGAGGAATATGTTGCAGCTGCTCTGGCCCCCTCTGAGGTTATTTCCGTCACTCAGCTTGAGGATGGAAAGAGCTGCCGCGTGATCGTTCCCGATTCTCAGCTTTCCCTTGCAATCGGCAAGGAAGGCCAGAATGCCCGCCTTGCAGCAAAGCTCACCGGATATAAGATTGACATCAAGCCCGAGAGCGAGGGATAATATATTTTTCCTAAAAGGAGGCAGTCATCGTGCAGAAGAAAATACCTATGCGGCAGTGCCTTGGCTGCCGTGAAATGAAACCCAAACGGGAGCTTATTCGTGTGGTAAGATCTCCTGAGGGTGCTATAAGTCTTGACTTCAAGGGCAAGGCAAATGGGCGCGGAGCTTATGTATGCCAAGAAATGGCCTGCCTGAAAAAAGCCATGAAGAGCAAGGCGATCGAGCGTGCCTTTGAAACAGCTATTCCCGAGGAAATCTATGCTCAACTTACGGAGCAGATGGAGGCGGGCGATGAATAAGGCGCTGAATTATCTTGGCATAGCCAGAAAAAGCGGCGGAATGGAAACAGGGGAGGATAATTCCTCCGGCCTTGTGAAGGCAGGAAAAGCCAGAGTTCTGATTGTAGCCAGTGATACATCCGAGGGTGCGAAGCGCCGTGCGGAAGGCTATGTTTTTGAAACGAACACAGTCCTTGTGGAAGTTCCTTTCACAAAGGATGAAATATCATCCATAAGCGGAAAAAGCGGCTGCAGTATGGCCGCGATAACAGACCTGGGCCTGGCAGCGGCTTTTCTGAAAGCCCTTGCTTATGAGAACGGGGAAAAGTATTCCGATGCTTACGAGCGTATAGAGGCTCTAAGGCAGCGGATTGAAAAGCGTAAGGAGGGGAAAACTTCCCCACTTCGCGGCAGCAAAACGGGTATTAGGAGGAAGAAAAGCGTATGAGCAGTTTTGATAAATACAGAATTCACGAGGTGGCCAAGGACTTTAACCTTACCAGCAAGGTCGTCTCCGAAATATTGACGGAGTATGCCTCCGCACCCAAAAACCATATGCAGGTTCTTGAGCCGGGCGAGCTCGATCTTATTTTTGAGTATCTCACTCAGCATAACCAGATGGAGTCCATTGCAGAAGTGTTCGCTGTGCCCGCCGCTCCCAAGGCAGCGGAGCAGAAGGCTCCCCAGCAGGCTAAGGGTCAGCAGGCAAAGGCTCCTCAGAACCAGCAGAGCAAGCCCCAGCAGGGTAAAGCTCCTCAGAGTCAGCAGGGCAAGGCTTCTCAGCAGAGCACTCCCCAGCCTAAAGCTGAGCAGAAGCCTCATGTTCCCAGACAGGTGGCTGAAAAGCGCATTGTTGATACCCGCGGCAATACCAACACCAACCTGAGCAAGTATGACGAAAAGTTTGATAATCTTGCAGGCGATCGCGGTGAGAAGCAGCGCGGCGGCAAGGAGAAGTTCACCAACCGCAACAAGCAGCGTCAGGCGCAGAATCCCTCCAACAAGCGTCGTCAGGAGGAAAAGGACAAGATGCAGCGTCTGCAGCTTGAAATTGCCAAGAAGCAGCCTACCAAGGTCTCCATTCCTGATGAAATCGCTGTTGGCGAACTTGCATCCCGTATGAAGAAGACCGCTGCCGAGGTTATCAAGCAGCTCATCAAGCTTGGTGTTTTCGCCAGCGTTTCTGAAATAATCGATTATGACACCGCTGCTCTCGTTGCTATGGAGCTTGGCTGTGTTGTTGAGAAGGAAGTTATCGTAACCGTTGAAGAGCGCCTTATCGATGACCACGAGGATAAGCCCGAGGAGCTCATCTCCCGCGCTCCCGTCGTTGTTGTTATGGGTCACGTTGACCACGGCAAGACCTCTCTTCTGGACTGCATCCGCCACGCAAACGTTGCTTCCGGCGAGGCAGGCGGCATCACTCAGCATATCGGCGCTTACACCGTTGAAATCAACGGCAGCCCCATTACCTTCCTTGACACCCCCGGTCACGAGGCATTCACTTCCATGCGTGCCCGCGGCGCTATGATAACCGATATTGCCATTCTGGTTGTTGCAGCCGATGACGGCATTATGCCCCAGACCATCGAGTCCATCAACCACGCAAAGGCAGCAGGCATCCCCATCGTTGTTGCAATCAATAAGATCGACACCGTTGGCGCCAACCCCGACCGCATCAAGCAGCAGCTCACCGAGTATGACATCGTGCCCGAAGAGTGGGGCGGTGACACTATCGTTTGTCCTATTTCCGCAAAGAAGAAGATCGGTATCGAAGACCTTCTTGAAAACCTTGTTGTTCTGGCTGAGGTTCAGGAGCTTAAGGCCAACCCCAACCGCGCAGCAAAGGGTACCGTTATTGAGGCTCGCCTTGATAAGGGCCGCGGTCCCATTATGACCGTTCTGGTACAGAACGGAACTCTCCGTTCCGGCGATATCATCATTGCCGGCACATCTGTTGGCCGCGTCCGCACTATGACCAACGATAAGGGTCAGCGCGTAACTTCCGCCGGTCCCTCTGTTCCCGTTGAGATCACCGGTATGAGCGAGGTTCCCAACGCAGGCGATATTTTCAACGCAGTTGCCGATGAGCGCATGGCTCGCGAGCTGGTTGAAGAGCGTAAGGAGCAGCAGAAAAATCAGGTGCTGGGCGGTAACCGCAAGGTCAGCCTGGATGACCTCTTTGCCCAGATCAAGCAGGGCGACCTTAAGGACTTCAACATCATTGTTAAGGCTGACGTTCAGGGCTCTGCAGAGGCAGTTAAGGCTTCTCTGGAGAAGATGACCAATGAGGAAGTCCGCGTCAAGGTTATCCATAGCGCCGTCGGCGCCATCAACGAATCCGACGTTATGCTGGCTGCTACCTCCGGTGCAGTTATCGTTGGCTTCAATGTCCGTCCCGATAATGCTGCCCGTGACAGCGCTGCCAGAAGCGGAGTTGACCTTCGCATGTATCGCGTCATTTATGACTGCATCAATGAGATTGAAGCTGCTATGAAGGGTATGCTGGCTCCCAAGTATCAGGAAGCCATCATCGGCCATGCTGAAGTCCGTGAGACCTATAAGGTCAGCAAGGTGGGCACCGTTTGCGGCTGTTATGTTACCGACGGTAAGATCCAGCGCGGCTGCTCTGTCCGCGTTCTCCGTGATAACATTGTTATCCACGAGGGTGAGCTTGCTTCTCTCCGCCGTTTCAAGGATGACGTTAAGGAAGTTCCCAACAACTATGAATGCGGTATGCAGGTTGAAAAGTTCAACGATATCAAAGTTGGCGATGTTATCGAATGCTTCGTAATGGAAGAAATCAAGCAGTAAACCATATCTCCATAAAAATAACGGGCGGCTCCTCGGCTGCCCGTTATTTTGAAGTAATACATATTCGTTTTCCACCCCATACTAATGTAAAATCCTTTTAAAAGGAGGAAAAGTAAATGGCAAGCAATAAGCTTCAGAGAACAAACGATGATATTCAGTTTGTTCTTTCCAGACTGCTCCCTCAGGTTAAAGACCCCCGTGTCAATCAGGGCAGTCTCATATCTATCACCCGCGTTGACACCACCGGTGACCTGCGCTACTGCAAGGTGTATGTGAGCATTCTTGGTGAGGTCAATGAAAAGGAATTCAAGAAGGGTATAAAGAGCGCATCCCCCTGGCTCCGCCGTGAGCTGGGAATAGCCCTCAACCTTCGCTATACCCCCGAGCTTATTTTTGAACTGGATAAGAGCATAGAATACGGTGCCCACATCCACTCCGTAATGGAGAGCCTCAATATTTCCGGTGACGAAAATGATGAGGATATGTGATTGCGCCCGGCTCCTTGGGGACAAGGATAATATTCTTCTCCTTACCCATACCCGCCCCGACGGAGACACTCTTTGTTCCGCCGCGGCTCTTTGCTCCGCCCTGAGAAGGCTGGGGAAAAATGCGGCTTTGTATAATAATCCGGAGATAACGGAAACCTATGTGCCCTTTGTTAAGGACTATATCTGTTCCTGTGAAATGGAAAACGCTTTTGTAGTAAGCGTTGATACCGCGGATTTGCGTATGCTTCCCCTTGGTTTTGAAGGCAAGGTTGACCTTGCTGTGGATCATCACGCCTCCAATACAGGCTACGCAGCTGAAAACCTTGTTTTGGGCGAAAAAGCTGCCTGCGGTGAAATCGTTATGGAGCTTATAGAGGAGCTTTGCGGCGGTCTCACTCAGGAGGAAGCAAATCTTGTCTATGCCGCAATCAGCACCGATACAGGCTGCTTCTGCTACGGCAATACAAATCCAGATACTCTCCGCGCGGCCGCAAGGGTTATCGAATACGGAGCAGAAAACGGCAGACTCAATAAGCTGCTTTTCCGCAGTATGTCTTTTTCCCGTTTGAAGCTTGAGGGACTTTTGTATGCAGGGATGCGCTCTTACAGAGATAACAGCATTAATGTTGCTGTTGTTACTCTGGATATGATGCGTGAGTCCGGAGCTACTGAGGATGACTGCGATGACCTTGCCTCTCTTGCCGGAAAGGTGAAGGGCAGTGTTGTGTCCATAACTGTCAGAGAACTTCCCGACGGACGCAGCAAGGCATCTGTACGCACTAATGATCAGGTCAACGCAAGCGAGATCTGCGCACGTTTCGGCGGAGGCGGTCACGCTATGGCTGCGGGCTGCAATGGGGATATGGGTCCCTACGAACTGGCTGACGCACTCCTTAAAGTTGTTTACGAGGTTATGGAATGAACGGCATTTTGCTTATAGATAAGCCCACTGACTGGACAAGCATGGATGTCTGCGCCAAGCTTAGAGGGGTTTTTCACGAAAAGCGAATAGGCCACAGCGGCACCCTTGACCCCATGGCCACGGGCTTGCTTGTTGTTTTTCTGGGAAGAGCCACCAGAGCGGTGGAGTTTGCAGAAGCAGACAGCAAGGAATATATAGCCCGCCTGCGCCTTGGTATCACAACGGATACTCAGGACACAAGCGGAAATGTTCTTTCTGAGAAGAGCGCAGATATAAGCGATAAGCAGCTTCTGTCCGTCATTGAAAAGTTCAAAGGGGAGATAGAGCAGATTCCACCTATGTACTCCGCAATTAAAATCGGCGGCAAAAAGCTCTACGAAATTGCCCGCAAGGGTGAAAGCGTTGAGAGAAAAAGCAGGAGAATAACAATCCACAGTCTTGATTTTCTGGGTTGGGAGGATGGGGATGCCATCCTTCGCGTGTGCTGCAGCAAAGGCACCTATATTCGCACCCTGTGCAATGATATAGGCGAGGCTCTGGGCTGCGGTGGATGTATGTCCTCTCTCCGCCGCACAGCCGCTGGGATTTTCTCCATTTCCGAAGCTCACCGTCTTCAGGATGTGATTGCGGCGGGGGAGAAGGCGGAAGAATTTATCCTGCCTGTGGACGCTCTTTTTGAAGGTTTGCCTTCAGTGGTTTTTAATGAAAAACAGGAAAAGCTTTTCAGAAACGGCGTCAGATTTTCCTATTGCTGTGACAGTGAGAAGTTCCGCGTTTACTCCGAAAGCGGAGAGTTTCTTGCCCTCGCCGCAGTTGAAGAGGGCAAAATAGTTTGCATCAAGAGTTTTTATGAGGTGAAGTAATGAAAAACCCCAGGCAAAAGGTAATGGCCCTCGGCTTTTTCGACGGCATACATATAGGCCACGGGGCTCTTATGGAGCGCAGCAAAGCTGTGGCGGAGAGCCTTGGGGCAGAGTGCGCCGTGCTCACCTTTGACAGCCATCCTGATACCTATGTGAAAGGCACGGCGGTTGAACTTATCAACTCCGCCGCTGACCGCAAATATATTCTCAAACGCTTTTATGGTGTTGAAAACGTCTATTTTATCCGTTTCAATGAACGCACTATGCGTATGCATTGGAAGGACTTTATTGACAGCGTCATAGAGACTTATAACGCTGTCCACTTTGTTGTGGGTCACGACTTTTGCTTTGGCTATAAGGGCGAAGGCAAGGCTGATATGCTGAAAAGTTACTGCGAGAGCATTGGCCTGGGCTGCGATATAATTAGCCCCGTTATGCGTGACGGGGAGATTATAAGCTCAACTCTTATCCGTAATCTTCTTTCCGCGGGTGAGACGGAAAAAGCCAACGAATATCTGGGTCATCCCCATATTCTCACGGATACAGTCCGCTCCGGCTTCCAGATTGGCGGCGCAACTCTCGGTGCGCCTACCATAAATATGGTTTTCGGCGAGGGAATACTGGTGCCGAGATTTGGCGTTTATGCCACAAAGACCATTCTGCCTGACGGGGAGTATACTTCCGTTACAAATATCGGTGTGCGCCCCACCTTTGGCGGAAATGAGGTCACCGTTGAAACTAATATATTTGATTTTGATGGCTATCTTTACGGCACAAATGTCTGCGTTGAATTCCATAGATTTATCCGCCCTGAGCGCAAATTCTCCTCCCCTGAGGAGCTTATGAAGCAGATAAAGCGGGATTGCAAAAGCGCAAAAGATTTTTTCAATAAATAAAAAAGATGAGTTCCGTTGGGAACTCATCTTTTTTATTTGATTATTATCAGTTGATGGGGCTGAAGTAGGATGCGATAGTATCGCATACATCGTCATAGAGCGCGAGAATGCTTACGCAGCCTATATAATTTCCGGTCTTTACACAAATCATGCTCTGGTAAAAATCTATTCCGCTGAGATTTCCGTGAGTGACAATAGCAGCATGCTGCTGTCCGCAGAATTCAACATATGCCATTTTGGACTCGTGGCTATCAAATGTTTCGTTATAGCTTTCGTCAAGGGAGGGAAGTGTGATGTCAATATAATCTTCGGCAGTTAAAGTTGCGCCGTAAAGACCTCCAAGATCTTCCACAATAACCTCAACATAGTAGTTCTCGTCATAAGTAAGGGCGCTCATAAGGTAGGGAGCATCGCCCATAGCCATAAGTTCAAGAGCTTCCTTAGTGCTGTAAGTATCGCCGCTGAGACCGTTATATTCAGCAAGCTCGGAGGGAGTGTACATATACCAGTTGTCGTCAAGCTCGCATTCAAAACCGAAGAAAGTGTTTACATAGCTGTTACCGTCGATTATACCTGCGGTGAATTCACCGGTAGCTGTGGGTTCGGAAGGGGCTATAGGTTCGGCAGGAACTTCGGGTTCAGAAGGAACTTCAGGTTCTGAAGAATTATAGATGGGCTCGCCGCTGTAGAAATAATCCAAGAGGGCGAATGCGCTATGTTCGTCAGCGGCAGTTGCGGTTATGACAGCCATATATTTGCCTGCTTTATATACGGCCTGAACCTGATATATATCATAGCCATTGGGGTTAACGGAGGAGAATGAGATGCCGTAATGTTCGGCTCCGCAGAAATCAACTTTAATCTTTTCGCTGGAAACATTGCTGAAGCCGGCAGACTCATATACGCCCTCCAACTGTCCCATGACGAGATCCACATAGGCTTCTTCGCTCAAAATGCTTCCCTTCAACAAGCCGATATTTTCAATTGCCATGTTGATGGTGCAGCTTGAATCGAGAGTAGAAGCGTAAAGATCTATAACGTTGCCGCTGTTTTCCATCAAATCCTTGAGATCCTCGTCAGTAAACTGTTCGGCGACAATACCGTTGATCTGCGCAATTTGCTCGTCGTTGAAGAATACCCAGTTATCATCAAGGGTGAGGTTTATACCGAGAAACTCATTGGAATAGGTTCCGCCAACAACAATGCCGCTTTCGAATTCGGCATCGTCTTCCGGTACGGGCTCGGAACTTTCTTCGGGAAGCTTGGTAATTTTGCCGCCGACATCCTCGTCATCGGTGGAGCCGCAGCCTGCAAAAAGGCTGATTGCCATTGCAAGAACGGTAAGAAAAATGATTAATTTCTTCATCTTTTTATCTCCCTTATATTTTTATGCGTTTGAGCTTTTCTTTCTCTTTCGAACCCGCTTGCGGTTCTGGATGGACTTCTGCCTGTAGTATTCCTCCATCTCATCATCGGCCTTATAGATGATGCGGTTGGCGGTCCAGGTTTCCTCCACCGTATGGCGGAACTTAACGCGAGTAAGGAACTTGCCGTGCTCGCTGCATTCTGCAAGGGTCATATAGCGTTTGTCGCCCTGATTGACCCAGCGCTGGTTGCTCATTTCTTTGCCGCACTCAGGGCAGGGGATCGTGGAAAGGCGTTCGTCCGCAAAGGCCTCGCTTCTGGTTGCGTAGCCGCTGAAGGTGAGATGCTCAAGAGGCTCGGGACCCTCCTCGTTGTCCTCGGAAGCCTTCTTGCGGCGAAGAGAGAGCTGATGCATAGTCTCGTCATAGCCTGCAAGACCCGCCTTAAGGTCAAGGTGGGAACATACAAGAGCGGTATTATAGGCGTCACCGAGCGCATCGTGGGCAACTCTGGTCTGCTCTATGCCGAAATGCTCCATAGCGGTGGAGAGAGATTTTTGGTTTCTGTCTCCTTCGATCTGCATATTGTAGATTATCTGAAGGTTAACCCAGCCGGCTATCCAGTCCCAATCAAGGTCGTGGACAATTATGTTCTGCTCCATAATACCTTTGTCGTCATATCCCCAGGTGAGGAAGGTGCACCCGTCTCCACAGAATTCGCGGAACTGGCGCATAGCCTCCTTAAAGCCGCAGGCGTCGCTGAGACGCTCCGAGTCAATTCCGGTGAGCTTTTTCACCTTGTAATGCATCTTGCGGAAATATACGGGTTTAACGTCTATCTGGAACTCCTCGCCGGGAGTCATATCCTCGTTAAGCTTGCATGCGCCAATCTGGATTATCTCGCCGCGAAGATGGATGGGGAGACGATTGTATATAGGAGATTTGGAGCTCATTGCCTGGTTCCATTCCAGGTCAAGAACCACATACTGCATTAGTAATCACCACTTTCAGTTGATAGAAGGCATTATATCATACCTTAAAGGCATATAACAACAGTTTTTTCATTGTTTACGGCGGAGATATATGATATAATATCTGCTTAGTAAATAACAGGAGGAATTTATCCTATGAATATAGTTGTTCTTTGCGGAGGACTTTCAAACGAGCGTGATGTTTCCATCTCCTCGGGTACAGGAGTTGCAAGAGCTTTGAGAGAAAAGGGACATAATGCCGTTTTGATTGACCTTTATCTTGGCTATACCGAGCCTTTTGAAGATCCTTCCGAGGTTTTTGCTCGTGGCGGAAGCATAGCCGATTTTTCTGTTGCCGAGGCGGCCCCCGATCTTGATGCTGTCCGCGCAATGGGCGGCGGCTGCGCAATCGGTCCCAATGTTTTGAAAATATGCGAGAAGGCCGATATAACCTTCCTCGCTCTTCATGGCGAAGAGGGAGAAAACGGCAAGCTGCAGGCAACTCTCGACCTTCACGGCATCAAATATACCGGCTCCGGCTATTTGGGCAGCGCTCTCGCTATGAATAAGAGCCTTACAAAGACCGTTCTTGCTTCCAAGGGTATACCCGTACCCTCAGGGATTACCCTTGAGAAGGGCGCGGAGAACTACGAAAATGTGGGTTTCCCCTGTGTGGTAAAACCCTGCTCCGGCGGCAGCAGCGTTGGCACCAGTGTCGTTTATGAGGAAAAGGACTATCTTCCCGCGCTGATGCTTGCGTTCAAATATGAAAAGGCTGTGCTTGTGGAGCGATATATAAAGGGCAGAGAGCTAACCGTTGGCGTTATGAACGGCAAGGCAATGCCTGCCATTGAGATAATACCCAAGAGCGGTTTTTATGACTATAAGAACAAATACCAGGCGGGCGCAACTGAAGAAATCTGTCCTGCACCTATAGGCGAGGAAGCAACCAAGAAGGTTCAGCGCCTTGCTGAAAAGGTGCATGAGGCTTTGATGGTGGATGCCTACTGCCGTGTGGACTTCCTCTGGAATAACGCAGACGGTGAGATGTATTGCCTTGAGGCAAACACATTGCCCGGAATGACACCCACCAGCCTTATCCCCCAGATGGCAAGGGAAGAGGGAATGGATTACGGCAGCCTCTGCGAAAAGATAATTGAAGTTTCTCTGGAGAAGTACAGATGAGAGGTCTCAGTCTTGAAAACATAATAGCCGCCTGCCACGGTGATTACTTCGGCGATACCGCGCTGCTGCGCAGGGAGGTCAGCGCCATAAGCTCTGACAGCCGCAAGGTTGAACCGGGCTGCCTTTTTGCGGCGATCGCCGGTGAGCGGGTGGACGGACATGATTTTATTCCCTCGGTTATGGCAGCAGGCGCTCTTTGCGCTTTGGGCGAGAAATTGCCTGAGGATAGCATTCGCCCTTTCATACGGGTCAGAAACACCATAGAAGCTCTGCAGCTTATTGCGGAGTTTTACCGCACCCGTTTTGATATTCCTTTTATAGGAATAACGGGCTCCGTGGGCAAAACCACCGCCAAGGAAATGGTAGCAAGCGTTCTTTCTCAGCACTTCAATGTTCATAAAACCGCGGGCAACTTCAATAACGAGCTTGGCGTTCCCTTGACCCTTTTCGGACTTCGTGAGGAGCATAGCGCTGCCGTTATCGAGATGGGTATTTCCCATTTTGGAGAGATGAGCCTGCTCACCCGTATTGTCAAGCCCGACCACGGCCTTATTACGGTTATAGGTCATGCCCATCTTGAATTTCTTGGAGACAGAAAAGGCGTGCTGAAAGCCAAAGGCGAAATGATAGAGGGTATTCCTCGCAAGGGCAAGGTGTTCTGCTGCGGAGATGATGATATGCTTGCGGCGGCGGATTTCGGCAGAGAAAAGGTTTGCTACGGACTGGGCGAAAACTGTGCCGTACGGGCTGAGAATATTTGCACTATGCCTGACGGCAGCACCTGCTGCACTGTGGCAGCGGGGGAGAGAAGATTTTCCGTCACCATCAATGCCTACGGCGAGCATATGATTGCCGCAGCTCTTGCGGGAGCGGCAATCGGTATGGAGCTTGGGCTCAGCGATGAAGAGATCGCAGCGGGAATTGCCGCCTATGAGCCTGTGGGCAGCCGTGCAAGACTTATTAAGACGGATAAAATCAGCATAATAGACGATTGCTATAACTCAAACCCCACCTCACTTGCCTCCTCCCTCCGTTCTCTTTCCAAGGCAGAGGGCAGAAAGATAGCCATAATCGGCGATATGCTTGAGCTGGGAGAAAAGGAGATAGAGCTTCACTATGAGTCCGGCTCTTATGCTGCATCCCTCGGCATAGACTCTGTGCTTTGCTGCGGAAGGTTATCTGCAGCCGCAGCGGAAGGCGCTGGGGAAAGAGGCCGCCATTTTGAGAGCAAGGAGGCTCTCATCGCTGAACTTCACGCGCTTATTCGCGAGGGTGATACCGTCCTTGTGAAAGCATCCAGAGGAATGAAATTTGAGGATATTTCAGCTGGGCTTAAAGAATTATGAAAAAAGTCCTGAACCACTGTTCAGGACCTTTTTTGTTCACAATATGTTTACAGGGGTTTAATTTTATGGAAAAAATACTGGAGTATTTTTTGTGTCATGAACTATTTCCCCGAAAGGATGAGAATATGAAAAAGTTGATTGCACTTATTCTTCCTCTTGCATTGCTGCTTTCCGCCTGCGGAAATGCTCCTGCCGCAGGAACTCCAACACCGATGACCCCGGCTCTTTCCAATGTCACGGATATACATCTGAGTGATGCTGCCGTTCTTGTCAATGGGGAAGTGGCTGCAATGGAAGATGGAAACGCTGTGTATACCGCCCATGATATCATATATTATGAGGACGGAAAGGACTTCACTTACGGCGAGGGTACGGAAAAGGACGCCCACAGCGCAGAAGAAGCTAAAGAACATTTGGTTGTGCATATCACTCAGCCCGGAGCCTATTCAATCAGCGGCAGCCTCTCGCAGGGACAAATTGCCGTAGATCTGGGTGAGGAAGCCGAAGAAGACCCAAACGCGGTGGTAACACTTGTCCTCGATGGCGTGGATATAAACTGTGATGTGGCTCCGGCTATAATCTTCTATAATGTTTATGAATGCGATGCAGAGCAAAACTCGGGAAAAGATGTGGATACATCTGCAGCGGGAGCCAATGTTATAATTGCCGATGGTACAGAAAACACTGTGAGGGGCTCCTATGTGGCTCGCATTTATAAGCCGGACTCTGTTGTCCTCAATGAGAATGGAACAGAAGTTGAAGATGCCAAGAAGCTCCATAAGTATGATGGTGCGTTTTATTCCAAAATGTCAATGAACATTTTCGGCGGAGAGAGCGGAAACGGAGTTCTTAACATTGTTGCCGATAATGAGGGTCTGGACAGCGAGATGCACCTTACTGTCAACGGCGGTCAAGTATTCATCCGCTCGGGAAATGACGGCATCAACACCAATGAAGACGGCGTATCTGTAACCACAGTAAACGGCGGCACACTGGATATTCTGGTAACAGGTGAAACAGGCGAGGGAGACGGCATAGACTCCAACGGCTGGCTTGTGATAAACGGCGGCAGCGTGAAAGCCGAAGCCTGCTCATCCAGCGCCGATGCGGGAATAGACTCGGATATGGGTATCCATATCAATGGCGGCACCGTTATTGCCACAGGACATATGCTGGATAGAATTGAAGAGGGCGGACAAAGCTACGCAGTTTTCAATTTCGCGCAGAAGCAGAAAGAGGGCACAACATTTTCCATCAAGGACGGCAGCGGCAAGACTCTTATGGAAGATAGGGCTGAAAATGCCTACTCTGTGCTTGTATTCAGCAGCGGCAAGATGTCCGAAGGCAACCACACGATTTGGAGCAATGGCAAACAGCTTTCCGCTCAAAGCGGAGGAATAGGCGGTTTTGGCGGACCTAATATGGGATTTGGCGGCGATAGAGAAGCGCCTCCTGAAATGCCCGAAGGTTTTAGCCCGGAGAATATGCCGGAAGTCCCGGAGGGAGAAATACCCCAAGCTCCGCAGGGCGAGCGCCCTGAAGCTATGCCGGAGTTCCCGGATGATGCTTCCAGACCCGAAATGCCCGAGGGAATAGATAAACCTATGGATAGACCCGGTTTTGGCGGCTCACCGGCAGGTGAGGCGGTGACGGAGCTTAGCTTTGTCAAGGGCGGAAATATGTTCTACGGTGTTCAGACTGCGGAATAATTTGAATAAAAAAAGGAGGATACCGCAGTGCGGAATCCTCCTTTTTTTTACATGTTTGCGAAGTACGCTTTATTGCTGAACCTCAATAAGCTCAATGTGGAAGTTCAGTTCCTTGTCTGCCATTTCGTGATTGGCGTCAAAGGTAATGGTGGAATCGTCGCGGGCGCTTACTCTGACGGGCATAGGCTGACCGGTGCTGGTATAGAGAACAACGCTTTCGCCTACATTGAGCTCCTCGCTGCCGGGCAGCTGAGCGATTTCCAGAGTGAAGATGGCGCGGGGATCGGAATATCCGTAAGCCTGATCGGGAGTGAGGTGGATATCGATGCTTTGACCAACTTCCATATTGGCAACCGCTTCATCGTATCCGCGGATCATCATGCCCATACCGCAGATAAACTCCAGGGGCTCGCCCCGCTCATAGGAAGAATCAAAAACCGTGCCGTCATTCAGTGTGCCGCGGTAATGGGTTCTGCAGAGCTTGCCCACATTGGGACCCTCAATTTCGGGCATAGAGTGGCATCCGCCGTGGCAGCCTCCGCAGCCACCGCCGCAATGGCCGGCGCAGCCTTCTTCTTCGTCGTGCTCGTGATGATGGTCGCAGTTAACTCCGGCGGATTCAAGTTCACCGCTCAGATAAGCGTTGACCGCTGCATCTGCGTCGCCCTGCGCACCGGAGCAAAGCTCAATGCCGGCTGCAGCAAGTGCGGCCTGAGCGCCGGCACCAATGCCGCCGCAGAGAAGAACATTCACGGAAAGACCGGAAAGAAAGTCGGCAAGAGCCTCGTGACCGCTGCCGTTTGTATTTAAGATTTCACTGGAAGCAATACGGCCAGCCTCAATTTCATATAACTTAAAGTTTTCGGTGTGACCAAAGTGCTGATAAATTTCACCGTCAGCAAAAGGTACTGCAATTTTCATGTGTAACTTCCTCCATTGTTTTTTTATCAAAAAGGATTGTACTCCAATCGGGCATGAATAGCAACTGGTAAAAGAAAATAGTTTTTTCACATAATGCTTTATCCAGCATTAAAACCCATCTGTGTTCTGTCCCGGAATTTAATATCCGACTCCCACAACAGTAACTGCAGATAAAAAACAAAGACCCGGCAAAAGCCGAGTCTTTATTATTGGTCGGAGTGGCGGGAGTCGAACCCACGGCCGTCTTGCGGCGCAGACGCCGCGACGGCCGCTTGCGGCCATGATATTAAAAAAACGCCTCCGGCGTTTTATGAGTCCGTGGGCTCGACGCTCAACGGCAAACCCAGAAGAAAAAACAAAGACCCGGCTAATGCCGAGTCTTTATTTTTGGTCGGAGTGGCGGGAGTCGAACCCACGGCCTCATGGACCCGAACCATGCACGCTACCAACTGCGCTACACCCCGATAAATGCTTGTTCATTATAGAGTTAATTTGGGGTGCTGTCAAGAACTTTCCGAAGGCTTGTTCTTATTCTCTTTTGGTTAGAATAGGTATATAAAGAGCAAAATATTGCTCAGGCTATGCTTCAAAGGAGCTATGATATGAAAAGAACAAAGCTTATAATCGCGGCATTGTTTTTGGCTGCGCTTTTTGCATTCAAAGCATTTTTTCCGGAACTTAGCAGTGGTGTTATAAGCCGTGCAAAGAATGTTTTCAATTGGAAAACGGATTATCGACAGGTACTCGGTGAGCTGGAAGATGGGATAGACGTTTTTAAGGAGGAAGTTGAGGAGGCGGTTTCCGCGGGCTCTGAGGAAATTTTTATACCTGAGCCCGCCCTTATGCAGGTTGAGCACGCATCAGCCGGCGCAGCTGAGCTTGAAACGGAGTTCGGCAGCAGTGAGGGTGAAGAGATGGTGGAACTGCCACCGGCAGTGGTATCATTTCTGGAAAGCCAGGAAAAATATTCCGAATATGAAGTGCCCGAAAAAGCAAGCTACGCCTACTATGTTTTTAAGGAAAACTACACAGTCCCCGTTGAGGGATTGCATTCCTCCGGCTTTGGTTACAGGACCCACCCCATCCACGGAGATATACGCTTCCATTACGGCACTGATTTTGCCGCATGGACGGGGGAGAATATCTATGCTTTTGCCGATGGTGAGGTAAGCTTCGCCGGCTACTCCGACAGTTACGGAAATTATATAACTGTGGAGCACTCCGACGGCTGGAAGAGCCTCTATGCCCACTGCAGCATACTCTATGTGGAGGAGGGAGACAAGGTGTCCGCAGGAGATAAAATTGCCCTTGTGGGAGATACTGGTTTAGTAACAGGTCCCCATCTTCATTTTGAACTGAGCAAAAACGGTGTCCATGTAAATCCTGAATATTATGTAAACTGAATGAAGGACTTTGAACTGGATATAAAGCCGGTGGCGCTTTTGGCCTTTGCCCTCATTTATTTTTTTGATGAAAGCGGCTTTGTTGCCCTTGTGCTGCCTGCTGCTGCGGTTCACGAGCTGGGGCATTTTCTGGCTATGAAAATGGGTGGGCTGCGCCTGCGCTGTCTGCGCCTCGGTCTGTTTGGTCCAGAGTTGGACTATTGGGGAAGCCTGAGCGGACCGTGGGGCGCTGCCGCCTTGGCGGCAGGACCCTTGGCGGGACTTATGTATTTCGCATTGTGTATGCTCTTTCCCTATGAGTACTGCCGGCTCAGCGGAGAAATGAGCCTTGCGCTCTCTTGCTTTAACCTCATTCCTGTGCTGCCGCTGGATGGAGGAAGACTGGCACAGCTTGCGCTTGGGGATGTAAATTTTAAAATTTCCCGGGTAATATGCTTTCTTTTTGCCGGGGTGGCCTTTGTTTTATGGATAAGCAAAGGCTGGTTTTCTCTTTTCGCAATTGCGCTGTGGCTTGTTTGGGCAAATAATAAAAACAGGGGGTGAGTATTCTCACTCCCTGTATGCTTTTCTATGTCCGTATTCATCAAAAGTCCTCTTGAGTCTTTTTTCCACAATGAAAATCGGGAACACCATAATAATTAGTTGGATAAAAATTATGTAAACCGAGTTGAGCCCGATGCTCTCGATGTCCATACCTATGAAAAAGAGCATCACGACTGCGCTGCAGGGCAGCAGAGCGATACCAAGCCCTTTCCAGAGAGAGCCTATCTGCTTGTGGGCAAATTCCCAGGTATCGCGGTTTTTCATACTGCGGGAGCTGCGGTAGCCATAAGTATAATTAATATTCTTCGGAGCATTGCGCAGGAACTTCACCCCGAAAATAATCATTGTTGCGGGGATGAGCATGGCGCATATAAACATAAAAATCCAAAATCCGATGGAATCCATATCATTACCCCCTTTACACGCATTTTATATCAAGACTCCACCTATGTCAATTTTCCGCTATTGCTTTTCGAGGATGGCTGTTATAAAATAATATGAAAATTTTTAACAGGAGAAAGCTATGAATCCTAAGCTTAAACGGATTTTGCCCAAGGTGCAGAAGCCTGCCCGCTATACCGGCGGCGAATATAACGAAATAATAAAGGACAAAAATGCTGTCAGTCTGCGTATGGCATTCTGCTTCCCCGATACATATGAGATCGGCATGAGCAATGTTGGTATGCGCATTCTTTACGGCACCATGAACTCTATGCCCAATGTATGGTGCGAACGCGTTTTCGCCCCTTGGTCGGATATGGAAGAGGAGATGCGCAAGGCTTCTCTTCCTCTCTATGCCCTTGAAAGCGGCGACCCTATAAGCGAGTTTGACGCCATAGGCTTTTCCATCGGCTATGAGATGGCATATACCACTGTGCTGAATATGCTGGATATGGGCGGAATTCCTCTTCGCAGCAAGGACAGAAAGTCTCTTCTGCCTCTGGTGTTCTGCGGCGGCACAAGCTGCTGCAACAGCGAGCCCATGGCACCCTTTATGGATGTGATGCTGGTGGGTGAAGGGGAGGAGATGGATAACGAGCTTCTGGAGCTTCTTATCCGCGCCAAGGAAGAGGCTTGGAGCAAGGAGGCGTTCCTTCTTGAGGCTGCCAAAATTGAGGGCGTTTATGTACCCTCCCTCTATGAGCCCGTATATAATGCCGATGGCACTCTTGCTGAGATGCGCCGCCTTGAGGGGGCTCCCGAAAAGGTAACTAAGCGCATAGTCAAGAACTTTGACGAGAGCTATTTTCCCACAAACCAGATTGTTCCCTCCACGGAGATTGTCCACGACAGAGTGAATCTGGAGCTTTTCCGCGGTTGCATTCGCGGCTGCCGCTTCTGCCAGGCGGGACATATCTACCGCCCCGTGCGCACCCGCAACTATGAGCGCCTTGTAAAGCAGGGTATCGAAAGCCTTGAAAACACCGGCTATCAGGAGGTAACCCTTTCCTCTCTCTCCTCCAGCGATTATCCCGGTCTGGAGGCTCTTTGCGACGGTCTGCAGGATTACTGCGTACCCCGCAGCATAGGTCTTGCTCTGCCCTCCCTCCGTGCCGATAACTTCTCTATGGATCTTATGCAGAAGGTGCAGCGTGTCCGCAAAAGTGGTCTCACCTTTGCTCCCGAAGCAGGTTCACAGCGCCTCCGTGACGCCATCAACAAAAATGTCCGCCACGAGGATCTGATGGAGACCTGCAAGGTGGCCTTCTCCGGCGGCTGGAACAACATCAAGCTCTATTTCATGCTGGGTCTGCCCACTGAGACCGATGAGGACGTTCTGGCTATTGCCGATATGGCAAAAAGCGTAGTTTGGATGTGGCGTCAGCATTCCACCAATAAGGACAGGGGTGTTCGCATCACCGTTTCCACCTCCTGCTTTATCCCCAAGCCCCACAGTCCCTTCCAGTGGGAAGCTCAGGTCAGCCCCGAGGAATATCTCCGCAAAGTAAAGCTCCTTCGCGAGCATATGACCGCAAAAAATGTCACCTATAACTGGCATGATGCGGAAACCAGCGTTATCGAAGCCGTTCTCTCCCGGGGTGACCGCCGCATTGCGGATGTCATCGAGGAGGTCTGGCGCAGTGGCGCAAGGCTTGAAGCATGGAGCGATTTCTTTGACTATAAGCGCTGGACCGACGCTCTTGAAAAATGCGGCGTTGACCCCGCTTTCTATACCACCAGAGAGAGGGAAAAGGACGAAATTCTGCCTTGGGATCATATCGATATGGGTGTGCGCAAGGCTCATTTCTGGCGTGAGCGTGAAAAGGCTTATGCTGCCGAGCTCAGCCCCGACTGCAGCGTGAAATGCAGTGGCTGCGGAGCCAATAAACTGACGGGAGGTGTCTGCAATGAGTAAGCTGCGTCTTAGGTTTGCCAAAAAGGGCAAGGCGGTTTATATATCCCACCTTGACCTTATGCGTACCATGCAGAGAGTTTTCCTTCGTGCCGGCTACCCCCTCAAGTATTCCGAGGGTTTTAACCCCCATGCCCAGATATCCATTTTGCTGCCCCTTTCCGTGGGCTGCTCCAGCTCCTGCGAGCTTATGGATTTTCAGCTTACTGCCGATGCGGAATTGAAGGAAATGCCTGAAAAACTCAGCGCGGCTATGCCCGAGGGTATCGAGGCTCTCGAGGTTTATGAGGCAGAGCGCAAGGTCAAGGAGCTTAAGTGGCTTGACATTTCAGGACGCTTTGAATATGACGAGCGCCCTCTTGAAGAAATGGCAGAAGCTCTCCGCGAGTTTTTCTCCGCAGAAAGTATCGTTATTGAAAAGAAGACCAAAAGGGGTATGGGGCAGGCGGACATTGCCCCTGCCATCCGAGCGATAAGCTTTGAGGCAGGGGAGGGCTGCGTTGCTCTTCGGGCCGTCATAAGCGCTCAGGAACCCACCCTCAATCCCGAACATCTTGTGTCTGCCCTTCGTCAGAAGGCAGAGGGCATTGCTCCCGACTTTGCAGAGTTTGAAAGACTCGAAATTTTTGATGAAAATATGGAGATTTTCCGTTAAAAAAGTATTGCATTTACGTAATTATTGTGTTATCATATAACGGCTTGCGAAGCAAGCGTGAATGAATAAAGACGGTCCGCTTCCGCGGCCTTTGCCCTCCGGTATGAACGTCTATAAAAGGAAGGAAATAAAAAATGGCAGATCTCATCAAAACCCTGACTGCACAGTACATGAAGCCCGAGCTCCCCACCATGAACGTTGGTGACACCGTCCGTGTTACCGTCCGCGTTAAGGAAGGTTCTCGTGAGCGTAACCAGGCCTACGAAGGCATCATCATCGCCAAGAAGCACGGCGGCATCAATGAGACCATCACCGTACGTCGTATCTCCTACAACGTCGGCTGCGAGAAGGTTTTCCCTGTTCATTCTCCCAGCATCGTCTCCGTTGAGACCGTCCGCAGAGGTAAGGTTCGCAGAGCTAAGCTCTACTACCTGCGTGACCGCGTGGGTAAGGCCGCTAAGGTCAAGGAGCGCCTGTAAGCTAAAGCCCAATAAAAAAACCGCTGATTTCTCAGCGGTTTTTTTATTTTGTTGAGCAGATCGTAGGGCGGGGTGACCACACCCCGCCGCAATATTCCGACCACCTCGTTGGGGCCGGACACCCGGCCGGCCCGTAACATATCAATCCTTTTCAGGCAGCTTAAGCGGCTTCGGCTCCGCGCTGTGCTCGCCGATGAATTTCTCCATCCATATCATATCGTACCAGCGTCCGAACTTGAAGCCGCATTTGCTGAAATGTCCGATTTTCTCATAGCCCATACGGCTGTGGAAAAGGGGACTTTGCTTTGTGAGATATTGGTCCTCCTCCTCGCAATGGGTTATGCAGGCGTAGAGATTTAATATTCCCATATCTGCAAGGCGGCTCTCAAGCTCTTCATAAAGCCGTTTGCCGCAGCCATTGCCACGTTCGTCTTTATCGAGATATATGCTCACTTCAACGCAGCGGTCATAGGCTTTTCTGGGTTTAAAAGTTCCGGCGTAAGCATAGCCGAGAATTTTGCCATCCCTTTCGGCAAGGATATAAGGGTACTTCTTAGTGGTTGACATAATGCGGAGAGAGAACTCCTCAAGAGAGGGAGTTTCGTATTCAAAGCTGACCGCAGTGTTTTCAACATAGTGTGAATATATTTTGAGTAGAGCCTCTGCATCGGAAACGCAGGCGGCTCTTATTTTTATCTCTTCCATTTTTGCCACCGTCCTTTGAGGTAATAATAACAATGTGCGTATGCTTAATTCAAGTCAAACTTTGAAAACTGTTGAGATTTTGAAACTTTTGGATAACATTTCCGTCTATATAAACAGATGGCACAAAGGAGTGTTTTGTTTATGAAAAAACTTACGGCACTTATTTTGATAATGCTTTGCATGCTTAATATTGCGGCTTGCGCGGATAAAACTAATGACACTGTGGATGTCCCGTGGACAGAAAATGATGTATCCTCTTCCGATGCAGGCTTGAGCAATGAAATTCCAGGCTATACTCTCCATGTGGTTGATATTGTTGACACCACGAAGGAAGGGGAGTGCGACTGCGCCGGTGACCTTGAGATGTTTTATGAGGATGAGCTTAACGAATATTATTTTGACTGCACAAAAAGCAAATATGTTTGGGTAATGGATAACACGGGCGGAACAAGAGACGTTGTAAGCGCCCTGAACGAAGGTCTTATTTCGATTGACAGTCTTGATTATTACGGCATTGAATATTTCGCAGCGCCTAAATTTGCTGCGCAGGAGCCGGAAGCATATATGTTTGAGGTGCAGATGGGTGATGTAATAAACGATGAAGATGCCGTATGGATAAATGGAGAGTTAAGCCCGAGTCCATTTATGATTATAGATTGAAAGAATATGCTCCGCAGAGTTTTGTGTGCTGCGGAGCATATTCTGTTTTGAGCCAGTGCAAACTGCCCCTTGCAAGAACAGTGCTTCAGGGTGTATAATACACTGATTAAATATTTCCTCAACGGAGGCAAATTATGGATATTAAGCGTATGAAAAATAAAAAGAAGACAGAAACTGCTCCTGCAGAAGAGACCACGGTTGCCGGCGAACTTTTCGACTGGGTGCAGTGCATAGTCTTTGCACTTATCGTCTGCATTATTGTATTCCTCTTTGTTGGCCGCACCGTAGGCGTTGTTGGCGGAAGTATGGAAAACACTCTTCAGGACGGCGACCGTCTTATAATAAGCAATCTTTTCTATACACCCGATAACGGAGACATTGTAGTCCTTCGCCAGCCCAGCTTCAGAGAAGAGCCTATCGTGAAGCGAGTTATAGCAACGGAAGGTCAGACCATTGATATTGACTTTAAGAAGTGCATTGTAATGGTTGACGGAAAAGCTCTTGACGAACCCTATACCAAGGAATACGGCAACTATAAATATCTGGATCCCCAGGACTTCGATTATGAGATTGTTGTACCGGAAGGCTGCGTTTTTGTTATGGGTGATAACCGCAACGGTTCCACGGACAGCCGCACCGAAAGTATAGGCTGCGTGGACACCCGAAACATTCTTGGCAAGGTTATATTCAGAATAGCTCCTCTTAATAAAATTGGTTTTGTATCCTGACGGAAAAGGTAATGGTGAAAGATGTCCGATAACGCATACGAAAAAATGGTTATTCAATGGTTCCCCGGTCATATGACCAAGGCCCAGAGAATGATAGAAGAAAATATGAAGATGGTGGATGCGGTCTGTGAGCTTCTGGATGCCAGAATTCCTTTTTCCAGCCGCAACCCTGATATAGACCGTTTGGCGGGGGATAAGCCACGACTTATCATTCTTAACCGAATTGACCTTGCCGACCCTGCCATAACCGCCAAATGGAGAGCATACTTCCAGAAAAAAGGGTTTTATGTTCTGGAGACAGACGCAAAAACAGGCAAAGGTGTGAATAACTTCAGCTCCGCCGTTCGCAGTGTTCTCAAGGAGAAGATCGCCTCCTACGAAGCAAAGGGACAGGGAACAAGACCCCTGCGCATTATGATTTTGGGAATACCCAATGTGGGAAAAAGCACATTTATCAACAAGGTAGCTGGACGCAAGGCCGCTATCGCCGGAGATAAGCCCGGTGTTACCAGAGGCAAGCAGTGGATAAATATCGGCAACGGCCTTGACCTTCTTGATACCCCCGGCATTCTCTGGCCCAAGTTCGATTCTCAGGAGGTTGGCGAAGCGCTTGCACTTACCAACGCGATAAAGGCTGATGTTCTTGATAAAGAGACCCTTGCTGCCAACTTTATGCTCCGCCTTCGCGCCTTAAAGCCCGAAGCCATTGAACAGCGTTATAAGTTCACTCCAGACCCCGACAAAAACGGCTTTGAGCTTCTGGAGGACGCCGCCAAGAAGCGCGGTTTCCTTGTAAGCAGGGGAGAATACGATATTGAACGTATGGCCAATGTGCTCCTCAGCGAGTACCACGACGGAAAGCTGGGACGCATCAGCCTTGAAGCACCTCCGGAGGTGTAAAAAAATGTCCGATAAAATAGACTTGTGGGAACTTGAAAACGAGATACTGGACAGCGGCATTTATCCCGTTTGCGGAGTTGACGAAGCGGGAAGAGGCCCTCTCGCAGGACCTGTATGCGCCGCCGCCGTTATATTGCCCCGGGGACTTGAAATTGAAGGTCTCAACGATTCCAAAAAGCTCAGCGAAAAAAAGCGCGACGAGCTTTATGATAAGATAATTTCATCCGCGGTGAGCTACGGCATTGCTTTTGCAAGCGTTGAGGAAATAGAGAGTCTCAATATTCTTGGCGCAACCTATATGGCAATGAACAGAGCCATTGCAAAGCTGGATGTTTCCCCCGCGTTGGCGCTTATTGACGGCAACCGCAATGCGGGCATTGAGATAGAAAGCCGCACTGTTGTCCACGGCGACGCGAAGTGTGCTTCCATAGCTGCCGCAAGTATTCTCGCCAAGGTAACCCGAGACCGCTATATGCTGGAAATGGCGGAGGAATATCCCGAATATTCCTTCGATAAGCACAAGGGCTATGGCACAAAGGCTCACTATGCTGCCATCCGCGAGCACGGTATGAGTCCCATCCACCGCCCCTCTTTTTTGAAAAAGATGCACTGATATGGATAAAAAGCTTCTTGGCCGTTTCGGAGAGGAACAGGCCGCAAGATATCTCAAAAAAAAGAAGTATAAAATTATCGGGATGAATTACTCCTGCCGATTCGGCGAGATTGATATTATTGCCGAAGATAAGCTTTTCACGGTCTTTGTGGAGGTCAAGCTGAGGAAAAATGCGGCTTTCGCTCAGGCGAGGGAGTTTGTAACTGCTGCGAAACAGCAGAGGGTTATGACTGCGGCGCAGCTTTGGCTCAGCCTTAACCCCACGGAGAAGCAGCCCAGATTTGATGTTATTGAGGTTTACGCCCCAGAGGGCAATGGGGGAGAAATTCAGATCAACCACATAGAAAACGCGTTTTGAGGTGAAGATATGAAGTATTACAGCACAAGAGATGAAAGCATAAAAATTTCCGCCGCTCAGGCAATTGCCAAGGGACTTGCCTCCGACGGAGGACTCTTTGTTCCCGAGTCTCTTCCCAAAGTCACCCTTGAGGATATAGCTGCGCTCATAAATGCTGACTACAGAGCAAGAGCAAAAAGCATAATGAGCCTTTTCCTTGAGGAATTCAGCGCTGAGGAAATTGAAAAATTCACCGCCGAAGCTTACGGGGATAACTTCGACTGCGAGGCCGTTGCTCCTCTCAGCTTCGTTGATGAGCAGACCGCGTTTCTGGAGCTTTGGCACGGTCCCACCTGCGCCTTCAAGGATATGGCTCTGCAGATGCTGCCCCATTTGCTTACTGCTTCCTTGAAGAAAACCGGCGAGGACAAAACCGTTTGCATACTGGTTGCAACCTCCGGCGATACCGGCAAGGCAGCTCTTGAGGGTTTTGCGGATGTGGAAGGCACAAAAATTTTTGTGTTTTACCCCAAGGACGGCGTTTCCGATATTCAGCGCCTGCAGATGGTTACCCAGAGCGGAGAAAATGTTGGCGTATGCGCCGTGGTGGGCAACTTTGACGATGCCCAGACCGGTGTTAAAAGGATTTTCGGCAACAGTGACTTTGCAGCGTCTCTTGCGGAAAGAGGCTTTTTCCTCTCCTCCGCAAACTCCATAAACTGGGGAAGACTTCTGCCTCAGATAGTTTATTATTTCTCTGCCTACTGCGACTTTGTAAAAAGCGGAAAGCTTGCATTGGGCGCCAAGCTGGATTTCTGCGTTCCCACCGGCAACTTCGGTAATATCCTTGCAGGTTGGTACGCCAAGCAGATGGGACTTCCCGTGGGCAGACTTATCTGCGCCAGCAATGAGAACAATGTTCTCACCGAGTTTATAGAAAAGGGCGTTTATGACAAAAACCGCCCCTTCCATACCACCATTTCTCCCTCCATGGATATTCTTGTTTCCAGCAATCTGGAGCGACTTCTCTATGCTATTGCCGGCAGCGAAAAGGTGAGAGAGTATATGTCCGCTCTCGGCGAGAAAGGTTGTTATCATGTGGATGAGGCTGTCCTTGCCGCAATCAAGGCTGATTTCGGCTGCGGATGCTGCGACGATGCGGAAACAAAGAAAGCTATCCGCGGCCTTTTCGAGGAAAAGGGCTATCTTATGGATACCCATACCGCCGTTGCCTACAAGGTGCTTTGCGAGCAGCGTGAGGCAGCGGAGGCAAACCCCGCCGTTATAGTCTCCACAGCAAGCCCCTATAAATTCGCTGTGGACGTTCTGGATGCTCTCGGCGCGGAGGTAGGGGAGGATGCCCTTTCCGCCCTTTCCGAGAAGAGCGGCACAAAGATTCCCGCGCCCCTTTCCGGACTGGGTGAGCGAGCTGTCCGCTTTGACTCCTTCACTGAAAAGGAAAAGATGATCGAGGTCGTTGGAGAATTTCTTAAATGATATGTAAGAGGACGGAAGTATATATTCCGTCCTCCAAGTCCGTCAGAACTGGGTTCTGGGTGTATAGGTGCCGCAGGCAGCTTCTGCCTTGCAGTCGCCGGACTTGGTTTCCACTTTGATGTGGTCAGCGGTGCATGCTTTGCACTCAACATCGTTGTAGATGCAGTTATAAACGCTGCAGCCAACGCCGCCGAGCTTTCCGCAATGGCTATGATTATCCTTCATGCTTACGCTCTCCCTGATTTTTATTTTGCCGTGATTCCCGGCGAAATATATTTTGTACCGAAATAAATCAATTATTCCCGGAGTAATATATGTCATTATTCGTTATCGGTGACCTCCATCTTTCACTGGGCTGCGATAAGCCTATGGACGTTTTCGGAGGCAGATGGGAAAATTATATACACAAGCTCAAGGAAGGGCTTTCCCTCATTAAGGAGGGAGACACCACTGTTATCTGCGGCGATCTTTCCTGGGGAATGACCCTGCAGGAGGCGGAGGAGGATTTTCGCTTTATCCACTCCATTCCGGGCAGAAAAATCATTCTAAAGGGTAACCATGATTACTGGTGGTCAACCGCCTCCAAGGCGATGAAGTTTTTTGAGGAAAAGGGCATAGACTCTATTGAGATACTCAATAATAACTGCTTTTTCTATGAAGACATTGCCATTTGCGGAACCCGTGGATGGGCGGCGGAAGGCAACGTGAGCCGGGAGCACGATAAGAAGATGACGGATAGGGAGCTTCTTCGTCTTGAAGCCAGCCTTAAGGCGGCGGGGGAGCGGGAGAAGATTGTTTTTCTCCATTATCCGCCAAAGATGTACGGCTATGAATGCACGCCGATGCTGGAGCTTATGGAGCGATATGGAGTGAAAAAATGCTACTATGGCCATCTCCACAGCGCGGGAAGGGCGGCCGCTTTTGAGGGCGAGAGCCACGGACTGCGCCTTCGCCTTATTTCATCGGACCATCTTCAGTTTATTCCTTTGAAAATAATGTAAAAATTGATTGCTTTTTTCTGTGCAATCTGTTATACTAAATTGCTATCTTATGGAAAGAAATAGTAAAAATAAAAACTTTCTGATAAATGTATAGGAGGAAATCCCCATGGTTGTTAAAAACCTTGAAAAGAAAGAAAACGGCAAGCTTGGTTTCCAGGTAGAAATCGACGCAGCAGCTTTTGAGAAGGCTGTCAACGGCGCTTACCTGAAGGCAAAGAAGAGCATTTATGTTCCCGGCTTCCGCAAGGGCAAGGCACCCCGTATGGTCATCGAAGGCATGTACGGCGCCGATGTTTTCTATGAGGATGCTATCGAAGAGCTGGCTCCCGCTGCTTTTGAGTCCGGCATTGCCGAGTCCGATGCACGTACCGTCGGTCATCCCGCAATCGTGAACTACAATGTTGACGAGAGCAAGAACCTCAGCATCGAATTCGAAATCGCCCTCTACCCCGAAGTAAAGCTCGGCGAGTACAAGGGCCTTGAGGCTTATAAGGCTCCCGTAGAGGTCTCTGAGGAAGAGATCGCTGCTGAGCTGGCAAAGGAGCAGAAGAAGGGCGCTCGCATCGTTACCGTTGAGCGCGAGGCTGCTGAGGGCGACACTGCAAACATCGACTTCGAAGGCTTCAAGGATGGCGTCGCTTTTGAAGGCGGCAAGGGCGAAGGCTTTGACCTTACCCTCGGCAGCGGCAGCTTTGTTCCCGGCTTTGAGGAGCAGGTTGTTGGCATGAAGGCCGGCGAGGAGAAGGATATCGACATCACCTTCCCCGAGGATTACACTCCTGAGCTGGCAGGCGCAGCCGTTGTTTTCCACGTAAAGTGCAACGAGGTTAAGGAAAACGTTCTCCCCGAGCTGGACGATGAGTTCGCAAAGGATGTTTCCGAGTTTGATACTCTCGAAGAGTACAAGGCTTCTCTGAAGGCAGAAATCGAAAGCCGCAAGAGCGAAGGCGCCGAGAAGGATTTCAAGGCAGCTGCTCTCCAGAAGGCTGTTGACAACATGGAAGTTGAAGTTCCCGATGCTATGGTTGATGAGCAGGTTGACAGAGTATGCGAGGACTATGCACGCAACTGCGCAATGCAGGGCTTTGAGTTCGGCCAGTACCTTGGCATGATGGGCATGGATGAGAACACCTTCCGCGCCATGATGCGTCCTTCCGCAGCGAACGAGGTCCGCACCCAGATCTTCCTCGAGGCATGTGCCGAGGCTGAGGGTATCGTTGTTTCCGAAGAGGACATCGAGAAGGAATACACCATCGCTGCTGAAGCTTACAGCATGGATGTTGAAGAGCTGAAGAAGTCTATTTCCACCGAGATTATCGCCCGCGACCTCAAGATGAGAAAGGCTGCCGATGTTGTTGCTGAAGCTGCTGTTGCCACCGATGTTAAGGCCGAGGACGCTGAATAACAAATAGAAGAAAAGGATATGCTCTCTTGGATAGGCTGAAAGATCAAGCTAACAAATGTTGAAAGGAGAGTTTTAACTATGAGCTTTATTCCCTATGTTGTTGAGCAGACTTCCCGCGGGGAGCGCTCTTATGACATTTTTTCCAGACTTCTCAATGACCGCATCATTATGCTGTCCGAGGAAGTCAACCCCACCACCGCAAGCCTTATCGTGGCCCAGCTTCTCTTCCTTGAGGCCCAGGACCCCGACAAGGATATCCAGTTTTACATCAATAGCCCCGGCGGCAGTGTAACGGACGGCATGGCTATTTATGACACCATGCAGTACATCAAGTGCGATGTTTCCACCATTTGCGTTGGCATGGCCGCATCCATGGGCGCATTCCTGCTGAGCGCGGGTGCAAAGGGCAAGCGTATTGCTCTTCCCAATGCGGAGATTATGATTCATCAGCCTTCTGCAGGAACTCAGGGTCAGGTTACCGATATGGCAATCCACCTGAAGAGACTGGAATCCATTAAGGAAAGAATGAACCGCATTATGGCGGAAAATTGCGGCAAGAGCATTGAGCAGGTAACTGCCGACTGCGAGCGCGATAACTTTATGACCGCTGAGCAGGCTCTTGAATACGGCCTTATCGATAAGGTCATCACCAAACGATAAATAGCGTGTTTGGGGGGTATTTTTCAATACCCCCCCAAATGCATATTTTGAGGATTTTTTAAAAAGGCAACTTTCATACTCAAGGAGATTGCAAATGGCCAGAAATGACAGCATAAGATGCTCCTTCTGCGGAAGAACCCAGGACCAGACAAACCGCATGATAGCCGGAAACGGCAGCTATATCTGCGATGAGTGCGTTCGTCTGTGCATGGGCATTATTGACGAAAATTACGATTTTGAGGAAAACAGCTACGAAGCGGGCTATGAAAGCGTGGATATGAGCATGGATGAGCTCCCCAAGCCTGCCCAGATCAAGGCTGCCCTCGACGACTATATAATAGGTCAGGACAAGGCAA
>SVKK01000044.1 GCA_015068425.1 Oscillospiraceae bacterium | reverse complement strand
GGGCTCCCGCTGCCGCCTCAGCGGCGTCAGCTTTGTTAGAATAACACACCGCATCCCCTTTGTCAACACTTTTTTTCAACTTTTTTTAAAGTTTTTTCAAGTTTTTTTCAGCCCCAAAATCTTGATTTTCTTGCCGTCAAAAGACACAAAATATCGGGACTTTCCAAGGCTTTCCCCATGAAAAATCCCGATATGGATTGAGCAACGTCGATTAAGATTGCATTGCGGCTATGGTTTTTTCAAAAAGTTCTCCAAGTTCCATGCCCAGCATTTCTGCCCCGCGGGCAATAACTTCACGGGAACATCCCGCAGCAAATTTCTTGTCCTTGAACTTCTTTTTTATGCTCTTGGCTTCCATGCCTTCCAGCCCTGTTGGGCGCATAAGAGCTGCCGCTCCGATAAGTCCCGTAAGCTCGTCCACCGCGAAAAGAACCTTTTCCATATAAGTTTCGGGTGCCACATCTATACATATACCGTAACCGTGGCTTATCACGGCATGAATCATCTCCGGCTCTATATCCATCTCAGCCAGCATTTCTTTTGCCTTCACACAATGCTGTTCGGGATAGAGTTCAAAATCTATATCGTGGAGTATACCCACGCTATGCCAAAACTCCGCGCGCTCGCTGTCATGCTCCATGGCAAAGGCTTTTAGCACCTTTCCCACGGTTTCGGCGTGTTCAACATGAAATGCTTCCTTATTATACTTCTTGATTATTTCAAGGGCCTCATCGGGCGTGGGTATGTAGGACATATTTAGACCTCCTTTTTTCTAATTATACGCCCGGTTCGGTCTTAAATCAATATGTAGCCCCGTGGAGCAATACACTCCGCGGGATGTTTTTTCAGTTCATAGTCTTGCGGCCGCGCATTCTGCTTCCACTGCCTGCGTTATCAGAGTTTTCTTCATTGGCGCTGACATTTCCGCCATTGTTGTCATTACCGTTGACGGCGTCACCAACGCCATCGATAATATCGTTTGCGCCCTGCTCAATTTCTCCGCCAATCTCAGGGAGAACACCGTTCTGTGCGGTATCCTTGTCACCGATGACACCGTTTTCGTCCTGCACCACGCCGTTGTTATCCTCAGGCTTTACAGTGCTGCCGTTATTGGTTCCGGGGGTCATGGTAGCTTCGGGCTCGTCGTTCCTGCTGCCGCAGCCTGCAAGAGCTGTCACAAGCAGCGCAGCAATAATTACACTCAGGATAATTTTCTTCATTTTTATTCCTCCAGTAAATTGGTTGCAGACATATTATTTACCTTCTGCGGAATATTATTTATCTTTACGGGAGAAATTTTTGGCAAATTCAAATTGTTGGACTTTATAAATTATATATTGTATAATCTCCCTATCAACTACTGCAAGGAGCAGCAATGAACGCCACTAAAGAAAGACGCTCTTCACGTTTCATCTCTTGGTTTAAACTTTGCCCAATCAGGCATATACTAATTATAATATTCGCTCTGATTATCGCGGCCTATTTCCTCCTGAGAGGAAATGAGGCTTTGCTTATTGCGCTCTCAAACAGCTTTGTACGCCCATGGCACAGGGCGCTCAGTTCCTTTTCTTCCCTCTTCCCCTTTTCTCTGTGCGCTGTTTTAATCGCTTTTGCCGTTGTGAGCGCGATGATTTATATAATCTTCCAGCTTGTGCACATGCTGCGTCGCAGGGAAGCTCTCAAGCGGCTTTACCGTATGCTTACCACCATTCTTATGGCCTTCTGCGTTTTTTACGGCGGCTTTTGCGGTCTTTGGGGTATTTATTTCTACACCGCTGATTTCGAAGAACAGAGCGGCATCCACGCCCGCCCCATAAGCACCTATGAATTAAAGCTCGTTACCCGCTATTTCACATACCGGTTAAACGAGTATTCCGACGATGTGCGCAGGGACGAAAACGGTCTCTTCGCCGAGGATATGGATGCTATTTTTGACTATTCTCCCCAACTCTACGATGCCGTCAGCGAAGAGTTTCCCTGTCTTGACGGAAAACCGCTTCGCAGCAAGCCCTTCATATTTTCGAAGGTGCTCAGTCATATGACTTTTACGGGCTTTTTCTTTCCCTTCACCGGCGAGGCAAACATCAACACCGACTCGCCCTCCTGTATGACAGCTTCCACAATTGCCCACGAAATTGCTCACCAACGGGGAGTAGCGCAGGAGGATGAAGCAAACTTCGTGGCGGTGCTGGCCTCCTTTGCCGACGGTAATCCCGTTTACTGCTATTCCTCTTGCCTTATGGCCTATACATATCTAAGCAATGCACTTTATAGCGCTGACTATGATGCATGGTTGGATAATTATTTGACCCTTAGTCCCGAAGCCCTTGCCGATTTGAAGTATAACAGCAGTTATTGGGAAAAATATCGCGACAGCGTGGTGAACACCGCGTCCGATGCCATCTACACAGGTATGCTCCACTCCTACGGTCAGACTGACGGTCTGAAGACTTACGGAAAGTGCGTTGACCTGCTTGTGACGTATTATCTTGAGGATGCCGTGCAGCATTTCAGAAAGGTTAGCTGATTATATGAAAATTGCAATTATCGCCGTTCTCACTCTTGTTTTAATTTTGCTTCTTGCCGGATACATTGCCTTCTCCATTGCCTGCTGGCGCCGCGTTGGAAAGGTTCTTGGTTCCGGAGCGCCCAATCTCGCCCCCTACAAAGAGCAAATGGACGCGGGAAGAGATTGGTTTTTATCCAAGCAGCCCAAGAAGGTGGAGATATCCTCTTATGACGGGCTGAAGCTTCGCGGTCTTTATGTGGAGCACCCCGAGGCAAAGGGCACGATACTTCTTATGCACGGATACCGTATGGACGGCTACACCGACTTCACCTGCATCTATAAGCACTATTACGAGTTGGGCTACTCCCTGCTCAATGCATTCCAGCGCGCTCACGCAGAAAGCGAGGGCGATTACATTTCTTTCGGAATAAAGGAACGCTTCGACTGCCGCGACTGGTGCTGCTATATATCCGACCGTTTTGGCTTTGAGCACAAAATCATTATGGACGGTCTTTCAATGGGCGCCTCTACAGTTTTGATGGCCACCGGCCTTGAGCTTCCGGAAAATGTTAAGGGCGTTATAGCCGACTGCGGTTTCACTTCGCCATGGGATCAGATAGCGCATCTGATGAAAACCAAGTATCACCTGCCCGTTCACCCTCTCCTTGACCTCGCGGATTTGTGGGCAAGAATTCTGGGCGGTTTCAGCCTCAAGGAATATTCCACCATTGAGGCAATGAAGGTAAACACACTGCCCATTCTCTTCCTCCACGGCGAGGCAGACGAGTTTGTCCCCACCGTTTTCAGTATCCGCGCCTACGAACAGTGCTCCGCCCCAAAGCATCTCCTCACTGTTCCCGGTGCCGCCCACGGTGTAAGCTATTTGGTTGACCCCGAAAGCTGCGACCGTGCTCTTGATAATTTCATCAATAACTTATAATGCATAAAAAAAGCTGTGAGAAAATTCTCACAGCTTTTTTCGTAGTTCTTATTTTTATTTTGCGCGGCTTCTGATTTCCTCGCTGATGGAAGCGATGAACTCATCAAGAGCAACAGCGCCCTTATCCTCGCCGGCACGGGTGCGGACAGCAACAGCGCCTGCCTCAGCCTCCTTGTCGCCAACAACCAGCATATAAGGAACCTTCTTCAGCTGAGCCTCGCGGATCTTATAGCCTATCTTCTCATTGCGCAGATCGGTCTCGGTGCGGATGCCCAGAGCCTCCAGCTTTTCGGCAACAGATTTTGCGTATTCGGCGGTGCGGTCGGTGATGGGCATAATCTTGACCTGAACGGGAGAGAGCCAGGTGGGGAATGCACCTGCGAAATGCTCGGTGATAACGCCGATGAAACGCTCGATGGAACCGAAGACAACGCGGTGGATCATAACGGGGCGGTGTTTCTCGCCGTCAGCACCAACATATTCAAGTTCGAAGCGCTCGGGCAGCTGCATATCCAGCTGGATGGTGCCGCACTGCCAGGTGCGACCGATGGAGTCTTCAAGATGGAAATCCAGCTTGGGGCCATAGAATGCTCCGTCACCCTCGTTG
>SVKK01000030.1 GCA_015068425.1 Oscillospiraceae bacterium | reverse complement strand
GCTTACATTTTCGGTGTTTCTGAGATCCCAGAACTCGTATTCGTCTGCAGATACGAGCATTGCGGGGAACATGGAAACAACCAGAACAACGACCAGCAAAAGAGATAATAGTTTCCTGATTTTCATTTTTCTTCTCCATTCTCAATTTTTCCGGAAAATTACCCCCGCCGGTGCTTCTGTTGACCTTGAGAAAAGCCTCCCCCCAATTGCATTGGAGACCGTGCTCAAATAATGCCAGCTTTGAAACAGGGATAATTTACCAGTTATATATAAAGTACATTAACAATGTGGCTAAAATATGGCAAAAATTCGTTATTTGTATAACAAGCACAAATTTCATCGTTTAATACAAGTTATATTTATGCAAACTGGTCAGACTGAACAAAAATTTAAGGCACAGAAGGTATTCCCTCCGTGCCGTGAAATGATAAATTTATGGAGCGATAAAAAGATTTTATTCAAAGAAATTATTGTTCAAAACGAGCTTGTAACCCACTCCGTAAACGGAGCGAATTGCGACACCCGTATTCATACCCGCCATTGCCTTGCGAAGGCGTTTTACCTGCGTGTCCACAGCCCGGGGGCTGCTGTCGTAGTCGTAGCTCCAGATCTCATTTTGAATCTGTTCTCGGGTCAAAACCTTGCCAACATTGCGCGCCAAAAGGCATAGAAGTTTATTGTCACCGGGAGCGAGAAAAATTTCTTTACCGCCGGAAAAGGCGCGGTACAAGCCCGGATACAACACAAGATTTCCAACTAAAATCCGTTCAACTTCTACGGATTTTCCGCATCGTTTGAGAAGGGCGTTGGCGCGGGCAGCGGCAATACGGGGAGAGTGGGGCCAGACAATATAATCATCAGCGCCGGCTTCGAAGCTGCCCAGTTCAAACGCTTCACTATGGCGGCGTCCAAATACTATTACCGGACACATAGCCTCCTGCGGCAAAGCAAAAAGCAGAGGACGGTAATCCTCGGCGAAGTCGGAATCAAGAAAGAGCAGATCGGAAGCACCGCGGTTGATAGCATACAGAGCGCTGTGTACAGCGTAGGCATGAAACGAGTCAATTCCTATATCAGCCAGGACTGCTGAAAGTTCGGCGTATTCATCCTGAGAAAAACCGCAGATAAGAACATTAGCTTTCTTCGTAACACGCACCCCCTATAACTTGCTTTGACACAGTTTTACCATATTTTTAACTGTAGGTCAAATATCTGCCTGAAAAAACCGGGGGCGTGATGCTGAATGCTGCAAAAATCCCGCAGACTTTTAATAAGCCAGCGGGATTTATAAATGATATTAATTTGGTCAATCTTCCGCACTGACCAGAAGCTTCTGCTTGCGCCAGGTGCCCATCAGGTAATAAATTCCGCCAACAAAGAGGAAAACATAGCCTGCGATGGCGCTGCCCAGCCAGAAACCGCTTATGCCCATTCCAAAGCTGATGCCGAAGAGGAGACTGAGGCCTATTCTGGCAATAATGCCGTCGGCAACTCCGGTGATAAGGGCAAGTCTGGAGTTGCCTATGCCGGTGATAAAGCTGATAGCGGGGGAGCGGGATGCAAAGCCGAAGAAGTTTATAATGCCTATTGGTGCGTAGAGATGGCTGAGAGCCAGAACTTCCGGGTTTTTGTCGAATATTCCGAACACCTGTTCGGGGAAAAGAATGAGAAGCAGGGACATAATTCCACAGTATATGACGCCTATTACGGTGATATATACAAGCGTCAGACTGACTCTCTTATGCTTACCCGCAGCGAAATTCTGCGCCACAATGGAGGAACCCGCCGTGCATAGGGCCTGAGTGCAGATAGTGGCTAGCATAGTGACCTTGTTGCCGACGGCGGTTGCGGCTGCGGCAACAACTCCCATTGCGTTTATATAAGAGTTTACATAGAGCAAAGAGATGGAGACAGAGGCGTTTTGAATGGTAAGGGGAAGCCCAAGGGAGAATATGGAGCGAAGCACGCTTTTATCCGGAGCAAAGCTTTTCAGCTTGAAATCGAAGCCGAAAGCCTCTTTGTGTCTGTAGAGGAAAACCATGCTTACGATAAATGCGATGGTCTGAGAGAGGGAGGTTGCCAATGCAGCGCCGAAGCAGCCCATTTTGAGAGGCACGACAAATATAAGGTCAAGCACAACGTTCAGCGAGGCGGAAAGAGCTATGAACATCATAGGATGCTTGCTGTCGCCCATACCGCGCAAAATTGCGCCAACGGTGTTATAACCGAAAACGGGAATCATACCTGCAAACAGTACAATGGAATATTCGCGGGCGTATTCAAATGCTTCGTCGGGGACATTGATGAGACGGAGGAAACCGTCGCAGAAAATGAAGGAAACAAGGGTGAGGATTACACCGAGAATAAACTGCATTGTGAAAAGCGTACCTATAGTGCGTGTGATACCCTTTTTGTTGTCTACACCCACATTCTGGGCTATGATTATCTGACCTGCGGCAGAAAAACCCATGCAGAGGAAAAGATAGAACATAGCGATCTCGCCGCCGGCGCTGGCAGCCGCAAGTCCCGAAGAACCGATGAAGCGTCCGACGATGGCCATATCGGCCAGATTATATGCCTGCTGCAGCAGGTTGGAAACAACAAAAGGCAGAGAAAACACCACAAGCTGACGGAAAGGACGACCGGATGTAAGATCGTTCACGAGGCTTGTATTGCTCAATAGCTTCACTCCTTTGAAAATTGGAACTAATATTATAAATAATTATAGACCTGGGGCATACACAATACAAGAGATAAAATACCCAATAATTATGTGCCGCGGGGCAATAAAATGCACTCCGCAGCCAAGAATGTCAGGCTGCGGAGCGAAGACACTATATTATTCCGGTGACAAATATCTCAATGCCGATAAGTATGAGAATAATACCGCCCAGGCAGGAGGCCTTTCCCGCAAGACGGGTGCCGAAGCGCTTGCCTATAGCAAGACCCGCCATACAGATACCGAAGGTGACGATGCCGATGAGCAGACAGCAGACCAAAGCTGAAATGGTGTTATACTCCGCGATGGTGAAGCCGACGCTGAGAGCGTCAATACTTGTGGCAATACCCTGAAGCATCAGTGCTCCCAATGTAACCGCGCAGCAATCTGCCTCCGCGCATTTGTTCTTTATGCCCTCCCGGAGCATATTGCCGCCGACGAAGAGCAGGAGAATAAGAGCAATCCAGGGGATGAAGCGCTCAAGGACGGAGAATGCCTGCACCATGGTGTGGACGCAGAACCAGCCGATAAGGGGCATGAGAAACTGGAAAAGGGAAAATGTGCCTGCAATGAGCGCCATTCTGCGCGTTTTCATACAGCTTTCGTTGAGACCGTTAGCAAGGGAAACGGAAAAAGCGTCCATGGCAAGACCTATTCCAAGGCCTATGCTTGTGATAAAAAATGTAAAATTCATCAAAAACTCCGAGTTAAAGAATACTTACGCTGTAGCCGAGGATTTTTGTCTCACCGGGCGCCAGACAGACGGCGTGAGGCTTTGCGGAAAATTCCCCGCTGCCCTCGGCAAGAACGCCGCAGCCCTGCCAGGGCTCAAGACAAATGAAGGGGGCGTGCTTCTCGGGGGCTGTCCAGAAGGCAATCATGGGGAAGTCGGAAAAGTCCATATGTACGCCCTGACCCTTGGGCCCCTGAAGCTTAACGCCTTTGGAGTTAAGCCCCTCAAAAATAATGGTGTCCACACGGTCGTGGAGAGTGTGGTCAAGAGGGATGTAGCGACCCTCTTTAATAACAGGCATGGTGTTGTTGAAATCAAGAAGGGCGTTGGGGAGGGGGATGATGGCGTCCTTTTCCTCGGCCGCGTCGAAAACGAGCTTCCAGTCGGAGAACTTCTCCGTGTTATCAAAGGGGCAGTTAAAGGCGGTGTGACCGCCTACGCAGTAATACATATCCTCGTCGCCGCAGTTTTTTACGATATAGTCGGTGCGGAAACCGTTTTCGAAAAGATGGTGGGCGATGCGAAGGGAGAATTTATAGGGGTAAAGAGCGAGAGTCTCTTCGCTTTCCCGAAGCTCAAAGCAGATGGCGGACTCGGTTTTCTCAACAAGGGTAAACTCCGCACGGCGGGCAAAGCCGTGCTTGGGCATGGGGTATGCCTTGCCGGAGTATAAAATGCCTTCTGGCTTAACTCTTGCAATAACGGGGAAAAGGTTGGGGTTTCTGCCGGTCCATCCGCTGGGATGACCCTGCCATATGTATTCTCTTTCACCGTCGGTGAAGGAAATAAGTTCAGCTCCAATGCTGCTTACCGCAGCGCTTATATTGCCAAGTCTGAGAGTGTATTCCATAGCTCAACCTCCTGTGTTTTCACAACATATCATTTTAGCATCAGGCGGAGAAAAAGGGAACTATAATTTTGGAGCGGGACTATAATTTTTGTCCTGAGAGGTTCTTATAGAAGCTATTGACAATGCCGGGAAACCATGATACTGTGAACTCACAGTTTATCGGCTTATTTTGCAAATGATTGGAGTACCCCAAGGGGTAACTCTGTCCATTTGCGGGATAGGCTTTTTTTGATGCCTTCCTGTAAAAATTATTATAGGAGGAATAGATATGGCTTACTACTCAGACCCTACCGCTGCCAGAGCACTTGGCTGCATCAACCGCGAGTTTGAAAGATTGGAGAAAAAGGCAAAACGCCTGTATGAACTGCGGCGGGAAGGGAAAATCCCGGAGAACGCCCTTGAAAAGGCTCAGAGCCAGTTCACGGGAATTTATCGCCACGTGCTTACCAATGTAATTAAACAGGCCGAAGAGAAAGAAAGAAAAGAAGAGGAATCCCCAAGCGCACAAGCGCTTGGGGATTTTTTGCGGACATTCATTTTTGCGCTGTGAATTTGATTGCTGCAAAGTGGATAATCCCGCTTTAATAATATGCTCTGCATATTGTGAAAAACTGCTCGAATAAGTGTCCGCGACACTCTTTCAGCCCTGTCCTTCAATAGTTTTGGCAAGCTTTGCTTACAATCATTGTATACAACTTAGAGATGGAGTTGTTGTGCAAGTTGCACGTATTCCGAGAATACTTTTTTTAAAAAGACGCCCCGTAAATCTTTTTTGTCTTTAATTATAAATTATTTCATATATAATAAAAATATCCAAAATACGAAAAGCATGGGTTTTTTCGGCAGACAAAAATAAAGCCTGCATTATACAATGAAGGCAACGCTTTAGGATGCTTTGAGCATCTATATTAATATCAAAAGGAGAAATAATTATGGGCCTTATTAAAGCAGCAATCGGTGCATTTGGCGGAACAATGGCGGATCAGTGGAAGGAGTTTTTCTACTGCGATGCAATGGACAAGAATGTGCTTGTTACTAAGGGAGTAAAGCGTGTCTCCGGCCGAAGCTCCAATACAAAGGGAAGCGACAATGTTATAAGCAACGGTTCCGGCATTGCCGTAGCCGACGGCCAGTGCATGATCATAGTTGAGCAGGGCAAGGTGGTTGAGTTTTGCGCTGAACCCGGCCAGTTTACCTATGACACCTCTTCAGAACCCTCTATATTTGCCGGATCTTTCGGCAGATCCGTTATTGACACCTTCAAAACCATGGGCAAGCGTTTCACCTATGGAGGCGACACGGGTAAGGATCAGAGAGTTTACTATTTCAATACCAAGGAGCTTATTGATAATAAGTTCGGCACTCCTACCCCCATTCCCTTCAGGGTTGTGGACAGCAAAATCGGTCTGGACATTGATGTTTCCATTCGCTGCAACGGTGTTTATTCCTACAAGATCAGTGATCCTATCCTTTTCTATACCAATGTTTGCGGCAACATCAGCGGCGAATACAGACGCGAGGAGCTGGATGGACAGCTCAAGACCGAGTTTATAAGCGCTCTGCAGCCTGCATTCGGCAGACTTTCTCAGCTGGAGCTTCGACCCAATCAGATTGTTACCCACACTACTGATCTGGAAAATGCCATGAACGAGGTTCTCTCCTCCAAGTGGGCCTCTCTCCGCGGTCTCAGTGTTGTGAGCGTAGCTCTTGGCTCTGTAAGTCTCCCCGACGAAGATGCGGAGATGATCAAGCAGGCTCAGCGCGTTGCAATCATGCGCGATCCCACAATGGCTGCGGCAACTCTTGTCGGTGCTCAGGCGGACGCAATGAAGGCTGCAGCATCCAACCAGTCCGGCGCAATGACCGGCTTTATGGGTATGGGAATGGCAATGAATGCCGGCGGCGGAATGAATGCCCAGAATCTTTTCGCTATGGGTCAGCAGCAGGCGGCAGCGGCTCCCGCAGCAGCTCCGGCGGCAGATGGCTGGAAGTGCTCCTGCGGCGCAGTTGCCACAGGCAAGTTCTGCCCCGAGTGCGGCGCTAAAAAGCCCGAGGTAAACGGCTGGAGGTGCGCTTGCGGCGCAACGGCTACTGGTAAATTCTGCCCCGAGTGCGGCAGCCCCAAGCCCGCCGATGACGGAAGCTGGACCTGCTCCTGCGGCGCGAGAAACAAAGGCAAGTTCTGCCCCGAATGCGGCGGCAAAAAGCCTGCCGGCGTTCCCCAGTATAGATGCGATAAATGCGGCTGGCAGCCTGCCGATCCCAGAAAGGCTCCCAGATTCTGCCCTGAATGCGGAGATATTTTCGATAACGGAGATATAATCTGATTTCCGGAAGGGAGTGAAGTTCAGTGGCTGTACTTCAAGAGTACAAATGCCCCTGCTGCGACGGTGCCATAGCCTTTGATGCCGGCGCTCAAAAGCTCAAGTGTCCGTTCTGCGATACTGAGTTTGATGTGGCGGTGCTGGACACATACACCGGCGAAGTTGAAAGCAAAGACCGAGATGAAATGGAGTGGGATAGCTCCGAAAGTAAGAACTGGTATGATGAGGACGGAATGCACGGCTATGTCTGCTCCTCCTGCGGCGGTGAGATAATCTGCGATGCAACAACTGCGGCTACTGCCTGTCCTTATTGCGGAAGCCCCGTGGTAATGACAGATAACGTCAGCGGTGTTCTCAAGCCTGACTGCATTATCCCGTTCAAGATTGATAAAGATGCCGCTGTAGAGGCGCTTAAAAAGCATTATCAGGGAAAAAGGCTCCTTCCAAAAGCTTTCAAATCGGAAAACCATCTGAGGGAAGTGAAGGGAGTTTATGTGCCGGTCTGGCTTTTCGATGCAACAGCCGAAGGCTCTGTCAGTTATGATGCAACACGAAGCAGAGCATGGAGCGACAGCCGCTATTACTATACCGAGACAAGCCATTATCTTGTGAGCCGCGATGGAAGCCTTGAATTTGAGCGTATACCTGTGGACGGTTCGTCGAAAATGGATAACGCCCTTATGGAATCCATTGAACCCTTTGACCATAGTGAAGCGGTGGAATTCAATAGTGCATACCTTGCGGGTTACCTTGCCGATAAATATGATGTTGGTGCGGAAATCAGTATAGAAAGAGCAAATGAGCGGATCAAAAAAAGTCTTGAGCAAGCCTTTATGGAAACTGTCAATAATTATGACAGCGTCAATTTGAAGGGCTCGAGAGCATCACTCCCCAAAAGCAAGGCGCGGTACGCTCTTTACCCGGTATGGATACTTTCTACAAAATGGAAGGAACAAAACTACATATTTGCCGTGAACGGACAAAGCGGAAGGATGGCGGGAGACCTGCCTGCAGACAAAGGCATCTTGAACAGGTGGCGCGCCGGAATTGCTCTAACGGTGGCTGCAGCAGTATTTGCCATCAGCTACCTTGTATGGCTTATTTAATTCTCAAAGAAAGATAAATGAAAATGTAGTTAATGGGAGGAAATAAAATGGGACTTTTTGGTAAACTTTTTGACAAGAAGGTATGCGATCTTTGCGGCGGAGAGATTGGACTTTTGGGCAATCGCAAGCTTGATGATGGAAATATGTGCAAAAACTGTGCAAAAAAACTCTCCCCCTGGTTCAGTGACCGCAGAAACAGCACCGTTGAGGAAATTCGAGCTCAGCTGGAGTACAGAGAGGCAAACAAGGAAGCTGTAGCCAATTTCTGCACCACCAGAACCTTGGGCGAGAGCACCAAGCTTTTGCTGGATGAAGATGCCGGCAAGTTTATGGTTACCGATCGTCGTGATCTGGCGGAAGCCAACCCCGATGTTCTTGCCTATACCGATGTGACGGGCTGCATACTTGATATCGAGGAAGACAAGACCGAAATTATGCGCGAGGATAAGGACGGAAATGAGATAAGCTATAATCCTCCCCGCTATTGCTATGAATATGATTTCTACATAACAATCCATGTACGCAATCCCTATTTCGACGAAATCCGCTTCCAGCTGAATGACTCCACTGTGGAGATTGAGCACACTGCTTCTGCCAATATGGGAATGGGTGTATCCAGAGCTGGCCTTGCCGCTCCCGCCCGTATGTCCGCAGCCTTCAACCCCGAGCGCAGCGTTGAATACCGCCGCTATAAGGAAATGGGTGAGGAAATTAAGGAAGCTCTGCTGCAGATAAGACAGCAGGTGAGAGAAGAAGCTGTGGCTGCTGCCGAACCCAAACAGCCCGTGACATGCCCCGGCTGCGGAGCTACCACAGTTCCCGATGACTCCGGCTGCTGCGAATATTGCGGAAGCTATCTGGGTAAGTGAGAAAAAACTCTGCAAAGAGGAGGAATATCCATGAAAAAATTTATATCTATTATACTGGTATTGATACTTTCCCTGACTATACTTGCAGGCTGCGGCGGAGACTCCGCCCCTACGCCTGACGAAAAACCGTCTAAATCTGATAACCCCACATCCGTGCCTGCGGCACCCGCCCCCAAAGAGCCGGAGATAACAGAAGGATTTTGGGTTGTTGAAAGCCTGGTAATGGATGGAGCTGAGTTTTCCGGACAGGATATTACTGACCTTTTTGGAAAATTTGAAGATGTCATGGCCTTGCAGTTTAAGGAAGACGGCAGCTTTGTTGGCATAATCTTTCAGGACTTTATAAGCGGAAGCTTTAAGAAAACCGAGACCGGCTATGAAATCGATGTGGCAGACGAAAAGGCAAAAGCATCTTTTGTTGACGGCAAGCTGGTGATGGAACTGGACGGCGGCGCCTTCACCCTTAAGTCTCAGGAAAACACTCCCGCTTCTTTCGCTTCAAATCCCTGGTTCACTTATGCCCCCAATTTTGACAGCGAGCAGACTATGGCAATGAGCAACTTTATGGGCGGCGGTTTCTATTATATCGAGGACAATGTGATTTACGGCCTTTCCCACAGCCAGTCCAATAACGGAGCTCTTGCCGCAATTTCCTTCCATATGAAGGGCGACTTCCCTGAAATTGATGAAATCGCTATTCTCGACGGCGACGGCTGCGCAAGATATATCACCAAATATGGAGATTATCTCTATTATATTATGGATTATGAGAGCATACGCAGAATAAAGCTCGACGGAAGCGACATGGAAATCATCTTCGAAGGCCCCTGCGATAACCTCCAGATACATGAAGACCGCATCTATTTTTCTGATGAGGATTACTGGTTCCTTTCCTGCGATATGGATGGCGGCAACATTGAAGCCGTTGTTGACAAAGAGGTCTATTATCCGTATTTCATAGGAACCGACTGGCTGGTATTCCAGGATGACGCCGACGATGAATCTCTCCATATTTATAACACAACTCATTATACCGAGATGAACATCACCTATTTCCCCTGCTATAATCCCGTAATGGATGGAAAGTATCTCTATTTCGTTGCCGGAGATGACGGAAGCATCAATCTGTGCCGGGTGGATATGAGCGATCCCTATACTTTCTATTTCGACAGAAGTGAGCTTTCCCTCGTCGACTATGCCTTTATGATTGACGAAGAAGAGTTCTATGGTCCTAATAACGACAAGGTTTTGAAGGAAGACTGGAAGAAGCTTGGCAATGATGAAGATACGCTCTCCGTTATGGAAAAGTTTGTTTCCGGGGAATATACAATTTATCATGAGTTTGACGAAGAAGGATACATCAGCGCAAAGTATATTATGAGCAAAACCAGACACGGTGGAACCTCCTTCAGATAAACAAAAGAGGTGGCCTTTTTGAAAAAGCGTTTATTGCTTGCATTAAGCTTCGCACTGATCTTTGTTCTCCTTGCCCTTCCGGTTTCCGCTGCGGGAGATCTGCTTGATGACGGAGCGGGACTCCTTTCTGCAGGCGAGGCCGAGATAATAGAAGAACTTCTTAATGAAATAAGCGCCAGACAGGGCGTTGACATAGTGGTTGTAACGGCAGACTCCACTCAGGGGAAAAGCCCTATGAATTTTGCCGATGACTACTATGACTATGGGTCTTACTCCGGGAACGGCATTTTGCTTCTTGTAAGCATGGAAGAGCGTGACTGGTGGATATCCACCACCGGTTACGGAATAACCGCATTCACCGATGCTGGACTTGAATATATTTCCGACGTAGTTGTTCCTTATATGGGTGATGGCGATTTCTATTCTGCATTTGCAAGTTTTGCGGAGCTTTGCGATGAATTCATTTCTCAGGCCAAAACAGGAAAACCCTATGACTTGGGAAATATGCCGAAAGAGGAGTTCAGAACCGGGATGAATTTGCTTATCGCTGTTGCCATTGGTGTCCTTGCGGCATTTCTTGTGACTGGAATAATGAAATCGAAGCTGAAAAGCGTGAAATACAATAACAGAGCCGATTGCTATGTGGTGGACGGCAGTATGCATATCAGCAACTCCAACGATATGTTTATGTATTCCAATATTGTAAAGAGAGAAAAAGCCGAAAGCGGCTCTTCAACCCATCGCTCTTCCTCCGGTTCTTTCCACGGAGGCAGGGGAGGAAAGTTCTGAAAAAGGAAAACCTGAAATAAAAAGATGGTAGACTCACAAGAGTCTACCATCTTTTTATTTCTTCATCTTATGATGAGAGGTTTTGTTTAATTAGTCGCGGGGGAACTTGATTGCAGCCTGAGCTGCAGCAAGACGAGCGATGGGAACGCGGAAGGGAGAGCAGGAAACGTAGCTCAGGCCAACCTTGTGGCAGAACTCAACGGAGGAGGGATCGCCGCCGTGCTCGCCGCAGATACCCAGCTTAATGTCGGGGCGGGTCTGACGGCCGAGAACGCAGGCCATTTCAACCAGCTTGCCAACGCCGGTCTGGTCCAGACGGGCAAAGGGATCGTTCTCATAGATCTTCTTGTCGTAGTAAGCGCCGAGGAACTTGCCGGCGTCATCACGGCTGAAGCCGAAGGTCATCTGGGTCAGGTCGTTGGTACCGAAGGAGAAGAACTCAGCTTCCTTGGCAACCTCGTCAGCGGTGAGAGCGGCACGGGGGATCTCGATCATGGTGCCGATCTTGTACTTGAGGCTGGAGCCGGCTGCTGCGATCTCTTCGTCAGCGGTGGCGACAACAATGTTCTTGACATACTTGAGCTCCTTGGTCTCGCCAACCAGGGGGATCATGATCTCGGGAACAACGTTCCAATCGGGGTGGTTAGCCTGAGTGTTGATAGCTGCGCGGATGACAGCGCGAGTCTGCATTGCAGCGATCTCAGGATAGGTGACAGCCAGACGGCAGCCACGGTGACCCATCATGGGGTTGAACTCGTGGAGAGAAGCGATGAGAGCCTTGATGTCGGCAACGGTCTTGCCCTGAGCATTGGCAAGAGCTTCGATGTCGGCCTCTTCGGTGGGAACGAACTCGTGGAGGGGAGGATCGAGGAAACGGACGGTCATAGGATAGCCCTGGAGAGCCTCGAACATACCTTCAAAGTCAGCCTGCTGCATGGGCAGGAGCTTTGCAAGAGCGACCTCGCGCTCTTCAACGGTGTCGGCGCAGATCATCTCGCGGAAAGCGGCGATGCGCTCGCCCTCGAAGAACATATGCTCGGTGCGGCAAAGGCCGATGCCCTGTGCGCCGAACTTAACAGCCTGAGCGGTGTCATAGGGGTTGTCAGCATTGGTGCGGACATCCAGCTTGCGATACTTATCGGCCCAGCCCATAACGCGGCCGAATTCGCCGGAGATGGAAGCCTCAACGGTGGGGATAGCGCCGTCATAGATTCTGCCGGTGGAGCCGTCGATAGAGAGCCAATCGCCTTCGGAGAAGACCTTGCCGCTAAGCTCGAACTTCTTGGCCTCTTCGTCCATCTTGATAGCGGAGCAGCCGGAAACACAGCACTTACCCATGCCGCGGGCAACAACGGCTGCGTGGGAGGTCATGCCGCCGCGAACGGTGAGGATACCCTGAGCGGCCTTCATGCCCTCGATGTCCTCGGGAGAGGTCTCGAGACGGACAAGAACGATCTTTTCGCCGCGCTCTGCCCATTCCTTGGCGTCTTCAGCGGTGAAGACGATCTTGCCGGAAGCAGCGCCGGGAGAAGCTGCCAGAGCGGAGCCGATAACGGGAGCGCTCTTGAGAACGGTAGCGTCGAACTGGGGATGGAGCATAGTGTCGAGGGAGCGGGGCTCGATCATTGCGACGGCCTGCTTCTCGTCGATCATGCCTTCGTCAACCAGGTCGCAAGCGATCTTGAGAGCGGCAGCGGGAGTGCGCTTGCCGTTACGGGTCTGGAGCATATAGAGCTTGCCGTTTTCAACGGTGAACTCCATGTCCTGCATATCGTGATAGTGGTTTTCAAGGATCTGGCAAACATTTTCGAACTGAGCAAATGCCTCGGGGAACTTCTCTGCCATCTGGCTGATGGGCATGGGAGTGCGGACGCCGGCAACGACGTCTTCGCCCTGAGCGTTGGTCAGGAATTCACCGAAGAGCTTGCGCTCGCCGGTAGCGGGGTTGCGGGTGAAAGCAACGCCGGTGCCGCAATCGTCACCCATGTTACCGAAAGCCATGGACTGAACGTTAACAGCGGTACCCCAGGAGTAGGGGATGTCGTTGTCGCGGCGGTAAACGTTTGCGCGGGGGTTATCCCAGGAGCGGAAAACAGCCTTGACTGCGCCCATGAGCTGCTCCTTGGGGTCGGTGGGGAAGTCTGCGCCGATCTTGGCCTTGTACTCGGCCTTGAACTGGCCGGCCAGCTCCTTCAGATCTTCAGCGGTCAGGTCAACGTCCTGAGTAACGCCCTTGGCTTCCTTCATCTGGTCGATGAGTTCCTCGAAGTACTTCTTGCCGACTTCCATAACAACGTCGGAGTACATCTGGATGAAGCGACGGTAGCAGTCCCAAGCCCAGCGGGGGTTGCCGCTCTTTGCGGAGATAACTTCAACAACTTCCTCATTGAGGCCGAGGTTGAGGATGGTGTCCATCATACCGGGCATGGATGCGCGTGCGCCGGAACGGACGGAAACGAGAAGGGGATTTTCCTTATCGCCGAACTTCTTGCCGGTGATGCCTTCCATCTTCTCGATGTATTCCATGATTTCAGCAACGATAGCGTCGTTGATCTTCTGGCCGTCCTCATAATACTGAGTGCAGGCCTCGGTGGTGATGGTGAAACCCTGGGGAACGGGAAGACCGATGTTGGTCATCTCGGCCAGGTTGGCACCCTTGCCGCCAAGAAGCTCACGCATGCTGGCGTTGCCTTCGGTAAACAGATAACAATACTTTTTGCTCAATGTTTTCAATCCTTTCTATGATAAACAAAATTGTTTTCAAGCTTTTAGTATTTTCCTAACGGAATTATACCCGTTTTTCAGCCATTTGAGATTATATCACATATTTTTCGAATTTCAACAAAATAGTCCAAACGTTACATACGTTTGGACTATTGTATAAATTTGATATCGATAAATTAGTGATAATGCCAAAGTCCGCAGTCGAAAAAGGAGTTTATTTGCCAACGCAGAAGCGTTCAAAAATCCGGCTTGTGATATCCTCACGGACGGTCTTGCCGCTGAGCTCGCCAAGAGCGGCCATAGCCTCTTCAACCTCCACCAAAACCGCATCGGGTGTGAGACCAAAGTCCATTGCGTCCTTCGCGGCGCGGATGGATTCCAAAGCCCTTCCCACGGCGTCGGCGTGGCGGGAATTTGTGAGAATTTCGCCCTGAGCTTCCTCACCTGCGGGATAAAGCTCTTCCACAGCGGAAGTGAGAACATCAATGCCGTCGCCGGTAAGAGAACTAAGGGATATGAGAGCATCGGCTCTGAGACCCTTTGTGGAAACTATGCTGCCCCGCATATTCTTAATGTCTGCCTTGGTGAAGATTAGGATTATATGCTTTATATGCTGAACGCTTTCAAGAACGCTGAGGGAGTTTTCCTCATCTGTGGGGTCAACCAGCACCAGCGCCAGCTCCGCTTCATCAGCGGCGGCGAGAGCACGGTCAACGCCTATACGCTCCACTTTGTCCCCGGTTTCCCGAAGACCTGCGGTGTCGGTCAGGCGCAGCAGCACCCGACCGAGGCGAACCTTCTCCGTGATAGTGTCCCGTGTGGTGCCGGGAATATCGGTGACGATGGCCCGCTCATAGCCTAAAAGGGCGTTGAGAAGGCTGCTTTTGCCAGCGTTGGGTTTTCCAAGGATAACGGCGGGCACGCCCTCCCGCATAACTCTGCCACGGTCAAAGCTGGATAAAAGGGCGGAAAGACTTCTCTCCGCGGCGGAAAGCGTGCTGCTGTAGCTTTCAAGAAGAAAATCTTCAATGTCCTCGTCGGGATAATCCAACACTGCGTGATAGTGGGCGGAAATATCCTTCAGCGTATCATAGATGCCGTCGGTTTTTCTCACAATTGCGCCGCCCAACTGACCCGCGGCATTCTTAGCGGCCTCTGCTGTTTCTGCGTGGATAAGGTCGATGACAGCCTCCGCCTGAGTGAGATCCATTCTTCCGTTGAGAAATGCCCTCTTGGTGAACTCTCCGGGAAGCGCCTGCCTTGCGCCTGAGGCGAAAAGGGCGCGGAGACCCTCCTGCAGTACCGTGGGGCTGCCGTGGCACTGAAGCTCAGCGGTGTCCTCGCCGGTGTAGCTGCCCGGGCCTCGGCTTACGGTGCAAAGACAAAGGTCAATGACGGCACCGGATGGGTCAAGAAGCTCACCGTATACCAATTGGCGGTCTTTGCGGCTGCTCATAGCCTTGCCGAAGGAAGGGCGGAAGACCTTGTCGATTATCCTGATAGTATCGGAGCCTGAAAGGCGGATAATGCCTATGGCGGAGAGAGCGCTGCCTGTGGAAATAGCGGCAATTGTGTCGGTCATTGAAATACCTCCAAAGGGATAAATGGCCTTCGGAAAGCCGAAGGCCATGGAAGTTGAAAATTAAGATACAACAAAGGGGATGCGTGCTCCATCGTCCAGCATGCGGTTGATTACCGCTGCGGCTTCGGCGCGTGAAATAAAGTCGTCGGGGAGAAAATCGTGTACGGAGTTAACAGAGTCCTCGGTTACGCCGGTGAGGATGCCTGCGCGGTAGAAGGTGTAGACCTTTTTACCCCAGAGGGTATCGGAGTCCACATCGTCGATAGAGCCTTCGGGAATTATGTTGATGGCCTTGTAGTCGGATTCGGGAAGAGCGTTATATATTATCTCCACAAACTCACGCCTTGTAATGGGAGAGTTGAAACCGGAAAGTCCGCTGTCGGCAATTCCCTCGTCCAGACAGTAGTCCAGATAAGTTTTATACCATATCTCACCGCTTTTAAGGCTGATATTGCCTTCAGCATGGAGCTGGTGGACGCAGGCGGCAAGCTTAAGTGCCTGAGCCAGAGTAAGGTCGTTGCCGGGAGCGTAAAGGGTGGGGGTCATGCCGTTTATAAGGCCTTTTTCATATATGCTTAAAATAGCCTTGTAATATCTGTTGCCGGGCTTAATATCCGTGAAGGGCATAGTGGGCTGAACAGAGGGGCTTGGCGTAGGTCTGGGGGTAGTGGTTGGTGTGGGCGTAGAGACTGGGGTGGCAGAGGGAATGGGATAAGTGGCAGGAGGTGTGGATGGCTTGGGCTCTGCCGGAGCGGGAGTCTGTGGGCTTCCTTCTTTTATCTCCGCCCCTTCGGACATATAAACTTTTGCGGAACTGAGAATATGCACTGTGGCTGCGGAGTCCTCGCAAATAATATAGCGGTGATTTTTGTAGAGAGAGCCGCTGCTTGCCTCCAGCCCCATAGTGGCGTTGACTATGCAGCCTTTGTCCTTGCTTATTTTTGCGCTGCCGGAAAGAATGATGATGCTCTGACCGGAGGAGAGGACTATATCCTTTCCGGAAGGAATATTCTCCGTGACCATACCTGTAGAGGGAGAAACTGTTACCTCGGAGTCACCTTTGAGAGTTTCGAGCAGGGCTTTAACGACACTTTCCACAGCGGGGATAAAAGTGCCGTCAATGTAGCTTTTCGATATGAAGGGATCCTCTGCGCTGCCAGCCGCATAAACGCTGCCGAAAGGCAGCAGGCTAAGGCAGAGAAGGAATGCTAAAACTCTCTTTTTCAAGTGGAAAACTCCTGTAAAAAAAAGCTGTTATTTGGTGGAAAGGAAGTAGCTGAGAGCCATAAGGGAATCGGAGAAATGCATATTCTCAACAACTACGCCGCTTTCTCCCGCGTTGATCTCTATATCGGTAAAATTCCAGATGGCGTGAATACCGCTTTCAATAAGGATGTTGGCAACATGCTGGGCTCTGTCGCGGTTGACGGAGAGAATCGCGATATCAACATCATTTTCGCGGATAAAGGCATCCTGGGTCTCGGCGTCCATAATAGGAACACCGGCAATTTTTGTGCCCACCATTTCCTTGCGTATTTCAAAGGCGCCCAGAAAACGGAAGCCATAATTATCAAAATGGATATTTTCTATGAGAGACTGGCCGATTTTGCCGGCACCAACAAGGATGACAGAGTACTGTCTGTCAATGCCGAGAATGGAGGCAATCTGTGCACGAAGAGCTTTTACGTTGTAGCCATAGCCCTGCTGGCCGAATTCACCGAAGCAGGAAAAATCCTGACGAATCTGGGAAGGGGTAAGACCCATAAGGGGACCAAGTTCGCCGGAGGAGATACGCTCAATATTTTGCGCAATAAGCTCGTCCAGCTTTCTCAGATAACGGGGAAGGCGACGAATAACATTTTTGGAAATATATGCTTTTTTCATAATAATGCATGCACCTCTGATTCAAATTGCACAATGATGTGTGAAAAATTAAAACATGTTCATATTTGCTGAACCATTATATCACCGCCGCATTTACCTTGCAAGGGAGACAGAGGTGAAGTGTGATAATAAATCCAAATTGCGCAATAAAGATATGGGGAGTATGCGTTTGCTGTTGTCAAATATGGGTAGTATATGGTATAATATAGAATAGAGGAAGAGGGTTGTGTCAAAAAACTCACAATCTCATTATACACGAAACGCAGGATAATTTCAATATATTGGAGGATCTTCCATGCTGGAACTTAAAAACATTTCTTTTTCTGTCAATACACCTGAGGGCAGAAATGACATTATAAAGGACATAAGCCTCACTGTTGAGGATGGAAAGCTCCTTGTGCTCACCGGTCCAAACGGCGGCGGAAAAACCACCCTTGCAAAAATAATTATGGGTCTTGTTACTCCCACTTCCGGACAGATTTTCTGGAACGGCGAGGATGTAACCGCTCTTTCCATAACCGAGCGCGCCAAAAAGGGCATCAGCTACGGTTTTCAGCAGCCTCCCCGTTTCAAGGGCATAAAGGTCCGTGACCTGCTTTCTATAGCCAGCGGCAAGCGCATACTGCCCAAAACCGAGGCCTGCAGCTATCTCACTCAGGTGGGACTTTGCGCCAATGACTATCTGGACAGAGATGTTGATACCAGCCTTTCCGGAGGCGAGGTCAAGCGCATTGAGATTGCAACCATTCTTGCAAGACAGAGCGGACTTATGATTCTCGATGAGCCCGAGGCTGGCATTGACCTTTGGAGCTTCAGCAAGCTCACCGAAACCTTCAGCCAGATTCACGCAAAGCGCGATTGCACCATGATAATAATCTCCCATCAGGAGCGCATAATCAGTCTTGCCGACGAAATAGTTGTCGTCAGCGGCGGACGCATAAGCAAGCGCGGCTCCACCGAGGACATTTTCCCCACTATTTTGGCGGATACCTACGGCTGCTGCCCCGCTCTGAATTAAAGGGAGGAGGAACGATATGCTTAATACTGTAGATAAGTCTCTGCTGGAGAAAATTGCGGACATGCCCGAGGGCGCTGCTGACGGAGCATATAATATCCGCAAGGACTGCGGCTGTGCAAGCCGTGCCGTTACCGAAAATATCAATATTGAAACCAAGACCGATAAGCCCGGCATCAATATCACCATCAAAGCCGGAACTAAGGGCGAAAAATGCTATATCCCCGTTATCATCACTGAAAGCGGCGTTGTTGAGACCGTTTATAACGATTTCTTCATCGGCGAAGACTGCGATGTCACCATAATCGCCGGCTGCGGAATTCATAACTGCGGCGAGGAGGAAAGCCGCCATGACGGTATCCATACCTTCTATGTGGGTAAAAACTCCAAAATCACCTATGTTGAAAAGCATTACGGCGAGGGTGACGGCAACG
>SVKK01000043.1 GCA_015068425.1 Oscillospiraceae bacterium | reverse complement strand
GCAACACCCCCAGTTGTAGTCCTATACTACAACTGGGGGTGTTTTTTCTCAATGTCCGTTTTTAACGGTACAGTTCAAAGGCGGGGTGTTTTTTTGCCGGCACGCAGCACCGGGACGGGAGCCGTAGGGCGGGGCCTTGCGTCCCGCCATGAACAATCCCTCCGCCCCTGCGGGGCGCCTCCCTTTACACAAGGGAGGCTTTAAACACCTCTCCGTCTTTTGCCTGCGGTAAAATCCACCTCCCCTCAAGGGGAAGTCTTTAAAGGCGGGAGCATTACGAGGTAAAATCCCCGTGCTGCCGAACAGGCAGCTCTGGGCAGCAGCGTCCTGAGCGGCATACGAGGCAAGCACTCTAATGTTTAGATTTCAATTATGTGGCACAATGTTGTTCCCGTTCCCGCACTTTGGGGAGTTTCCAAAGAGGGGTTTGCGTCCCCTCTTTGGTGGACTTTTCTTTCCATATTCTTTTCGGACATACGAAAAGAATATGGCCGTAGGAGACAACAATCCCCCCGCCCCTTCACCCCCTCTTGCAGGGAAAATCTTTATTTTGCACGGGATTATCGGTCATTTTCAACAATAATACTTGCAAAATATTTTATATAATGCTAAAATTTAAGATTGTGACTGAACAAACTATATTTTCTTATAAGAGAGGTCTGAGACCATTGAAAAATCTTAGAAATGTTGCAATAATCGCCCATGTTGACCACGGCAAAACCACCCTTGTTGACGAGATGCTCAAGCAGGGCGGCGTATACCGCGAAAATCAGGAGGTCCAGGAACGCGTTATGGACTCCGGTGACCTTGAGCGTGAGCGCGGCATCACCATTATGGCCAAAAACACTGCCGTCAACTACCGCGACGCAAAAATCAACATCGTTGACACCCCGGGTCACGCTGACTTCGGCGGTGAGGTTGAGCGCATCCTGAAGATGGTAAACGGTGTTATTCTTCTTGTTGACGCTGCTGAGGGCCCCATGCCCCAGACCCGCTTCGTTCTCAGCCGCGCACTGGAACTTGGCCACAGAGTTATCGTTGTTGTTAACAAAATTGACCGTCCCGATGCCCGTATTCTGGAGGTCATAGACGAGGTTCTGGAGCTTCTTATGGATCTGAACGCTACCGACGAGCAGCTGGACAGCCCCATGCTCTTCTGCTCCGGCCGTCAGGGCACCGCAAGCTATTCCCCCGATGCCGCAGGCACCGACCTTCAGCCCCTTTTCGACACCATTATGGAGTATATTCCCGCCCCCGAAATGGACGAGGAAAAGCCCTTCCAGATGCTTGTCAGCTCCATCGATTACAACGAATATGTTGGACGCATCGCCATCGGACGCATTGAGCGGGGCGTTATCCGCCAGAACGAGGAAATCGAAGTCTGCAACTATCACGACAGCGAGAGCGCTCCCACCCGCGCCAAGGCCGTCAGCCTTTATGAGTTTGACGGACTTTCCCGTGTTCCCGTTACCGAGGCTTCCGCCGGCAGCATCATCGCAATGAGCGGTATTGGCGAAATTTCCATCGGCGACACCATCTGCGCACGCGGCTTTGCTGAAGCTCTCCCCTTCGTGCAGATTTCCGCTCCCACCGTTGAGATGACCTTCTCCGTCAACGACAGCCCCTTCGCAGGCCGCGAAGGCAAGTTTGTCACTTCCCGCCAGATCCGCGAGCGTCTTTACCGGGAAACTCTCAAGGACGTATCCCTTCGCGTCAGCGATATGGAAGGCTCCACCGATTCCTTCAACGTTGCAGGCCGCGGCGAAATGAGCCTTTCCATCCTTATTGAAACTATGCGCCGCGAGGGCTATGAGCTTCAGGTTTCTCCTCCCCGCGTTCTCTATAAGGAGATTGACGGCGTTAACTGCGAGCCTATCGAGCGAGTTGTTGTGGACGTGCCTCAGGAATACGTGGGCTCCGTTATTGAAAAGCTGGGTGCCCGCAAGGGCGAAATGCTGGAAATGACCCCTGTGGGCAACCGCATGAAGGTTTCCTTCCTTGTTCCCTCCCGCGGTCTTTTCGGCTACCGCAACGAATTCCTCACCGCCACCAAGGGCGAGGGTATTATGGCCAGTGTATTCGAGCGCTATGAGCCCTTCAAGGGCGACATTGCCCGCCGCAGTTCCGGCTCCCTCGTTGCCCACGAAACCGGCGAGAGCGTTGCCTACGGTCTTTTCAACAGTCAGGAACGCGGCGCCCTCTTCATCGGCCCCGGCGTGCCCGTTTACGCAGGCATGGTCATCGGCGAATGCCCCAAGGCCGAGGACATCACCGTTAATGTCTGCCGCAGAAAGCAGCTCACCAATATGCGCGCTTCCGGCTCCGACGAGGCTCTCCGCCTTATTCCTCCCCGCCAGATGAGCCTCGAGCAGTGCCTCGAGTTCCTCGCTGACGACGAGCTTCTTGAGGTCACCCCCAAGACCCTCCGTCTGCGCAAGAGCATACTGGACCACGGTCTGCGTATGAAGAGCGTACACGGCGGCAAAAACCGCTGCTGATATTAAAAGAACTCCCTCAAATGAGGGAGTTCTTTTTTTGTCTTTTTATTAATAATAAAGCTGGCGGATAACCGCTTCGCACTGGGCGTTATCCATTCCCGCGGTGATGGCGGGGTTATATAGGAGCTTGAGTATAAGCTCGTCAACCTCCGTCATAGAATAATTGGAGTTGCTCCACTGATTGATAAGGCTGTCATCACGCAGAGCCGTATCCTGCACAGGGCCGAGACCGTTATATATCTCTTCGCAGATGATGGAATCTCTGGCATCCTGAGGGATATCCGTTCTGATGCTTATTGTCTCGGAATAAATCTGATGAAGACCGTCATACCAGAAGGTTACACCGCCCCAGCTGCCTACAAAATCATTGCCCATAAGAGTTTCAAAGTTCATCTGGTCATAGAAATATATTTCAAGATGTCCGAAGCTTTCAACGGGATACATTCCGGGAAAGCCCTCAATGGCGTTGATTTTTCCCACAAAGTCGGTCAAAACCTCCATATCTCGGGCTGTGGGCTGGCCACTGACAGTGTAATAGATAGGCTCTGTCCACTTGCGGATAAGGCTTCCGCCAACCTTGTCGCCAAACTCTGTGTCCAGACACACCTCAGCAAAATATGTTATCACATCGTCAACGCTGATCCCCTCTATGTAGAGCTCGGAATGCTCACCTGCGGGAGGAGGCGCGGGAGTTGATACCGGAGGAGGTGTAAGCTCAGGTTCCGGCTGGGGCAGATCCATAACCACTCGCTCCGCAAAGCCTGCGATGCGGCCTATGATCACGGCCACATCTGCGCGGCTGATGAAATCGTCGGGAGCAAAAATGTGCTCCTCCGTGCCGCACATAATTCCGCTGTGGGCAAGGCGGTAGACAGCATCATAATATTCGTCGCCTTCGCTCACATCGGCAAAATAATCCGAGGGGACATTATTGGTGTCGGAAAAAGTTACCCAGAAAAATATCCGGTCAAGCATTATGGCAAGCTCACCCCGGGTGAGAAGCTTGCACACATCCCCGGGGAATTCAAGGTCAATCCCCTGTTCAGAAACATACTTAATATAAGGCTTATACCAGATGGTCTCCTCGGTTTGTTCAATTTCATGACCCTGCAGGTATTGATCCGCCCGGGAAATTGCGGTGAGAGCCTCTACCCAGCATATTGCAATATTGGGGCAAAATCTCTCCTCGCCGCGCCCCACCATAAATCCCGCATCTGCGGCGATGGATATGGCGTCATAACGGGAGTCTGCCGCGCTCACATCGGTGAAGGGATTTTCCAGAGCGAAGGCTCCGAGGGAAAGGCTTCCCAAAAGCACAATGCATAAAAGCAGGCACAATATTTTTTTCATAGCAAAACCCACCGCCTTTCGTCCGTTTATTATATCACATACTGTCTCCCGTGGCAACGGGATGAAAATGGAAAAAGTCGGAGCAAGCGATACATAGCTTGCTCCGACGTGGTGCAGTTGGGCAATCCACATCCGAACCTTCGTTACCGAGCAGCGATGCTCGATTTACCGCAGAGTTCGTAACGCATTGCCTCCAGATGCAATCTGGTGCCGGTAACCGGGATCGAACCGGTACGGTGTTGCCACC
>SVKK01000009.1 GCA_015068425.1 Oscillospiraceae bacterium | reverse complement strand
CTATACTACAACTGGGGGTGTTTTTTCTCAATGTCCGTTTTTAACGGTACAGTTCATTTCCTCATACGGAGTTTTTTTGTTTTTAGAAAAGACCTGTAATTTTCCCGTTTTCGTCTACATCTATGTTCTCAGCAGCGGGAACCTTGGGTAGACCGGGCATAGTCATAATATCACCGGTGAGGGCAACAAGGAAGCCTGCGCCGGCAGAAACCTTGATATTTCTGACAGTAATAGAGAAGTTCTTGGGAGCGCCAAGCTTTTTCGCATCGTCAGAGAAGGAATACTGAGTCTTTGCCATGCAAATGGGGAGCTTGTCAAAGCCCAGAGCCTCAAGTTCCTTGGCCTGCTTTTTAGCGCCAGCGGTAAGCTCAACGCCGTTTGCATGATAAATTTTTGTGGCAATATCATTGAGCTTCTTTTCAATGCTATCTTCAGTGTCATAGCTGAAGCTGAAATCGTTGGGTTGTTCGCATAGACGGACAACTTCTTCGGCAAGAGCTTTACCGCCTTCTCCGCCCTTTGCCCATACTTCGGAGAGAGCAACATTAACGCCAAGCTCGCGGCACTTATCTTCAACAAGCTTAAGTTCGGCTGATGTGTCAGTGGGGAAGGCATTAATGGCGACAACGCAGGGGAGATGGAAGACATTTTTGATATTGTCAACATGCTGCAAAAGATTAGGCAGACCTTTTTCAAGAGCTTCGAGATTTTCTGCGTTGAGCTCTGCCTTGGGAACACCGCCGTGGTTTTTGAGTGCTCGAACGGTGGCAACAATAACAACAGCAGAGGGTTTAAGGCCGGCAAGACGGCACTTGATATCAAGGAACTTTTCTGCACCCAGATCTGCGCCAAAGCCTGCCTCGGTAACAGTGTAGTCTGCAAGCTTCATAGCCATTTTGGTTGCCATTACGGAGTTGCAGCCGTGGGCAATGTTGGCAAAGGGACCGCCGTGAATAAATGCGGGAGTGCCTTCAAGAGTCTGAACCAGATTGGGTTTGAGAGCGTCCTTGAGTAGCGCAGCCATTGCGCCCTCTGCCTTCAAATCGTGGGCAGTAACGGGCTTTCCGTCATAGGTGTAAGCAACGACCATTCGGCCGAGGCGAGCCTTAAGATCGGGAATATCGGCTGCAAGACAAAGAACGGCCATAATCTCGGATGCAACGGTGATGTCAAATCCATCCTCACGGGGAACACCCTGCATACGTCCGCCGAGTCCGTTAACTATATTGCGAAGCTGACGATCGTTCATATCAACGCAGCGCTTCCAGGTGATTTTCTTAACATCGATGCCAAGGCCGTTGCCCTGCTGAATATGGTTATCCAGCATTGCAGCGAGAAGATTATTGGCAGCTCCGATTGCGTGGAAGTCACCCGTAAAATGGAGGTTTATATCCTCCATGGGAACAACCTGGGCCCAACCACCGCCGGCAGCTCCGCCCTTAACACCGAAAACAGGGCCAAGAGAAGGCTCTCGAAGAGCGACAAGAGTATTCTTTCCGATTTTTCTCATTGCATCAGCAAGACCAACAGTGGTTGTGGTTTTACCTTCTCCAGCGGGAGTGGGGTTAATTGCGGTAACAAGAATGAGCTTTCCATTGCTGCGATCGGACTCTTTAAGAAGAGCGTAGTCAACCTTGGCTTTGTAGCGCCCATAGAGCTCAAGATACTTTTCATCAACACCGGCAACTGCTGCAATTTCACCGATAGGCTTGATTTCACAGGACTGGGCGATTTCAATATCAGTTTTCAAAAAGGTATCCTCCTTACTTATTGAAGTATGCAACTGCGGATTCAAAAAGCTTCATATCATAGTTTCCTATAACGTTCTTATAGAGGTTTTTACCCACACGCTCGCTGTGGCCCATCTTACCGAGGACACGGCCATCGGGAGAAGTAATACCTTCGATGGCATAGATAGAGCCGTTGGGGTTAAACTCACCGTTAAAGCTTACTTGTCCGTTCAGGTCAACATACTGGGTTGCTATCTGTCCATTTTCAGCAAGCTTTTTAACAAGCTCCTCAGAGGCAAGAAAACGACCTTCGCCGTGGGAAATGGGAACAGTATATATCTCGCCGGGCTTAGTTGCGGCAAGCCAGGGAGAAGCATTGGAGCAAATGCGGGTGCGAACAAGTTTGGACTGATGGCGACCAATTACATTGTAGCTAAGAGTGGGGCAATTCTCATCGGTATCGATAATCTTGCCGAATGGAACAAGACCCAGTTTAATAAGCGCCTGGAAACCGTTGCAAATACCCAGCATAAGACCGTCGCGTTTATCAAGAAGCTCTGCAACCTGTTCCTTAATAGCAGGGTTGCGGAAGAACGCTGTAATAAATTTTGCGCTGCCGTCAGGTTCGTCGCCGCCGGAGAAGCCGCCGGGGATAAATATCATCTGACTTTCGCTAATCTTTCGTGCGATTTCCTCGATGCTGCGGGCAACATCATCCGCAGTAAGATTGCGTATGACAGCTATTTCGGCATCGGCACCGGCGTTCATAACGGCGCGTGCGGAATCATACTCGCAGTTGGTACCGGGAAATACGGGAATCAGAACCTTGGGACGTGAGGTATTTATAATGGGAGATGGACGCTCCTTTGCTTCAAAGGAGAACATCTCAAGGTTTCCGCTTGCAGGAGCAGAGGTGGGATATACATCAGCGAGAACAGCTTCATTAATATTGAAAAGCTCTTCAATTTCTGCGCTGTCGCCATCAAGATCGATGACAGATGCATCGGTGGTTTCACCGATTTTGATATAGCCAAGAATATCAACATCCTCGGTGAGCTCTGCGATTATGAAACCGTAGAAGGGCTGATGCCAGAAACCGGCGAGTGCACCGTTGGACTTGAAGCCGATACGGTTACCAAAGCTCATCTTCATAACGGCTTCGCCTGCACCGTTTTCAATTGCCCAAGCAGAAGCAACTTTTTCGTCCGCATTAAGCATGTTGAATATCTCCCATGCCCCCTTAAGACCGTTTGCGGTCTGGTCAGGGCTTGCAATAAGGTAAACAGGATTACCGGCTTTCTTAAACTCAGTACTAATAACCTTGTCAGCTTTGAGAGGAGCAATTGCGAATGAAATAAGAGTGGGGGGAACGTCCTTGTCGAGGAAGGAGCCGGACATGGAGTCCTTACCGCCTATTGCAGCAGCATTGAGTTCAAGCTGCGCATCGAGAGCACCAAGCAAGGCGGAGAAGGGCTTACCCCAGCGAAGAGGTTCGTTGCGGAGCTTCTCAAAGAATTCCTGGAAGCTGAAGTAAGCAGCTTTATAGTCAGCGCCGGCAGCAACAAGTTTAGCCATCGAGGTATAAACAGCGCTGTATGCACCGAGATAGGGGTCGCAACTGAGTTGATCAGGATCACATGCCCAAGCCATAACGCTGGCCTGTTCTGTTTTCTGCCCGGGAAGAACAGGGAAGAGGGCAGCCATTGCCTGAGAAGGAGATGTCTGGGTCTTGCCGCCGAAGGGCATCAAAATGCTACCTGCTCCAATGGTGCTGTCAAAACGCTCAACAAGACCGCGGCGGCTTGCACATTTGAGGGAAGATGCCATTTCACGGAGGTCATTGAAGAGGGGAGCATCAAAATAAGTGCGGTCAGTTTCTTCAATCTCAACTTGAGTATGCTTGGTTGCGCCATTGGTATCAAGGAATGCGCGGCTGAGGTCAGCGATAGTCTGACCCTTCCAGGTCATTACCATTCGCTCTTCCTCGGTGACAACAGCAACTCGGTAAGCTTCAAGATTTTCTGCCTGTGCAGCAGCTATGAACTTATCAGCATCCGCAGCTTCAACAACAACAGCCATTCTCTCCTGAGACTCGGAGATAGCAAGCTCGGTACCGTCAAGCCCATCATATTTTTTGCGAACTGCGTCAAGGTCTATGCGAAGACCTGCGGCAAGCTCACCGATCGCAACGGATACACCGCCTGCACCGAAGTCATTGCAGCGCTTTATAAGACGGGTAATATCGCTGTTTCTGAAAAGACGCTGAATCTTGCGCTCTTCGGGTGCATTGCCTTTCTGAACCTCAGAAGCCATAGTCTGAAGACTTTTCAGATTGTGACTCTTACTGGAACCGGTTGCGCCGCCTATACCGTCGCGGCCGGTGCGTCCACCAAGAAGGATTATAACATCACCCGGGGCGGGCCGTTCACGGCGAACATTATACGCGGGTGCTGCAGCAACAACTGCGCCGCATTCAAGACGCTTAGCAATGAAGCCCTCATGGTAGATTTCCGCAACATGACCGGTTGCAAGGCCTATCTGGTTGCCGTAGGAGGAGTAGCCTGCAGCAGCGGTCTGCGCAAGCTTGCGCTGAGGCAGCTTGCCTGAGAGAGTTTTATCAAGGGAAACACGGGGATCGCCGCCGCCGGTCACGCGCATTGCCTGATGCACATAGGCTCGTCCGGAGAGGGGATCGCGGATGCAGCCGCCTATGCAGGTTGCTGCGCCGCCGAAAGGTTCAATTTCGGTGGGGTGGTTATGTGTTTCGTTCTTAAACATAAGAAGCCAATCCTGTTCCTCGCCGTCAACGGTGGCATTAACATGGATAGAACAGGCGTTGATTTCTTCGCTTTCATCAAGCTCGGGAAGCATTCCGCGTTTTTTAAGAGTCTTGGCACCAATTGTTGCCAGATCCATAAGGGTCTGAGGACGATTTGCAGCTTTTTCCTCGCCGTATACCTCAACGCGAGCTTCAAGATAACGCTGATAAGCATCTGCGATAGCAGGGTCATCTATCTTCACATTGTCTATATGGGTGGAGAAGGTGGTATGGCGGCAATGGTCAGACCAATAGGTATCTACAACTCGGATTTCGGTGACACTGGGGTCACGGTTTTCTTCATCGCGGAAATATGTCTGAAGGAACTTGAGGTCATCAAGATCCATTGCAAGACCCATTTTATCCAAAAGCGCGGAAAGGCCGTCATCATCAAGTGTGACAAATCCAGCTACAGTTTCTACGCGTTCGGGAGTTTCATATTCGGCATCAAGGCTTTCAGGAATATCAAGACTGGCTTCGCGTGCTTCAACAGCGTTTATAACATATGCTTTTACAGCATCAACATCCTTTTGGGTCAATTTACCGTAAAGAGCATAGACCTTTGCGGAACGAACTGTTGGACGCTCTCCCTGGCTGAGAAGCTGAATACACTGTGCCGCGGAGTCTGCACGTTGGTCAAACTGACCGGGGAGAGGCTCAACTGCGAAAACAGTGTGAGCATCGGAAAGGTCTGCCTGCGCAAAGATGTTATCCAGCTGAGGTTCGGAAAACACGGTAGTGCGGGCATAATCAAAAAGCTCGGCATCTATGCCGGATACATCGTAGCGATTGAGAATGCGAACATTCTTAAGCGCATCGAGTCCAAGAAAATTACGGCAGTCAGCAAGAAGACCTGCAGCCTCGGGAGCAAGTCCGGGCTTTTTTTCAACAAATACTCTGTAAACCATAGCTTATGCCTCCATTGCGCGCTTGCCTATATCCTTGCGGAAATAAGCATTTTCGAAATGAACTTTAGCAACGTTATTGTAAGACTTTTTAACTGCTTCGGAAAGTGTGTCGGCGGTGGCAACAACTCCAAGAACTCTTCCGCCATTGGTGAGAAGCTTTCCGTCGGAGAGCTTTGCGCCGGCAATATAAATTTCTGCATCCATATTTTCGTCGCGGCTTATCTCAAAACCTTTCTTATATGAAAGGGGATAACCCTCGGAAGCCATAACAACACAGCAGGCTGCGCCAGCGGAGAACTTTACTTCTGTCTCAGAGAGCTTTTCTTCGGAAACAGCGCGCATAATGGTGAACAAATCGCTCTCCAGAAGAGGGAGGACAACCTGAGTTTCAGGGTCACCGAAGCGACAGTTATATTCAATAACTTTTGGGCCATTGGGGGTGATCATAAGTCCAAAGTAAAGGCAGCCTTTGAAGGGACGTCCTTCAGCATTCATAGCAGCAATGGTGGGAAGGAAAATTTCGTCCATGCAGCGCTGAGCAATTTCCTCGGTATAATAGGGATTGGGAGCAATAGTTCCCATACCACCGGTATTAAGGCCTTCATCTCCGTCGTGAGCCCGCTTATGATCCATAGAAGAAACCATAGGCTTAACAACATTGCCGTCAGTGAAAGCAAGGACAGAAACTTCGGGACCGGTGAGAAATTCTTCTATAACAACATTAAGTCCGCTATCGCCAAACTTTCTGTCTGCCATCATTTCGCGGATCGCTTCTTTTGCCTCTTCAAGGCTCTGGGCGATTATAACTCCTTTGCCGAGGGCAAGACCGTCTGCCTTAACAACAACAGGGGCAGTTAGAGTATCAATATATTTGCATGCAGAATCAATGTCGGAGAAGGTCTCATATGCGGCAGTGGGAATGCCATACTTTTTCATAAGGTTTTTGGAGAAAACCTTGCTGCCTTCAATAATCGCAGCTTTTTTGTCAGGACCAAAGCAAGGTACACCTGCCTCGGTGAGAGCGTCAACAGCGCCGAGTACAAGTGGGTCATCGGGAGCAACTACCGCAAAATCAATATTGTTCTCCTTTGCAAAAGCAACCATTCCGGGAATATCTTTTGCGTCAACGGAAACACAGATTGCGTCTTCAGCAATACCGCCATTGCCGGGAAGGCAATACAGCTTGTCAATTTCAGAAGATTTTTTAAGAGCTTTAACGATTGCGTGCTCGCGACCGCCGCCGCCTATTACCATTACATTCATTTGAAAACCTCGTTATCTTTAGTGATGGAAAAGTCTCATTCCGGTGAATGCCATAACGATGCCGTATTTGTTGGCGGTGTCGATAACATGGTCATCACGGATGCTTCCGCCGGGCTGGGCAATGTACTGAACGCCACTCTTGCGTGCGCGCTCAACGTTGTCACCAAAGGGGAAGAAAGCGTCAGAACCAACAGAAACACCGCTCATTGTGGAAATCCATTCCTTTTTCTCCTCGCGGGTGAGAACCTCAGGCTTAAGCTTGAAGTTTTCCTGCCACACACCTTCTGCGAGAATATCTTCATATTCATCGGAGATATAGATATCAATGGCATTGTCCCGGTTTGCGCGGCGGATACCGTCAACAAACTGGAGACCGAGCACTTTGGGGTGCTGACGGAGCATCCAGTTGTCTGCCTTGCTGCCCGCAAGACGGGTGCAGTGAATGCGGCTCTGCTGACCTGCACCAACACCGATTGTCTGTCCGTTTTTAACATAGCATACGGAGTTGGACTGGGTGTATTTAAGAGTAATAAGGCTGAGGAGAAGGTCATGCTTTGCCTCGAGGGGAAGCTCCTTATTTTCGGTGACAATATTGGAAAGAAGTTCTTCGTTGATTTCGAAGCTGTTATAGCCCTGCTGGAAACCAATGCCGAAAATATGGCGCTTTTCAATGGGATCGGGTTCATAGTCGGGGTCAATCTGAACTACATTATATCCGCCCTTTTTCTTGTTGCGGAGAATTGCAAGGGCCTCGTCGGTGTATGCGGGAGCGATTACACCGTCGGAAACCTCCTTAAGGAGGTAGCGGGCGGTTGCTTCGTCGCAGGTATCGCTGAGGGCAGCCCAGTCACCGTAGGAGCAAAGACGGTCGGCACCGCGTGCTTTGATATATGCACAAGCGATGGGGGAGGTGTCAAGACCGTCAGCAAAATAAATCTGCTTTTCAACATCAGTGAGAGGAGTACCGAGAGCAGCGCCGGCGGGGGATACATGCTTGAAGGATGCGGCGGCAGGAAGACCGGTTGCCTTTTTAAGGGCTTTTACCAGCTGCCAGGAGTTAAGAGCGTCCATAAAGTTAATATAACCGGGTTTGCCGTTGAGAACGGTCAGAGGAAGCTCTTTGCCGTTATCCATAAAAATTTTAGAGGGCTTCTGATTTGGGTTGCAGCCGTATTTCAATTCGAGTTCCTGCATCGTTTAAGCCTCCTGATGTTTATTAATAATTACTGTGTCCTCTTCGCCGCTTTCTATTTCAATGCAGCGCACAAAAAGGGAAACCTTGTTATCGGCATTAAGCGCATTCCAGACTTCGTTTGCAAGATTATTTGCATCAGTATTGGGAACGATAACTTCCCGGGGCTCGCCGTAGAAAGAGGGCAAAGGTTCAGCGTTTTCCTGATAAGTATGGATAAAATGACCCTGACCTGCAATGGGATTCTCGTAGCCGAAGAAATAACGGCGGTTGGAGGATGCATCTCCGTTTGCGCTCTTAAGAATAGAGAGTGCGTAGCTGCCATCCTTATGGAGAATTCCGGAAATACGGGGCGTCCAGTTGGGACCGTCGGGCTCAAAAGTGCGTTTGCGAAGACTCTGGGCAAAGATTTCACCGGCGAGAACACCGTCGCGTACAGTGTCGGTCTGGTCGCCGTTTGTAACAATGAGTTCATCGCCGACTTTGCGTACAGGATGATAGATAATGAGAGAAGGATCGGTCATTTTACTCTCATCAAAAGCCTTAGTGCGTATTCCATCCTCTGTAAGTTCGAAAATGCGGTTGCGGCTGTTTTCGCTGCGACCCATGATGAAATAAACAACTACACTCTTTTTGCCGTCAGCAGTTTTACCCAGCATAATTCCGCGCCCGGGGTAAGGATGATTATTCAGTATTTCAAGAAAGTTTTGCATTTTCAATCTCCTTTGCTACTTGCTCAATTGCTTTGGGTAGTAATATCCATTCCGCCTGTTCCATAATACGTCGCTGAAGGGTTTCAGGAGTATCGCCGGGAATAACGTCTACGGCCTTCTGAAAGATAATCTCTCCGCCGTCGGGTATTTCGTTTACAAAATGCACTGTTGCGCCGCTGACTTTAACACCGTAGGAAAGGGCGGCCTCGTGGACCCGAAGTCCGTACATACCCTTGCCACAGAAAGAGGGAATGAGAGAGGGGTGAACATTAATGATTCGTCTTGACCATTTAGCGGTAAATTCTTCGGAAAGAATCTTCATATAGCCGGCAAGAACAATAAGATCAATACCGTGTTGGGAAAGAGCTGTATTGAGCTCGTCTTCCTTTTTAATTACCATTGAGGCTACGCCGTAATTTTCGGCGCGGGTAAGGGCATAAGCTTTCTCGCTGCTGGAAATAACAAGTGCAATCTGGGCAGATGTTATGACAGTGCCTACACTATCAAGAATTGCCTGCAGATTTGTTCCGCCACCGGAAACGAGAACAGCAACTCTTACCACAGGATTACCCCCTCGCCCTCGACGCATTCGCCAAGGATATAGGCATCCTCAACGGCAGCAACGGCTTTCTCTGCATCAGCCTTATCAACGATTACGCACATACCGACTCCCATATTAAAGGTGTTAAACATATCGCGCTCAGGGATATTTCCGGTTTCAGCGATTTCTTTGAAAAGAGGATGAATGCGAACATCATCTTTCTTTATCTTTGCAGCAATACCTTCGGGAAGGGCTCTGGGAATATTCTCGTAGAAGCCGCCGCCGGTTATATGGGCACAAGCCTTGATAGAGACAAGCTCACTTATTGCAAGAATATCCTTTACATAAATACGGGTGGGGGTGAGAAGCTTTGCGCCAAGTTCTCCGGCGAGAGCATCTTCGCCAAATACCTTGCGGACAAGAGAGAATCCGTTGGAATGAACACCGGAAGAGGGGAGAGCGATAATAACATCGCCCGCCTTAACAGAAGCGGTGTTAAAGATATCCTTTTTGTCCACAATACCCACAGCAAAGCCTGCAAGATCATAGTCGTCCTCGGGCATCATTCCGGGATGCTCGGCGGTTTCACCGCCGATAAGAGCGCAGCCGGACTGAACGCAGCCTTCAGCTACGCCGGAAACTATCTCGGCGATTTTTTCGGGGAAATTTTTGCCGCATGCGATATAGTCCAGGAAGAAAATAGGCTTTGCGCCGCAGCAGATAATATCGTTTACGCACATTGCAACGCAGTCGATACCGATGGTGTCGTGCTTGTCCTGCAGCATTGCAATCTTGAGCTTAGTGCCGACTCCGTCTGTTCCGGAAACAAGAACAGGCTCTTTCATACCGGCAATAGAAGGAATGAACATTCCGCCAAAACCGCCAATATCGTCGGCAACGCCCTGAATCTTTGTGCGTGCGACGTGCTTTTTCATAAGTTCAACCGCTTTATATCCGGCGGTAATATCAACGCCGGCAGCAGCATAGGAAGCAGAAAATGATTTATCCATATTTTATTCTTCTCCAGTCCAGCAATAGGTGCAGATTTTTTCTTTGGGCAGTCCGATTGATTTTATAAGACCCTCAAGGGTCTGGTATTCAAGGGAACTAAAACCTAATTTTTTGCAGATGCTGCAGCGGAGGTTTTTTCCGCGCTGTGTTCTGCCGTCAGCATACTCGGGGATATGCATATCGCCTTTTTCGCCTTCCAGTTCTCTTATAACCCGGCGCGCCATAAGCTCAAGGTCTCCGTTGCTGCGGGAGAAGTTGAGATATTTGCAGCCATACATAATTGGAGGGCAGGCGCTTCTCATATGAACTTCTTTTGCGCCATTGTCGTAGAGGAAATTTACTGTTTCCTGAAGCTGAGTTCCGCGAACTATGCTGTCATCAATAAATAGAAGTTTTTTGTCCTTGATAAGGTCATGTACGGCAAGCATCTTCATTTTTGCTATGTGATGACGTAGTCTTTCGCTGGAGGGCATAAAGCTTCTGGGCCATGTGGGAGTATATTTAATGAATGCTCTGCTGAAGGGAAGCTTGCGTTCGTTGGCATAGCCTATTGCATAGGGAATGCCGGAATCGGGAACGCCGCAGACAGCATCGATATTTTCAGCATTGCCGTGTTCAATATCAAACTTTGCCATCTCGGCTCCGCCTCTTGTACGAATAGCCTCAACACTGTCACCTTCATAGTGGCTGGTGGGATAACCGAAATATGTCCACATAAACGCACAGAACTTTTCGGTTTTTCCTGGAGCCAGGAGCTGCTTGATGCCATCATAGCTTATCTCGACGCATTCACCGGGACCTAAGCTGCTATAGTCGGCATATCCCATTTTTGTATAGGAGAATGACTCGAATGCAACGCAGTATCCGTCATCGCTCTTACCAATCACAACAGGAAGGCGTCCGTATTTATCTCTTGCGGCTATCAGTTTTCCTTCGTCATTTATAATCAGGATTGTTGCGGATCCATCCACTTTGTCCTGAACAAATTTAATTCCTTCCGCAAATGTAGGCTGGCTGTTAATCATTGAAGCAATGATTTCAACCATGCTTACACGGCCTTTGGAGTGAGCTTCAAGGTGACCTCTGCAGATAGTAAGATACTCTTCTTTAAGCTGTTCCATATTATTAACAGCACCGATAACACAAAGGGAATAAGCCCCGTGACGGGAGAATAGTACCAAAGGCTGAGGGTCCAGATCACTTATGCAGGCAATACAGGCAGTTCCCTGCATTTCTACAACATCCTTTTCGAACTTAGTACGGAAAGGAGTGTTTTCGATGCTATGGATACTGCGCTGGAAGCCAATTTCAGGATTCCATGCGGCCATGCCTGCGCGTCTTGTTCCAAGGTGGCTATGGTAGTCAACTCCGAAAAACACATCCATAACCACGTCGCGGTTTGATACCGCACCAAAAAAGCCGCCCATTATGCAAAGAACAGCTCGGAGAGAGTCATAGGATCGATATACTCTCCATCCTTATATACTCTCATGTTTCCGGATGCGATCTCATCGATGAGGATAACCTCTTCGCCGACATAACCGAACTCAAACTTAATGTCATAAAGCTCCATGCCGCGGTTAGAGAGCTCCTTGGCAACTATGCGGGTGATCAGCTGAGTCTGCTCCTTGAGAGAGTCATACTGTGCATCGCTCATAACGCCAAGAGCCACGAGAGCATCCTTGGTGACCAGAGGATCGCCTTTATCGTCATCTTTGAAGGTGGTTTCAACATAATCGGGCAGGGGAGCGCCGGATTCGATATACATACCGTAACGGCGAATAAAGCTGCCAACAGCGCGGCGGCGACAGATGACTTCGAGGCCCTTACCGAATACTCGGGCAGGAAGAACTTCCATGGTGCAGTCATCAAGATTTGCGTTAACATAGTGGGTTTTGATTCCTGCTTCGCGGAGCTTTTCAAAGAAATAAACACTCATCTTCAGGTTAACAAGACCAACACCGTCTATTGTAAGACCAACGCTGTTTTCGCCGGGATCAAAAACGCCGTCCTTACCGGTGCAGTCGTCTTTGAATTTAAGAAGATAATTGCCGCTCTCGAGAGCGTAGACATTCTTGGTTTTTCCAGTGTAAACGAGTTCCATATTATACCTCCAAATTAGTTTTTATATTTATTATTAATTTCTTTATCTTTTGCAAGAACCTCAGCTTTTGCCTGCTCACGTGCGGCATCAAGCTTTGCTGAAAGCTCTTCATCAGCTACTGCAAGAATCTGCATAGCCAGAATAGCGGCATTCTTGGCTCCGTCTATAGCAACGGTCGCCACGGGAATACCGGAGGGCATCTGGACCGTGGCCAGCAGCGCATCCATACCGTCAAGGACGGAGGATTTGCATGGAATGCCAATAACTGGAAGAGTAGAATTTGCGGCAAGTGCGCCGGCGAGATGAGCTGCCATGCCTGCAGCGCCTATAAGAACGCCGAAACCGTTTTCACGTGCGGTGGAAGCAAATATTCTTGCTTCATCGGGACAGCGGTGAGCAGAAAGCACACGTACCTCAAAAGGAACTTCATATTCCTGAAGAACCTTGATAGCCTTTTCTACTACGGGCAGATCGCTGGCGCTGCCCATCACGATACCGATTTTTTTCATTCTTTTTCCTCCATAAAAAACAATAAGGGCAGACCAATCCACGATTATAAATGAATGGTCTGCCCAGGCGGTCGGCTGATTACATACATATGGTTCCCCGTGGTACTGTCCACTTCCGCCAGTAGCCATACGTACTTTGACTTACTCTTTAATTATAATAAATGTGAAAAAAAGTGTCAATTGAAAAATCGACTATTTTTGCGTAAAACTCAGTAAAAAAATCAGCAATATTCTACATTGTTTTTGTGATTGAACAACATAGTGATATCGTCAGCAAGGGATTCTCTGTTATCAAAGTTTACATTAATCACGATTGTATCACTGCGCTGCTTGAGATCGTTAATCCAGGCAGGAGCATCAAGGCGCAAAACCGCAATCAGATTGACTGAAGAAGAGAAAGCTTTCTCAACAGTGCGCCTTAAATTTTCACAAGAGGCTTCAAATTTACCAAGCTCGTCAATGATAATCAAATCTGAGTTGAAATCAATAAGTCCCGGGGCGAATTTATCAAATATTTCGAAATCAACAGTATAGTTGCCGTTTTCCCACTTAACTGCGCAGGCGTTCTCTTCGCCGATAATGCTTCGTATATGGAGCTGTCTGCAGGAAGAGGATCTGTCGTCAAATTCGCTTATAAAACCGGAGATCCTGCCGGTATACTTGTTGATAACTTTTTTTATCAGCGTAGATTTTCCACAGTGCTTTGGACCGGTAAGTATAATGTTCATTTGTCCATTTCGCCCTCGAGCCAGTTTAGAATATCTCTGTATACCTCATCGCGATTAAGTTCATTGAGCATCTCGTGTCTGCCATCGTGATAAAGTTTAACGGCAACATCCTTCATTCCGGCAGCGAGGAAACTCTTATAAGCCCGCAGTACACCCTTGCCGTTTTCGCCGACAGGGTCAGCATCTCCGGACATAAAGTATACAGGGAGAGACTTGTTCATGCGCTGAACATTTCGGGTCTTGGTAATAAAATCAATACCGCACATCATATCGTGGAAAAGACTTGCAGAGGGAATATAACCGCAGAGGGGATCTTCAATATACTTGTCAACTTCAGCTTCATCCCGACTTATCCAATCTGAGATTGTTCTTGGAGTATCGAATCCGTCATTGTATTTTCCGAAGGCAATATTGTTCAGCATTTCACTTTTGAATTTGCCACCGTTTTTCTTGATCTCAATGCTGCTTAAAAGCTTTCCGCCGAGAACAAGGGCTTTGGCTTGCTGACCGGTGCCGGAAAGTATAACTCCGTCAAGTCCGCTTCTAAAATAAATTATATACGTTCTTGCAAGAAAGCTTCCCATGCTGTGACCAAAGAGGAAGTGGGGGATACCGGGAAATTCTTCAGCAGCAATGTCGTGAAGCTTACGCATATCCTCAACTGCCATTTCCCAACCGCCGTTATCTGCAAAGAAACCGAGCTCGGACTCATCGTTTAAACTCCTGCCGTGGCCGAGATGGTCATTTGTATAAACAACGAACCCGTGTTCAGCAAGAAAGGCGGCAAAACCGTCATATCTTGCGGAGTGTTCGGCAATTCCGTGGGCTATCTGAACGATGCCTCTTGGAGCACCTTGAGGAATAAAACTTCGTACATAAATACTTGTTTTACCATTGCTTGATGGGAACGTAAACTCCTTAAGTGTCGGCATAAAAATACCTCCTTGTAGTAGGCGCAATGTAATGTTATTATATAGATAGAATAATTATATTTTAGATTTAACGCTTCGTCAATACAGATATGGGGGATTAATCTTATGAACGACTACGTTATTGCGCTCGATCAGGGAACAACAAGCTCAAGGGCCATTATATTTGACAAGTTTGGCGGAATTAACTCCGTTGCTCAATACCAGTTTCCCCAGATTTATCCTAAACCCGGCTGGGTAGAGCATGACCCGAAGGTTATACTTTCATCTCAGTTCAGAGCCCTTGCTGCCGCTTTTGAAAAAAGCGGACTATCTTCTGTAGATATTGCTGGAATTGGTGTTACAAACCAGCGTGAGACAACAGTTGTATGGGATAAATATACAGGAGAACCTGTATATAATGCAATTGTGTGGCAATGCCGCCGTACTGCCGGAATGTGTGAAAAACTCTCTTCAGATGGCTTAGGTGCATACGTGAGGGATAAGACGGGACTTCTTATCGACGCATATTTCTCGGGTACAAAAATTAAATGGATTCTTGATAATGTAAATGGCGCAAGGGAAAGAGCGGAGAGGGGAGATCTTCTTTTCGGAACGATTGATACATGGCTTATCTGGAATCTTACCGGCGGAAAGGTTCACGTGACTGATTACACCAATGCAAGCCGCACTATGCTCTTTAATATTGATTCACTGACATGGGATGAAACCTTGTGCAGACATTTGGGAATTCCAATGTCAATGCTTCCTAAGCCTGTACCAAATTCCATGGTTTACGGAAAGGTTGATCCCGGTATCTCTGGGCTGATGGCTCTCGCGGGCACACCTATCTGCGGTATTGCGGGAGATCAGCAGGCAGCTCTTCTCGGTCAGGGCTGCATCAACCCGGGTGATGCAAAAAATACATACGGAACGGGCTGTTTTACCCTTCTTAATGCGGGGGAAAAATCTGTTCGATCCGTTTCCGGATTACTTACAACGGTTGCGTGGTCAATCAACGGCAAGACAAATTATTGCATTGAGGGCAGTGTTTTTAATGCGGGAAGCAGTATTCAGTGGCTCCGTGATGAACTTGGACTTATCGGCTCCAGCCAGGAGGTAAGCGATCTCGCAGAGACTGTGAAGGATAATGGGGGAGTTTATGTTGTATCTGCATTTACCGGACTGGGTGCTCCTCATTGGGACATGTATGCAAGAGGAGCTATACTTGGCTTGACAAGAGGCTGCACAAAAGCACACATCGCAAGAGCAACTTTGGAGGGAATTGCCTATCAGGTTAAGGACCTTCTTGATGCAATGGAGGTTGATTCCGGTAAGCCGCTTCAGGTTCTTAAAGTTGACGGCGGCGCATCGGTAAGCGATGTTATGATGCAGTTCCAGGCGGATATTCTTCATAAGCCTATAGACAGACCACAGATGGTTGAAACAACAGCATTCGGCGCTGCTTTTCTTGCAGGACTTGCAACGGGAGTATGGAATGATATTGCCGATATTAAAGATATAAGAAAATCTCAGCGTATTTTCAAGCCTTGCATGCCCCAGGAAGAAGTCCGGAAATATCTTCGTGAATGGAAGAAAGCTGTTGAACGTGCTTCGGCCTGGTCTGATGAATAATTATGCAAAAAAATATCCACACAATTTTGTGTGGATATTTTTTGTTTATGTAATTAGTTGCAGTAGGGAAGCAATTCCTATTCCAAGATAATTGCCTATTGCGTAACCGAGAATTCCGCAGATAAGTCCGGAGAGAATAATATCCTTATTCTTCATGGCATTTGCAACAGAGGGGATAAATGCCGGGCCATATATTCCTGCAACAGAGGTTATCAGAGCTGTATCGGAATCGATTTTGAATATTCTGGCAAGGACAAGATGGAACGCGGCGCAGCCAAACTGAACCAGGAAAAACATCATAAGTAACAATAATGTTTTCGTTGTTATTGAAGAAAGATCAAAGCTCATTCCCATAGCAACAGAGAAGACATAAATTAGATATTGTCCTGCGTTATATGAACCAGGGAGTGTACGCACTTTTCTGATAAAAGATAATGTAATACCCAAGGTGCTTACGCCAATCATAACGAAGATTATGTTTGTTGCGTTTCCGCTGACAAGCCAGGAAAATCCAAGAGAAACTAAAACGCACAGTACAGAAAGCAAAATTGCAGGTATTTTCTTAAGCAGCATCTTAAAAGTGAAATTCATTTTTTCATCTCTGAATGAACTTTCCAACTTTTCTTCAAGCTCTTTGTCTGCGACGTGATGGCTGCCGTCAAAGTTCGGGAGAATCTTTCTGTAAAGCTTAGGCATAACAGAAAGCAGAAGCATAAAGTATATGCCCCCAACTATCATATCAGCTGTATTGGAATGGATGATTGTATTTTGGGGTACACCAAGAGCGAGTCCGATAGCCATAAGGTTGGGGGTTCCGCCTGTATATAGTCCAATCATCATTCCGCTTATTTTGCCTGCGTCAGGAACAGTATTTTTGAAAATGAGAAAACCTATGCTGCTGACAACAGATACGGATATTACCATGAGAATAAAGGAGATAAGTGCTGGTCTTGCAAGTTTTTTTAGAGCCTGCAGGTTAGCGGAGAAGAGCACAAGGGGGATCGCAATGGGAATACACAGCTCGGAAATCGTTACAGCAACGGATGTGTCTTCAATGACAAAGCTCAAAAGAAAGCCGCATAAATAGCAGGTGAATACAGGACCGAGTATATTTAAGAATTTATAGTGGTCGCTCAATAAAACCATAATGCGGGGCAAGAAAAGAATTATGAGAATAAGAACAACGCTTCCCATAACAGCACCTCCTTTTACGGAGGATTATATACCCATTTTATACGGGAATCAAGTTAAGATCATATTAAGCCAAGTTTCCTCATTTCGTTTTTAAGTATATCAAGCTTAGCTTCTGAGAGACTGACCAGTGGTAGGCGAAGCTCTCCTCTGTCGCGAGATATAAGTTTCATTGCAGCTTTAATAGGGACAGGATTAACATCTATAAACAGTGTTTCGCATAATGAAGAATATTTTTTATATAAGTCAAAAGCTGCTGAGTAATCGCGGTTTAGGGAGAGATCGCATATTTTTTTAACTTCCATAGGAATAAGGTTTGACATAACGGAAATTACGCCTTTTGCACCGATACTCATCATCGGAATTATATTGTCATCGTTGCCGCTCCATACATTCATATCGCCTTCGCATTGGCACAGTATTTTGCTAATTAAAGAAATATTCCCGGATGCTTCCTTTGTTCCATTTATATTAGGGTGCCTTGATAATGCCTTGTAGCAATCAATGTCTATTCCCATTACAGTTCTGGAAGGGACATTATAAAGTATAAGTGGAATATCGATACCGTCAGCGATTTTCAGAAAATGTGCTTTTAAGCCTGCGGAGGATGTCTTGTTGTAATAAGGTGGAGTCATTAAAAGCGCATCTGCTCCGGATTCTTTTGCTATTTTGCCTTTATGGAGACAGGAAGCGGTATTGTTTCCCCCAATTCCAACGATTACCTTAATTCTACCTCTACATTTTTGGATAGAAAAATCCACGAGTTGTGCATACTCGTGGATTTCTAATGTAGCATTTTCTCCGGTTGTTCCGGCAACGGTTATTGCGCTGATTCCATTTTCTATTTGAAAATCTATCTGTCGGCTTAATGCAGGATAATCAATGCCATCTGCGCAAAAGGGGGTTATGATGGCAGTACATGCGCCTTCAAATATTGGAGTTTTCAGAAAATGCTCCTTTCGGATATTTACTTTTTGGTGATATATCCCTGATCGCAAAGAAGCTCGGCAAGCAAAACTCCGCCGCCCGCTGCTCCGCGAAGTGTATTGTGGCTGAGGCAGACAAATTTATAATCATACTGGCTGTCTTCTCTCAGTCTTCCGAGGGAAATAGCCATTCCGCCTTCCATATTCCGGTCAACACCGGTCTGGGGGCGGTTATCTTCTTCAAAGTAATTGAGGAACTGCTTGGGCGCGGTGGGAAGATTATGGAGCTGGGGGATGCCCTTGAATTCTTTCCAAAGTTTTATGACTTCATCCTTCTCGGGTTTATTCTCGAAACTTGCGAAAACAGCAGCGAGATGTCCGTTGGTAACGGGTACACGGATGCACTGAGCGGTAATAGAGGTTCCCTCATCTTTTTTAATAACACCGTTTTCGACTTTGCCCCATACCTTGAGGGGTTCCTGCTCGCTTTTTTCTTCCTCGCCGCCTATATAAGGAATAACATTATCAATCATTTCGGGCCAGGTTTCAAAGGTTTTGCCGGCTCCGGAAATTGCCTGATAGGTGCAGGCGAGGACCTTGGTAAGACCGTATTTTTCGCGAAGGGGACTAAGAGCGGGGACATAGCTTTGAATTGAGCAGTTGCTCTTAACGGCAATAAAGCCTCTTTTGGTTCCAAGACGTTTGCGCTGAGCGTGTATAACCTCAAGATGTTCCGGATTGACCTCGGGAATGATCATTGGAACATCGTCGGTCCAGCGATGGGCGCTGTTATTGGATATTACAGGGCATTCGAGTTTCGCGTATGCTTCCTCAAAATTCTTGATTTCTTCCTTGTTCATATCAACTGCGCAGAAAACAAAATCAACCTCTGCGGCAATTTCTTCCATATCGGCAACAGCGTTCTTTACAACTATAGATTTAAACTGTTCGGGCATAGGGGTTTCGATTGCCCATCTGTTACCGGCGGCTTCTTCATAGGTTTTGCCTGCACTGCCTGCGCTTGCCGCAATAATCTTAAGATCAAACCATGGATGACCGTCCATAAGAGATACAAAACGCTGGCCAACCATTCCTGTTCCGCCTATAATTCCCACCTTGTATTTTTCCATAATGCCCATCCTTTCCGACTGCAGCCGTTTTAATAATATGATGATTGCCGAAAGAATATTACATCCGACAAATTACTTGATAATATAATATAATTATTGTATAATCAACAGAATAGATTTTAACCTGATTTCCGTATTATAGCACTACTGTTTTGTAATTTCAATGAGGATTTAGTGATTTAATGAATAAACGTGTTTTAATTATCATTGCCGCAGTGATTTTAGTTGCCGCACTTTTATGCGGAGCTGTTTATGCTGCTTCGACAATATATATTAACAGCGCTTCGGGAGCTTATGACGGTCCGATGACCTCTTTGTTTGCCTTGGGTGATAAGGGCGTATCACGTATTGATTCAAACAATATCAGCGCTCTTACTGGCAATGGAATTGTAGAAATTTCCAACAATACCGCAACTCCTACACCCACTCCCACACCTACTCCTACTCCTACTCCTGCACCCACACCTACTCCTACACCTGCACCTACTCCTACTCCTACACCTGCACCTACTCCTACACCTGCACCTACTCCTACACCTGCACCTACTCCTACTCCTACTCCTGCACCCACACCTGCCCCTACTCCTACACCCGCATCTACACCTGCACCTACTCCTACAGTTGCACCTACACCTACAGCTGCACCTACTCCTACAGCTGCACCTACTCCTACAGCTGCACCTACTCCTACACCCGCGCCTACACCTACACCCGCGCCTACACCTGTACCTACTCCTACTCCAGTACCTACTCCTACTCCTGCGCCTACTCCTACTCCTACGCCGGATGTGGAAGAGGGGGAGAGCGGTTTGTTGTATACAGACGGTGAAATAAAGGTTAAGAGCAATATTGTGAAGGTTGGTCTTAATTATTATTATTCCGCGAGCAGAAACAGCTCTTTGGAAGAGGCAAGACTTGAAAATGCTGTAGGATCCGGATACGCTTTCGGTTATTATGATTCAAGCCGAAGCTTTGTTGAGCTGGCCAGAACAGATGTTACCCGCTTGTCTATGAGAAGAATAGGAGCAAGCGGCATAGGAGTTTATAATACGGCCAGCGGCGAGCTTATTTATAAGACTGATGTCACCAATGTCAGCAAAATGCTTGGAATTCTTCCCTTGTGTGAGGAAGGAGATGCTGTTACATGGTTTGCTCAGAATAAATATTACGGCGGCTTCGAATACCTTGTTCTCGGCGCTGGAAATATCACAGTCATCAATGTTGTTGATATCGAAAAATATGTAATGGGCGTTTGCGCCATGGAGATGAATGAATCCTGGCCCATCGAGGCGCTTAAGGCGCAGGCTGTTGCTGCCCGTACATATGTTCAGAAAAACATGATGAACACAATATATTTCACCCGCTGTGGCTTTGATGTTACCAATGATACATACTGCCAGGCCTATAGAGGCTGCGCAAGCGTCGGAAGTAATATAAATGAGGCTGTAAATGCCACTGCAAACCAATATCTTTGCTATAATGGCAGATTTGTTGATGCTTTGTATTCGTCCTCCGACGGAGGCGCAACTGAGGATAACATTAATGTTAACGGAAATAATAACCATCCGTACCTTAAGGGCGTTCTGGATATTTATGAAGCATCTACAGACTCAATCAATTTTATGAGCAAATGGACTGTTAAATATTCCGCTGCTGAAATAGCTGATAAGCTGCGGATGTCTTCTCCTGTGGCAGAAATTTCCACAGAGCTATCTGAAATGGGTAATGTTATTAAGATGGAAATTACAGGAGATGACGGAAGCAGGAAAGTGATTGAAAAAGGGGCCTGCAGAACAGCCCTTGGCCTTCACAGCATTCGTTTTTCTGTTGAAAAAGATGAAGCCGGAAACTTCATATTTAGTGGAAGCGGATGGGGTCATAGCCTTGGTATGAGCCAATACGGCGCATACGGCATGGCCAAGCATTATAATAAAACGTATAAGGATATTCTGGGATTCTACTATAGCGAAGTGGGTCTCAGCTTTGGCACAAACTGATATGAAAAAATCTGATTTTAATTTTTACTTACCTGAGGAACTGATAGCGCAAACCCCTCTTGAAAAGCGGGACAGCTCAAGGCTTTTGCATCTTGGCCGTTTTACGGGAGATATTTGCCACAGACATTTTTATGATATTACCGATTATTTGCGTCCCGGAGACTGTTTGGTTTTGAACGATTCAAGGGTAATGCCCGCCCGTCTTTACGGAAGCAGAAGCACAGGTGCTGCTGTTGAAGTTGTCCTTCTTCGTGATCTTGGTGGAGGAGCGTGGGAATGCCTTACAAGACCTGGGAAAAAGACAAGACCCGGTGCTGAAATTATATTTGGCGATGGAGAGCTTAAAGCAACTGTTACGGACGTTATCGAAGATGGAAACCGTATTATTCAGTTTGAGTATGAAGGAATTTTCCTTGAAATTTTAGATAGGCTCGGAAAAATGCCTCTGCCTCCTTATATCAAAGCGGAATTAAATGATAAAGAACGCTATCAGACGGTATATTCCCGTGAAATCGGTTCTGCAGCGGCTCCCACCGCCGGGCTGCACTTTACCAGGGAACTTCTTGAAAAAGTTAAGGCTATGGGCGTCAAGATTTGCTTTGTTACCCTGCATGTTGGTCTGGGAACATTCCGACCGGTGAAAGAGGAGGACATTCTGGATCACGAGATGCATTCTGAATTCTGTATGATCCCTCAGGAGACCGCTGATGCTATAAACGAGACGAAGGCGGCGGGCGGTAGAGTAGTTGCTGTTGGCACAACTTCGTGCCGCACTCTTGAGAGCTTCGCTGGAGATAACGGGTTTATGGAAGCCAAAAGTGGCTGGACTAAGATATTTATATATCCCGGCTATAAGTTCAAGTGTATTGATGCATTGATTACAAATTTCCATTTGCCTGAAAGCACCCTCATTATGCTTGTATCTGCTCTGGCCGGCAGAGAAAATGTTCTTAAAGCCTATGAATCCGCCGTTAAAGAGAGATATCGCTTCTTCAGCTTTGGAGATGCAATGATGATCGAATAGGAGAAATTAAATGTTTAAGCTTTTAAAAACTGAGGGACATGCCAGACGCGGAGAGTTTACAACTCCCCACGGAACTATACAGACCCCAGTATTTATGAACGTTGGAACTCAGGCGGCCATTAAGGGCGGTCTTTCCGCTGCGGATCTTGAGGCTATCGGATGCCAGGTAGAGTTGTCCAACACTTACCATCTCCATGTCCGTCCCGGCGACAAACTCATAAAGGATATGGGTGGTCTTCATAAATTTATGACATGGGAAAAACCGATCCTTACCGATAGTGGTGGATTTCAGGTTTTTTCACTTGCGGTTTTGAGGAAGATAGGGGAGGAGGGAGTTCAGTTTAACTCCCATCTCGACGGTGCTAAAATTTTTATGGGACCTGAAGAAAGTATGCGTATTCAGGCTAACCTGGGATCCGATATAGCAATGGCTTTTGATGAGTGTATTAAAATTCCTTCTCCCTATGAGTATGTTAAAGCATCCTGCGATCGAACATATCGATGGCTACAGCGTTGCAAGACAGCTCTTGCCCAATATAATTCCGAATCAGATGCTGTTAATCCTGGGCAGATGCTTTTCGGAATCAATCAGGGAACAACCTTTCCGGATCTAAGAAGAGATCATATGCTGCGCATTGCTGAACTCGATCTTCCTGGTTATGCCATTGGCGGGTTGGCTGTTGGTGAAACTCATCAGGAGATGTACGATACTATTGAAAATGTAGAAGAGTATATGCCTAAGGATAAACCTCGATATCTTATGGGAGTCGGTACTCCCAGTAATATTATTGAGGCAGTTTATCGTGGGGTTGATTTCTTTGACTGTGTAATGCCATCCAGAAACGGACGTCACGGACATCTCTTCACATGGAGCGGTATTATGAATATGAATAATAAGAAGTATGAGCGAGACGCGCTTCCTATTGATCCTATGTGCGATTGTCCTGTGTGCAAAAGATATTCAAGAGCGTACATCCGTCATCTACTTAAAGCGCAAGAGCCTCTTGCTTTGAGACTAATGGTTATCCACAATCTTCATTTCTACAATGAGCTTATGGAAAAAATCAGAGATGCTCTGGACGCGGGTGAGTTTACACAGTTCCGCAATCATTACAGTGAATTGCTTGCCAGAAGAATATAAAATACTTGCAATTTAGTCTGATTAAATATATACTAATCAACGTATTACTTTAGGAGGGTTCAAAATGAACGCAAATTTTAAAAAGATATTCAGCATTATCCTTGTTGTTGCTCTCGCTTGCATGATGTTTACCGGCTGCGCTCCTGCAGCAGGCGCTGAGGGCGGTGCCGCAGGCGGCGGTGCTTCTTCCATCATTATGATCGTTGTTCTTATTGTTGTATTCTATTTCTTCCTTATCCGTCCCGAGAACAAGAAAAAGAAAAAGCTCGAGGAAATGAGAAGCGGTCTTGAAGTTGGCGATAAGATCACCACCATCGGTGGTATCGTAGGCAAGATCGTTCACATTGATGGCGACCTCATCACCTTTGAAACCGGCGAAGATCGTGTACGTCTTCAGATCACCAAGTGGGCAATATCCACCAACGGTGTTCAGAAGAAAGAGCAGGAAAGCAAATAAGCCATTATCGGAATTTAATAAACACTCCCGGAATAAGCTTGAACAAAGTTTATTCCGGGAGGTTTTTTATGTTAAAAAAGGAAAGGGACGGTATTCGTTTAGGCTTAATATGCATGACGGCACTTGGCGGAATATTGCTATTTATAGTCTTTGCATTGGGAATTAACTTCCTTTTTATGTATAATATCATTCCTGTTGAGCTGATGGGAATTATATCTAAAATCATTGTATTTATAATATCAATGATCGTAGCCTCAAGTATTAAGAGGAGAATAAGAAAAAATGAGTTTATTAACAGCATGCTTGGAACTATGCTGTACTGTACGTTTGTAATTTTACTGAGCGTTTCCAATATAAAAGGCGATATTAATATGGCTGGAATTGTCATATGTATACTTTTATGCGTTCTGGGTTGCTTCTTGATATTTTTGAAAAAAGACAAAAGTAGCAAAATGCATAAAAACAGGCATAAACATCAATAAGCGTATACTGATTGTAATCAATCGGCACAGTTAACATAATTTATATATGATTACCAATATATAGTGACGTTAGGTTTTTGAGAACCTATATATTGGTCATAATAATTGCAAATTCAAGGTTTGAGTCATCTAAAACATTATCAAGTATTAGTTGTTTACATAATACAGTTAACATAATATGTAGCAATAATTAACAAAAATCAAGTATTTTCGTCAAATGACTTGATTACTTGATTAGTTTGTATTATATTGTGTATACAAATTATTATGTAAATTGCGCCTTTATGCAGTAATGGTTTCTGTTTCTGTATATTGAATATTTTTATTGTTTTACTAATCTGAAAGGGGGATATGACGATTGAACGATAATGTCTGCATCAATAAATATGAGACTTATCTTACCGAGGTAAAAAAGTCTTCGGTTAATACTCTCAGTTCATATCTCAGAGATATTCGACAATTGGGTGATTACCTCGCAAGCCACTCTGATTGCGATTATGATACTGCGGATGAGGAAGTTCTTGCTGAATACATAAATTGGCTTAAGGGTCAGGGTAAATCTGTTGCCACTGTTTCTCGTGCTATTGCTTCTATTAAAGGATTTTATAATTTCCTTGTTAATGCCAATATCGTTGATTCTAATCCAGCAAATGTCCTCGTTCCTGACAAAACAACACAGAAGCTGCCTCAAATTCTTACAAGCAGGGAAGTTGAACTTCTTCTTGAGCAGCCCGAGTGCATAGACGCAAAGGGCTATCGTGACAGAGCAATGCTTGAGCTGCTTTATGCAACCGGAATTAGAGTTAGTGAATTGATTTCCCTCGATATAACTGATTTGAGTTTGGCAGCAGGAATTATTACATGTCATGGCCGTGATCATGACAGAGCCATTCCTCTATATCCTGCTGCAATCAAGGCGCTTAACGAATATGCTGAATTTATCAGACCTCAGATGATTGCTAAACCTGATGAAAAAGCGCTTTTTGTAAATGTAAGCGGTGAGCGAATGTCGCGTCAGGGCTTTTGGAAGCTCATTAAGTCATATCAACTGAAGGCCGGTATCGAGAAGACAATTACTCCGCACACACTTCGTCATTCCTTTGCTGCTCATCTTCTGGAAAATGGTGCAGATCTTCGCTCCATTCAGGAAATGCTTGGGCATGCTGATATCAGCTCTACTCAGATATATTCTCAGCTTGTCAAAAAGCAGCTTAAGGATGTTTATAACAAGGCACATCCCAGAGCATGATTATTTAATAAGCCGCCTTTCAACAATGAAAGGCGGCTTTTATTATTGCGCGTATAAATATACTGTGATAAAATGCAAATAAAGTTATATGAAAGGAGAGTGCTGTTTTATGCGAATATTGGGCATAGATCCAGGAATCGCCACTGTTGGTTTCGGTGTGGTTGATTCCGAAAAGGGCCGTTTGAGTTATGTTTCCTGTGGCATAATAAGCACTCCCGCTAAAACCAGTCTATCGTCACGGCTTGATCTTATTTTTAATGATCTCAATCAGCTATTTGATACATTTAGGCCGGATGTTGTTTGTATCGAGGAGCTATTCTTCAATACAAATATTACAACCGGAATTTCTGTTGCGCACGGAAGAGGTGTTATCCTTCTTGCGGCGTACAAGGCCGGAATCCCAATTTATGAGTATACTCCGCTTCAGGTTAAGCAAGCGGTTGTTGGCTACGGTAGAGCCGATAAGCGGCAGGTTATAGATATGGTAAAGAGGATTTTGAATATGAAGAATGCTCCCAAGCCTGACGACGCTGCTGATGCCGTTGCTCTTGCTATATGTCATGCGCGAAGCGCTACATCATTACTTAGTCAAAATGTGAGGTTTGATCCATGTTCCACTACATAAACGGTACTGTTTCCGAATTATTGCCTAATCTTGCCGTAATAGATTGCGGGGGAGTTGGCTTTGCAATAAATACATCTGTGTACACAGCATCTCAGCTTAAGACGGGTGAGAAGGCAAAGCTATATACATTTGTATATATACGTGAGGATTGTATGGATATTTACGGATTTGCCTCTAAAAGCGAAAAGCATTGTTTTGAAATGCTTATAGGCGTTTCCGGCGTAGGCCCTAAGGCTGCTGTTGCAATTTTATCTTCTACAAGCCCTGAAAATCTTGTTTTGAATATTGTTTCAGGAAACGAAAAAGCTCTTACTGCGGCACCGGGGATAGGAAAGAAAATCGCTCAACGCATTATTCTCGAGCTTAAGGATAAACTTGCTAAGGAAACAGCAGAAATCTCCTTTAATGATGTTCCTTCGCTTACTAATGCTTCTGCCGACGGAAATACAAAGATTAGCGATGCTTCTGCGGCTCTTATGGTTTTGGGTTATTCTTCTTCAGAAATTGGAGCTGCGCTTAAAAAAGTGGATATTGAAAAGCTCAGCATTGAAGAGATAATCAAGGCTGCTCTTAAGCAGATGATTAAGTGAAAGGCGGTGGAGTATAATGAGCATTAGTTTTTCTGATGAAAATTTTGAACAAGCACTTACTTCCACTTCAATTTTACCTGAAGACAGTGGGGAAGTATCCCTTCGTCCAAGATATCTAAGCGAATATATTGGTCAGGAAAAGGCCAAAGATAACCTCAGTGTTTTCATTCAGGCTGCAAAAATGCGCAGTGAGCCTCTCGACCATGTGCTTCTTGCCGGACCTCCGGGGCTTGGAAAGACAACAATGGCATCAGTGATTGCTAATGAGATGGGGGTTAATATGCGCATCACATCCGGTCCTACTATCGAGAAGGCCGGTGATTTGGCTGCGCTTCTTACCAATCTTCAGGAAAATGATATACTTTTTGTTGATGAGATTCATAGATTGAACAGAGCTGTTGAGGAGATTTTATATCCTGCAATGGAAGATTATGCCATCGATATCATTATCGGCAAAGGTCCATCTGCAAACTCTATTCGTCTTGACCTTCCTAAGTTTACTCTTATTGGTGCAACTACTCGTTCAGGTCAGCTTACCGCTCCGCTTAGAGACAGATTTGGAGTGTCACTTCGTCTCGAGTTGTATACTCCCGAAGAGCTTCAACTTATTGTTGAAAGAAGCGCAGGTATTTTGGGAATCGATATTGAACCCGATGGAGCAGCTGAAATTGCAAAACGCAGCAGGGGAACACCTCGCATTGCCAATAGAATGCTAAGAAGAGTTCGTGATTTTGCCCAGGTTCGTGCCGGCGGAATTATTACTAAATCAGTGGCCGACGAAGCTCTCACCCGTCTTGAGGTCGATCATATGGGTTTGGACTCTCTTGACAGGCGTATGCTTCGCAGCATTATTGAATTTTATGGTGGGGGACCGGTAGGACTTGAGACACTTGCCGCCACAATCAATGAGGAAGCAATTACCCTTGAAGATGTATATGAACCTTATCTTCTGCAGCAGGGATTTCTTACGAGAACACCAAGAGGAAGGTGCGTAACTAGAAAAGCATACGAACACCTTAACATTGAATTTCTTGGACAAAGTCAAATGGAACTATAAAATAATATTTTGTTCGCTTTATTTTTTAACATTTATACAATATTTAATAGTGTTTTCCTTGACTTTTTTATAAACTGCGACTATAATTTCCTTTGTGATGATTGAAGGTATGCATTTTAATAACTATTCCGAGTTGACTGACACAGAGCTTCAGTCTCTTGCTTCGCAGGGAGATAGGACTGCCGAAAACGAACTTGCCATCCGTTATCTTCGTCTTGTAAGAATCTGTTCAAGACCATATTTTTTGGCGGGCGGTGACAGTGAAGACCTTATTCAGGAAGGGATGATGGGGCTCTTATCTGCGATTCGTGAGTATGATTCTCAGCTTGGTTCCACATTTAAGTCCTATGCCGAACTGTGTGTTAAACGCAGACTTCTCAGCGCTGTAAAAAGCGCATCACGATTAAAGCACGCTTTTCTAAACGACGGAGTATCGCTTGAAGAGATACTCTCTGAAGAATCCCGAAACCTTGCGGCTTGCAGCGTTGAAGCCTTTAGCCGATCCCCAGAGGAACAGGTTCTTGCCAGAGAGACCAAAAAAGACTTTGTTTTAACCTTTTCGCGGTATTTATCTCGGTTCGAGATACAGGTTCTTGAACTATATCTTGACGGACTGTCTTATTCAGAGATAGCGGATTCCTGCGGCAAAGAACAGAAGTCCGTGGATAATGCCGTGCAGCGCATCAGGAATAAACTGGCGCGGTACCTTAACCTTGGCGATTTCAGCTGAATGCTGACGCAAATATCAGCCCATAGGGCAAAACACTAGCAAAAGAGAGGATTCAAAATGTACGAAGACAAGACTTTAGTTTGCAAAGAGTGCGGTGCTGAATTCATTTTCTCCGCCGGCGAACAGGAATTTTACGCAGAGCGTGGCTTCCAGAATGAGCCCCAGCGCTGCAAGGCTTGCCGTGATGCTCGCAAGAACGCTACCCGCGCTCCCCGTGAGTTCTTCACTGCTACCTGCGCTGCCTGCGGCGGTGAGGCAAAGGTTCCTTTCCAGCCCAGAGATGATCGTCCTGTTTACTGCAGCGATTGCTTTGCAAAGATGAAGGCTGCTGAGTAATTCAGGCAGTCTTATATACAAAAAGGTGCGTATTTAACGCACCTTTTTGTATTTGTTGGAACTATAATTAGATGTTAATAAATTTATGTTGAAATTTGTTTGTTTTTAGGTATAATAATAGCGTTATTAAATTTGGAGGTTACGCAAATGTTTGAGATTACCAAAGAAACTATTATTGCTGATATTATGATGAATGCTCCCGAGACCCAGCCTCTTTTCAGAAGCATTGGTATGCATTGCATGGGTTGCGCTATGGCTTCCGGCGAGAATGTTGCTCAGGCTTGTGCTGCACACGGTGTTGACGCAGATCTTTTCGTAAAGAAGCTCAATGAGTTCATCGCTTCTCTCTAAGTGATATAAAACTAAAATGCTGCGGCGGAGGTAATGCCTCCGCCGCTTAGCCTATGAGGTGTTATATTTGAATATTAATCTTTCAAAGAGACTGCTTTGTATGGCCGAAAAAGTCAAACCCGGTGAAATTGTTGCCGATGTGGGAACGGACCACGGATATATTCCCGTATGGCTTGTTCAAAAGCAGATATGCTCCAGAGTTATTGCATCTGATATAAAAGACGGTCCTCTTCAAACGGCTGTTAGAACCGCAAAAAATGCGTGCGTAGAAGATAAAATTGATTTCAGACTTTGCTGCGGACTTGATAAATATTCTTCCGATGAGTTCGATACAGCAATTATCGCAGGTATGGGCGGAGAGACAATAATCAGCATACTTGAAGCCGCTCCATGGACAAAGAGTAAAAAACTTATAATACAGCCCCAATCCAAGCTACCCGAGCTGAGAAGATGGCTTTTTGAAAACGAATATAAAATCCTGGATGCTGAGCTTGTGTATGATACAGGCAGAATTTACCTTGTTTGGATTGTTTCTGGCGGCAGAGAAGAGAACGATAAGTTCTCCGAGGTTTTGGATTATCAGCTTATAGAAAAACGTGATCCGCTTCTTTCTTCATATATTGAAGGACTTATCAAACGCGAACTAAAGATCCTGAATGGCATGGAGAAGGGCGCAAATGTAAACGATGCTGAAATTACTTTCAAAAAAGAACTAATACGTGAATTGAAAAATATAAAGGAGGATGCAATTAATGGTAAAAGTTAGGGATATCAGAGATTTTTATGATAGCATTGCGCCCTTCTATATGAAATATGATTTTGATAACATTGGAATTCTTGTTGGATTTCCGGAAAACGCTGTAAAAAAAGTCCTTGTTGCTTTGGATATTACAGACGATGTAATTGAAGAGGCTATAAATTATGGAGCTGAGCTTATAGTTTCCCATCATCCGCTTATTTTTGAACCTCTCAAAAGAATTACTTTTGATGATATAAAAGGCCGCAAAATTATAAAGATGATCCAAAACGGAATTTCAGCCATTTGTCTTCATACCAATATGGATTCAGCATCCGGCGGTGTTAATGACGCTCTTATGAGCGCGCTTGGCGTTAAAAATCCTGAGATTTTATGTCCTCACGGTAACCATCCTGATGGCGCACCGTATGGTATAAGCCGTATAGGCTGCCTTGAAAAAGCTTATGAGCTTAATGATTATCTTAGTTTGATAAAGACAAACCTCTCTGCCAATGGCCTCAGATATGTAAGTGGAGGCAAAAATGTATATAAAATTGCCTGTTGCGGTGGTGCCGGAGCCGGCGATATGTTCAAGGCAGTTGAAATGGGATGCGATACTTACGTTACTTCTGACCTTAAATATGATCACTTCCTTACTGCGAAGGAGATGGGTCTTAACCTGATTGATGCTGATCATTTTTGCACCGAAAATGTTATCGTTACCGTTCTCCGTGACAAGCTCCTTGAAAAGTGGCCTGATTTGAACGTTCAGATTTCTAAGGTTCATAAACAAACAATACAATTTATTTGATCAAAACCCTGCAGTTTAATACTGCAGGGTTTTCTTGTGAGCATATAATTCTTCGTGCGGGCATACTCTTGTACAAAAATCAAATTGTTTGTTCGGAGGCTGAAGTGTATGGGTATGTCAAATATTTATAGAGATATTTCGGAAAGAACAGAAGGTAAGCTTTTTGTTGGTGTTGTCGGGCCTGTGAGAACGGGCAAGTCTACATTTATTAAAAGGTTTATGGAAAAAATAATTATTCCTACTCTAAATGACCCTTTTATGCTTGAACGTACAAGAGATGAATTGCCGCAAAGCGGGTCGGGAAAAACAATTATGACTGCGGAACCTAAGTTCATACCTGAAGAAGCTATTTGTATTGAAGTTGAAAATGATATGAAGTGCAGTGTAAGACTTGTTGATTGTGTTGGATATATGGTTAATGGCGCAACAGGAAATATTGAAGACGGCGGGGAGAGGATGGTTATGACCCCGTGGTACGATCATGAAGTTACAATAAGTAAAGCGGCAGAAGAGGGAACAAGGAGAGTAATTTCAGATCATTCTAATATTGCTGTTGTTGTGACCACAGATGGCTCTGTGTGCGGTATAGACAGAAGCAATTATATTAGGGCAGAAGAAAGAACGGTTGAAGAACTTAAAGCGGCTGAAAAACCATTTGTAATTTTATTAAACTGCAATGATCCTTGCTCAAATGAGTCTTTAAATTTGGCAAAGGAATTAGCGGCAAAGTATAATTGTGAATGTTTTGCTGTAAATTGCCTTCAGCTTGAAAAAGGGGATATAGAGAATATACTTTACGGATGTCTTAAATGTTTTCCGATTGAAAAATACTGTATCAGTATTCCGGAATGGCTTGAGGCTCTTCCTGATGATAATAATATAAAAATGACATTATTGAAGGGTATTCTTGATTCTTGTGACAAGAACTGCAGTGCGGGAGATAAAGATAAAATAAAGGATGAAATTTCGTGTATTGATAATGTTTCAGAAGTAGAGATTCAGTCAATAAATATGGGAGACGGGAGTCTTTATATCAAAATAGAACTACCGGGCAGACTTTACTATGAAACATTGAGTAAAGAATCGGGGTTTGATATTAAATGCGATCACGATCTTATACATATTTTGAGTTCATTAAGTAAACTAAAGGGAGAATACGATAGATTTCATGATGCACTTGAAGAGGTAAATACTTACGGATATGGTATTTTGATGCCTTCCCAGGACGATATGATGCTTGAAGAGCCTCAAGTTGTTAAACAAGGAACAAGATACGGAGTAAAGCTTAAAGCGAGTGCTCCGAGTATTCATATGATTAAAACAAATATAGAAACCGAAGTGTCTCCCGCGATTGGAGGAGAACGGGCATCTGAGGACATGATAAACTTTTTAATACAGGGATTTGACGGGGATATGAGCAGAATTTGGGAAAGCAATATTTTCGGTAAGTCTTTGAATGATATTGCGGGGGAGTCTCTTGCCGGAAAGATTAAGGCGCTCAAGGAGGATACAAAGGATAAACTTCGTGGAACAATACAACGAATAGTTAATGAAGGAAGCGGAGGATTGATCTGCATTATTCTATAAGAAAAGCGCGGTATCATTAGATTACCGCGCTTTTTTGGAGGTGCATTTATGAGAAAAAAACAAAAAATATTACCTGCTATTGCGGTAGCCTTGCTTTTTTTACATATTACTGGCATAATCAATACAGATGGTTTGAAGCATAGAGCTATATCGGCTGTTGCGGAAATTGGTACGGAAAGCGTTTTAATAATCGACGCCGGACACGGCGGAGCTGATGGAGGAGCGGTTGCAACCGATGGAACTCTTGAGAGCAGTATCAATTTGGATATAGCACTAAAACTTGATAATTTAGCACATATTTTTGGTGTCAATTCATTATTAACACGCAGCAGTGAAATATTGGCGTATCCTGAAGATAAAACCACAATTTCAGATATGAAACGATGGGACCAAAAAACACGTCTTAAATTAATCAATTCCGTATCTAACGCAGTGTTAATAAGTATACATCAAAACAAATTTCCTGATGGAAAACCTTTTGGACCACAAGTATTATATGGTAACGACGGGGAAAGTGAATATTTTGGAACGCTATGCCATGATTATCTCAATACTTATTTATGTCCCCAAAATAGGCGCGTTGCAACTCCTGCACCTAAAGATATATTTTTAATTAAAAATGCTGCCTGCACTGCAATTTTGGTTGAATGTGGGTTTCTATCCAACGCCAATGACCTAATAATGCTGTGCAAAGCTGATTATCAAACAAAGATTGCTGCCGTTTTGCTGTCGGCATACCTGAATTATATATAAAGCGGAGGTACATATGAAGGAGAGGACTAAATTTTACTGCACAGAGTGTGGAAATGAAACAGGGAAGTGGTATGGCCAGTGTCCCGGTTGCGGAGCTTGGAATAGTCTTGTTGAAGCACCTTCTTCTTCATTTAATACAAAGAACAAATCAGCTGCTGCTAAAATTTCCTCATTTAGCCGCAATAGCTCCAAGCCTATAACCGAGCTTGATACCAGTGAAGAATTGCGCTTTTCCACAGGAATTGGAGAGCTCGACAGAGTTTTAGGTGGAGGTGCAGTGCGCGGCTCTCTTGTTTTAGTTGGAGGTGCGCCCGGAATTGGCAAATCCACGCTTTTGCTGCAGATATGTGGCCTTATGCCAGAAGAAAAGATTCTTTATGTTACCGGTGAGGAAAGCCAGCGCCAACTTAAACTTCGCGCCCAGAGGCTTGGAGTGGAGAGAGAATCGATTTATGTTCTATCCGAGACAAATCTTGATGCTATAATGAATGAAATCGATACACTTGACCCCGATATTGTTATAATAGACTCCATACAGACTATGTTTAACGGTGACCTTTCTTCCGGCGCAGGCAGCGTTAGCCAAGTAAAGGATTGCACTATGGCCATAATGCAGAAAGCCAAAATGAATGGTTTTACCTGTTTTGTTGTTGGTCACGTAAATAAAGAAGGCGCCATCGCCGGGCCAAAAGTTTTGGAACATATGGTGGACTGTGTCCTTTATTTTGAGGGTGACAGAGCGATGAGCTATCGCATTCTCCGTGCGGCTAAAAACCGTTTTGGCTCTACCAATGAAATAGGAGTCTTTGAAATGGTTGATATCGGACTTAAGGAGGTCCCAAACCCATCTGAAATGCTTCTTTCTGGAAGACCTAAAAATATTCCCGGAACATGCGTCAGCTGCGTTATGGAAGGGTCCAGACCCATTTTGGCGGAAGTTCAGGCGCTTGTTACTCCTGCGGGCTTTGGCGGAGCACGTAGAAATGCAAACGGAATAGATTATAATAGAGCTATGCTTCTACTTGCGGTTCTCGATAAACGCGGTGGAATGAGTGTGGCAGGATGCGATGCATATATAAATGTTATAGGCGGCCTGTATCTTGGTGAGCCTGCTGCCGATCTTGCAACCGTTCTTGCAATTGCGTCAAGTTTAAGAGATAGACCTATAAGCTATGATACTGCTGCTATAGGTGAAGTAGGTTTAACAGGAGAGATTCGATCTGTTAACTCTATAAATCAGCGTCTTGCAGAAGTAGCCAGACTTGGATTTAAGCATTGTGTTATTCCTGCTCATGTTCGTGGAGAGGTAAAAAAACCGGATGGACTTGAGCTAATTTCTGTTAGAAATATTCGTGAGGCGATTGATTCTGTTATATGAATACACTGATAGTAGGGGAGAAGTATAGGAAAAAGTTAGAAAATAGCCTTATTTCGCTTGGTTTTGACGTATATTGGCTACCAAATAATGAAGAAATTGACGAAAAACTTTCATCCCATGCAGATCTTTCGGTTTTTGTTTATAAAAAAACTGCAATCCTTGCAAAATATCTTAAGGAAAACAAATTGGTTAATTTTTTAACCAACAGAGGATTTAATGTAATAATAAGTGATTTTTGCCAATCAGCCCAATATCCGAATGACATAAATCTATGTGCAGCATTGATTGGCGATAGAATAATGCATCACATTCGATTTACAGATAAAAACATTCTTGATCTTATAACTGATTATATAGATGTTAAACAAGGATATACACGCTGCAGCTGTCTTGTGATAAATGATTCTGTTATCACATCGGATAAAGGTATTGAAGCTGCATTAAAAAGCTATAATATTGAAACGCTTTTAATTGATGAGAATGGGATAGTTCTTGATGGCTACGACAGAGGATTTATTGGCGGAGCGTCATTCGTAGCGGGAGATACAGTTTATTTTACAGGAGACATATATAAGCATCCCAGCGGAAAAATAATTACTGATTATATATCTGCCCATAATTTCAAGATATGCTGCCTTAGCGATGACGTTTTATTTGATATCGGAGGAGCCGTTTTATTAACATAAGAAAAGCCTTATTTTCTATAATATTAATCTAAATGCCTCCCCCAACTGCAACAAAATTTTTATTTTGTTTAATTTTGCGTGTATTTTATTAAAATGTGTTATTTATACGTTAATACTCCCCCCGACAAATAAGCAAAGAAAAAAGACAGCCGATATAATTTGACGGCTGTCTTTTCGTATTTTCATTTTACAGGAGCATTACATTTTTTTCTTTACACAGAGCAACAGTTTCTTCGTTCCATACAGATGCCTGCACTTCGCCGATGTGAGCTTTGCCGAGAATGAGCATTGAAAGACGGGATTGGCCTATACCTCCCCCGATTGTAAGAGGAAGTTTACCGTCCAGCAACATTTTATGATAGAGATATTCCCTTCTGTGGTCACAACCGGATATGCGAAGCTGCCTGTCAAGAGATTCAGGATCAACTCGAATTCCCATAGAACTTATTTCAAAACTGCACCCAAGCAGATCATTCCATAAAAGAATATCACCATTAAGATCCCAATCATCATAGTCAGGGCTTCTTCCATCGTGCTTGTTTCCGGAACGGAGCTCCCCCCCTATTCCAATGAGGAATACAGTTTTGTATTCTTTTGTAATTGCGTTTTCTCGCTCTTTGGGGCTCAAATCAGGATACATGTCTTCCAGTTCCTGAGCGGTAATAAACTTGACGCATCGTTCGATTTTGGGCACCTGATTAAGCTTTGGATATAGAGCCTGCATTGTGGTTTGGGTATCGCAGACAGCTTTTATAATATCAATAACAGTGGACTTCAGATAATCGAGAGTTCTATCCTCTTCTGTTATCACTTTTTCCCAGTCCCACTGATCCACATAAACGGAGTGAATATTATCAAGCTCATCTTCGTCTCTGCGAATTGCGTTCATATCAGTGTAGAGTCCACGGCCGGGATAGAATCCATAATTATGAAGCGCCATTCTCTTCCATTTTGCAAGAGAATGAACCACCTGGGCCTCAGAGCCGGTTGCTTTAATATCAAATGTAACAGGACGCTCTACACCGGTGAGATTATCGTTCAGACCGCTGTTTTCAACAACGAAAAGCGGAGCGGAAACGCGGTGTATGTTAAGCACGGAAGAAAGATGATCTTCAAAAAGACGTTTAAGAAGACCAATTGCCTTCTGCGTATCATAAACGCCCAAAAGGCTTTTATAGTTTTCGGGTATAAAAGTTTTCATTTCAATACTCCTGGGTGATTATTCTGCAAGCTCTTCAATAAATCGGTTATAGAATTCCTCAGCTTTTCGCTTAAAGTTCTTTTCTATTCTCTCGGCCTGCGCTATATCAGCTGCAAGGATCTTAAGGTCAAAAATTGTACCTATTCCGTCAGAAACAGACAGATAAACATTAATTCCGCCATCAATGATCTCGTGGTTTGCAAGTATCATTGAGCTTCTGCGCATTTCCTCTGCAACAGGAGCAAGCGTATTTTCTGCTTTATAGCGTACGGAATAAGGCAGATCATTTTCTAAAATTTCAGCGTTATGACTGCCCTTTGCAGTTATCTTTACATAGCCGTCAGATTCTTCAACCTGTGCAGTTGTCACAAGCTCTGCAAGACACTCTTTATAGTCGAAATACCCCACTCCCCCATCAATGAGGACAAGATCAGCCAGATTTTCCACATCGATTTCAGCCGGAAGGCGTCTGAGTACGAATAAAATAAGTAATTTTATATCCAGCTTATCATTAATAAAACCGAGTCTTTCACCCATAATAAGTACCTCTTTAAATAATTTTTATTATTATACAACATTTTTGTTTTGCAGTACAGATATTTTTTGGCAGAGAGAAACTTTTTTGCATAGACTGTATTGAACACTGTTCAATAAGCTTTTAGGAGGTATATTTATGGCAGACATGGTGTTGCCGGGTCCCGTTGAGGGCAGCGATATTTGTCAGTGTCAGAAAATCAATATACATACAATGAAGATAAGCGATGCATGTAAAGATAAAGATTGCATTGAAGACATAAGAGTGTACCCGACCGTTGCATCTCAGGCGGTTATCGATTCCGCTTTCAGCGTAAGACCTTGCGGCGCTGAATTAATATACGCAGATGTTAAAGTTGATGAAATTAGTTTCAATAGAGGATATTATACGGTAGATATAAGCTATTTTTATAAAATAAGTGGTGAAGTTTTTCCGGGTGGATCAAAGATATGCGGTCTTGCTGTATTTGAAAAAAGAGTAATTCTTTTTGGAAGCGAGGGTGATGTAAAAACATTCACATCCGCAAGAAACAATAGATTTTTCGGAGGGCACTCCCCTACGGCTATTGTTGAGGCTGTAGATCCAATAATTCTCAATATGCGTATTTCTGAGGGTGGTTGTGAGCACGGCGAGAACGAGCTGAGGAATATTCCTGATTTTATACGTGATGCAATTGGAGAAGATATTGCTTTATATGATACCTTCAAAAAGCTATATGTTACACTCGGTCAATTTTCGATGATACGTTTGGAACGTGATACTCAAATTACATTGGATGACTTTTCATATTTTGTACCGGAAAAAGAGTGTGTGTGCTCCAATGAAGATGATCCTTGTACATTGTTCAGTCGTGTAGAATTTCCGACAGAAGAGTTTTATCCCCCCGACACAATTTCTCCAAATGAATGTTACAGACATTTGAAATAAAAAAAGGTGCTGCATTTAAGTGCAGCACCTTTTTACTGTTTTTTTATAACAATATCAGCTGATTTATAAATGGAATCTTCAGGTATAACTCCTCTGACAGAGGATAAAGGGTAAATTTGGGTATTTCTGCCAACCACACAACCGGGATTTAGAATGCTTCCACAGCCCACTTCGGCAAAGTCTCCCAGAAAAGCGCCTACCTTTTTGCGATTTGTGGGAATCTGTTCATCTCCGTTTTTAATAACTACATTGGTTTTATTGCCCTTTACATTTGAAGTGATGCTTCCCGCTCCCATGTGAGCCTTATAGCCAAGAATAGAATCACCAACATAATTATAATGAGGCACCTGAACAGAATCGAACAAAATTACATTTTTTAATTCTGTTGAATTGCCGACAACAGCGCCCTTCCCTATTATGGCATTGCCGCGGATGAACGCACAGTGGCGCACTTCCGCTCCTTTATCTATGATACATGGACTTTTAATATAAGCCGATGGATAAACAACCGCGTCCTTGGCAATCCATACACCATCTTCTGGATGGTCAAATTCATCCTCAGAGAGGGCAGCTCCAAGTTTATATATCAAGTCTTCGATTCCTGAAAGGGCCTCCCAGGGGTAAATTTTGCCCTCAAAATGTTCAGTGGCAATAGTCTTGCTTATATCAAGCAGATCATTAATCTTATACATAGAGTTCACCGTTTAGATGGAAATGTTGTTAATAACTTCTATTATAGCGTTAACACTATTATCGCAGATTTCAAGAGTGGGAGCCTCAACCATAACACGAAGAACAGGTTCAGTGCCGCTCTTTCGAAGCAAAACGCGTCCGTTTCCGGCAAGTTCTTCTGTTACTTTATTTACTTTTGCTATCACATCGGGATGGTTAAGAACTGCATCTTTATCACTTACACGAACATTTTTGAGAACTTGAGGATAAACTTGCACATCTCTTATAAGCTCAGAAAGAGTTGTTTTCTTGTCAAGAACAACCTGCATAAGTTTAATAGCTGTGAGCATTCCATCGCCGGTTGTAGCATACTTGGAGAATATTATATGACCAGACTGTTCACCACCAATATAGTGACCATTCTGACGCATATTTTCATAAACATACTTATCGCCCACATCTGTTTTTTCATAGCCTATACCAAGCGCGTCAAGAGCCTTGTAAAGACCGAAATTGGACATAATCGTTGTAACAACCTTTGTATTATCAAGCTTTCCGCGTTCGCGCATATATTTTGCAACAACATAAAGAATAAGGTCGCCATCAACAAGCTGTCCCTTTTCATCTACGGCAAGGCAACGGTCGGCATCTCCGTCAAAGGCAAAACCAATGTCCAGATTGTTATCAATAACAAACTGTTGAAGATGCTCAATGTGTGTGGATCCGCATTTTTCATTTATATTTGTTCCGTTGGGGCTGTTATTGATAACATATGTAGTAGCACCGAGGGCATCAAAAACACTCTTTGCAATCATCCATGTGCTGCCATTTGCACAGTCAAGACCAACCTTTTTGCCCTTGTAAGAATTTTTTGCAAGACTAATAAGATAACCGATATATCTGTTTCTGCCTGCTGCATAGTCAACAGTGCGTCCAATATCACCACCTACTGCATAAGGCAGCTCGGGAATTTCTCCGTCAAGATATTTTTCAACCTCAACAATAACGGAATCTTCCATTTTTTCTCCGTTGCTGTTTATGAGTTTGATTCCGTTATCATAAAAAGGGTTATGGCTTGCTGAGATCATGATGCCGCAATCAAACTGATCGGACCGTGTAACATATGAAACGCTAGGTGTGGTTGTTACATGTAGCAAATATGCGTCAGCACCGGATGCGGTAATACCAGCAGAGAGCGCTGATTCAAACATATAGCTGCTTCTTCTGGTGTCTTTGCCTATTACAATATTGCATTTGTGGTCACGGCCATAATACCAACCGAGAAATCGGCCAATCTTAAAGGCGTGTTCAACGGTAAGCCCGACATTTGCTTCACCGCGAAAACCATCTGTTCCGAAATATTTAGACATATATAATACCTCCATAAAAGGAAACAATTAAAAACTTTTTCACTGTATTTTATCACTATTTGCCTTTTGGGTCAATGTGAATATGGTTTTAGTGTATATATTGAAAAATAATATTTTTTATAATATTGGGAAAAATAGAAAAAACGGGGTGTAATAAATGAACATAATATTTTTAAGAACTCTAATTATTTTTGCATCTATAATTATACTTATGCGGCTTCTTGGCAAAAGACAATTGCGAGAACTTGAACTTTCTGAACTTGTTGTCTCTGTTATTTTGGCAGATTTGGCAGCAAATCCGCTTCAGGATACAGGAATACCGCTTTTTAACGGATTACTACCGATATTCGTTTTGTTTATTTGTGAATTGGTCATATCAGGAGGAATACTTACAAGTGTAAAATTCAGAACACTTATGTGCGGGAAACCGGAATTTTTAATTATAAACGGACAAATTCTTGAATATGAAATGCGTAAAGCAAGGTTCAGTGTTGACGAACTGTTTGAAGAGCTGCGGAGTAAGGAAATTCTTGATATAAGCACAGTAAAATACGCGATACTGGAGACAGACGGAAATATAAGCACAATTTTGTATCCTCAATACCAGCCACTTACCCCCTATAATATAAATAGTAAACCCTCGGAGATTGAGTATCCGATTATAATCATTGAGGATGGAATTATTTTGGATAAAAACCTTGATTATATTGGTAAGAAACGTAGATGGCTTGATAACTATCTAAAAGAAAACAAGTGTGAAAGCTATAAGGAGGTTTTCGCAATGGTATATTACAGCGATAAAAATATATATCTTAAAAAAAGGAAAGAGAAAAAATGAAAAAAATGATGCTTGGTATCATTCTTTTATTGTTGACAACAATTGCGGTGTCAGTTAATTCTTATTTTGTTGATAACAAACTATCGGAAATACGAAACGGTCTGATAGATAGCCTTCCTATGCCCTCTTCCAATGCTGAAAGTTATGTTAAAAAAAGTTTTCAAAGCTGGGAAGACAGCTGCAGATATTTAAGAATCGTGATAAGCGATAGCAGACTTGAAAAAATATCTGACGGTTATTTTATGTGCCTGGAAAATCCTCACGAAATAACTTTGAGAAAAAAATTGATTAATGAAATCGAGGAACTGATTAAATCAGAAAAAATTAGTATACAATCATTGTTTTAGTAAAAAAAGCGACCCAAAAAGCGGGTCGCTTAAGTATATTTATTACCTTTTGTCACCGAGGAGTTTAGTCAGTTCATCCATGAAGGTATTAATGTCTTTAAATGAACGATAAACAGAAGCAAAACGCACATATGCTACTTCGTCCATACCCTTGAGGCGATCCATAACCATAGAACCAATTTGATCAGAGTGGATTTCACTTTCCAGAGCACCGCGAAGTTCCTGCTCAATATCGTCAGCTATAGACTCTATTTGTGCCATGGTGATAGGTCTCTTTTCGCAGGCACGAAGCATACCGTTAATAATTTTAATCTTATCAAAAGACTGACGAGAACCGTCGCGTTTAATGACGGCAATGGGCATACGTTCAATTATTTCATAGGTGGTAAAACGCTTCTGGCAATCAAGGCATTCACGGCGTCTGCGAATGGTTGCGCCGTCGTCAGCAGGACGGGAATCAATTACCTTACTGTCGTGGAAACCGCAAAAAGGGCACTTCATCTGTATCTCTCCTTTATTTTAAGGCAATTTACATAACAACAATATAGCACAGCATTTTTCCAATAGCAAGTATTATTTTACCTATATTATACCATATTTTGTGTCTTGATATATCAGCAAACAATCAAGTAAAATTTCAATATACAACAAAAAAGGTGTTGAGTTTATGCTTGAAAAAATGAAGCGGAGCATAGAATTTATGCCCCGCCCTGCTTACATATTTCTTAAAAATACGTTCATACTATGTGATTTATTATTGTTTATTTCCTGCGTTTTGTTTATGAACCTGGATGGAGTCATAGGCTATGGAGAAAGATTGATGCTTGCGCAGCTTATGCTTGAGACACCGTCGGGGCTGCTTCTTCTTGCTCTTATCGGATTTGCAATTATTTATGATAATTGCTGAGTATTTCTTCAATCTCCTTTTTGCTGCTTATAATATTAAGAACTTTCAAAAGACTGTTTGAACTTAGATGCTCGGGCAATGATAATTCCTTCTGAAGAAGCATGCGTTTTTCGGCACTTCCCTCTTTACCGAAAAGTCCCATTGCATATAAATCAGCCTTACTAATTTCTAAACGGTTTTCGTAAATGTCAGAATCTATTGTAGCACCGGAACGCCTCAGGGCCTCAATTATAATTTCGGGAGTCATACCTTCAACTCCCAGCTTTCCCTCTTTTGAAGCAGTACTTTTTCTTCGCTCTTTCCCTTCTATATCAGGAATATAGGCGTGTTTAATATATTGAGGTTCAACAATACCACTGATAAAGTTTCTTATTACAAAACCAGCGCCATCACTGTCTGTAAGAATAATAATGCCTCTTCGGCGTGCCAATGAACGGAGCATCTCCTGAGATTTTTTATCCTTGAAGATACCGAAGCCTGATGTTTCAAGTATGGTAGCGTCAACGATCTGGCTAAGAGTATTCTTGTCATATTTACCTTCAACAACAATTACTTCATTTATGCTGATCATTTATCCGCCACCGCCACTCTCAAAAGCAGATCCTTCATAAGTTCTTCGTTGTCTCCGCCGCTTTTCATAAGATAGTCAAATTCCGTGCATAGCTCAACCAGCTTTGCAGCTGAACTTAAGGAATAATTTTTTGCCTGGATACTTAACTTGTTAAAATGGAAATCATAACGAACTCCGCAAAGCTCCATAAGGGCAACTCTGCTCAAACCGCGGTTTTGACCAAGTTTGTATGAATATATTTTTCTGAATTGCTGAGAAAAGATAGCAAGTAAATAGATTGGAGAGTTATCTTTATCAGACATAAGGTCGCTTAGAAGTTTTGCGGCTGCATCCATATTACCTCTGCTGAGTTGATCAACCATCTCAAAAATGTCTGCTTCGGGAATTCTGTGGGCAGCAGCATCGATATCGACGCGTGAAATAATATTACCATTTACATATGCGGATATTTTTTCGATCTCAGGAATAAGGCGGTTCATAAGTGTGCCGCTTACAAAACTCAGATATTCGGCATCGGAACGGGAAATACTTTTACCCAAAGCAGAAAATCGGTTGCCGATCCATTTGATAAGAGCATCCTGTCCCTGCTCGGTAAACTCAATTGCTTTTGCGTATTTCTTCAAGGCCTTGACAGCGGCAAGCCTACCGTCCATCTCGTAATCTGAATTTACTATCACCGCCACAGTACAGTATTCAGGAATATCGCTGATAATAGCTTTGAATTTATCGCATTCGCTGTCTTTACATCTGTTAATGTCAAATCCTCTTATTTCTACAAAGCTGCGCTCAGAGAAAAAAGGAACAGAATCTACAGCTTCGGAAAATTCGGATATGTTGATTGAAGGGCCATCCAATCTCTTGTAGTTAAATCCTGAGTCATCCGCGGCACATATTTTCTTTAGTTCATCAACAAAACGCTCCCGCAGATAATCCTCCTGACCGTAAAGCAAATATAGCCTTTCCGGGCCATATTCTTTCAGCTGCTTGATTTCAAGGTTATAGTTGAAGACAGGTTTATCTTTTTTAGCCATAATTAATTACCAACCATTAATGTAAGATTACCATTAATATCTGTACGATACACTTCAATGCCGTTTTTATACAAACGCTGAAGAACTTCTTCGGTAGGGTGTCCGTAGCTGTTAATACCAACGGAGATGAATGCATAGTCCGGAGTGGTAGTATCGAGAAGCATATCACCTGTTGAATATTTACTGCCGTGATGACCAACCACTAAAAGCTCAATATCATCAAACTGGTACATACTGACAAGCTGATTTTCGGTTCCGATACCTGCATCACCGGTCACAAGAAATTCAAATTCTCCATAGTCGCCAAGAACAATCAGACCGTTTTCGTTTGAATCATCACTACCGATTGGTGCGAATATATTAAGTGTAAGACCGTCCGTAAAAAACGATGTATTCTCGGAAATATAAATAAGCTCTGTGCTGCTATCATAGCATGCTTTTATAATCTTGTCACCAATTTCCGAATTTTTGATGTCATCACTAATCGCAATTTTATTGACATCTATATAACTCATCAGCCGAACCACACCATTTGCATGGTCATCGTGCATGTGGGTAAGAATGAGAAGATCTACTTTTTCTCTGCCTGAAGATAACAAAAATTCGGCAGCACAGTCTCCCGCATTTTCAGGTGAGCCTTTTCCTCCGCAGTCAATCATAACGGTTGAATTAGTTGTTTTTGCAACTATGCATTGCCCTTGCCCTACATCAATGGCTGAAACCGCCGGATTTGACTCGGCTGAAAGCCCGGTTATAAAACAAACTGCTATTAGACTTACAATGCAGCAACAAACAGGGAGAATCGGACGATATGCCCTATCACCCTTAAATAAATAGGATATGATAATAACTGAATAAACGAATGCTAACCACATAGCCATAAGGTTGTTGGATGTATAAATCAGAGAATAAGGTAAATGCCCGATAAATGTAACAACAGCCTGGGTGTATTTTGGCAGTATTGAGATTATAATCGCAAGCACCTTAGCCAAAGGAAAATAGATAGCTCCGACAATACATATGGGGTACGCGAGAGTAAAGGCCAGAGACATTGCCCAAAGACAAAGGATGTTGGCAAAGATTGAATATAGAGGAATATAACCGAAATTCAATGCGGCAATTGGTGTAGTAAACACAAGTGCGCCAACGGAGGAAGCAAATACCATTGTGATGCCGTTAAGGAGTTTGAATAAAAACTTATTATCTGAAATATGCTCGGAAATAGCACTGTAAATTCGCGGAGTGATGAGAATTATTCCCGCCATAGAGGCGAAGCTAAGTTGCAGGCTGAGATTGCCGATAGATTTGGGGTTGATAATCAGCAAAACAAGCAGTGCCGCAGACAAGCTTGTCGGGGAATCGTTCTCTCGCCTCAAAATTGGAGATATAAGCAGCAATGTTATCATCAGTGATGCTCGAGTGACCGAAGGGGTAAAGCCCATCATAGCGGCGAAAAACCATACAAGTGGAATCCCTATAAATGCCGTCATTCTCCTTCTGCCCCATATAAGGGCAATAAGTGAAATAATAAAGGAAACGTGCATGCCGGAAACAGCAATAATATGGCTCATACCCGCCTTTTTCAACGATACATAAAGCAGGTCGTTATCGTAAAGCTCAGCCTTATCGCCGGTTAGAAGCGCTTTCATAAGAGGGGCTACATCCTCGGGAAACAGTTTCATTATATGTTCCTTCAGATTGTTCGAAAGATTTTTGGGTATATCGAGAATGCCAGCCTTCCGGTGCCCGATAAGTTCGCAATTTCCGCTTGCGGTGGCGCGAAGAAAAATTCCTGAGGAAAAATAATAGTCATCCTCTGTGTTGTATCGAATCCTTGCGGAACGGAACTTTAGTTCAATATCAATAATATCTCCCGGTTTTAGCTCTGAAACGCCATTTTCATAGTCCGTTACAAGAACCTTGCAGGAAGGATAAACCTTGTCAGTAATCTTTATAAGAACGCTTGAATAATTATCATTGACCGAGGGATAGTCCAATACCCTCGCTTCAAGCTTGCAATTATTTCCGATCAGCTGTTCTGCAGGCTTAATAAATATTGAATCATACGTACTATTCCATAAAAACCCTATTGAAGCCGATACGAGAATAATAGCTAATATCTTTCGTATATTGTTCTTGAAGAAAAATGAAATAAATACAAGTATGAAGCTCACGATACTAAGAATATAGCCGTTAATTTCAGGGAACAGAAATATACTTATGATAAGCGCTGCTGTATACCCTATGGCAACGAGCATAAGTTTTCTCATAAGAATACCTCCCCTCTTTTGGGAAATATTAACATTATTAACCCATACAGTCAAATAAAAAGGCAGCAGCCCACTTTGAGCTGCTGCCTTTAGTATTATACCATTTGTTCGCTGAGCTTTTTTCCGCCAAGAATATGGAAATGGAGATGCTTGACGGTCTGACCGCCATCTTCGCCGCAGTTGTTGATCACACGATATCCATTTTCAAGATTTTGCATTTTTGCAATTTCAGCAATTGCTTCAAGGCATTTTACCGCATAGACAGAGGTTTCGGAATTGACATCGTTCATAGAATCAAGATGTACCTTGGGTATTACAAGAATATGAACAGGTGCCTGAGGAGCAATGTCGTGAAAAGCGAGCACATATTCGTTCTCGTAAACCTTGTTTGAAGGAATAATTCCGGATGCGATTTTGCAGAAAAGACAATTTTCCATTATAACTCTCCTTAACCAAGCTTGCTGGCAACAAAGTTATCGACCATAGCAAGTGCGTCGTCAATCTTAATAACATCGCTACCGCCGCCCATTGCGCTGTCGGGCTTGCCGCCGCCTTTGCCTCCCACAACGGGAGCAATGGTCTTGATAATGTCACCGGCCTTAATGCCTGCAGCAACAGCTTCCTTGCCGCAGAAGGCTGCAAGGCTGACCTTGCTTTCTTTGAAGCTTGCAATAACAGCAACAATTTTAGAATCTTTGTCTCTCAGAAAGTCGCCCATCTTGCGGATGTCTGCAACTTCGAGATCAGGACGAGTTGTGGTTATAACATTGAGACCGCAAACCTTTTTTGCTGCAAAGAGGAAGCGCTCAACATCACCAGCAAGAATCTTATCCTTGAGCTTTTCAATACTCTGACGCATTTCGCGCATCTCGTTGAGATTGCTTTCCAGGCGGGAAACAAGCTCGGAAGGCTGTGTTTTAAGAACGGCTGCTGCCTCAGAAATGGTGCGATTGACACTATCAACGCGCTGCATAAAAGCTTTGCCGGTAAGCGCTTCGATACGGCGAACACCGGAAGCGACAGAACCTTCACTGACGATATGGAAGGGACCTACCATTGCGGTGTTGGAAAGATGAGTACCGCCACAAAGTTCAACAGATTCTTCACCCATAGAAACAACGCGGACTATATCGCCATATTTTTCACCGAAAAGAGCGGTTGCGCCCATTTTTCTTGCCTCGTCAATAGGCATTTCGCAAATGGAGATATCAAGGCCGTCAAGCACCATATTGCCTACGCGCTTGTTTATTGCAAGAATCTCATCAGTAGTAAGAGAGGAGAAATGAGTAAAGTCAAAGCGGAGATGATCAGGCTCCACAAGAGAACCGGCCTGATGTACATGGTCACCAAGAACATCCTTGAGAGCTCTCTGGAGAAGATGGGTTGCAGAGTGGGCACGCATAATAGCGCGACGGCGCTCAGTATCAATATCAGCTCTTACTTCATCGCCAACATTGAGGCTGCCGCTTATCATCTCACCGTGGTGGAGATACTTGCCGCTTTTATCCTTCTGCACATCGCTGACAGCAAATACAGCGTCTCCGCAGATAATACGGCCGTGGTCAGCTACCTGACCACCCATCTCGGCATACATAGTGGTGCAATCCAGGACAACGATACCCTTTCTTCCTTCACCAAGAACACCGCAGGTCTCGCCACCTTCAACGAGAGCGAGAACTTTTGCACTGCACTTATCATAATTGTAGCCAACAAACTGAGTAGGAGTACTGTCGAGACCCAAGTCAAGGCCTGCCCAAGCATCGGACATATCACCGCGTGCAGCTCTTGCGCGCTGGCGCTGCTCGTTCATAAGAGTGGTGAACTCTTCCATATTGATATCCATTCCCTGCTCTTCAACCATTTCGGCGGTGAGGTCAATGGGGAAACCGTAGGTATCATAAAGTTTGAATGCATCTGCACCGGAGAAAATCTTTTCGCCGTTTGCCTTGTGCTGCTCAAGAATTTCGCCGAAAATACGCATACCTGCGTCAATAGTACGGGCAAAGTTTTCTTCCTCGGTCTTGATAACGCGGGTGATGTAGTCTGCTTTCTGACGAAGCTCGGGATAATGACCTTCATTTTCGTGAATTACAGTTTCAACAACATCGTAGAGGAAAGGCTCGTTAACACCAAGCAGCTTACCGTGACGTGCAGCACGGCGGAGCAGACGACGGAGAACATAGCCGCGTCCTTCATTGGAAGGCTGAACACCGTCACAAATCATGAAGGTTGCGGAGCGGATATGGTCGGTGATAATACGGAGGGAAACATCTTTTTTGTAGCTCTCCTTGTAATGAGCGCCTGTAATTTCACTGACACGATTAGTGATATTCATAACAGTGTCAACATCAAAGAGACTTGCGACATTCTGGCTTACGCAGGCAAGACGCTCAAGACCCATACCGGTATCAATATTCTTCTGAGCCAGGTCGGTATAGTTGCCTTCACCGTCATTATTGAACTGAGAGAAAACGTTGTTCCAAACTTCCATAAATCGGTCGCAGTCACAGCCGGGCTTGCAGTCGGGCTTTCCGCAGCCGTTTTCAATTCCGCGGTCATAGTAAATTTCAGAGCAGGGGCCGCAGGGACCGGAGCCGTGCTCCCAGAAGTTATCGGCCTTGCCCATGCGAACAATGTGGTCAGCGGGAACACCGATTTCCTTGGTCCAAACATCAAAAGCCTCGTCGTCATCGAGATAGATGCTGGGATAAAGTCTGTCAGGCTCAAGACCAACCCACTCGGGAGAAGTCAAAAATTCCCAGCTCCATGCAAGAGACTCGCTCTTGAAATAGTCGCCGAAGGAGAAGTTGCCAAGCATTTCAAAATAAGTGCCGTGGCGAGCGGTTTTACCGATATTTTCTATGTCACCGGTTCTGATGCACTTCTGGCAGGTGCATACTCTGCGTCTGGGCGGCTCAACCTCGCCGGTGAAGTAAGGCTTCATAGGAGCCATGCCGGAGTTGATAAGAAGCAGAGAGGGGTCATTCTGAGGAATGAGAGAAAAGCTGGGGAGTCTGAGGTGATCCTTGGTCTCGAAGAACTTCAGGAACATTTCACGAAGCTCGTTAAGACCGATGTTTCTGTGAGCCATAGTTAATTGACCTCCATATATATCATAATATTTTACAAAAAATAAACTTCGCCCCTAAAAACAGGGGCGAAGTTAAATTACTTCACGGTACCACCCTGATTATCCGCAATACGGCATCTCAGAAATTCTATAACGGGAATTAATCGGCGGACTCATCACCCGCAGGCTCAGAAGTGGCTGCCTTTTATAAGGAACGGAAACTTTCAGCAAATGCTTCCCTCTCTGTAGAACCTTAATAAAAAGCTCGTTTCGTCATAGCCTACAAATATTTCTTAAACATTTTAGCACATTTAATAAACTTGTCAACCGGAAATTTCAAAGAATTACGGGCACTTTATCTCGAATTACCATAGAGTCTTCTGTTATAAGACAATCATAAGCAATAATATTAACGCCTCTCTCCCCTGCTCTTCTCAAGGCTTCACAAAATTGTGGATGAGTATTTTCGTTCGGAGAGAAGAAAGAAACATCTTTCATCTGAATTATAAAGACTATATAGGTTTCATATCCCTCTTGGGCAGCTGCAATCAACTCATTGATATGCTTTATGCCACGTTCGGTAGGCGCATCGGGAAAAAAGCATGCTCCGTCCAATTCAAGGGTAACACCCTTGATTTCCGCCAGTATTTTTCTTCCGTCCTTTCGAACAAAGAAATCAAAACGGGAATTTCTCCATTTATATTCGGGTTTAATGAAGTCCGGTTTCCCAATAAATTTTCCTTCGTTAACCCACTCAAGGAATGCAGCATTAGGTGCCTGCGAGTCCATATTAATGAGTCTGCTGCCCTTTTTTACCGCAACAAGGTCATAGGCCGTTTTTCTTGATGTGTTATCAGAACGCACGCAAAACACCTCAGAGCCACTGAGAAGAAGCTCCTTACAACGGCCGGTATTTTTTACATGAACGACCTCCTCCCTGCCATCGATCATAACATGAGCGATAAATCGGTTTGGTCGTGATAAGAATATTCCGTTTTTAATATTTGAATATTTCATAATATCTTATTAAAATTAAGGGCTCCGTAACGGAGCCCTGTATATCAGCGTATTTTTCTCAGCAAAGAAAGTTTGCCGCATTTTTCTGGCAAAACCATATGTACATCCATCATTGGATGAGGCGCCGTCTGGATGGACTCTCCTTCTGCGTTGAACATTTCTTTAAGTACAAATGAAACCGGCTCGTTATCGGGACTAAGCAGTTCGAGTTTATCACCAACGCAAAATTTATTGCGCTGTGAGATAACTGCGTTTCTCGCATCATCGCAAGTGCTGACAATTCCGCAAACATCAGCATCGGTGAAATAATGGGCATCAGCGTAATACTGTCCGGGATCTCCATAGTAAAAGCCTGTAGAGTACTTTCTATGGCTTACCTTCATGCATTCATCAAGCCACAGAGGGTTAAAGCTCTTTCCGGCAAGGTAGTCATCTATTGCGTGACGGTATGCGTTGGTGGTAACAGCTGCATAGTAGGCGCTCTTCATTCTGCCTTCGATTTTGAAAGAGCTTACGCCGGCGTCCACCAAATCATCAATATGCTCTATCATACACATGTCGGAGCTATTCATGATATATGTTCCGCCGTCTTCGCTTATTTCAAAATAATCGTCCGGCCGTTTCTCTTCCACAAGATGGTATTTCCAACGGCATGGCTGAGAACACGCGCCGCCATTTGCATCTCTTTGAGTAATATAATTGGAAAGAAGACAGCGTCCGGAAAAACTTACGCACATTGCTCCGTGTACAAACGCTTCAATTTCAAGGTCTTTGGGAATTCTTGATCTAAAAGTGCGTATATTCTCCATACTCATTTCACGAGCAAGTACAACTCTTTTAGCTCCAAGATCATAGAGCATTCTTGCAGTTTCTGAATTTACAACACCAAGTTGGGTGCTGATATGAATGGGAATATTTGGAGCATGCCGTTTGGCCAGAGACAAAACTCCAAGATCGGCAATGATTAATCCATCAACGCTGGCATCAGCAGTCTCTTCCAAGTAGGCTGGAAGTGACAAAAGCTGGTGCTCATGCGGAAGAACATTTACAGTTACATATACTTTTTTATTTAGACTATGGCAAAGAGAAACGGCGCTTCGCATTTCATCCGGGGCAAAGTTACCCGCGCTTGCCCGCAAACCAAATTCCTTGCCGGCAAGGTATACAGCATCTGCACCATAGTGCAATGCCATTTCAAGTCTTTCACGGTCACCTGCTGGTGACAGAAGTTCAGGGCGTATAGTTATCATAATCCTGTGTATTTATAAAATTCTGAAATTCATTGTAGTTTTGGAAGAACCTATGGGTTCCGGTTTCAGTATCAAGTGCATAGTAGTAATAGGAAGTAGATGCGGGATGAAGAGCGGCCTCAAGTGACGCAAGTCCTGGGTTGCAAATAGGCGTAGGAGGAAGTCCGGTTCTCAAATGAGTGTTGTAGGGACTGTCTTCCTGAAGTATTTCAGTGGGTATCTGTACACCTATATGCTCAGGATGCTCATAAAGAATGGTTGCATCAATTCCAAGGGTCATACCAGAATAAAGTCTATTGAAAATGACCGAGGCTATAATTGCCCTTTCTTCGTCGTTAGCGGCCTCTTTCTCGATCATTGACGCGATTTTTACTGCATCATAAAATGTGATTCCAAGATTGTTGCAAAGCTGATACATATCAGCATACAGCTGTCTGTGGAAAGTATTAAGAAATTTACTGATTACTGAGCTTGCAGATTCACCAACATAAAAATCGTAGGTATTCGGGAAAATGTATCCTTCAAGTCTTTTTGCGTCACCGAGAGTACTGTCATCAAGAAAACTAAAGTCATAGTGATAATTCGCCGCAGCGTCGTAGAGGTCAGCCGCAGAGCAAACACCTTCTGCCTCAAGTTTGTTGAAAATCTGTGCCATTGTGTATCCTTCGGGGAAGGTTATTCCCTGTCGGATTTCCTTTACACCGGCAGTCTGTTGAAGGTTTTTTACAAGAGCGCGATAATCGTACCGAGTTGATAGCTCGTATGTTCCGGGATCTATTTTTTTATCAGCATTGGAAACTTGTGCGAATATCTTGAAAAGCCATGGATACTCAATAATTCCGTTGTCTCTTAAAAGTTGAGACACAGCAGAAATATCTGCAAGAAGAAGCGTTTCCGTTCCAATTTTGTTGCCTTCATCATCAAACACGTCAACCTCTTCTTCGCTGAAATACTCATCACTGAGTACTATGGACATTTTGTTGTCACCCTTGTTAAGAGCAAGAACATCACATGCGGCCATCCAGGCAAAGCAGGCAAGCGCAACAGAAAGGCATAGAATAAAAGTTGCATACATAATTCCGCCCAGGCAGCCAAGACGTCCGCTTCGGCTGAAACGAATGGGACGGTAATCTCTTTCTTCAAGCTCGTCATCATAGTAAGCCTGTTCAACTGCACCGACAAGTTCATTTTTAATTTCATTGTCTGCGCACTGATCGGCTTCATCAAAAATATCAACGAGACTCTTGCCTTCAGTAATATCTGAACTACTGTCAGGACTCAGAGAATTGTTATTTTCTGCATTTTCAGTAGTCTCAGCGGCAGTAGTATTATTCTGGTTCACATTTTCGTTATTGTTAGGCTCTATCATAGTATCTCCTTTCTTAAAGAAGAATTGTAACAGTAATAAATGCGCAATCATAATATATTGCAGGTGGAGTTGGCGCCGACTCCGCCGGCAAAGAAAAGCTCGGGTCTATATCACATCCGTACGGTGAGTTGACCACGAATAATTTTTGTGCGGAGAAAGGTAAAAAATATGTGCTTCAATAATGGTAACGGCAACTGCTGCCTTTGGATAATCCTTATACTCATCGTTCTCTTTGCCTGCGGCGGCTATGGTGGCTACGGCAGAAATGATAATGGTTGCGGTTGCGGCTGCTGAAAATTAAATAAATAAATTATATACAGGGGCTCCGTAAGGGGCCCTTTTTATATTAGTTATTAATTGAAGAAATAACAGTGTTATATATTTCTTCATGTATATCATCTATGCTTCTCATTTTGCCGTCAACAACGCAATCTATGACTTTCCAGCCATATACCTGAGCTGCAAAACGTCCGGCATCAAGGCTATCCGAGAGATATTCAAAATCTTTTTCGTGAATATCGGCCTCGGTGTTTGTTTCACTTTGCCTTGTATCCATCTGCTGTCTGGATACATCAATTTCAATGTTAAGATATATTACAAGGCTTGGAGCCGGTAAACCAAGAAGTCTGAATTCAAAATCATAAAGCCAGTTGAGAAATTCAAGGCGATCTTTACGTGGCAGTTTACTGCCCTGATGGCATGCATTTGATGTGGTATAACGGTCTGAAAGAATAAGTCCTCCGTTGTTATAATACTCACCCCAGTCTGTCTTAAAAGATGCAAATCTGTCGACAGCAAAAAAGGTTGACGCGGCATAAGCATTTACATCATTGGGCTTTGTGCCAAATCCACCGCTGAGATATTCTCTGATAAGAGCAGAACTATCTTTCTCATAACGCGGAAAAACAATCTTACGAAAATCAACATTTTCATTTTCAAGGCGCTGGCAAAGCTTTTTGTATTGTGTTGATTTTCCGCTTCCGTCTATGCCTTCTATGACTATAAGTTTACCTTGCATCATTTTAACCTCTTATTCTGCTAATAATAACTGCTACCAAAAATTTAGGAAGTACTAACATTCTCTTGAAACGTCTCGGCTCTTTGATAAGTCTGTGAAGCCATTCAAGACCAAGCTTCCTCCATCCTAATGGAGCCCTTTCAACTGTGCCGGAAAATACATCAAGACTGCCTCCGGCTCCAATCATAATTCCCACGTCAAGCTTATCAGCGTTGGACTGCATCCAAAGTTCTTGCTTGGGAAATCCCAAACAGACTAACAGGAGGTCCGGCTTTGCTTCATTAATTTTATCTATAATAGGCTTGTCATCACTGAAATAACCGTCGTTTGTTCCGACAATAATTAAACCGGGAAACTGAGAGGAAATATTATCCGCCGCCTTTTCTGCGATGCCGGGTTTTGCACCGAATAAGAAAACACTCTTTCCATTCCTGGCCATATGTTCGAACAACAATGATGTGAAGTCAATGCCGGGAATTCTCTCCTTTAGTGACCTGCTTAGAATTTTTGCGCCATACATTATTCCCACACCGTCAGGAAGAACGAGGGAGGAATTTTCAATTGCGGAAGCCAGGGAATGATCGCTTCTTGCACGCATAACTATTTCAGGATTTGGTGTAACAATGTATTTCGCCTTGTGCTCGGGCATGAGAGACAGAATATATTCAAGGGCTTCATCCATGCTGGTATTGTTAAATCCGACTCCAAGAATGTCAACGCGAGAATTCATTTCTATCATATTTGTGAAAACACCTCACCGATTTTATCTCGTATAACCAAATCGGCATAATCGTCCTGATTGGTTCTGTCCCGATTTATAAGCACAAGTTTATTGCCTCTGTAATAATTAATCAATGCTGCAGCAGGATAAACAACCAGACTTGTTCCCCCTATTATAAGTACATCAGCATTGCGAATATAATGTACAGCCGAAGAAATGACGTCCTGATCAAGAGCTTCTTCATAGAAAACAATATCAGGACGAACAACTCCGCCACAAGTACATCTTGGTACGCCTGTTCCCGTATTGATTAACTCATTTGGATGCTGCTTACCACATCTTGAACAATATGCACGTAAAAGTGAACCATGAAGCTCAATAACATTTTTACTGCCGGCAGCCTGATGAAGGCCGTCAATATTCTGTGTAATAATAGCCTTTACTTTCCCTTTGGATTCAAGTTCAGCAAGCTTCAAGTGGGCTGCATTGGGCTTCGCATCTCCGATTTGAAGCTTTTCGTGATGAAAACGGTAATATTCCTCCGGATTGGAAGTAAAAAAGCTATGACTAAGTATTTCCTCGGGGGGAAAGATATATTTTTGATTATATAAACCGTCAACACTACGAAAATCAGATATGCCACTTTCAGTGCTGACACCGGCACCTCCGAAAAAAACAATGTTATCGCTGTTATCGATAATATTCTTGAGTTTAGCAATATCGTTTTTCAAACCATATACCTCCCCCACAATATCATTTATAAATTATACAACTATAATAAATTAATTTCAATATAAACATATAAAGCCCCGATGAAAGTCATCGAGGCTTTATATTACTTATATAGTTCATGGAATTCTTCAAGAGTTAGTTCATTTTCCATAATATAGCTTGCAACTTCCTTACCTACATACCGGAAATGCCATGGTTCATAAATAATTCCTGTTATATCCTGTTTTCCGTCAGGATATCGAAGAATAAAACCATATTCGTGGCAATGAGCTTTCATCCATTTGAATAGGGCTGTGTTTTCAAGGCTTCTGTCTTTGCTTGCATAATACATATCCGTTATGTCGGCACATAGACCGGTTTGATGCTCGCTCGTTCCGGGAGGAGCTACAATTGTGGCAGCAACTGCAGGGTCTCCGTATTGACTGACCTTTCTGTCATAAAGGTAACTCTGTTCATTATAACTGCGATAACTTGAGCTCAAATAAACAGACAGACCTTCCCCCCTCGCGGCGGCTATAAACTCTTCAAGAAATGCTACCGCACGTGTATCGAAAGACTGTGATCCTTCAATAACGGTTAGCTCCGGTACATAGTCAGAGATATTATTATCAGCATTAACAAGTACATATTCCCAACTGCTTATATCAATATCAGGTTTATCGGAATATGGTTCCGGAGTGGGTGTTGGTGTGGGATCCGGTGTGGGAGTAGGCTGAACAGTTTCAGGGCTCACTTGGGGGTGCTCCGGAACATCCGGCGTTGAGGCCGGTGGGATATCAGTCTTTTCACTCAGTGAATTGCCAGGATCATCAGGCAGTTCACTTATAGGCTCTTTTGCAGTGTGATGTATTACGGTTACAATGATAAGAACAGCAACAAGAGCAATTAAAATTATATAATTTCTTTTAGAATTTTTCATATAGTTACCTTCTTATAAAATCAGGCGCACAATGTGCGCCTGATTAAACATTTTTAGTTCAGTTAGCCAGATAAAGGTCGATAAACTCTTCGAGGCAAAGATTATTTTCATACATGAATTTGGCAGCATCCAAACCGACATAACGGAAGTGCCAGGGTTCATACCACCCTGTGATATCCTCTTTGTCCTTGGGATATCTCAGAATGAATCCATATTCATGGCAGTGGTCCTTCAGCCAAAGAAGAAGCGGCAGCTCTTCAACCTCTTCTGCAACAAAATATGTATCAGCGGAATCAATAATGTCAACAGCAAGTCCGAGCTGATGCTCGCTTGTACCAGGATATGCAACAAGCTCCCTTGCCATTATTTCAGCCTCAGCATATTCAACTTCCCCACCCCAGGCAATCTGACTCGCTTTGCCATAGAATATATAGGCCTGCGTTGAATAGGGGCGGTATGCGGTGCTTATATATGAGCTGTAACCGTTGCTTGCGGCGCCAGCTACAAGTGCGTTTAAAGCATCAACTGCCCTTGAGTCAAAATACTGGCCGTTGGCAATGGCCGTTACATCGGGAGTAAAGGACTCGGTAAGAACATTTCTGTTATTAACAAGCTTCAGGTTCCACTCATGAATAGAGATGTCAGGAAGATCATACTTCGGTTTTTCAGAAACTTCAGGTGAAGCCGAAGGAGATACATCGGGAGGACTTATATCATCAGGAACAGAAGGTGATTCGGAGGGAATTGTAGCCTCTCCGGGAGCGCTGATGGATGTATCGTCAGGGGTTGGAAGCGAAGGAGATACTCTGGAACTTACAATTGAAAGCAGTATAACGACAAGTATAAGAAGCAGAATACGCCACTTATGCTTTCTCATATTAAGTACCTCCTTTCATAGTATTCAATGAATATAACCATTAAAATTCCAATGCATGGTATAATATCATAACTGTAGAGAAAATGCAAGCTTTTCTCCACAGAGTCGACAAAAAGCATTGTTTTTCAATGAAAAATACCCACTTTTATTAATTATGCGACAGAAATTTGAATATCAATTATTGATCCCGGATGATATGAACAATTAATATTCCAAACAAGTGATTCTCCGCCAATACGGGTAAATACCTTAGCAGTGTCCTCGCTTTTTCCTGACCAGTTGACTAATTCAAGATTATATCCGCTTTCCGCGGCAACTATAGATGCGATGCTCTTACAATCCGGAGCTGTTTCGAGTGCATTAAGATATTGGGAATTATTATAAACACAAATTCCGCTCACATACATGTAATATATAAATCCGGTTTCAGCATCAATGTATACATCAACCCAATTAGTCCAATCCCCTTGATCCTGCAGCCACATTCTACATAGCTCTATAGTTTCGTTTTCATAAGTAACCGTTATAAATTCACAACCCTCATTCAGAACTTTTCTTGAGGATTTGTCAAGTATACAGGACGAAAGCAGCTCATCAAATATTTCGTTGCAAAATTTGACTTGCGAATTGCTTGGTTTGTTGTTAATTTTTGATTTGACATATTTTTCATTGTTTATATATTTTACAAAAAGAACAGCGTTTTCACTTGTGTTTTCATAATTGATACCGCTACGTCCGCTAAATGCTAAAGGTAGAAAACAAGCAGCAAGAAAAACAATAAGCGCAGTTCCAACATATACATATTTTTTTGTTTTTTCAGAAAGCGAATCTCTAAACTTTTTTAATTTTGTAATCATCGTTATTTCTCCTCTTTAAGGAAAATACGTACTGTTGTTCCCTTTCCCGGCTCGCTGTCATATTCCAATGCCGTGTTATGAAGTTCGGCAATTCGTTGACAAAGTGCCAAACCAAGTCCTGCTCCGTTTTGTGCACGCGCACGAGACTTGTCTATCATATAAAAAGGCTCAGTAATTTTGCTTAACTCTTCTCTTTTCATTCCACGTCCGTGATCTTTTACATAAAGAGCATATCCACCATTTTCTGATTTACCGAAAAGTTCAATTGTATCATTTTTTTTGCTTGCTTTTCGTGCATTATCAACCAGATTAATCATAAGAGTCTTAAAAAGATCTGGCTCAACTTTAATCTCACCAGGCTCCCAACGCATATCGAGCGTAATGCCATCTGCAGACAGAGAAGGAACAGTTACCGCAGCAATAGAACGGATAAAATAGCCTATTTCATATTGTTTTAGTTCAAAACCCTGCTTTCCGGCAACAATTATATCCATAAGTTTGAGAGAAAGCGCTTCAAGGCGCTTTCCCTCTGAGAAAATATAACCTGCTGCAGTAAATCTTGTTTTGGGGGTCATTTCCTTGCTTCGAAGCATATCTGCATAGCCTATGATAGCGGTAAGAGGGGTTTTAAGTTCGTGAGCGAAACTTGCAATAAACTCCTCTCTGCGATTTGCCACATCTTCAAGATTACTTATGGACTGTTCTAACTCTCTGATGCGAACTCTGCTCATTCTTATCTCGTTATTATCTTTATCGGTAAAATACCAAACCAAAAATGTAATAATGAGACTTCCCATGACAGTTGATACAATCAAAAAAACTATGTAAAGCCCATAAAGACTTAACGCATTTGGATTAGCTTTGATAACAATACATTCTCCAATGCAAATAATTGCCATTATAACTATTGCGGCAGAGAAAAATGTTTTTAATGATTTCTTCATGGATGCCTCAAACCTCCAGGCGGTATCCAACCTTATAAATTGCTTTAATTTTCTCTTCCCAGTGAAGTTTCTTTCTTAGTCTTTGCACATGAAGGTCAACTGTTCTGCTGTCGCCCATAAAGTCACTGCCCCACACATTCTCATATAATGTTTCTCTGAACAATGCGATATTCTTATTTCTAACAAATAAAAGCAGAAGTTCAAATTCTTTCATTGTGAGAGCAATTTCCTTGCTTCCGCGTCGAACAGAGCGAGAGCGGGTATCGATAACTATATCTCCTACTTCAATTTCGGTTTGAGTTTTTCCTGCTCGTCTGAGTATGCTTTCCACTCTTGCAAGTAATTCAACAATTTCAAAGGGCTTTGTGAGATAATCATCAGCACCGAGTTTAAGTCCTTTTACCTTATCATCAACACTTCCCTTCGCTGTCAAAAAAATTACGGGAATATTTAACGGTTTAATATAGTCAAGGACTTCATAACCATCGGCACCGGGAAGCATAATATCAAGCAGCACAAGATCATATCTTTCGTTTTCAATGCAATCGCAAGCAGCGATTCCGTCATACACACATGTGCAGTTATATCCAGCTTCACTAAGGTTCATCTCAATAAGGTCATTTATTGGTTTTTCGTCGTCAACAATAAGAATTTTTATCATATGCATCACTCCGAAAGTATATTGAAATACTCATGTATCCACATTGTATCATATATTTATGAATATATTAAGAACTTTGTTAGTATTCAATTGCATTTCTCAACTTTTCTATGGCCTTTTTTTCAATTCTTGATACATAGCTACGGCTAATATTACAAAGGCTTGCAACTTCTCGTTGCGTTTTCGCCTCATTATTATAAAAACCATAACGTAGTTTTATTATTTCTGCTTCACGCGCATCAAGGATAGTGTCAACATATTTAACCAATTGCTTGCATGTTTCGCTTGAACTGAGGTTTTCAAACAAATCATCCTCGCACGACAGGACGTCAATTAAAGAAAGGCCGCTGCCTTCACCGTCTGAATCTATTGCATCTGACAAGCTGAGTTCTCCGGCTGTTTTTTTCAAGCTTCTGAAATGCATAAGTATTTCATTTTCTATACATCTGCTGCAGTAGGTTGTTAGCTTTACTTTTTTGTCAGGTTTATAACTGCTGACTCCTTTTATTAATCCTATTGTACCGATCGAAATCAAATCATCCGTATCGGATCCATGCGCATAATATTTTTTTATAATATGAGCCACTAAACGCAAATTATGCTCAATTAATTTATTCCGTGCATCGATATCTCCATGCATAACCCATTTATCTATATACTTTCCTTCTTCTTCTCCTTTGAGAGGTCTTGGAAACGAGTTTCCGCTTCCGTTACCAAGATGAAGTGCTAAAATTGAATTGCTGAAGAGAATCATAAATGTTCCACAAAGCATTGACTACCTCCAAAATAAGCTTTGATATAAATATATTAGACAATGCTTGTCAAAGATAAATTATTTTTATTGCCTTTAGGAAGCTAATCTTATATAATGAAAGAGCAAAATTATGAACGGAGTGATTTTCGTGTCTAAAACTATGGTAGTCATGGCCGCAGGTCTTGGGTCAAGATATGGCGGCGACAAACAAGTTGTTGGCGTTGGTCCTTCTAATGAGATTCTTCTTGAGTATTCTGTTTATGATTCTATAAAAGCTGGTTTTGATAAGATAATTATTATTATCAAGTATGGACTTGAAAGCATTGTTTTTCCTATAGTTGATAAAATGAAATCTGTTAATCCAGAGATTGAATTCTGCATTGCCTATCAGGATTCTTCTAAACCATTTGAAGGTGTTGAGATATCAAAAAACAGAACCAAACCCCTTGGAACGGTTCACGCACTATTAAGTGCAAAGGAAATGATAGAATCCGATTTCGGTGTTATAAATGCTGACGATTTTTATGGACGAGCTGCGTTTGATTCTCTCAGCAATGCGATGGACAAGTTTGATAAAAATATAAACTCTACCCTCATAACATATTCTCTTAATAAAACTTTAAGCAATAATGGAACTGTTACACGGGGTATTTGCCGTGTCGAAAATGAAATGCTTAGAGGAATTTATGAATCGTATAAGATCAGGACCGGTGATGACGGAGTCATTTATGAATTATTGGATGGAGAGCTGAGCGCTTTGCCTCCCGAGACTCCGGTTTCTATGAATATGTGGGGATTTAGCAAAGACACCTTGCCCCATATGGTTGATTATCTAAAGGAATTTCTCGTAAATCTCGAGTCTAATGATAACAGTAGCGAATGTATACTTCCTGTAATGGTAGGAGACCTTATGGCTTCGGAAGTTTTTAGTGTTTCTGCTTTCGCAACAAATGAAAATTGGTTCGGTATAACTTATCGCGAGGATCTTAAAGACGCTGCTGACGAATTGAAAATGCGACACATAGCAGGAACTTATCCCAAACAACTTTATTAACTGACATAAGAAAAAGACCGGTTTATAACCGGTCTTTTTCTTATGTCAGTATAGTAATTCCTGGACTGCGGTTTAAAATGACAACATCCTGATGAAGTCCACCGTCCTCCCCGTCTCTGGTCCACGAGATGGGTTCATCAAACATAATACGAATTTCCTTACTCTTAAGAAAAATAACATTATTCTTGTTATAGTTGTTGCTCAAAATGCTGGTAATTATATCGTTCAAATCCTTGAGTGCCTGAGGAGTTTTTATGAGCAAAACCTCGAATAATCCGTCAGATAAAGAAACTTGATTGCTGTCAAGCTTAAGAAAGCCGGCAACTGATGTAGAGTTTGTTATTGCTCCAAATATAAAATTGTCGCTTATAACGCCGTCATCATATTCAATTACAGCCTGGTGTCCACTTAGTTTAGGAATTTGCTTAATACCTTCCAGGGTGTAGGCCAGATGACCCAATGTTTGCTTTATTTCCTGTGGTGTAGCATAACTTACATCAGTAAACGCACCAAAAGCAGCAATGTAGGCAAAATACTTGTCGGGCCCAAACTGTCCGATATCAAACGAAAATGGCGATCCATTAATTATTCTCCTTGCGGAATCTACCGGTTGTTTGGGGTCCAGGCCCAAAGTACGTGCAATATCATTTGTTGTACCCATCGGTATATATCCGATGGGTCGCTGTTCGGGGAGTGTCATAATGCCAAAAGCTGTCTCACTTAAGGTTCCGTCACCACCCAAACAGGTAATTAAATCATAGCCCAGTGCATACTCAGCAATCAACTCAGGTATGTGTCCCGGATATCTGCTGAAAAATACAGTTGGAATAATGTCCGCAGCAGAAAACTCATTAAGCAAATCAGAAAGCACAGACTTATATTGACCTTTTCCAGCATTTGGATTTACGATCATCATCATTTTTCTGGCCACGGATACTCACCTCCATATTTTATAAATCATTATATTATTATTATACTCTTTATCAACGCTTTACTCAAGTATAGAAATTGTAAAGAATTTTCAAATTAACTATATATAAATTGTAAACTATATTTTCTTATTCAATATTTCTTGCCTGAAAACAAAAATAATGTTATTATACAGCTTGATATTTATACTAAATAGTTAAGGAGATTTTTTATGAATAAAAGGATTATTTCCTCTATCCTTATTTTTGTTTTGTTGATCGCATCATTATCCATTTCCGTTATGGGTGCAGAATCTTCTGTTGAAAATACAGAAGGTTTCGAAGTGCAGATAGTTGAACATGAGACTTTTGACTATGATAGTGCGTATAGTAGCTTTTCTCCCGAAGAGATTGTCTTTACAGCAAATGGTGTTGATGTAAAGTGGCAGGAGTATTTCAGCTGGCTTTACAATATCGTAATGCAATATGAAATGTATTATGGAGCCGCTGACATATGGGATGCTCCTGCCGATACAAGCGGTACTATGGAGGAAAGCTTCAAGGCATATGCTGAGCTTATCAGCTCAAGATACGCCCTTGTTACTGAGGAAGCAAAACAGCTTGGCCTTGAGCTCAGCGACGATGATCTTGTCGGTATAGATGAAGCATACAAAGCTGATGCTGAGTATTACACGGCAAACGGGGTCGAAAGTTTTGAAAAATTCCTCGAAGAAACCTATATGGATGAGGATTATTACCGATATATAATCGCAGCTCAATACCATTACAGAAATATATTTATTAATACCTATGGTGTTGACGGAGAAAACATAAGCGATGAAGAGGTAATGGAATTTATTGATACTAATGGCCTCTTATACGCAAAACATATACTCTTCCTTACTTTAGATGAACAAAACCTTCCCCTTGACGATGAAGCAAAGGCTGAAAAGCTTGCATCTGCCGAAAAAGTGCTGTCCGAACTTAAGTCTATAAGTGATGTTGAAGATAGACTTGCTAAATTTGATGCCTTAATGAATGAACATAGCGAGGATAGCGGTCTTTTAACTAATCCCGATGGTTATTATTTCGCTCCCGGCGAGATGGTTACAGAATTTGAAAACGGAACTAAAGCGCTTGAAAACTATGAAATTTCTGAAATAATTGAGTCTCCCTACGGTTATCATATTATTCTTCGCCTTCCAATCGATCCCGATGCAATATATGAGCAGGGTATGTCTTTCCGTTTTCTTGCTGCCTCAGGCAACTTTGATGCCCAGTTTAGCAAAAAACTTGAAAATGCTGAAATAATATATGCCGAAAAATTCGTCGATCTGAAGCTTGAGGATTTGTTTGACGTAATTGTTGTTACAGAAGAGGTTTCAGTCCCCGTTACAACTCCTGAAGTGGAAGAAGAAAAAGATTATTCCCTTGTTAAGAACACTGAAAACATACAAAAACTTACTTACGGCGAAAAGTTCTTCCTCATCGCAATAATCGCCATATTGATTTATACCGTACCCGTTTTCGTATATCGTTTCAGAATTAAAAAATGTGCTCTTGAGAATAAGGCTGCAATTAAATTTATTGCAATTTATGGTATTATAATGCTTGTTATTCTTGGAACTCTCCTTATTCTTGCCGATTATATCGCAATTGCAGCTGCGCTTCTCATATGGACCTACATTAACTATTACGTAATAACTTATAAGGCCTGATAATATGATATATTCCGATATAACAAAACTCATTGGCAACACCCCTATAGTCAGACTCGGAGGCATTGAAAAACACTATAAATGCAATGCCCGTATTCTCGCAAAGCTGGAAAGATTCAATCCGGCGGGAAGCGCAAAAGACCGTGTTGCTATTTCAATGATCAAAGCGGCCGAAGCGGAGGGCCTCCTCTCTCCCGGCGGACTAATCATTGAGCCTACCAGCGGAAACACAGGAATTGGTTTGGCGGCATGCTCTGCAGTGATGGGTTATCGATGCTGCATTGTTATGCCTGACAGTATGAGCCCTGAAAGAATAAAGCTGATTTCTGCTTATGGCGCTGAGATTGTTCTTACTCCCGGTGCAGACGGAATGAGTGGCTGCATTGCAAAAGCCGAAGAAATCAAGGCTCATAATCCCGGAAGCATTATTGCCGGCCAGTTTGAAAATCCAAATAATCCCAAGGCTCATTATGAAGGAACAGGGCCTGAAATTTGGGATAGCTGCAATGGCGAAATCGATATTTTCGTGTCTGCCGTCGGAACAGGCGGAACGATAAGCGGAACCGGCAAATTTCTTAAAGAAAAAAATCCATATGTCGAAGTAATAGCTGTTGAGCCTGCCTCCTCCCCTCTTTTATCACAAGGTAAGGCTGCGCCTCATGCTATTCAGGGAATCGGAGCTAACTTTATACCTGATGTCCTTGATACCTCTGTATATGATGAGATAATCTGCTGCACTGATGACAATGCACTCAGCACAATGAAAACTCTCGCTAAAACAGACGGCTTACTCTGCGGTATTTCCTCCGGAGCAGCGCTCTGGGCGGCTGCTGAACTTGGAAAACGCCCTGAGAATAAAGGCAAAACAATTGTTGTGCTCCTTCCCGATACAGGCGAAAGATATCTAAGCATTTTTTAATATAACTGCCCGAGCTATCGGGCAGTTTTTCTTTTTTATCATTTGACATAGGCTTCATTAAATGATTAAATTTATCTATAACTCGAAAGGAGTTTTTTTGAAATGAAACGTATTACTCTTGGAAGTACCGGTATTGTCACGCCGCAAAACGGCTTTGGTGCGCTTCCTATCCAAAGAGATACCACCGAGATTGCTGTTAAACTTCTCAGAAAAGCGTATGAAGGCGGAATTACGTTCTTTGATACAGCCCGTGTTTATACTGATAGCGAGGAAAAAATCGGCATTGCTTTTGGTGATATGGGCATAAGAGATAAAATATATATTGCAACGAAAACACCGGCCTTAACACCGGAAGATTTTTGGAAAGATCTCAACACCTCCCTGAAGCTGATGAAAACAGATTATATTGATATTTATCAGTTTCATAATCCGCCTAAATGCTTTCTTCCCGGTGACGGAAGCGAAATGTATGAATGTATGCTTGAGGCAAAAGCTCAAGGCAAAATACGGCATATTGGCCTGACAAGCCATCTTCTCCATGTGGCACACGAGTGTGTTGATTCCGGCATGTACGAAACTCTTCAGTTTCCTTTTTCCTACCTTACGGGGGAGGAAGAACTTGAGCTGGTAAGAAAATGTGCGATGGCGAATATGGGCTATATAGCAATGAAGGGGCTTGCCGGAGGACTTATTACCAATTCTGCTGCAGCGTTTTCCTTTATGCTTGATTATGACAATGTAATACCTATCTGGGGAGTTCAGCACGAACATGAGCTTGATGAGTTTCTCGCCTACATGAAAGAGCAGCCCGAAGTAACCGAAGAGATGCGAAAGCAAATGATTATTGATAAAGAACAGCTTAAAGGAGGATTTTGCCGAAGCTGCGGTTACTGTATGCCCTGCCCTGCGGAGATTAATATTCGACAGGCTGCCAGAATGAGTCTTATGATTCGTCGCTCCCCGCATGAACAATTCCTTACACCTGAATGGCAAAGTGAAATGTCAAAAATTGAAAACTGCTGCAATTGCGGTCAGTGCCTTAAAAAATGTCCCTATGGTCTTGATACGCCGTCTCTCCTTAAGGCAAACTACGAGGATTATAAAAAAATAATTTCTGGAGAAATTGATGTTTCAAATCATTAAAAAAATAAGCAGCATAATGCTGCTTATTTTTTTTGTTTACAAAAAGGATGTAATTGAGGTATACTATGCATCCGTGACAATGTAAAATTTCTGAAAGGAACCATATAAATGAAAAAGATTATTTCTGTTGTGCTTTGCCTTGCAATTCTTTGCTCCTTCGGCAGTGCATTTGCTGCAAAAGCTGTTGCTGGCGAATCGAGAGCCGTTATAGGCGCCAACCTTACTGAAGAGCAAATCAACTCTGTATATTCAATTTTTGGCATTAATCGCGGAGATACAAAGGAATTGACAGTAACAAACTCCGAAGAACGCAGCTATCTTGAAGGTTTTGTTGAAAGCTCTCTTATCGGAACTAATTCAATCTCCTGCGTATATATTGAAGTTCTTGCAGAAGGCGAAGGTCTGCAGATCGCAACTCAGAATATAAGCTGGTGTACTCAGGAAATGTTCGTAAACGCCCTCGTAACCGCCGGTATTTATGACGCCAAGATTATTGTTGCTGCTCCCTTCCCGGTATCCGGAACTGCAGCAATGACAGGTATATACAAGGCTTATGAAGATATAACCGGCGAAAAAATTGACGAAGCAGTTAAGCTTATGGGAACCCAGGAGCTTGTTATCACCGGTGAACTTGCTGAAGAAATCGGCAACTACGATGCAACGGAAATTGTTACCCAGCTCAAGCTTATTCTTGACGAAACCAAGAATATGAGCGATGAGCAGCTTCGCGAGCAGATTAAGTCCATTGCACAGCAGTATAATGTTGCATTGACGGAAAGCCAGTACGAGCAGCTTATCTCCCTTTGCAGATCCTTCGAAAAGATGAACAGTGACGAGCTAAAGGAAAAAGTTGAGTACGTTCAGAATACCGCAAAGAAGCTTGCGGAAACACAGGAGAAAATAACGGGTATCACTCAGAAAATAAAAATTGTTGTTGAAGAAGTTAGAAGCTTCGTAGACAAAATAATTTCTATATTTAAACCCAAAACCTGATAACAAAAAAGCTCCCGAAGCATTCGATTCGGGAGCTTTTATTATAAGTCAGTTTTTGAGAGTTTCAGCGAACTCAGCATATTTTGAAATTTTCTCTGCGCACTTATCCTGAGATTCATCACGGACAAGGAGATAAACCTTGACTTTAGGCTCGGTTCCGGAAGGACGGACGATAAAGCTGCTTCCGTCTGCCAGCTCGAAATAGAGAACATTGCTGCCGGATATATGGGTCTTACCAACAACACCCAGCCCGCTGACAGAAAGATCACCGCTCTGATAGTCACGCATCTTTACAACGGGAACACCGGCGATCTCAGCAAGAGGCTCTGCACGGAGTCTTGCCATAAGGGCTGCCATCTTCTGGAGACCGTCAAGACCTGGCATAACAAGATTGAGAGTCTTCTCGGCATAGTTGCCGTATTTCTCATAAAGACTGTCGAGAGCATCCTTAAGACTCATACCCTTTTCATAGTAGTATGCGGCCATTTCAGCGACCATCATAGAAGCAGTAACGGCATCCTTATCACGCACATAGTCGCCCATAAGGTAACCATAGCTCTCTTCATAAGCAAAGATGCACTCATAGCTTCCTGCAGCTTCCCACTCAGCAATCTTCTCAGCCATAAACTTAAAGCCGGTAAAGGTGTCAACAGTATAAACACCGTTTCTTTCGCAGACTTCCTTTGCCATTTCGGTAGTAACAATGGTCTTAAGGGCTGCAGGATTTGAGGGCATGGTCCCGGTGCGCAGTTTTGCACTGATAACATAGTCAAGGAGAAGAACACCAAGCTGGTTGCCGCTGATGGCTATATAATCGCCGGTTTCACTCTGTCGAACCATAACGCCGATTCTGTCTGCATCGGGATCTGTGCCGATGATTATATCGCTGTTTACCTCTTTTGCAAGGACTATGGCAAGGTAAAATCCTTCGGGATTTTCAGGGTTGGGACTATCAACGGTGGGGAATGCACCATCAATAACCATCTGCTCAGGTACACAGTTGATGTGCTTTATGCCAAGTCTGGTAAGAGCTTCGGGAACGAGTTTGTAGCCTGTGCCGTGGAAAGGAGTGTACACAACATGGAACTTATCTGCAACACGCTTAACAGCTTCCTTATCAATAGCCTGACCGAGAACGCGGGAAAGAAAAGCTTCATCGGTTTCAGCGCCGAGAATTTCTATATTGCCGGCACTGACAGCCTCTTCAAAATCTACACGCTTGAAACCGTTAAAAATATCGATTTCTGACATCTGCTTTGCTATTTCAGAAGCCTGTCTTGGAGGAAGTTGTGCGCCGTCGGACCAATAAACCTTATAGCCATTATATTCCTTGGGGTTATGGCTTGCAGTAATGTTAAGACCGGCTGCAGCGCCGTAGTATCTTATTGCAAAGCTAAGTTCAGGAGTAGGACGGAGTGCATCAAAAATGCGAACATGAATCCCATTTGCGGCCATTACGCATGCAGCCTCACGGGCAAATACTTCGCTGTTAATACGGCAGTCATAGCATACTACAACGCCTTTTTTCTTGGCTTCTTCACCCTCGGCAGCAATAACATTGGCAAAAGCCTGGGTCGCATGACGGATGATATGAATGTTCATTTGATGAAGACCAACCTTCATCGTTCCACGAAGGCCGGCTGTTCCAAAATCAAGGGGAGCAAAAAAGCGATTTTCAATTTCTTTTTCGTCGTTTTTTATGTCGTTGAGTTCCTTCCACTCTCGCTCACTGAGAGCGGGGCTATCAAGCCATCTTTCATATTCAGCTTTATAGTTCATCAGGTTCAGCCTCCATTAATTCTTTAGCTTGTTCATACATAGTTTCTGGGACATAAATGCAGCTTCCTGTTCCGGACATTCCAAGCATAAGCTTTCCAAAATCTCCGTCACCGGGATGTGTAACCATTGCAGGGATGCCAAAAGATTCAAGCATACTGACAAGCATAGTATCTGCCATATCAAGGCTTGAGATGTGGATCAGCAATTTGGGCGCAACCGGTTCACCAAGCTCATCTATTGGCCATTTTTTATAGAGTTCACCGGGCTTCGGTCTGCGTCCGTAAAGATCAGACATAAAAATCTATCCTTTCCCGATTTATTTATGATATTTGCTTCCTTCAATTATAGTAAATGCACGGTATATTTGCTCTCCAACCATCACTCTTGCAAGATGATGCGGAAAGGTCATTCTGGACATAGAAAGACACAGATCGGCGAGACTTTTAATTCGTCCGGCAAGACCGCAGCTTCCGCCAATTACAAAACAGATTTTGCTTTTGCCTGAATTTGTCCACTTTTCAAAAACCGCAGCAAGTTCTGTACTGCTCTTCATATCCCCCTCAATACACATTGCGCAAAGCGCGGCACCAGAAGGAATATGCTTTTCAATTTCTACAGCTTCTTTCTCAAGAGCGGCGTGAATTTCCTTCTCAGAGGGATTTTCGGGAAGTCTCTGTTCGGCAAGTTCAACCAATTCGAACTTACAATATGCTCCGAGTCTTTTTTTATACTCTTCAAAAGCACTGATATAATGCTTCTCTTTCATCTTTCCCACGCAAATCAGCTTAACATTCAGCACTTATCTTCACCGCCGATCTCAAGACTAAAAGGTTCGGCCTCGGGTGCAACAAATATCTTCGCTTCACTGCCAAAAAGCGCAGAGTTTACTGCAGAAAGAGCTTTAGCTGGAGTGTTATTTTCTCTGCTTAAATGAGCAAGTATGAAAAACTTTGTTCCCTCGCAGCATAATCTGGAAATAAGCATGGCGCAGTCGTCATTGGATAGATGTCCTTGCGGAGAAAGAATTCTCTTTTTTAAATAATAAGGATATTCTCCATATCGAAGCATATCAACATCATGATTTGCCTCAACAACAACAGCATCAGCTCCCCTGAGACCCATATAAACCTCATCAGAAACATATCCGGTATCCGTTGCAAAGGAAAATGTCTTCTCCCCTTCAATTCTATATCCTACACTATCTTCCGTGTCATGACTTGTCGGAAAAGAGCTGACTAATACATCATCAAAGTATATACATGACCCAACAGGCATTATTTCAATCAACTCTGGAGAACATGACAAAGAATTAACCAGGTATGATGCAGTGGACCTTGGGCAAATTACTTTTATAGGATAATGCTTAGTCAGCATTCTGAGTCCGCATATATGGTCAGAATGCTGATGGGTAATAAGTATTGCGTCAATATCTGTGGGTGATAGGGAATTATTTGAGAGGTTTGAACATATACGCCGCATAGAAATGCCGGCATCTATTAGAAAATTTCTGCCTTTAACGGAAACAAGGGTACAATTGCCACGGCTTCCGCTGGCAAAACAACAAATCTTCATTTAAATCAAACAGCTTCGGCGATACCTTCATCGGACTTTGGATCAGGGTCAGAAATCTTGACGATATCTGCTCCAAGTTTTCTGAGTTTGCCAACAAAATCCTGGTATCCTCTTTCAATATAAACTATATCTTCAATGGTTGTTGTTCCTTCTGCGCAAAGTCCAGCAATAACCATAGCAGCTCCCGCGCGAAGGTCGCACGCTGCAACAGGAGCTCCGTAGAGCTTTTTAACTCCCTGAATAACAGCTGTTTTGCCATCAACTTGTATCTCAGCGCCCATTTTGCGAAGCTCATTAACATATTTATAGCGATTATCCCAAACGCCCTCGGTAACAACACTGGTACCGTTAGCTAATGCAAGAACAGTACTTACCTGAGGCTGCATATCTGTGGGAAATCCCGGGTAAGGCAGAGTTTTTATGTTAGTGTGAGTTAGCTCACCGGTGCGTCTTACAGTGACAAAGTCTTCTCCCTCTTCAATCTCAACACCCATCTCTATAAGCTTTGCGCTTATGCAGTCAAGATGCTTGGGTATAACGTTTGTAAGAGTAACTTCTCCACCTGTACCTGCAACGGCTGCCATATATGTTCCTGCCTCGATTTGGTCGGGAATAAGGCAATAGCTGCCGCCGTGGAGTTTATCTACACCGCGGACTTTGATAACATCAGTTCCTGCTCCACGAATATCCGCACCCATAGAGTTAAGGAAGTTTGCAAGATCAACAATGTGAGGCTCACGGGCAACATTTTCAATTACAGTTATACCGGACGCCATTGTGGCAGCAATCATAACATTTATGGTTGCACCAACAGAAACTTTATCAAGATATATTCTTGTTCCCTTTAGACGACCGCCCTTGGCCTCGGCCTTAATAAAGCCACGGCTAATATCCATAACTGCACCAAGAGCTTTCATGCCCTTAATGTGCTGATCAATGGGTCTTACGCCGAAATTGCATCCTCCGGGCATAGTGGTACTTGCTTTTCCAAAACGTCCGAGCATAGAGCCAATAAGGTAATAGGAAGCACGAATCTGTCGTGTAAGATCATAAATATCATCCGAGAGATGTACATTGCTACAATCAATATCAAGGGTGGTTTTGTTTACAAACCTAATCTTTGCACCCATAAGTGCAAGCATTTCCAAGAGCTTTTTTGTATCGCTTATCTGAGGAATGTTCTCAATACGGCAAACACCCTCTACCATAAGGGCAGCGGGTATAATAGCAACTGCGGCGTTTTTTGCGCCGGATATATCAACTTGTCCAAAGAGCTGTTTGCCGCCCTTGACTACATATTTATCCAAAATAACACCAACTTAATAAGGTAATAATCAATTAAAGGTTATTGCAGTATAACCCAATTTCAAATGTTACCATAACAAACCGAAAATTGCAAGTTATTTACGAATTTGAGACTATGGGTCTATTTGAGTCCTTCAAGATAACGCTTTGCCTTCAGTATGGCAATAATGGTTTTAGCGTCGCAAAGCTCATTGTTCATAACCATCTCAACAAGCGTATCAAGAGGATATTTGACAACATCAAGAAACTCTCCATCATCCAGATGAGCCTTACCTTTTCTAAGACCAAGAGCAAGATAAGCGTACAATTTTTCGTGGCAATAGCCGGGAGATGGATAAAACTCTCCGAGATAAATATATTCCTCCGCGGTAAAACCAGTTTCTTCCGAAAGCTCTCTTACAGCGCACGCAAGAGGCTCCTCCCCTTTTTCAAGCTTGCCCGCAGGTGTTTCCACTATGCTTTCTCCAAAGGCATATCTGAACTGTCTTACGCAATAAACGTCGCCATTTTCGTCTACCGGAATAACGGTGACACCGCCATCATGCTCGATTATTTCGCGGAGAGATTTGCTTCCGTCGATAAGCTCAACTTCATCAACGTGAAGATGTACGATTTTTCCCTTAAAGATATCATCGCTTCTTATTTTCATTTCGGTATATTCCAAAATTTTCACGCTCCTTATTCATTAATAGTATTCTACCATATATGTACTTATATTTCCATATTTTTTGCATTTATTGAGACTTTTAATAGGACTATAATTCGCATATATCAAGTTCGTTGAGGTAGATTAATATGAAATTACACATTTTAAGCAGCAGGTTCATAATATTTACGTTACCTTCGCACGAGTATAATGCCAATGTGTCAATTAAGGGGATAGTACATAGAATTCAACGGGAAAACTCTATGCCAATTTGGAACAAAATTAGAGCCGATGTGTTTAGCAGCGAAAAAGAATGTTTGTATATCGTCTATCCTGATGAGATACAAAAAATATCTCTTGCATCATATGCCCTCCCATATTTGAGAGATTATTTTACAGAATAGACTTTTTTTATTCGCTCAGTTATGTTATAATGCACTGGAATTTTTGGTGAAGGAGGAAGAATATGTCTCCCAAAGCGCAGGGCGTTAAACAGGCTGCCGCCAATAGAAAGGCGTTTCACGATTATTATGTGCTTGAACGCTATGAGGCCGGAATTGAGCTTTTCGGTACGGAAGTAAAATCCATACGGGCGGGAACATTAAATCTTAAAGATTCCTTCTGCACCATTAAAGATGGCGAAATATTTATCCGGGGAATGCATATAAGTCCCTACGAACAAGGCAATATCTTCAATCGCGATCCAATGCGTGCTCGCCGACTGCTTATGCATAAAAAAGAAATTCTCAAGCTTAACTCAAAGGTTATGCAGGACGGCCTGGCTCTTATTCCTCTTTCAGTATATTTTAAGGATAGCCGCGTTAAGATTGAGGTTGGACTATGCAAGGGCAAAAAGCTCTATGATAAACGTGAGAGCGAGGCCAAGCGTCAGGCCGACAGAGATATTGACAGAACATTAAAAAACTACAGATAAATCAGGAGGAAAACTATGAATCCCATTGTAACCATCAAGATGGAAAACGGCTCAATTATCAAGGCAGAGCTTTATCCCGAAATCGCACCCAACACAGTCAATAATTTCATTTCTCTCATTAATAAAGGCTTTTACAATGACAAGATTTTTCACCGTGTAATTCCTGGTTTTATGATTCAGGGAGGCTGCCCCAACGGAAATGGCATGGGTGGTCCCGGATACCAGATTAAAGGTGAATTTGCATCAAATGGATTTAAAAATGATCTTAAGCATACTCCCGGCGTTCTTTCTATGGCACGCGCTATGGATCCCAACTCTGCCGGCAGCCAGTTCTTTATAATGCACGAAGCTGCTCCCTATCTTGACGGCCAGTACGCTGCATTTGGCAAGGTTATTGAAGGCATGGATGTTGTTGACCGTATCGCCCGCGCCAACCGCAACTTTGCCGATAAACCCATCCAGCCCCAGAGAATGGCAAAAGTAAGCGTAAAGACTTTTGACGTAGAATATCCCGAACCCAAGAAGGCATAAAATGAAAACCGCCATTATAACTGGTGCATCTGCAGGGCTCGGTCTCCAGTTTGTATCTCAGCTTGAACATAATTTTCCCGAGATTTCCGAGGTTTGGCTGATTGCAAGATCTAAGGACAAGCTTACTAAAGCTTCAAAACTTTTGAATAAAGCCCACGGACGCGTTGTCCCTCTCGATCTATCCTGTGAAGAGGACCTTGATAAATTCGGAAAAATGCTTTATGAAGAAAAGCCCGAGGTTATTCTTTTGGTAAACAACGCAGGCTGCGGCTATCTGGCAAATGTTGGAGAAACGGATTACCGCATGCAAACAGGTATGGTTGATCTTAATATTAAAGCTCTGACTGCCGTAACTAATCTTTGCATTCCCTATATAATCCGAGGCGGAAGAATCATCAATGTGAGCTCAATTGCTTCATTTTGTCCAAATCCCAGAATGACTGTTTATAGCGCAAGCAAATCTTATGTTTCTGCCTTTAGCCGAGGAATCGGTGAAGAGCTGAAAGGCCGCGGAATCAAGGTTACCGCTGTTTGCTCCGGTCCTATGAGCACCGGTTTTCTGGATATAGCGGGTATACGTGGCAACTCAAAGACATTTGATATACTCCCATTCTGCGCTCCTGAAAAGGTAGTTGCCGGGTCTTATAAAGCATCTAAAAAGGGACACAGCGTTTATACTCCCAGAGTATTTTTCAAGTTTTATCGCGTCGTAGCAAAAATTTTGCCGCAGTCACTTATGGTAAAATTTACAAAAACATGATATTATAATTTTAGCTGCAAAGCACCTTACTCCAAAGGGAGCTTTTGCTCCCTTATATATGGGGGTGTACCGGTTTCGACGGGGGTGTAGATGCAGGATAAGCGGGCAGATGCGCCTGGCATCTTAAAAACGGGCAATTATAAATTAAAGAACAACAATAGAACTGTTCTTGCCGCTGCTTAACTAGCGGCCGTCTGTACCGGGAGGACCACGGCCCGGATACGGGCGTCGATGAGTGGTGAACGTGAGTATGCAAAGCTTTGAGCGTACCACGCATAATGAAGCTACCGACCCCGTCAGTGTGACATTTCACGGGCGGGTTAGGGAATACAAATAAATGTCTGCGCCCGGAGAAGGTCCTGAGGAAGCGCTTTCGGACAGGGGTTCAACTCCCCTCACCTCCACCAAAAAAGCACGATGGTTTTGTATCAAAACCATCGTGTTTTTTCTATGTTGGTTGATATTTACACAGCAATTTGATACAATCTATTCGACAAACTTGAATTTGACGGTGATAGTATGCTGATAAAAATAGGTGATTTTGAGTGCACCGAAGTTTGGGATGGAGTATTTTATAAGAAACTCTCCAATTTCCCCGAGGTGTCTGATTGGGAAATTAGAACCATTATTGAGTTCATGGAATACGAAAAGAAATATGGCAGAACCAGCGACATCGAATGTGATAACGAAAACACATTACTGACAGTTTTAGATGGAATTAAACGAAAAGAAGCCTATCTTTCTGCACCTTGTCCAAAACTGCTGACGGAGTGTACTGCTTGTCCATACAGAAAAGGTTGTGTCACAGATTTCGTATGCCACACCACATCTGTTGACAACGCAATCAAAATTTTTGAGTGTGGCAAGTTGTTGTCTGCACTAAACGCACGGCAAGTCTCTGTTGAAACATTGATAAACGAGAACCGCAATGCCGCTAATGACCCTGCGGATTACTTCGAGTATATCATGCTTGCTTGGGGTAACTGTCAAGCGGGTGATAGATTGGTAATGGAGCGCAGTTTGGGGCGGTTCCCAAATGATAATGATTTAAGCATCGGATTCAATCCTGGTGTAAGGTTCTATTTTCAGTACGAGAAGTTATTGTCGCACCCCAGTTCCGTGTGTGACGGAGTTCTGCCTATGAAGGTCAAGGATGAAATTATCCTCGAGGATTGGGTTTATAAAATTGTAATACCAACCAAATTAAAGGCAATTCTTGAATCACATATACCCAACAGTCTGATGGACAGAGTTATCTATATTGATAACGATTGCAAAGATATATGGGATTGGTCTGAAAAAGTATATAGTATTATTGAGCAAACACCAGTTAGATAAAATCCAATTTGACAAACTGATTAGCGTAGTTTCAGTCCTAAAAGAGAGTTTCACTTCCCGCTTAATAGTTTCATTTTTGAGTGAAACCACATGAAACTATTTGAAACCGTATCATTATTATCAAAACAATTCAAAAAAAGAAGCTACGGATTTCCAGTGAAATCGGTAGCTTCTTTTTTCATACTGTATAAACTGATTAACACCATTATCATAATAACAAAGTTAAGCAATATAAAAATTAATACTTGATAATGAAATTCAATATGCTACTATTGGAGTATTCAAACTAAAGAGGTAAATATATATGACCAAATACGTTGCTCTGCCTCCTGACAGGGACCCCAAATTCCTTGGAATTTTTACAAAAGACAGGGAGTTTTATAAAACATTTTTCCGACTTTTGATTATAATCAGCCTTCAGCAGTTGGCTGCACTTGCTGTCAATATGGTAGACAATATTATGCTCGGCAGATACACTGAGCTTGCTCTTTCAGGCGCTACACTTGTCAACCAGATACAGTTCACCCTTCAGCAGGTTTCTGCCGGCGTAGGTTTGGGTATAGTTGTTCTTGCATCTCAGTATTGGGGGCAAAAACGCGTTGACCCTATTAAAAAAATTATAGGTGTTGGAATGAAGGTTGGTCTTCTTATTGGTCTTATATTCTTCCTGCTTTCCTACCTTTATCCTTACTTTGTACTTTCTCTTTTTACAAATGATGAATCCGTAATCACTGAAGGTTTAAAATATCTCAAAATAATATGCTGGACATACCTTATTTTCGCTATATCCAATTCCCTCATGTATTCCCTTCAGGGTGTTGAAACCGCAGGTGTTGGCACAATAATGTCCGTAAGTACTATAATCATCAATCTTTGCCTTAACTATTGTTTTATTTACGGTAATTTTGGTGCTCCCGAGATGGGAATTCGAGGTGCCGCTCTTGCTACGCTGATAAGCCGCAGCGTTGAGCTTTTGATAATACTTATTTACATTTTTGTCTTTGATAAAAAGCTTAGGATTAAACTTCTTGACCTTTTATCCTTTGATTTCACCTATCTCGGTGACTATATCAGAGTTGCTGCTCCTGTTGTAATAAGCGGTGCACTTTGGGGTATTGCTCAGGCGGCTCAAACCGCAGTTCTCGGACATATAAGCGCAAGCGTAATTGCCGCAAACTCCATTGCCGTAATTATATTCCAGATATTTGCGGTTGTGGGTATGTCCTGCGCCAATGTTGCATCAGTTGTCACAGGTAAAACTGTTGGTGAAGGCAAACTTAGCCTTGTACGCTCTTATTCAAAGACAATGCAGGCTATTTTCCTTATACTTGGTGTTACTTCCGCAGTTTTGCTATTCTCATTTAAGGATATTATAGTAAGTTTTTACTCCGTTTCCGAGGAGACAAAAAAGCTTGCAATTCAATTTATTTGCGTTCTCTCTGTCAGTACCATCGGAACGTGCTATGAATATCCCGTTGAAAGCGGAATTATCGCTGGCGGCGGCCATACAAAGTATCAGGCATATGCAGATAATCTTTTTATGTGGCTCTGGACCATTCCTACTGCCTGCCTGAGCGCGTTTGTATTTCACTTTCCTCCCGTTGTCACATTCTGTTTCCTCAAGTCTGACCAGATTCTCAAGTGCATCCCCAACTCAATAACCTGCAACAGATTTCGATGGGTTAGAATACTCACAAGAGAAGAAAAGTAAACATTTGGAAAGCACAAAAATCACCTTTTATGCTATAATTCGTCATGAATCAAGCAAAAGAGGTGATTTTTTATTAAAAAAATTTATAAATCATTAATTATTATTCTTACATTCGCAGCAATATTTTTAACACAGATAAATGTGTTTGCTGCATCCGTGGCACCATCTGCTGGAAGGGTGTCTGTAAGTGGAGGCAATCTGAACATCCGCTCCTCCCCCACTTCCTCTTCGGCAATTGTTTCAAAAGCAGCAAACGGAGCTTATCTGACTCTTCATTCCCGCAACGGAGAATGGTGGTATGTTGAATACGATGACGGTAAATTTGGTTATTGTCACAGCGCATATGTTATAGAGTCAGGAGGAAAAGCCAGGAAGGTGTATACCAATTTCGGGGCGCTGAACGTTAGAGGTGGTGCAGGCACTAACCACGCAATCATAGGAAAACTCAGCAAAGGAGAAATTATAGTTCTCCTCTCCTCCGATACCTACTGGGCGAAAATATTATATAACGGCAACAAAATCGGATATGTTTATAATACATATCTTGGTCCTGTAAGCAGCGGCGTTCTCCCCCCTTCTTCAGTTAGTCTATCTGTTCCCTCATTTAAGCAATATGACAGCAGATGGGCAAATGTCAAAATTGGAAGTCAGGGAAAAACTATGGCTCAGATAGGCTGCGCAACAACCGCGATTTCAATGATGGAATCTCACAGACTTGGAAAAACAGTAACTCCATCTGAAATGAAAAACCGCCTTTCATATACTTCCGCCGGAAATGTTTATTGGCCTGAAAACTATACCGCTGTGACAGACAAAACAAATTACCTGACTAAAATTAGTTCACTCTTAAATGAAGGCAAACCTGTTTTAATTGGACTTAAAAACTCTTACGGCTCCCAGCATTGGGTCGTGATTACAGGGTATATCAATGGCGGCACAAAAGCTGAAGACTTCAGAATAAACGACCCGGGGTCTGAAACCAAAACAAATCTCAGCCAGCTTTTAAATACACATCCAAATTTCTATAAATTTTTCTATTACTGATTCAAGTAAGTCAATATTCATTCTGCTTTGATTGACATATCTTATTTTATAATTTATAATTCAGTCAGCTATAGAATTAGCGAATATCAGAGAGGAGAATTATATGAATTTCTTTGGTCCTTACCTTAACATGTGGAAAAACTATGTTAATTTCTCGGATCGCACAACTGTACGCGGTTACTGGATGGCAGTGCTTGTAAATATTATTGCAAGTACAATTCTTGGCATTATCGGAATTAAACTTCTCATCAGTCTTTATTCTCTTGCTACTTTTATTCCCGGAATCGCAATGTGCGTACGCCGTCTTCGTGACTCCGGACGCAAATGGGGCTGGATATTCATCTCACTCGTTCCCCTTGTTGGCTGGATTATCCTCATTGTTATGCTTTGCAAAGCATCCATGCCTGAAGACGACGTCCCCGTTGTCTAATCTAAATATAATAAAAAGCAGCCGTCTGAATGAACTGTACCAGGAATAACGGACAGCAAATAAAAACCCCAATCGTAGAATAGCGTATTATTTCGAAGCCGGACGA